>CAZIDY010000106.1:0-1730 GCA_964538505.1 uncultured Limnobacter sp. | reverse complement strand
GGTTCTCCAGCGTGCGCTCGGCCTTGCGCGGATCGCTGCGCATCAGCCCGAGCACGGTGTTCAGGCTGTTGAAGAGGAAGTGCGGGCGGATGCGCGCCTGCAGCGCCTGCAGCCGCCCTTCGGCCTGCGACGGCTGCAGCGACAGCTGGCGCAGCCGCAGGAACTCGATCACCGCCCAGGAGACGGCAAGGGCACACAGCACGCGCGGAACGAGCGCCCAGGCCCAGGCTTCGGGCGCGGCCATTCGATCGGGATCGACATCGACCAGCGAGACGGCGATCGTCAGCAGCGCCGGCACGCCGAGCGCGACGGCCCATTGCACGGGGCGCGGAGCGCCGTTGACGAAACGACGCGACGCGCACAGCAGCAACAGCGACGCGGCCGCCGTGGCATTCACGTTCAGTACCGTCTCGAGCACCGGCCACGAAGTGGCGCCGCTCGCGTGTGCCATCCACAGCACCAGCAGGACGCCGAGGTTCAGCGGCACGAGCACGCGCACGACGGTGCCCATGTTGCAGCAATCGGGGACAACCGGGAGATCGGCGCCGTCGGTAAGGCGGCGACGCGGCGGCAATGCCACGTCGCCGATCGAGGCGCCCACGGCGCCGGACGGCAGCGTGAGGTCCGGTATGGCCGCCTCGCGCGGAGCCGGACTGCGATCGCTCATCGACCTCCCCAACGGCAGCACGTACGTCTCGGCTCGTATAATCCCCCGGCTCGATCGCTACGTGCCGGCGGATTATGACAGATCAACTTTCGAAAAAATCCGAAGCGTGGTCCGCGCGCTTCTCGGAACCCGTCGATGAGTTGGTCAAACGCTACACCGCGTCGGTCGGATTCGACCGCCGGCTGGCGCCCTTCGACATCGAAGCTTCGCTCGCCCACGCGGCCATGCTCGAATCGGTCGGCCTCATCGGCGCCGACGACCTGCGCGCCATCCGCGGCGGCATGGCGACGATCCGCGACGAGATCGAACGCGGCGAGTTCCACTGGTCGATCGACCTCGAAGACGTCCACCTGAACATCGAACGGCGGCTCACCGAGCTCGTCGGCGAGCCCGGCAAGCGACTTCACACCGCGCGCTCACGCAACGACCAGGTCGCCACCGACCTGCGCCTGTGGCTGCGCGCCACCATCGACGACACGCGGCGGCTCCTCGTGTCACTGCAGCAGGCCCTGCTCGATCTCGCCGAGTCGCATGCCGAAACGATCCTGCCCGGCTTCACGCACCTGCAGGTCGCGCAGCCGGTCACCTTCGGCCATCACCTGCTCGCCTACGTCGAGATGTTCGCGCGCGATACCGAACGCTTCGGCGAGGCGCGCGCGCGCACCAACCGGCTGCCATTGGGCGCGGCGGCGCTCGCCGGCACCTCGTACCCGATCGACCGCGAGCAGGTCGCCCGCACGCTCGGCTTCGACGGGCTGTGCGGCAATTCGCTCGACGCCGTCTCCGATCGCGACTTCGCGATCGAGTACTGCGCGGCGGCCAGCCTCGCGATGATGCACGTCTCGCGCCTGTCGGAGGAGCTCGTGCTGTGGATGTCGCCGCGCGTCGGCTTCATCGACCTCGCCGACCGCTTCTGCACCGGCTCGTCGATCATGCCGCAGAAGAAAAACCCCGACGTTCCGGAGCTCGCGCGCGGCAAGACCGGGCGCGTCTACGGGCACCTGGTCGCGCTGCTCACGCTGATGAAGGGCCAGCCGCTCGCCTACAACAAGGACAACCAGGA
>CAZIDY010000105.1:0-1830 GCA_964538505.1 uncultured Limnobacter sp. | reverse complement strand
AGTACGCCAGCATGCGCTTGAAGTTCGTCTGCGCGACCGCGACGATGTTGCCGATTGCCAGCGACAGCACGGCGAGGACCATCAGCATCAACTGCCAGTCGGCGGCGACGCCGATCAGGCCTTCGACGAGCAGGCGAAACGCGATCGCGAACGCGGCAAGCTTGGAGCCGGTGGCGACGACGAGCGTGGCCGGGGTGTGTGCGCCGTGATACACGTCGGGCAGCCACATGTGGAACGGCACCGCGCCGAGCTTGAATGCCAGGCCTGCAACGATGAAGACGACGCCGAAGGTGAACACCGTGGTGTCGGCCTGGCCGGACGCGTAGGTGGTCGCGATCTGTGCCAGGTCGAGGCTGCCGGTACCGCCGTAGATCATCGACATCCCGTACAGCAGGAAACCGGACGACAGCGCGCCGAGCACGAAGTACTTCATCGCCGCCTCGGCGGGCAGGCGTGCGTCGCGCTGCAGCGCGATCATCGCGTACAGCGACAGCGACATCATCTCGAGCCCGAGGTAGATGAGCAGCATGTTCGTTGCCGACATCATCACCATCTGGCCCAGCAGCGAGAACAGCACCAGCGCGTGGTACTCGCCGAGCGGAATCGGCCGCTCGCGCACGTAGTTGTTCCCGTAGATGATGACGACCGCCATCGAGATGTATGACGAGAGCTTGAGCAGGTGCGCGAAGATGTCGGCGACGTACATGCCGCCGAAGGCGTACTGCACCGGCTGGCCGATCTGCCACAGCGTGATCACCGTGGGAATCGCGATCGCGATCAGCGACATTCCGGCGGTGCTGATCCGCTTCTCGGGCGGAACCCAGGCGTCGAGGAGCAGCACCACGCAGATCGCGACCAGCAGTGCGATCTCGGGCGCGGCCGCCCAGGTATTGAGCAGTTGGGGGTTCATCTCGGAGACCTACTGGAGCTTCGAGTGGGAGACGTGCTGCAGCAGCGCCTGCACCGAAGCATCCGTCATGTCGGTGACGGGCTTCGGATAGACGCCGAGGCCGAGCACGAGCAGCGCCATCGCGAAAAGCATCCAGAACTCGCGAAGGCCGACGTCCTGCATCTGCGCGACGCGTTCGTTGCCGACCGCACCGAGCACGACGCGCTTGTACATCCACAGCGAGTAGGCCGCACCCGTGATCAGCGCGGTGGCCGTTGCCACGCCGACCCACAGGTTCGATCCGACCGCCGACAGGATGACGAAGAACTCGCCGATGAAGGCCGAGGTGCCGGGCAGGCCGGCGTTGGCCATCGAGAACAGCAGGAACAGCGCGGCGAACTTCGGCATCACGTTGACGACGCCGCCGTAGTCGGCGATCTGGCGCGAGTGCAGCCGGTCATACAGCACGCCGATGCACATGAACATCGCGCCCGAGACGAAGCCGTGCGAAAGCATCTGCACCAGCGCGCCCTGCATGCCGAGCGGATCGAACAGGAAGAAGCCGAGCGTCACGAAGCCCATGTGGGCAACCGACGAGTAGGCGACGAGCTTCTTCATGTCTGCCTGCACGAGCGCGACGAGCCCGATGTAGACGATCGCGATCAGCGACAGCGCGATCATCAGCCAGGCGAGTTCGTGGCTCGCGTCGGGCGTGATCGGCAGCGAGAAGCGCACGAAGCCATAGGCGCCGAGCTTCAGCATGACCGCGGCCAGCACCACCGAGCCGCCGGTGGGCGCCTCGACGTGCGCGTCGGGCAACCACGTGTGCACCGGCCACATCGGCACCTTGACCGCGAAGGCCGCGAGGAAGGCGACGAAAACGAGAATCTGCTCGTTCATCGACAGCGGCAGCGCGTGCCAGTCGAGGATCGAGAACGACC
>CAZIDY010000104.1:0-1923 GCA_964538505.1 uncultured Limnobacter sp. | reverse complement strand
CGCCGTTCTACGCGCTGATCATCATCCTGATGATCAAGCCGTACGGGCTGTTCGGTACGAAGCAGATCGAGCGGGTCTGAACAGGATACCCAGGTGGCGAGCACTCCTTCCGCGATGATTCCCTGCGGGCAGTTCAAGACGAGCTACCGCACCGACACGACGATCTTCCCGACGCCCGTCTCGCGCTGGATGGTCATCGGCGCGGTCGCGCTGCTCGCGCTGCTGCCGCTCGCCGGCGTGCTGAGCAAGTACCAGATCAACCTGCTGACGCAGATCGGCTACTACGGCATCGCTGCCCTCGGGCTGAACATCCTGGTCGGTTTCACCGGGCAGATCTCGCTCGGCCACGCCGCCTTCTTCGGCTTCGGCGCCTTCTCGTCGGCGTGGCTGAGCAACAGCTTCGGCATCCCGGTGTTCTGGTCGATCCCGCTCGCCGGCGTGATGACCACCGTGGTCGGCCTGCTGTTCGGCATCCCTTCGGCGCGCATCAAGGGGCTGTACCTGGCGATCGCCACCTTCGCTGCGCAGTTCATTCTCGAGGACTTCTTCGCGCGCGCCGACTGGTTCACCGGCGGGTCGTCGGGAACGCTCGCGCAGCCCTTCGGCATCTTCGGCTGGGAGATCGCCACCGACCACGGCTATTTCTACGTCGTGCTCGCCTGGCTGGTGCTGATGTACCTGCTCGGCACGAACCTGCTGCGCACGCGCGACGGTCGCGCCTTCATCGCGGTGCGCGACCACTACCTGTCGGCCGAAGTGATGGGCGTGCACCTCACCTGGTACCGGGTGTTGTCCTTCGGCATTTCGTCGTTCTACGCAGGTATCGGCGGCGCGCTGTTCGGCCACTACCTCGGCTACGTATCGGCCGAGGCGTTCACGCTGCTGCTGTCGATCCAGTTCCTCGGCATGATCATCATCGGCGGCCTGGGCAGCGTGATGGGCACGCTGCTGGGTACCGCGTTCATGGTGCTGCTGCCCGAGACGATCGGCTGGATGTCGCAGAGCCTGGGCGACGTGTTCCCGGCGCTCACCTCGGGGCTCGCTTTCGTCAAGGAAGGGGCGATCGGCCTGGTGATCGTGCTGTTCCTGATCTTCGAGCCCGAGGGGCTCGCTCACCGCTGGCATCTCATCAAGGCGTACTGGAAGCTGTATCCGTTCTCGTACTAGCAGGGCAGTGTTTTGCGCTGACACGTTCATTGAGGAGAGGAGTAAGGCAATGAAGGCAACCACGTTCACGGCCGTTGCGGCCGCGGCAGTCCTGCTTGGCGTCGGCCCCGCCGGCGCGCAGGGCATCTTCGTCGGCCATCTCGCCGACTACACCGGCGCGACCTCCGACGTCGGCAAGCCGTACGGCGAGGGGGTCGCCGACGCGCTCGCCTATGTCAACCAGCACGGCGGCGTCAACGGCAAGAAAATCGACTTCGAAACGGTCGACTACAGCTACGAGATTCCGCGTGCGATCGCCACCTACAAGAAGTGGAGCGGCGGCACCAAGCCGGCGGCGATCCAGGGCTGGGGCACCGGCGATACCGAGGCGCTGGTCACCTTCGTCGCGAAGGACGAGATCCCGTACTTCTCGGCGTCGTACTCGGGGCACCTGACCGACCCGACCGGCAAGGGCACGCACGGCGCGAAGCCGGCGCCCTACAACTTCTTCTACGGTCCGTCGTACACCGACGGCTGTCGCGCGCTCGTGCAGTGGGCGGCCGCCGACGCGAAGAAGAAGGGCATCACGTCGCCGAAGTTCGTGCACATGGGTGACAACCATCCGTACCCGAACGCACCGAAGGCCGCGTGCGGCGAGTACGCCAAGGAGATGGGCTTCGGCATCGTGCCGTCGATCCAGTACTCGCTGAAGCCGGGCGACTTCAAGGCGCAGTGCCTGAGCCTGAAGGAGTCGGGCGCGAACTACGCGTTCCTCGC
>CAZIDY010000103.1:0-2031 GCA_964538505.1 uncultured Limnobacter sp. | reverse complement strand
GAGATGCGCAACGCGCCGTGGATCGGCTGGATCCACGATCTCTCCGCGCCCGATCCCTTCTTCATCCTGCCGCTGGTGATGGCCGGCACGATGTTCATCCAGGTGAAGCTGAACCCGACGCCACCGGATCCGATGCAGGCAAAGATGATGATGATCATGCCGCTCGTGTTCTCGGTGATGTTCTTCTTCTTCCCGGCAGGGCTGGTGCTCTACTGGCTGGTGAACAACGTCTACTCGATCGTGCAGCAGTGGGTGATCAACAAGAAGATGGTGGGGGTGAAGAAGCCGGGGTGATCGCGCCCCGCTTCGCCGAATGGCCGAGCCCATCGCCGCCATTGCCACTGCGCCGGGTCGCGGCGGGATCGGCGTGGTCCGCGTCTCGGGGCGCGGGCTGCAGCCGCTGATCGACGCGGTTCTGCAGCGGTCGCTCGCGCCGCGACAGGCGAGCTACGGGCCGTTCCTCGGCCCGGATGGCGCGGTGATCGATCGCGGCATCGCGATCTTCTTTCCTGCACCGCATTCGTACACCGGCGAGGACGTGCTCGAGTTGCAGGGGCACGGCGGGCCGGTCGTGCTGCAGCTGTTGCTGCGGCGCGTGCTCGAGGCGGGCAGCGAACTCGGCGTGCGCCTGGCCGGGCCCGGCGAGTTCACGCAGCGCGCGTTCCTGAACGACAAGCTCGATCTCGCGCAGGCCGAGGCGGTGGCGGATCTCATCGACGCGAGCACCGAGCAGGCGGCGCGTTCGGCCGCGCGATCGCTGTCGGGTGAGTTCTCGGATGCGGTGCACGCGCTGGTCGATCGGCTGATCGAGCTGCGTACGCTCGTCGAGGCGACGCTCGACTTTCCCGAGGAGGAGATCGATTTCCTCGAAGCGTCCGACGCGCGAGGACGGCTGGCTGCGGTGCGCGCCGATCTCGATGCGCTGCTCGCGCAGGCGCGCCGTGGCGCGCTGCTGCGCGAAGGACTGAACGTCGTGCTGATCGGCGAACCGAACGTCGGCAAGAGTTCGCTGCTCAATGCGCTGGCCGGCGCCGAGATCGCGATCGTCACCGACGTGCCCGGGACGACGCGCGACCGGATCGCGCAGGCGATCCAGATCGAAGGCGTGCCGGTGAACGTCGTCGATACCGCCGGGCTGCGCGAGACGGGGGATCGGGTCGAGCAGCTGGGCATTGCGCGCACGTGGTCGGAGGCGGGCAGGGCGGATGTGGTCGTGCATCTGCTCGATGCGCGGGAGGCGGGCGGCGAAGGTGTCGAGCGGATCGAGCGTGAGCTCGAGCGTCGGCTCGAGCGGCCGGTGCCGATCGTGCGGGTGCACAACAAGATCGATCTGGCGGATGTCGAGGCGCGGGTCGGGCGTGCGGATTCCGTGCGAAGCGGGGTGTCGCCCGTGGACGCTGTCCGGTCGGGCGGCGACGGCTGCGTCGAAGCTTCGGTGTGGCTGTCGGCGAAGACCGGCGAGGGCATCGAGTTGCTGCGCGCGCTGCTGCTCGAGCTTGCCGGCTGGCAGACGGGCGGCGAGTCGACGTTCATTGCGCGCGAGCGGCATCTGGTGGCGCTGCGGGCAGCGGGAGAGCATCTCGACGGTGCTGCCGTGCGGGCGGCGCAGGGCGATCTGCAGCTGGATCTACTTGCCGAGGAGCTGCGGCTGGCTCAGGAGCGGCTGAACGAGATCACCGGGGAGTTCGGGTCGGATGATCTGCTTGGGGTGATCTTCAGCCGGTTCTGTATCGGGAAGTAGGGGCGCTTCCGGGGTATCGACCCTCCTACTCCTTCCAGGTTTCCGCGCCCAGCTGCAGTTCGTTCAATTCCGCCCGGGCCTCGCGCCACGCTGGATAGTGCTCGTCGAGTAGCGCCACGAAGCGCTCGCTGTGCGTCGGCTCTTCAGGAGGATTCGAGGTGGACGTAGACCGCCGGTGAATCCGGTCGCATGCGATAGGCTGACTCTCGCATGCGGCCCAGGTTCCGGCCATGTTATACGGCTTCGCGTTCAAAGACACGAAAGGAGCTGCGATCGAACCAGGTCGCGAG
>CAZIDY010000102.1:0-2431 GCA_964538505.1 uncultured Limnobacter sp. | reverse complement strand
ACATCTTCAAGAACGGCTGGGAAGACAAGCAGTACATCAACGACCGCGTCTACGGGATGGACAAGGTTCGCGAGGAGGTGCTCGCGAAGTGGACGCCCGACAAGGTCGAGGAGGCCTCGGGCGTGCCCGAGGCGATCCTTGCGCAGGCGGCCGAGATGATGGCGAAGAACCGGCCGTCGACGCTCGTCTGGTGCATGGGGCAGACGCAGCACTCGATCGGCAACGCGATGGTGCGTGCCTCGTGCATCGTGCAGCTCGCGCTCGGCAACGTCGGTATCTCGGGCGGCGGCGCGAACATCTTCCGCGGCCACGACAACGTGCAGGGCGCCACCGACATCGGACCGAACCCCGATTCGCTGCCCGGCTACTACGGCGTTTCCGCCGGCTCGTGGAAGCACTTCGCGGCGGTCTGGGGGGTCGACTACGAGTGGATGAAGGCCCAGTTCACGGCGGGCATGATGGAGAAGGCGGGGCTCACCGTCTCGCGTTGGTGCGACGGCGTGCTCGAGAGCAAGGAAGCGCTCGACCAGCCTACGACGCTGCGCGGCGTGATCTACTGGGGGCACGCGCCGAACTCGCAGACGCGCGGGCTCGACATGAAGCGCGCGATGGACAAGCTCGACCTGCTCGTCGTCGTCGATCCCTATCCGTCGGCCACCGCGGCGATGGCCGCGATGGGCAGCGATTCGAAGGACGTCAATCCGAATCGTGCGATCTACCTGCTGCCTGCGTGCACGCAGCTCGAGACTTCCGGCTCGGCGACGGCGTCGAACCGCTCGCTGCAGTGGCGCGAGCGCGTGATCGAGCCGCTGTTCGAATCGATGCCCGATCACACGATCATGCAGGCCTTCGCCGAGCGGCTCGGGTTCGGCGAACAGCTGTCGAAGAACTACGAAATGATCACCGTGAACAAGCACGGGATCGAATGGCACGAGCCCACGCCCGAGTCGATGCTGCGCGAGATCAATCGCGGGATCTGGACGATCGGCTACACCGGACAGTCGCCCGAGCGCCTGAAGCTGCACATGAAGAACATGCACACCTTCGACGTGAAGACGCTGAGGGCGGTGGGCGGTCCGTGCGACGGCGACTACTTCGGGCTGCCGTGGCCGTGCTGGGGCACGCCGGAGCTGAAGCACCCCGGCACGCCGAACCTGTACCAGACGAGCCGGCACGTGATGGACGGCGGCGGCAACTTCCGCGCGAACTTCGGCGTCGAGCGCGACGGCGTGTCGCTGCTCGCCGAGGAGGGCTCGTATTCGGAGGGCGCCGACATCAAGGGCGGCTACCCCGAGTTCGACCACGTGCTGCTGAAGAAGCTCGGCTGGTGGGACGAGCTCACCGACGAGGAGAAGAAGCTCGCCGAGGGCAAGAACTGGAAGACCGACAACTCGGGCGGAATCATCCGCGTCGTGATGAAGAACCACGGCTGCTATCCGTTCGGCAACGCGAAGGCGCGTGCGATCGTCTGGAATTTCCCGGATCCGATCCCGCTGCATCGCGAGCCGATCTACGGAACGCGCCCCGACCTCGTCGAGAAGTATCCGACGCACGACGACAAGAACAACTTCTGGCGCATGCCCACGCTGTACAAGACGCTGCAGCAGAAGAACGTCGCGGAGAAGATGTACGAGAAGTTCCCGCTGATCCTCTCGTCGGGCCGGCTTACCGAGTACGAGGGCGGCGGCGACGAGACGCGTTCGAACCCGTGGCTCGCCGAGCTGCAGCAGTACGCGTTCGTCGAGATCAACCCGAAGGCGGCGAACGATCGCGGCATCCGTCATGACGAGTGGGTGTGGCTGTCCACGCCCACCGGTGCCAGGTTGAAGGTCAAGGCGCTCGTCACCGAGCGCGTCGGTCCCGACACCTGCTGGATGCCCTTCCACTTCGCCGGCTGGTGGCAGGGGCGCGATCTGAAGGAGTTCTATCCGGAAGGTGCGGCACCGGTCGTGCGCGGCGAGGCGGTCAACACCGCCACCACCTACGGCTACGACTCGGTGACGATGATGCAGGAGACGAAGACGACGATCTGCCAGGTCGAGAAGTTCGCCTGACGCTCATCGCAGAACGGATAACAGGAGACGCTCCATGGCCCGAATGAAGTTCATCTGCGACGCCGAGCGCTGCATCGAGTGCAACAGCTGCGTCACGGCCTGCAAGCAGGAACACGAGATCCCGTGGGGCGTGAACCGGCGCCGAGTCGTCACGCTGAACGACGGCCAGCCCGGCGAGCGCTCGATCTCGGTCGCGTGCATGCATTGCTCGGATGCGCCGTGCATGGCCGTTTGCCCGGTCGACTGCTTCTATCGCACGAGCGAAGGCGTCGTGCTGCACGACAAGAATCTGTGCATCGGCTGCGGCTACTGCTTCTACGCGTGCCCGTTCGGCGCGCCGCAGTTCCCGCAGGCCGGCGCCTTCGGCCTGCGCGGCA
>CAZIDY010000101.1:0-2669 GCA_964538505.1 uncultured Limnobacter sp. | reverse complement strand
CGCGACCTGGTTCGATCGCAGCTCCTTTCGTGTCTTTGAACGCGAAGCCGTATGAAGCGCGCACGTCGGCTAGGTCGCCCGTCGAAGGGCCGAAAGCACCGATCGGTGGAAACATTGCCGCGATGCTCCGGAATCTGATCCGCGCTCTCGACGAAGGTCCAAGTTCACGAGCCGCACCTCTCGATTGCAGTTTGCCATGAGAAACGCGATACTTGACCAGACTAGACTAATTAGCATCTAGAGAGAGGCGTACCATGCCGTCCGTCAATATGCTGCAGGCGAAATCCTCGCTTTCCCGCCTGGTCGAAGCCATCGAAAAGGGAGAAGAGCGCGAGATCGTCATTGCGCGCAACGGTCGTCCCGTTGCCCGACTGGTGCCTATCGAGACGACTCCCGGCAGCAAGCGAATCGGCGTGGCCAAGGGACGATTCGAGGTGCCAGACAGCATCGACACGCACAATGACGAAGTGACCCTCCTGTTGCAGGGCGAGCAGTCGTGAACTTCCTGCTCGATACGCACGTCGCCCTGTGGGCGATCGCGGACAGCCCCAAGCTCTCGAAGAAAGCACGGGACATGATCGAGTCGCCGCGGTCATCGATCTGGATCAGTGCCGCATCGGTCTGGGAGATCTCCATCAAGCACAGTCTCGGGCGAGGCGATATACCCGTATCTGGTCAAGATGCCCTTCGCTACTTTCGTGCCTCCGGCTATCGCTTCCTGCCGGTGGATCCCGAACACGCCGCGGCAGTCGAAGACCTCCCGACACACCACCACGATCCCTTCGATCGAATCCTTATCGCGCAGGCACTCACCGAACCAATGCGGCTCCTGACGCATGACTCGATGATGGCGCGCTACAGCGATACCGTGATCGAAGTCTAGATTCGCTGGGCGCCTAACGCGCCCGGCTCCTGTTCTCAACGACCCTGTATGCCGAACCGGAACTCCCCGTCCGCGTAGTCGACGGTGATCACGTCGTCCGGCCCATACCTCCCTTCCAGTACCAGCCGCGAGATCGGATTCTCGATCTTCTGCTGGATCGCGCGCTTCAGCGGCCGCGCGCCGTACAGGGGATCGAAGCCGACCTTCGCCACTTCGGCGAGCGCCGCCTCCGACACCTCGAGCCCCATGTCGCGATCAGCGAGGCGCTTCCTCAGCCCCTCGAGCTGGATCTTCGCGATCGACGCAATGTTCGACGCATCGAGCGCATGGAAGACGACGATCTCGTCGATGCGGTTGATGAACTCCGGCCGGAAGTGCGAGCGCACCTCGACCATCACCGCGTCCTTGATGATCTCCGGGTCGTTCAGCTTCGAATCGGCGGAGAGGCGCTGGATCTCGTGCGAGCCGAGGTTCGACGTCATCACGACGACCGTGTTACGAAAGTCCACCGTGCGGCCCTGGCCGTCGGTGAGGCGTCCGTCGTCGAGCACCTGCAGCAGCACGCCGAAGACATCCGGGTGCGCCTTCTCGACCTCGTCGAACAGGATCACGCTGTACGGCTTCCTGCGCACCGCTTCGGTGAGGTAGCCGCCCTCCTCGTAGCCGACGTAGCCCGGGGGCGCGCCGATCATCCGCGCCACCGAGTGCTTCTCCATGAACTCGCTCATGTCGATGCGGATCAGGTGGTCTTCGCTGTCGAAGAGGAACTCGGCGAGCGCCTTGCACAGCTCGGTCTTGCCGACGCCGGTGGGGCCGAGGAACAGGAACGAACCGTAGGGGCGCCGGGGATCGGCGAGGCCCGCGCGCGAACGGCGGATCGCTTCCGACACAAGGCGCACCGCTTCGTCCTGCCCGACGACACGACGGTGCAGGTAGTCCTCCATCTGCAGCAGCTTGTCGCGCTCGCCCTGCATCATCTTGCTCACCGGGATGCCGGTGGCGCGCGAGACGACTTCGGCGATCTCTTCGGCGCCGACCTGTGTGCGCAGCAGCCGCGGCTTCTCCGCAGTGCCGCTGCTGGAGCGCGTGGCTTCCGCTTCGCTCGCCGCCTTCAGTCGTCCTTCGAGCTCGGGCAGCTTGCCGTACTGGATCTCGGCGAGCTTGTCGTACTGGCCCTTGCGTTGCAGGTCGGCCATCTGCGCGCGCAGCTGGTCGATCTCGGTCTTGATCTGCGCCGAACCCTGCACGGCGGCCTTCTCGGCGCGCAGCAGTTCGTCGAGGTCGGCGTATTCCTTCTCCAGGCGCGCGATCTCCTGCTCGATCACTTCGAGGCGCTTCTTCGACGCGTCGTCGGTTTCCTTCTTCACCGCTTCGCGCTCGATCTTCAGCTGGATGATCCGACGGTCGAGCCGGTCCATCGACTCGGGCTTGCTGTCGATCTCCATCTTGATGCGCGCGGCCGCCTCGTCGATGAGGTCGATCGCCTTGTCGGGGAGGAAGCGGTCGGTGATGTAGCGGTTGCTCAGCTCCGCCGCGGCGACGATCGCCGGGTCGGTGATGTCGACGCCGTGGTGCAGCTCGTAGCGCTCCTGCAGTCCGCGCAGGATCGCGATCGTGTCCTCGACGCTCGGTTCGCCGACCAGCACTTTCTGGAAGCGGCGCTCGAGCGCGGCGTCCTTCTCGATGTACTTGCGGTATTCGTCGAGCGTGGTGGCGCCGACGCAGTGCAGCTCGCCGCGCGCGAGCGCGGGCTTGAGCATGTTGCCGGCGTCCATCGCGCCTTCGG
>CAZIDY010000100.1:0-2782 GCA_964538505.1 uncultured Limnobacter sp. | reverse complement strand
ACGAGTGTGCAAGTTTCAACCGCCAGATCTGTGCAAATTACGCCCGCCACCGACACTTGCTGCGCTCGATACCAAGGTCCTCGTTAAGCGCCCGACAAAGCGCCGTGTGCTCGCGCATTCAGAAGCCGTTGCCGCGGCTGTTCACGAGGTAGCAGCGATGAAGGGCGCAGGCGTTCACGACGCACGCACCGACCTTGCTCGCAAAGGCGCGGCCGTCTGCGGCGGGCGCTTCGGTGCCGGGCCCTGTGAGGGCTCCCTGCGTTCGCGCGCAGCGCCCACTCGGACCGGGGCGTGCGGCAGGGGACGGGCGCGAGGCTACGCGCGGCGGAGCGACCTCTGCGGCGCCGAGCCGCGCAGCCTCGGGGTCGGCGCGCGTAGCGCGCTTCGTAAAATCTGACTTGCGGCCGCCTGTCTGAGCGGAGCGCGCGTAGCGCGCGCAGCGAGTTCGGCCGCACGACCCCGAGGCGAGCAGCGAGGGAAGTCGGCGCGAAGCGCCGACCGCCGCAGCGGGAGCTCCGCTGCGCGTAGCCTCGCGCCCGTCCCCTGCCGCACGCCCCGGTCCGAGTGGGCGCTGCGCGCGAACATCAGCCCGCGAGCAGCTCCCGCAGGTCGTGCGCGATCGGCTCCGGCCCGGTGCCGTGCTTGATGAACAGCCGCAGCTTGCCCTCAGGGTCGTAGACGTAGCTGCCCGCCGTGTGATCGACGGTATAGCTGCCCGGCGTCTTGCCCGGCACCTTCTGGTAGAAGACGCGGAAGGTCTTCGCGGTGCGTTCGGTTGCCTCCGCATCGCCGTACATGCCGAGAAAGCGCGAATCGAAGGCCGGCACGTAGTTCGCGAGCAGTTCCGGCGTGTCGCGCTCCGGATCGACGGTAACGAAGATCACCTGCACGCGCTCGGCGTCGGGGCCGAGCGTCTGCATCACCTGTGCGAGCTCGGCCATCGTGGCCGGGCACACATCGGGGCACTGCGTGTAGCCGAAGAAGATCACGACGGCCTTGCCGCGGAAATCGGCGAGCGAATACGACTTGCCGTCGTGCCCCGTGAGCTGGAAGTCCTGCGCGAAATCGGCACCGGTCACGTCGGTGTTGCGAAATTCGGGCTTCGATTGACACCCGGCCAGCCATACGGCGCCCGAGAGCATTGCGGCCAGTGCGGCCCGGCGTGTCCAGCGCCCGGACCGCGGCGCGGGCACGTCGAGATTTACCATCTTGCGGAAACCTCCATGGAAATCAGCTCATGAAGTGGTCGACCAGCAGCGCGCCGAACAGCGCCGCCAGGTAGAAGATCGAATAGCCGAAGGTACGCCGTGCGAGCTCGTCGGAGTAGTTTCGCCACATGCGCCACGCGTAGGCGAGGAAGATCGCGTCGAGCACGAGCGCACAGACAAGGTACAGCAGGCCGCTCATCTGGATCAGGAACGGCAGTATCGACGCCGCCACCAGCAGCATCGTGTACAGCAGGATGTTCAGCCGCGTGAACTCCGGGCCGTGCGTGACCGGCAGCATCGGCAGCCCCGACTTGCGGTAGTCGTCGATGCGGTACAGCGCGAGCGACCAGAAGTGCGGCGGCGTCCAGACGAAGATGATGAGGAAGAGCACGAGCGGCGCTGCACTGACCTCGTTGACGACGGCGGCCCAGCCGAGCACCGGCGGCATCGCGCCCGAGGCGCCGCCGATCACGATGTTCTGCGGCGTGGCAGGCTTGAGCAGCACGGTGTAGATGCCGGCGTAGCCGACGAAGGTGGCGAGCGTCAGCCACATCGTCAGCGGATTGACGAAGCGGTACAGCACGAATGCGCCGGCCGCAGCGAGCACCGTGGCAAACAGCGCATGGCCTGGAACACCGACCTCGCCGCTGGCCGACGGCCGCCCGCGCGTGCGCGCCATGCGCGCGTCGATGTGACGCTCGATCAGGCAGTTGAAGGCGAAGCCTGCGCCGGCGAGCAGCGAGATGCCGAGCGTACCGAACACCAGGATCTGCAGCGGAACCTGCTCCTGGCTCGCCAGCAGCATCCCGATCAGTGCGCAGAAGGCGGCCAGCAGCACGATGCGCGGCTTCGTCACCGCGACGTACTGCGAGACGGCCAGGCGCCAGCCTGCAGGCCGGACAGCGGGCATGTCCATCGTGTTCGGGCCCCGGTTCATCAGAGGATCGCGCGGGCCTGCCGCGCCCGGAACAGCAGCGCGACGACCAGCCCGAGCAGCAGCGCCGCGCCTCCGTTGTGCGCGACCGCCACTGCCAGCGGCAGGCTGAAATATACGTTGGACAGCCCGAGCAGCCACTGCCCGGCGAGCACGACGAAGAGCGCCGTGCCGAGCATGCGCAATCCGTCGGTGCTGCGCGCTCGCCACGCGAGCCAGCCGACGTACAGCGCAACGATGACCGCGCCGATCCGGTGCATCACGTGGATGGCCGTGAGCGCCTCGTGCGAGAGCAGCTCGCCGTCGCCGGTGTATCCGAGCTCGCGCACGAAGTGGAAGGCGTTGGCGAAGTCCATCGGCGGCCACCACTGGTCGCGACACGTCGGCAGGTCGGTGCAGGCGAGCGCGGCGTAGTTCGTGCTCGTCCAGCCGCCGAGGAAGATCTGCGCACTGACCAGCACGAGGCCGACGACGGCCGGCGCAACGAGCGCCGCGACCGGCTCCGCGTCCACATACTTCGGTCGGGCGGTCTGTCGCAGCCACAACCACAGCAGCAACGAGAACGTGAGCAGCCCGCCGATCAGGTGCCCGGTGACGATCGCCGGCTTGAGCAGCAGCGTCACCGTCCACATGCCGAAGA
>CAZIDY010000099.1:0-2970 GCA_964538505.1 uncultured Limnobacter sp. | reverse complement strand
CGCGCTGGCCGCGGCGCACCCGGATGATCGGCCCGAGATACGTGGCATCGGATGCCTCGAGCGTGCTTGCGTCGCCTCTGAGCGCTTTGCCCCGGTAGCGCCATACGCGGGTCGGTGCGCCCGGACGGAGAACGACTCGTTCCGGCACCGCGCGCAACTCGATGTGGACATCGACCCCGGCGTCAACCTCCTCCTTGCTTTCGGCGCGTGCGTCCGATTGTGGTAGTCCAAGCGTGGCCACGGCTGCAGCGGTGGCAGTGCCGACGACGACGCGTCGCCTCTGACGGTCCATGAGATCGACCTCCAATCGGTTTACGCAGCTATGGGCCTAACAGCAGCCCATGCCGCCGGCCATCCCGAAATGCATCAGCGCCATGATGCCGGCGCCGAGCACGACCAGCCCGCCGATGGTGGCGAGCACGATCACGATCACCTTGAGCATGTCGTTCGCCTCGCCGTCACGGGAGCGTCGCTCCGTCCCTGGCAATCTGCGTCCAGCTTCGGCCGCGGTCTTCGCTGACGAAAACGCTTCGCTTGAAGGTCGCAATCGCGAACTCGTCGCGCTGCACGGGGTTTTGCGCGATGTAGGCCACGGCGTCTTCGCCTAGCGCGGGGATCGAAAGCGTTTCGCGCGCGGTGCCGGGCTTCAACGCGACGCGGGCAAGCCCCGCCTTGTCGGCATACGTGCTGAACCACAGCTGCTGGCCGTCGAGGTCGAAGGCTTCGGCGAATACGCGCATCTCGCCAACGAGTTGCTCGAAGTTCTCACCGGCATCGCGCGACAGATACAGGCCTTGGTCGGTACCGGCGGCGACGACACCGGCATCGGTGGGATGCACAGCGAGACTGCTCAGCTCCCCGCTCAGCCCCCGGGCCGCAGCGCGCTTCCACTGCAGGCCGTCATTGCGCGTGTAGTAGATGCCGGACTGCTTCATGCGCGAGTTCGGGTGCGGGTTGAACACGTACACCGTGTTGGTCCCGTGGCTGGTCGCCAGCGAGTGGAAATCAGACTCGCCCTCGAGCCCGAGTTTCTGCCATGTTTTTCCTCCGTCCTTGCTCTTGATCAGGCCGAACGGATTCGTCAGTCCGGCGCGCGGCGCCGGATGGCCGCTGCTGTACAGCGCATCGCGCGTCGCCGAGAAGCCCATGTAGTCGTGCGCAGGGCCTGCAGCCCGGGACCAGCGCCCCTCGCTGAACACGGCCAGGCCGTGATGGCTGGGAATGAGGAGTTGCTGACCGTCCGCGCTGTAGGACAGGCCGTGAACGTGGGTCAGCGTGATCGCAGGGTCGGCAAACACTGTCGTTGTGGCGAACACGGTCAGTGCCAGCGCGAGCGGGAAGGCGTGACAGCCCCTCTTTCTGGAGAGCATGTCGATCCTTGGTCGTCGATGAAAAAGCTGCCTCGCCGCTGAACGACTCGAAGCGAGCGAACGCCAGGCTGTCGGCGTTGATCAGCAGGAACGGGTCGCACCGTTGTCGCGCAGCGAGCGCCGCTTCACGAGCGAGCTACGCGCCGTCGCGATCAAATGCGCAGGCGAGCCGTGCGCCAGAGAGGGGGTGGTGTCGTTGCCCGCAGCAACTCGGGCGGCTGCGCGTGCCTGATACCAGCGAGTCCGCAGGGATCGGGTTCCGGAACGACGAAGGCCAGGACAAGCGGCTGGTGAATGGCGGCCAACGACCGCGATTCGGAGGCTTGCCTGTCCTGAGCGCAGTGCTGGTTGCAAAGGTTCGGCGGCTGCGCATCGAACTCGGCGTGCGATTGCGCGACCATCTCCGGGCAGGGCGCTGCGTAGGAGTCACCCGCAGCCTGCGCCGGTTTACTCGTCGTGTGCGGCAACGACGGGCAAGCGTAAGCCGCCACTGCGAACTGGGTGAAGAGGATTCCGAGTAGCGCAATCCAGGCAAAGACCGAGCGGCGAAAGGCTCTCATCGCACTGGGATTGTAGCGATCGGGAACCGGGAATGCTCCGCCATGGTTGTTCGTTGATCCAACTCCGATGATCGACGGCGGTCACATTGCCCGGGCACCGGCGCCAGCCATGCGTCGGCACTCCTCGGCGCAGCGCTTGCACGCCTGGGCGCATTCCTGGCAATGGGGATGTCGATGCCTGGCGCATTCGTCGCCGCAGGCTTCGCAGACTTCCGCGCAAACCCGGCAGATCTGCTGGGCGAGTTCGCTGTCCCTCGCCATGTAACCGGCGGCGAGCCGACAGATGCCTGCACAGTCGATGTCGAGCGCGATGCAGCGCGCCATCATCTTGACATCGTCTTCCTTCAGGCAGGCGGTGGCGCAGTGGTCGCAGGCATCGGCGCAAGTGTTGCAGGCATCGATGCAGGATGCGTATTGCTGATGAGCCATGACGAACCTCTCGTTTCATGCATTGAGCGGAATGCCCACGAGCAACGCTTGTGCCCGGCGCCGATCGACCCGGCACAATGCAGGGCAATGAAGACCTTCGTGCTGTTCGTCGCAACCGCTCTGGCCGAAATCGTCGGGTGCTACCTGCCGTACCTCTGGCTCAGGCAGGGTCGATCGGTATGGCTGCTGCTTCCCGCGGCCGTGAGCCTTGCTCTGTTCGCCTGGCTGCTGAGCCTGCACGAGACCGCAGCCGGCCGCTTGTACGCCGCCTACGGCGGGGTCTATATCGGCGTGGCCCTTGTGTGGCTCTGGGGCGTGGACGGCGTTCGGCCGACCCTATGGGATCTGGCCGGCGCAGCCGTGGCTTTGGCAGGCATGGGGATCATCATGTTCCAGCCCCGTTGAATTTCGCTTGCCTCGCAGCCCAGCGCCTCGGGCAGCCGCGCCGCTACGTCCTCCGCAGGCGGGTAGGAGTGCTCCGGGGCTGAACGTCCACCGGATTGTGGCGAATCCGCCACTCGTCTTTTTGCACCACACGCGTCGTACGTGGCACATTCTAGTTCACTGAAACGGAAGAAACGGCTTTATATCGGCGCGATGGATCGTCGTAC
>CAZIDY010000098.1:0-2995 GCA_964538505.1 uncultured Limnobacter sp. | reverse complement strand
CTCGTTCGGAACAACGCAGCGTTCGGCGTCAATATGCCTTCGCCGGACGCTTACGTCGTGTCGGCTGAGAAGCGAAGAACGATGATGGCCGAAGCGCAGGCGAGAGCGTGCTGCGCTCGAAGGCAACCTGATCTCGAGGAAGAAAGAGCGTCCGAAGACGCCCTTGAATGCCGTAATGGTGGCTAATGGTGTGTTGATAATAGCTACACGTCGATTCACGATACGTGTATCCGTTGTGTATGCACCAAAAGGAGGGGCTCATGCGTGACGCCGCCATCAACCTGCGGGCGCTGCCCGAGCAGCGTGATCTGATCGATCACGCCGCCAGCCTGCTCGGCAAGAACCGATCGGACTTCATGCTCGAGGCGGCCTGCGCCCGCGCCCAGGCCGTCGTGCTGGATCAGGTCTTTTTCAGCCTGGACGCCGACAAATTCAAGCGGTTCACTGCGATGCTCGACGCGCCCCCCGGCCCCAACCCGGGGCTTGAACGTCTGCTGGCCGTCAAGGCCCCCTGGAGCACCGACGCGGCATGAGCTTGCGCTTGCGCGCGCCAGATCCGCTGACCGGAACTCATCTTCTCGCCGAATTCGATTGCGGAGAGTCGAGTCTGGACGAATGGCTCAGGCGCAGGGCCTTGGCGAACCACCTAAGCGGGGCCAGTCGCACGTTCGTCGTCGCCGATCATGATGGTCGCGTCTACGGCTACTACGCGATGGCCGCAGGTGCGGTATCGCATCAAGCGGCTACGGGTGGTGTACGGCGCAACATGCCTGACCCCGTTCCGGTAATGGTGCTGGCGCGACTGGCCGTCGACCGCCGCGCACAGGGCATCAAGCTCGGCGCAGCCTTGTTGCAGGAGGCGGTCAACCGGGCGGTAACGATTTCGCACAACGTCGGTGTCCGCGCGCTGCTTGTCCATGCCATCGATGAGCGAGCCAAACAGTTCTACGAACACTACGGCTTCCAGGAGTCGCCGCAGCATCCGATGGCGCTGATGCTGCGCCTGAACACGATGAAGGCCTGATGTTGTTTCGCGCTTTAAAACCTGCCGATCAAGGAACGCCCGGTGGTGTCGGTCCTGTCACCGGCAAAGGCATGAGGCAGCCGGTTCGGACTTCAAGGTTGCCAACTTGCTACCCCGCTACCGCACGTTGCGTTCTCGGCCGTTGAACGAATTCGGCGGGGGGAAACGCAACATTCCGTCGCGGGATGCGCGAAAAGCGGATCCGGCCGTCGGCTGACAAGTCCGGACAACGCCGAATCGACCACGGCAACGGCTGGGCTTCAGGAAGCTGCGCATGGTGCCGGCAGGCGGCGATCACTACGCCGCCGAGCGTTCGCAGTGGGGCCGCGGCAACAACCTCGTTGCTCGTCATCGGGTCGATGATCGGTGCCGGCATCTTCGCGCTGCCGGCTGCGTTCTCGCGCGCGACCGGCGTTGCCGGCGCATTGATCGCGTGGACCATCGCCGGCATCGGCATGCTGATGCTGGCCGTCGTCTTCCAGACGCCTGCTGGTGAGCCACTTCGCGGAGTACGCCTTGGCGCATCGCGAGCAGGGGCGGGTGATCTTCTCGGGTGCCGAGCGCTACGGTTTCGCCGTGCTGGTGGCCGGCTGCGTCGCCGCCGTATGGGCACTGGCCACCGGCGCGATTCGCATCTGACGCAGGCGATCACCGCGTCGTGCGGGCGCTCACAGCAGCCATTCGATCGGCAGTATCGAGAGGATCCAGACGCCGACGCGCTTCAGGAGTCCGGTGTTGGGTTCGACGTCGTGGCGTATCCGCTCGCCGTTGCGATGCTCGATCCAGTAAAGGCGGCCGTTGTCGTTCAGGTGAACCGCATAGGCATTCTGCGGAATGATGTCCTGGAAGGAATCGTCGATTCGTGCGGCCAGCGATGCGCTCTCGATGATGAAGCCGAGCTCGGTATTCAGGTGCGCCGAGCGTGGATCGAAGTTGAACGATCCGATGAAGACGCGCGATCGATCCACCGAGAAGGTCTTCGCGTGCAGGCTCGAGCCTGAGCTGCCGAAGGGGCCGGCGTGCTCGACGACGTCGAGCGCCCCCGTCGGACGGCGCATCTCGTAGAGAACGACGCCGCCTCGCAGCAGGTCTTTGCGCCGCCTGGAATAGCCGCCGTGCACGGCGGCGACGTCGGTGGCTTCCAGTGCGTTGGTGAGCACGCGCACTTTCACGCCGGCTGCCGCGTACCTCTTGAGTGCCTCCGTCCCCTTCGCGGCCGGGACGAAATACGGCGACACCAGGTCGATGTAGTCGGACGCCGAGCCGACGATGTCGCCGATCTCGTGCAGCACCAGCGTCTCTCGGGGTTGCGCGACGAGCCCCTTGGCCGGGTCGTCGCTGATCATGCGGGTCGGCGCCCAGTAGAGCGTCAGATCCCCTTCGGCGAGCCTCTCGATCAACGGCGTCTGGTTCATCGCCTCCATGAACGTGGCTGCATTCGGATCGACCTCGACGCGTGATGCCTGTGCGGCGAGGGCATCGAGTCGTTCGGCGGGAACCGGCGGCAGGATCAGCGAAGCGGGATAGCTCGACGCACTGGCCCAGTAGCGATCGAAATCCGCGGTCACGTCCTGCACCACCGGGCCGACGGCCAGGACGTCGAGATCGGCGAACAGCAGCCCGTAGGCGGCGCCGAAATACTCGTCGCCGACATTGCGCCCGCCGATGATCGTCACCTGGTTGTCGGCGGTGAACGACTTGTTGTGCATGCGACGGTTCACGCGCGAAAAATCGGTGACGAAGCCGATCCACTTCGGGCTGCGGACCACGAACGGATTGAACAGGCGCACCTCGATGTTGGGGTGCATGTCCAGCGCCATCAGCTCTTCGTCGAGTCCTGCCGTGCCGTTGTCGTCGAGCAGCAGGCGCACGCGCACGCCGCGATCCGCCGACAGATGCAACGCTTCCAGCAGCAACGTGCCGGTCATGTCGTTGCGCCAGATGTAGTACTGGATGTCGAGCGTGCGTTCG
>CAZIDY010000097.1:0-4121 GCA_964538505.1 uncultured Limnobacter sp. | reverse complement strand
CGGAAGTCGAAGGCGCGCAGGATCTCGATGGCGTTGCCCATCACGAACACGTTGGCCACGTGCTCCCCGCGCTGGTTGGCGCCTTCCAGGCCGGCGTACCACTCCTTGAAGAGCTTCTGCCCTTCCAGGTGCGCATTGAACTCAACGGTATCGGTAGTCATGTTTGTTGTCTCCGGTCAGGCGATCGAGAACAGGAGCGATTCGGCGAAGGTTTCCAGCTGCATCGACATCTGCTCGAAGGAGGTCATCTTTTCCTCGAACTCGAGCACGAGGTGCTGCACGCCGACCTTGTCGAGGTGCTTCGACCACGTGACCTGCTCGTCGAGCCCCGGTTCGCAGAACTTCGCGGCGGTGACGACGACGGCATCGGCGCGGCTGCCCTTGACCATGTCCATCAGGTAGCCGGCCTTGGTCTTGCGCTCGTCGTGCTGCACGGGGCTGGCCGCCGAGCGATCGATGAAGCTTTCGGCCAGTGCCCACACCGGGTCGCCGGTTTCCGGCACGTCCTCGGTGATCCAGCGCAGCCCGATCAGCAGGTCGTCGTCGACGACGTAGCAGGTGTCGTCGAGCGCCTCGAGCATCTCGAGCGGCGGCTGCTCGCAGAAGCCGCCGACGAAGACGACGCGCGGCTTGTCCTGTGCGGCGCGCTTGCGTGCGCGCAGCAGCCCGAGCGCCTCCTCGAGCAGCGCGTTGTGGTACTCGGCGGGCATGCGCGTACGCGCGCGCATCAGCAGGTACAGCTCACTGGTGGAAACCTTCCAGGGCTCATCGCAGCGCAGCGCGTACAACTCGCGCAGCAGCGCGCGGTTGCGGTTGTAGATGCGGATGCTGTTCCAGATTGCGTCGTCTTCGATCGTGCGGCCGATCTTCTTCTCGACGTCGCTGCGCAGCCGCTGGTACTCGGAGCTGGTGTAGCGCACCGAGCCGGGGGTGTTCGGGTTCTGCGGCAGGTACAGGATCTGGCCGAGCTTGTCGGGGAAGTTGCGCGACCAGATTCCGCCCAGGTGCTTGGCGGCGTCGCAGATCGGATGCGTGACGAATCCGGTGAGGCCGTCGAGCGAGCCGTTCAGGCCGAGCTCGGTCGTCGAGCGGCAGATCGAGCAGATGAACGAGCCCATGTGGGCATCGGCGTGCTTGAGCTCGAGCTTGTTGCCACCGCCCAGCACGCTCACCGGAATCAGGCCGGCGGCGTGCACGAGCTCTTCCGGGAAGTAGACGGGGAAGTGGCCGAAGGTTCCCGTATAGCCTTCGGGCAGCGAATCGATCGACGGCATCGGACCGAGTCGCAGGTTGTTGCAGTGCTCGAAGATGTCGCCGAGACGCTGCTCGGAATCGGGCTGGGCCGGCTTGGCCTGTTCGGTCAT
Organism: uncultured Limnobacter sp.; assembly: GCA_964538505.1. Lineage (GTDB taxonomy): Bacteria > Pseudomonadota > Gammaproteobacteria > Burkholderiales > Burkholderiaceae_E > Zeimonas. Next base: position 2,757 of record CAZIDY010000097.1, on the reverse strand, counting down.
TTGCGCCTCCATCGGCTTGAATTTGGTATTCCGGTACCGGAATGCGTTAATTGTCGTCCCATGGGCTGTGGAGCCCTTGATGCACATCAAGAAAGCGGGCGGCAACCGGGGGAATATGCGGTCGCGAACCTTTGACAGATAAAGGACCGAAGTGGTACTGTTTCACTCGTTCGCTGCCCGAAAAGGGCGCTTCTCCGGCCTCCGGAAACACTGCAGTCCCATGCTTCGAATCAACCGTCTTACCGACTACGGCACGCTCGCGCTGACCTACCTCGCGACGCATCCCGACCGGATGCACAGCGCGGCGGACATCGCCGCGGCGCTGGGGCTCGGTGTGCCCACCGTGAGCAAGGTGCTGAAGACGCTCGGACGACACGAGCTCGTACGCAGCATTCGAGGGTTGCGGGGCGGCTATTCGCTCAGCCGCGCGCCCGAGACGATCAGCGTCGCCGACATCGTCGATGCGCTCGAGGAGCAGCCTTTCGGCCTCACCGAGTGCAGCGCATCGGCCGGCCTGTGCGGGTTCGAGCGCAGTTGCCGCATCCGTTCGAACTGGCAACGTATCAATCGCATGGTGCGGCGCACGCTCGAGAGCGTGACGCTCGCCGACATGATGGGGGTCGTTCCGCTCGACGAGTCGGAGGTCGAGTCGCTCGAGCCCGGAGGCGAGCCGATGAAACCGCCCAGGGGCGAACCGATGAAACCGGTTGCCGCAAAGATGGCGACGGCGCGAGGGCGCAAGCGAGCGGCTCGCTTGCCCGTGGCGCAACCCGTGCAATCCCGAGAGGAATCCATCGCATGAGTTCCCCGACCACACAGATAGACAGCTTCCTCGATCGCGAATACTCGGCTGGCTTCGTTACCGAGATCGAGACCGAGACCATTCCGAAAGGCCTGTCGGAAGAGACGATACACCTGATCTCCGAGCGCAAGGGCGAACCGGCGTTCATGCTCGAGTGGCGGCTGCAGGCGTATCGCCGATGGCTCACGATGCGCGACCCCGACTGGGCGAAGGTGGATTATCCGCCGATCGACTTCCAGGACATCGTCTATTACGCGGCGCCGAAGAGCAAGACCGACGGGCCCAAGAGCCTCGACGAGGTCGATCCGGAGCTGCTGCGCACCTTCGAGAAGCTCGGCGTACCGCTGCACGAACGCGCGCGGCTGGCGGGTGTTGCCGTCGACGCGGTGTTCGATTCGGTGTCGGTGGCTACTACCTTCCAGAAGCAGCTCGGCGAGCACGGCATCATCTTCTGCTCGTTCTCGGAGGCGGTGAAGAACCATCCCGACATCGTCCGCGAATATCTTGGGTCGGTGGTGCCGCCGAGCGACAACTTCTACGCTGCGCTGAACTCGGCCGTGTTCTCCGACGGCTCATTCGTGTTCATTCCGAAGGGCGTGAAGTGCCCGATGGAGCTTTCCACCTACTTCCGCATCAACGCGCGCGACAGCGGGCAGTTCGAGCGCACGCTGATCATCGCCGAGGAGGGCGCGACGGTCAGCTACCTCGAAGGCTGTACCGCGCCGATGCGCGACGAGAACCAGCTGCACGCCGCGGTCGTCGAGCTCGTCGCGCTCGAGGGCGCGAGCATCAAGTACTCCACCGTGCAGAACTGGTACCCGGGCGACGAGAACGGCGTCGGCGGCATTTACAACTTCGTCACGAAGCGCGGCGACTGCCGCGGCGCCCGCTCGCGCATCTCGTGGACGCAGGTGGAAACCGGCTCGTCGATCACCTGGAAGTACCCGAGCGTGCTGCTGCGCGGCGACGACTCGGTGGGCGAGTTCTACTCGGTGGCGCTGTCGAACCATCGGCAGCAGGCCGACACCGGCACGAAGATGATCCACATGGGGCGCAATACGCGCAGCACGATCATCTCCAAGGGCATCTCGGCCGGTCGCGGCAGCAACACCTTCCGCGGGCTGGTGCGCATGTCGCCGAAGGCCGAGGGCGCGCGCAACTACACGCAATGCGACTCGCTGCTGATCGGCGACAAGTGCGCGGCGCACACCTTTCCGACGATCGAAACGCGCAACCCCACCGCCCATGTCGAGCACGAGGCGACCGCCTCGCGCATCGCCGAAGACCAGCTCTTCTACGCGATGCAGCGCGGGCTGTCGGCCGAGGATGCGGTCTCGATGATCGTCAACGGCTTCTGCAAGGAAGTGTTCAAGGAACTGCCGATGGAGTTCGCCGTCGAGGCACAGAACCTGATCGGCGTGAGTCTCGAAGGCAGCGTGGGTTGAAAGAGAGAAACGACATGCTCGAAATCAGTCAATTGAAGGCCTCGGTCGAAGGCAAGCAGATCCTGCGCGGCATCGACCTTTCGGTGAAGGCTGGCGAAGTGCACGCGATCATGGGGCCGAACGGCTCGGGCAAGAGCACGCTCTCGCAGGTGCTCGCCGGGCGCGACAGCTTCGCGGTCGATGGCGGAAGCGTCACGTGGCAGGGCGAAGACCTGCTGGAGATGTCGATCGAAGACCGCGCGCGTTCGGGGATCTTCCTCGCGTTCCAGTACCCGGTGGAGATCCCCGGGGTATCGAACGCCTATTTCCTGAAGGCGGCGGTCAACGGCGTGCGCAGGCATCGCGGCCTGCCCGAACTCGACGCGATGGACTTCCTCGCCAAGGTGAAAGCCGAGATGAAGGCGGTCGAGATGAAGGAGGAGTTCCTCTATCGCTCGGTGAACGAGGGCTTCTCCGGCGGCGAGAAGAAGCGCAACGAGGTGCTGCAGATGGCGCTGCTCGAGCCGAAGC
>CAZIDY010000096.1:4006-4228 GCA_964538505.1 uncultured Limnobacter sp. | reverse complement strand
CCGTTGCGGCCCGGCGCCGTGCGGAATCTGATTCGTTGAACGCGAAATCGTATGACACGCCTGCAGCGCTTTGCTCGGCGCGCCGCTCGGGTCGTGCCTGCATTGCATGTAAGAGCGTCAAACGCTGCAAATCGCAGCGTTTCCGATCGTGAAAGCGGCTGCTCAACCGAGAACGCTGCGATTCACAGCGAAACAACAATGAACGCCGCGGTACGGTGGGCG
>CAZIDY010000096.1:0-3906 GCA_964538505.1 uncultured Limnobacter sp. | reverse complement strand
CGGGGCGCGGGGCGCGGGGCGCGGGGCGCGGGGCGCGGGGCGCGGGGCGCGGGGCGCGGGGCCACGGGGGCACGGGGGCACGTGGCGCGCGGCGCCCGGCGCCGCGCGCCGCGCGCCGCGCAGAGGGGGCTGAACGGTCGGCAGCCCGCAGCCGCGACGCAGAACGGCTCGACTCCCTAGACGACCGCGAGCTCCGCGAGCGCCGCCGCGACACGAAGCTGTTCCGGTACGACGCGAGCGGGTCGCGAAGGGCTGGACGGTACCGGGCCGAGCAGGTCGATCTCCGGATGTCGATCGACGAAGAAGAACTCGAGCAGCGGGTGACCGCTCCGCTGCATCGCGTCGTACGCCTCGGCCACTTCCAGGCGCATGAGCCGGTGCGTGGCCAGATCACGACCGCGCGGTGCGAAGCGCCTGGCGTCGGCGTGGACATCGCGAAAACCGAGCCCTTCGTACTCGAGTGCGGCCGCGTCGCGAACGGCGACGAGAATCGTCTGCACCTGCGCGGCCAGGCAATAGCGGTGGAAAGCTTTCCACAACATCAGCCGGACATGCCGCGCATTGCATCCGTCGCGAACGACGAGCCGCGAGCCTTCGGCAACCGACTGACGCTTCAGCGACGCCGGCAGCTCGAGCAGCCCGTCGACCATCAGCGGGCCGCGATCGCCGGCCAGGATGCGCAGGCTTCCCAGCACCTCGCCGTCGCAGGGCGACTCGGCGAGCAGCAGCGTGGCGTTCGGCAGCCGATCCCAGGCATCGGGCGCTGCGGCATCGCAGGCTGCATGACGACTGCGTGCGCGCAGCTCGAAAATTCGGGAACGGTCGGCATCGCTTCGGGAGACACGGACGGTGACGGAAGCTGCAACGGCGATGGAACTCGACATCGGTGCACCCTGCATTCGGCAATCGGGAGGGCCGTACTCAGCCGTTCAGACGGCGTCGGCGGGGCCTCCAATGTAGGCCGCGCCGTGCACGCGGCGCGATCCACCAGTCGGCGTAGCAGCTCCGCCGGTCGGACTAGGGCCGACCCGCAGCCTCTCAGCCGGCGCGGGCCGCTTCGGCCTGCTCCGACGGCTGCGCCTTGCGGAAGGCGTCGAGCTTCATGCACTCATCGAAGATCCGCATCGTGCGCTCGTAGCGCTCGACCTGCGTCTCGTAGCGGCGCGCATTGAAGATCTGCGGGACGAGGCAGACGTCGGCCATCGACGGCTCGTCGCCATGGCAGAAGCGGCCGGTGCGCGGGTCGGCAAGCTCTCGCTCGAAGGCCGCCAGGCCCTCGTCGCACCAATGCCGATACCAGCGGCCAATCGCGTCGGCATCGAGCCCGAGCGAGTCGCGCAGGTGATTCAGCACGCGCAGGTTGTTCAGCGGGTGGATCTCCGCCGCAACGAGCATCGACAGCGAGCGCACGCGGGCGCGCCCGGTCGGGTCCGACGGCAGCAGCTTGCGCCCCGGCTTCGTTTCGTCGAGGTACTCGATGATCGCCAGCGACTGGGCGATCCGGGTCTGCCCATCGACCAGCAGCGGAACGAGCCCCTGCGGATTCACCCCCCGGTACGCGTCGCCGCATTGCTCGCCGGAAGCCAGCCAGACGACCGTCGGCTCCCACGGCAAGTCCTTGAGATTCAAGGCGATGCGCACGCGGAACGAGGCCGAACTGCGAAAATATGTGTAGAGCTGAAGCATCGGAGCCCCGAAAGCTGTCGTAACTGTCTGATTGTCGCCTGTTACTAGCACTCTCCACCTGAGAGTGCTAATCTCTGGCTTCAGAATGGAGGGAACCGGATGACAAAGGGAAATTCCACCGCGCTCGTGCCCACTTCGCAAAACGCGATGCTGGCGCTGCCTGCGGTCGGGAATCTCGATGCGTATATTGCCGCGGTTCACCGCCTGCCGATGCTCACGGCCGAGCAGGAAACGGAATTGGCCCGCCGCTACCAGGCGGCGGGAGACCTCGACGCCGCGCGCGAGATGGTGCTGTCGCACCTGCGCCTCGTCGTTTCGATCGCGCGCCAATACCTCGGCTACGGGCTGCCGCACGCGGACCTGATCCAGGAAGGCAACATCGGCCTGATGAAGGCCGTCAAGCGCTTCGACCCCGATCGCGGCGTTCGCCTGGTGTCGTTCGCGCTGCACTGGATCCGCGCCGAGATCCACGAATACGTGCTGAAGAACTGGCGCACCGTGAAGGTGGCGACGACGAAAGCGCAGCGCAAGCTGTTCTTCAACCTGCGCTCGCGCAAGCCGGGACCGCAGGCGCTCACCCCGACCGAGATCGAGACGATCGCACGCGACCTGAACGTGCGCGAGAAGGACGTCGTCGAAATGGAAACCCGTCTCGGCGGCCAGGACCTCGCGCTCGATGCCAGCTTCGACGACGGCGAGGAAAGCTACGCGCCCATCGCGTGGCTTGCCGCACCCGCGGCGGAACCGACGCAGGTGCTCGAATCGCGCGACCGCGATCGCCTGCAGAGCGAGGGGATCGCCAGCGCGCTCGCCGCGCTCGACGCGCGCAGCCGCCGCATCATCGAGACACGCTGGCTGAAGGACGAGTCCGAAGGCGGCACGCTCACGCTGCATGAGCTGGCGAACGAGTTCGGCGTATCGGCCGAGCGAATCCGCCAGATCGAAGCGAAGGCGTTGCAGAAGATGAAAGGGGCACTGGCCGAGTACGTCTGACCCGGCGCGCGCTGCGGCGTGCTCCGGCCCGTTGCCCGCACGCCGGGCTATGCTCTTCGCCGTCCGCCGGGCCAGGCCTTCGCCGTCCGGCGAGATAAGCCTTCGCCCGCCCCCTTCGCCCGCCCCTCCGCGCGACCGTCGCATTGCCTGCCGCAGCCCTCGCCTGCCTGCTGTTCAACGCCTTCGTCTGGGGCGTCTCGTGGTGGCCGTTCCGCCAGTTGAACGCGCTCGGGCTGCACAGCGTCTGGGCGACGGGCTTCGCGTTCCTGTTCTCGACGGTCGTCCTGAGCCTGTGGCGACCGCGGGCATGGGCAGGTCTCGTGCGCCGCCCGCAGCTGATGTGGCTGGTCCTCGCTGCCGGCGCGACCAACGTCGCCTTCAACTGGGGCGTGATGATCGGCGAGGTCGTCCGCGTCGTCCTGCTGTTCTACCTGATGCCTGTGTGGTCGCTGCTGCTCGCGCGCTGGCTCCTCGACGAGCCGATCACGCGGGCCGCGCTCGCGCGCATCGTGCTCGCACTCGCGGGCGCAGCAATCGTGCTGTGGCAGCCGGGCGCGGGCGTTCCGCTGCCTTCGTCGCTCGCCGACTGGCTCGGCCTGGCCGGCGGCGTCTGCTTCGCCTTCGTCAACGTGCTGGTGCGACGCAACCGCGATGCGCCCGACGACGTCCGGGCGCTGGCGATGTTCGTCGGCGGGTTTGCCGTCGCGTGTGCGATGGCGTGGGCAATGTCGGAGAGCGGCACGATCGCATTCCCGCCAGCGCCGCACTGGGTGTGGATCGCGGGAACGATCGCACTGGCACTCGCGCTGCTCGCCGGCAACTTCGCATTGCAGTACGGCGTGGCCCGCGTTCCCGCCGCCGTGACGGCGATCGTGATGCTCAGCGAGGTGCTGTTCGCTGCACTGTCGTCGATCGCACTCGGCGGCGAAGCGCTGAGCGCACGAACCGTCGCCGGCGGTGCACTGATCCTCGCGGCGACCGTGCTCGTTGCACGCGCGCCGCGCTAGACGGGGGTGCCTGCATCCACCAGGGCGCTGCCGGGCGACTGACCTGGTCGGTGCGTTCGCGGCGGGCGTCGCGGGTTGGCGACGGTGGCGGGGTGCGCGCCCGGGGCGTTGGGGGGCGGCAGGCAGGGCCATAGCGGCAAGGCAATGCGCGAGGCTTCACGCAACGGGCTCCCGCTGCGGCGGTCGGTGCTTCGCACCGACTTCCCTCGCTGCTCGCCTC
>CAZIDY010000095.1:0-4317 GCA_964538505.1 uncultured Limnobacter sp. | reverse complement strand
ATGCCCCATCATGTAGGGGCGATACAGCCGATTTCAAGGTTGCAGCGAACTAGTGGCTGGTGAGCCAGTGTCGACTCAATCTTCCCTGATCCACGTCCCGCTCTTCCCCCCGCGCTTCTCCACGAGCGCGACGCGCTCGATGACCATGCCGCGGTCGACCGCCTTGCACATGTCGTAGACGGTCAGCAGGCCCACCTGCACGGCGGTGAGCGCTTCCATCTCGACTCCGGTGCGACCTTCGCATTCGACGGTGGCGGTGCAATGAACGGCGCTGCCCGCTTCGTCGAGTTCGAAATCGACGGCGACGCGCGTGAGCGCGATCGGGTGGCACAGCGGAATGAGGTCGGCAGTGCGTTTCGCGCCCTGGATGGCGGCGATGCGGGCGACGCCGATCACGTCTCCCTTCTTCGCGCTGCCATCGCGCACGAGCGTGAAAGTCTCGGCCTTCATCCGGATCGTTCCGCGGGCGATCGCCACGCGGCGCGTCTCGGCCTTCGCGCCGACGTCGACCATATGCGCGTGGCCGGCGGCGTCGAAATGCGTGAGCGCGTCCGTCGTGCTGCTCGAGGTTTCGGCCGGCGCCGTGGATCGGGAGGAAGCTGCTTTGGTGCTCATGGTGGGGCAGGGTGCCCGTCTATCATAGCAACGCCGTTTCCCCGGAGTACTGCCGTTGCCGAGCGCTCGTCTGTCGACCCGATGCGTGGCGGGCCTGCTGGCCGCCGTGCTCGCATTCGCCCCGCCGATGGCGCACGCACAGGTCGACAATCTGCCGCGGCTGGGCGATGCGAGCGCCGACGAGCTGTCGCCGGCAATGGAGCGGCGCATCGGCGAGTCGATCGTCGGCGAGATGCAGCGACGCGGCATGATCGATGACGATGCCGAGCTCACCGACTGGCTGAACCGCTTCGCGCTGGCGTTGACGGATACCGCCCAGGCGAGCGGTCATGACTTCGGCTTCTTTCTCGTCCGCGATCCGACGCTGAACGCCTTCGCGCTGCCGGGCGGGTTCATCGGCGTGCACTCGGGGCTGATCGTCGCGACGCAATCGGAATCCGAGCTCGCTGCCGTGCTGGCGCACGAGATCGGCCACGTCACGCAGCGGCACATCGCGCGCATGCTCGCTCACCAGCGCCAGGGCTCGGTCGTCATGCTGGCCGCGATGGTACTTGCCGCGCTCGCCGCCGGTTCTAATCCGCAGGCGGCCGGCGGGCTTGCCTCGCTGGGCAGTACCGTCGCGCAGCAGCAGATGCTGGGTTTCTCGCGCGACGCCGAGCGCGAGGCCGACCGGATCGGGCTCGACATGCTGCGACAGGGCGATTTCGACGCGAATGCGATGGTGTCCTTCCTCACCCGGCTGCAGAGCTCGGGGAGGCTGTACGAGAGCGGCGCGCCCGAGTACCTGCGCACGCACCCGGTTACTTCCGCGCGCATCGCCGACATCCAGACGCGTATCAGCGAAGGCCGCTATCGCCAACGCACCGACAGTCTCGAGTTTCAGCTGGCGCGTGCCAAGCTGCGTGCACTCGGCGACACCAGCGTCGACGGCCTGCATGCGGCGAACATCTGGTTCGAGCGCCAGCTGCGCGAACGTACGATCGACGAGACTGCCGGCTGGTTCGGCATCGCGACGGTCGCCGCCGCGCGACGGGACGCCGAGCAGGCGCGAGCGGCGATCGCCGAAGTGCGGCAGCGCCTGCCTGCGCCGCATCGTTTCGTCGAGCGCCTCGCCGCGCAGGTCGAGCTCGACGCGGGTCGGCCGCAGGCCGCGCTCGCGCTGATCGATGCGGCGCTCGTGCGCGACCCGTCGGCGCGTGCGCTGATGCGCCTGCGGGCGCGGGCGCTGTTCGCCGAGCAGCGCTACGACGACGCCGTGCGCTTTCTCGAGCAGTCGCTTGCGATGCATCGCGACGACGCACAGCTTTGGGAGATGCTCTCGGAGGCGCAGCAGGCGCTCGATCGTCCCGCGCTCGCGCACAAGGCGGCGGCCGAACGGTTCGTGCTGCTCGGCGCGCTTCCCGCGGCGGTCGAGCAGTTGCGTCTCGCACAGCGCTCGCGCATTCCCGATTTCCACGTCGCCTCGCAGATCGACTCGCGACTGCGCGAGCTCGAGGCGCGCTGGTTGCGCGAGCGCGAGGAGCGCGTGAATTAGCTTTGGTCCCGCGGTCGGGCGACGAAGCCCAGCGCCTGCTCGGGTTCCGTGGTTCTCCCGAGAATCAGTGCGCCGGAGTCGAGTTGCAGCACGAGCGAGCCGTCGTCGCGCGCTTCCAGCGGCAGCGCTGCCAGATCGAGATCGTGCACCACCGCGCCGCCGAGATCGGTGCGCAACAGCAGTTGCTCGTCGGGGCCGATCCAGCCGGCTTCGATCGTCGTGACCGGTACGCCGGTGTGCGCGACGAAGCGGGGCGCCTCGTTGCTGCTTTCACCGGCGATCGCGCGCAGTACCAGCGGCGCAGTTTCGAGATCGACGTAGACCCGCTGCGGTCCGTTCTGCCAGAACCAGCGCCCGTGCTCGTCGCCTGCGTAGTTGCGCGCGATGAAATCGACGATGCGCCGGTTGCCGATCGTGCTGCCTGCTGCATCGCGCGCTTCGTCGAAGTCTGGACGACCTCGGTCGACGAGCAGCCAGTTTCCCCGGCGGTCCAGACGAAGCCAGCCGAACACGGCGGGCACCGATGGCCATTTCTCCAGCGCCCGGAGGACGTCGTTATCCATTCCTCAATGCAGGCGCTCCGCGGCGGCCGGGCTCGACTGCCGCAGCGCGGAGTGGTGCAGCATGATGCGCCAGCCCTCGGCCTGCTTGACATAGACATTGGTCGCGACGCATTCGACGACCTGCACGCCGCCGGCGGGCACCATGGCGAGGGTCTGCTCGACGACGTTGTGGATCGCAAGCACCGCACCGGTGTGCGCGCGCACATCGCTGCGACGGATGTCGACGTGACCGTGGCGGAAGATGCTCGCCCACGAGGCGCGTACGGCGGCAAGCCCGACGAGGCGGTCGCTGCTCGGGTGCACGCAGACGACATCTTCGTCGTCTGCCCAGAGCGCCATCATCGCCTCGAGCTCGCCGCGCTGCATCGCTTCGTAGAACGCCTCCTCCACTGCGTCGGCCGTGCACAGGATCGCGCGTCGCATCGGTGGTCAGCGCGAAGGACGCGCCCCGCTCGTCTCGAAGCGCATCGCGCGCGAGAGCGTCTCGAAAACCTGCGCAGGCGCGATGCGTTGCATGCATGCGTGGTGCACGAGGGGGCACGCGCGTTCCGAGCACGGGCTGCACGCCAGGTGCAGCCATTCGACGTGCGCGCGCGGCGATCGCGGCTGCGCGCGGCGCGGGTCGGAGGGGCCGAACAGCGCAACCTGCGGGCGCCCGTAGGCGGCCGCGACGTGCATCAGTCCGGTATCGACGCTGAGCACACCGGCCGCCTGCGCAATGATCGCGATCGCCTCGTCGAGCGTCGTCTCCCCGCACAGGTTGCGCGCTGCCTGGCCAGACAGCGCGGCTATCTCGGTGGCCGCACGGCGCTCGGCCGCCGGTCCGAGCAGCAGCACTTCCGCTTCGGGCGTTTCGGCGGAGAGCATCGCGATCAGCGAGGCGAAATGCCGTGCCGGCCAGCGATGCGATTCACCGCCACCCGTGCCCGGGCACAGCACGATCGGCGGCGCCTCGCGGCCGATGTCGAACTTGGCGCGTACCGAGCGCTCGCGTTGCGGACGACGCACGAGCCGCGGGTCGGGCACGCTGCCCGGACGCGGTGCGTGCGGCTCGAACGCAAGCCCGGCGAAGTGCTCGGCGGCCTGCGGCGTCTTCGTGCGGGCGCTGTCGTGGATGCGGTTGAGCAGCAGCGCGCGCGACTGCCCGCGATAGCCGATGCGGTCGTGGATGCCGGCGAACCAGGGAACGAGTGCCGAGATGCGTGTCTCGGGCAGCACGTAGGCGCGGTGGTACTTGCGTGGGCGCAGCGCGCGCCCGAGCTGCCAGCGTGTGGCCCACAGGGTGCGTCCTTCGGGGCCCGGACCCAGGATGACGTCGCCCACTTCGTCCATGCAGCGGAACACCGGAGCGACGCCGGGCTCGCTGAGTACGTCGATGCGCAGTCGCGCGCTCTGCTGACGCAGCAGAGACAGCAGCGGCTGCACCATGACGGCGTCCCCGATCGTGTTCGGCGCGATCACCAGCGCTCTCGGCCCCATCGTCGTCCCCGACCGTGCCATTGTCTCCCTTCGATCCTAACCCGGATATTTCACCAGTAGGTTCGCAGCCGGGGTTTTCAGAGCGGCGGATTGGTACGAAGCGGCGGACGGTCTCGTGATCGATGC
>CAZIDY010000094.1:0-4390 GCA_964538505.1 uncultured Limnobacter sp. | reverse complement strand
ATGGCCCGCGCCAGAAGTGCCGGAAATCGGCACTTCCAGAGCCACTAGAGCGCGCGGGGGCGCCCTGGCATGCCGAGGTGCGCCTTGAAAGAGGCACAACAGACGAGCGACACACGTTCCGTCACCGCGTCGAAGACGACTTGCCCACCGTCGGCGTCTGCGTGGCATACGCCACGCCGCCGATGGACACGTCTGCCGCGCAGCACTTCGGATCATCTCGACGGCGAAGACGCCGAGCGATCCGCGGAAACGGTTCCAACTCATATCAAACGAAGGGCTCTCTCGTTTTCGAACGCGAAACCGTACCCGGGCGCCTGTCGCCAAGCCGTTCCTCTACGCCGATCCGCTGCTGCCCGGCGTCGACTCCGGGGCATGCTGCCGTCCGGCGTCGACGTCGGCGACGGCCAGCGCGGTCATGTTCAGTACGCGGCGCATCGTCGAGGTCGGCGTCAGGATGTGCGCCGGGCGCGCCGCGCCGAGCAGGATCGGCCCGACGGTGACACCGTGCCCGCCGGTGACCTTCAGCACGTTGAACAGGATGTTCGCCGAATCGAGGTTCGGCAGGATCAGCAGGTTGGCCGACCCGCTCAGCGTCGATTCCATCAGGAAGTGCGCCCGCATCTCCTCCGACAGCGCGGCGTCGCCCGGCATCTCGCCATCGGCCTCGATGTCGGGCGCGAGCTGGCGGAAGAGGTCACGCGCGGCGCGCATCTTCAGTGCCGACGGCCGCTGGCTCGAGCCGAACATCGAGTGCGATACGAACGCGACCTTCGGCGGCAGGCCGAAGCGGCGCACCGCTGCCGCCGCCATCACCGCGATTCCCGCGAGCTGTTCCGCACTCGGATCGTCGTTGACGAAAGTATCGGTGATGAACAGCGTGCGCTGGTCGAGCATCAGCGCGTTCAGCGCTGCGAGGCAGGGCGCATCGTCGCGCCGGCCGATGATTCGCTCGACCTGCTCGAGGTGCGCCTCGTAGCGTCCGACCAGCCCGCACAGCATCGCGTCGGCGTCTCCCCTGCGCACCATCAGTGCGGCGATCGCCGTGGTCGAACGCCGCAGCGTCGCCTTGGCCATGTCGGGCGTGACGCCGTCGCGTGCGGCGAGCCGGTGGTACGCCTCCCAGTACTGCCGGTAGCGCGGATCGTCTTCGGGGTCGACGATCTCGTAGTCGCGCCCACGCTGCAGCCGCAGGCCGGCGCGCTCGATGCGCTGCGAGACGACGGCGGGACGTCCGATGAGCAGCGGCCGCGCGAGCGACTCGTCGACCACCGACTGCACGGCGCGCAGCACGCGCTCGTCCTCGCCGTCGGCATAGGCGACCTGCTTCGGTGCGGCCTTCGCCGCCGAGAACACCGGGCGCATGAACATCCCGGTGTGCGTGACGAAGCGGGTGAGCGATGCGCGGTACGCGTCGAGATCGGCGATCGGCCGCGTGGCGACGCCGGATTGCGCGGCGGCGCGAGCGACGGCCGGCGCGATCCGCAGGATCAGCCGCGAGTCGAAGGGCTTCGGGATCAGGTATTCGGCGCCGAACACGAGTTCCTGTCCCGGATAGGCCGAGGCGACCTCGTCGCTGATCTCGGTCTTCGCCAATGCTGCGATCTCGTGCACGCAGGCTAGCTTCATCTCCTCGGTGATCCGCGTTGCACCGCAATCGAGGGCACCACGGAAGATGTACGGAAAACACAGGACGTTGTTGACCTGGTTCGGGTAGTCGGAGCGCCCGGTCGCGACGATGCAGTCGGGACGGACCGCGCGCGCGAGCTCGGGGCGGATCTCCGGCTCGGGATTGGCCAGCGCGAGGATGATCGGGCGCTGCGCCATCGTGTCGACCATTGCAGACGAAACGACGCCGGGCGAGGAGCACCCGAGCAGCACGTCGGCTCCGTGCATCGCGTCGGCGAGCGTGCGCGCGTCGGTCTGGCGGCACCAGGGCCGCTTGGAGACGTCGACCGAATCCTGCCGGCCCGCATGCAGCACGCCTTTCGAGTCGACGAGCAACACGTTGTCGCGATCGATGCCGAGTTGCAGCATCATGTCGACGCACGCGAGCGCGGCGGCGCCGGCACCCGAGACGACCAGCTTTACTTCGGCGATGCGCTTGCCGACCAGCTCGAGCGCGTTCAGCAGCGCGGCCGACGAAATGATGGCCGTGCCGTGCTGGTCGTCGTGGAAAACCGGAATGCCCATTCGGTCGCGCAGCTTGCGTTCGATCTCGAAGCACTCGGGCGCCTTGATGTCCTCGAGGTTCACGCCGCCCAGCGTCGGCTCGAGCGCGGCGATGATCTCGACGAGCCGGTCGGGATCGCGCTCGGCGAGCTCGATGTCGAACACGTCGATTCCGGCGAACTTGCGGAACAGGCAGCCCTTGCCTTCCATCACCGGCTTGCCCGCGAGCGGACCGATGTTGCCCAGCCCGAGCACGGCGGTGCCGTTGGTGACGACCCCGACCAGGTTCGCGCGCGACGTGTATTCAGCGGCCAGCGACGGATCTTCCTCGATCGCGAGGCACGCATAGGCCACGCCGGGGGAGTAGGCGAGCGAAAGGTCGCGCTGGTTCGCCAGTGCCTTCGTGGGCAGCACCGCGATCTTGCCGCGCGTGGGTGCGCGATGATATTCGAGTGCCGCATCGCGCAGCGCTGCTTCCGCTGCGGAGAGTTCATTGCCCGGTCGTTCCATTCCTGGTTCCCGGCGGCGGTTGCCGCATTGCCAGCTCGATGAGATCCGCCGTCGCGTTGCGCATCGGTCAGAGTGAAGCCGGGAAATTCTATAGGCAGGCCACCACAGGCAGGCTACTGCAGCCTGCTTCAGACGAAAAAAGGGGCGGCCGGGTGTTACCCCGGCTGCCCCTTCTCGTTCGAACGAAGCGGATGCGCGGCCGCTTGCGGCCGCGCACGGACTTACATGTCCATGCCGCCCATTCCGCCCATGCCACCCATGCCGCCCATGCCGGGCATGCCGCCGGCCGGCTTGTCTTCCGGCGCTTCGGCGATCATCGCCTCGGTGGTGAGCATCAGGCTGGCGACCGAGGCCGCGTTCTGCAGCGCGGTGCGCGTGACCTTGGTCGGGTCGACGACGCCCATCTCGACCATGTCGCCGAACTCGCCGCTGGCCGCGTTGTAGCCGAAGCTGCCCTTGCCGTCGAGCACCTTCGCGACGACCACGCTCGCTTCTTCGCCGGCATTGTTGACGATCTGGCGCAGCGGCTCCTCGACGGCACGCAGCACGATCTTCACGCCTGCGTCCTGGTCGGCGTTGTCGCCCTTGACCTTCACCGCAGCGCGTGCGCGCAGCAGTGCGACGCCACCGCCCGCAACGATGCCTTCCTCGACGGCGGCACGCGTGGCGTGCAGCGCGTCCTCGACGCGGGCCTTCTTCTCCTTCATCTCGACTTCGGTGGCCGCACCGACGCGGATCACCGCGACGCCGCCGGCCAGCTTGGCGACGCGCTCCTGCAGCTTCTCGCGGTCGTAGTCGCTGGTGGCTTCCTCGATCTGCGCACGGATCGCCTTGACGCGGGCCTCGATGGCCTTGGTGTCGCCGGCGCCGTCGATCAGCGTCGTGTTCTCCTTGCCGACCTCGACGCGCTTGGCGCGGCCGAGATCCTGCAGCGTCGCCTTCTCGAGCGTCATGCCGGTCTCTTCCGAGATCACCGTGCCGCCGGTGAGGATCGCCATGTCCTCGAGCATCGCCTTGCGACGGTCACCGAAGCCGGGCGCCTTGACGGCGACGGTCTTCAGGATGCCGCGGATGTTGTTCACCACCAGCGTGGCGAGCGCCTCGCCTTCGACTTCCTCGGCGATGATCAGCAGCGGCTTGCCCGCCTTCGCGACCTGCTCGAGCACCGGCAGGAGGTCGCGGATGTTGCCGATCTTCTTGTCGTGCAGCAGGACGTACGGCTCTTCGATGACCGCGACCTGCTTGTCGGGGTTGTTGATGAAGTAGGGCGACAGGTAGCCGCGGTCGAACTGCATGCCCTCGACGATGTCGAGCTCGTTCTCGAGCGACTTGCCGTCCTCGACGGTGATGACGCCTTCCTTGCCGACCTTCTCCATCGACTCGGAGATGATGCGGCCGATCTCCTCGTCGGAGTTCGCCGAAATCGAGCCGACCTGCGCGATTTCCTTGCTCGTCGTGCAGGGCTTGCTGATCTTCTTCAGTTCTTCGGTGAGCGCCGAGACCGTGCTGTCGATGCCGCGCTTGAGGTCCATCGGGTTCATGCCCGCGGCGACGTACTTCATGCCTTCGCGCACGATCGCCTGCGCGAGGATCGTCGCCGTGGTCGTGCCGTCGCCGGCGGTGTCGGAGGTCTTCGAGGCGACCTCCTTGACCATTTGCGCGCCCATGTTCTCGAACTTGTCCTTCAGCTCGATTTCCTTGGCGACGGAGA
>CAZIDY010000093.1:0-4442 GCA_964538505.1 uncultured Limnobacter sp. | reverse complement strand
ATTCTTCAGAAGCTTGCGAGAATTAGTAAAGTTATTTCCGGAACATCACACTAGGGCCTGTTCACACTACGATCGTCCCCGCGCCAGAGCCTGCCGAGCCGCCAAACGAGGCGCCGGCGACGCCGCGTGGCTGTGCCACGCAAGGAGCCGGCAACGAAGTGTGGCGGCTCGACAGGCCCTGGCCCGGAGGGTGAGCCCGAAAATGAAGCGCACTCGGCGTTGCAAATGCTCGTCGTGGCACCGCCACGACTGCGCTTTGCGCCTTGATTGCGCTTCATTTTCGGGCTCACGCGGGGACGATCGTAGTGTGAACAGGCCCTAACCGATTCGCGCTTCTGCGGCGCGGCTCCCAGGAAGCATCAGCAGGGCCGCGAAGGCGGCGAGTGCGAGCGCACTCGACAGCCACAACGCACCGACGCCCCACTGCACGAGGCAGATGCCGAAAAGCCAGGGCGCAAGCGCCTGCATGATGCGCCCCGGCACCATCAGCAGCCCCTGACGCTCGCCATAGCCCCGGGCGCCGAAGAACACGAGCGGCAACGTTCCGTTGGCGATCGTCAGGATGCCGTTACCCGCACCGTGCAACACGGCGAACACGGCGCCGGCCGGCGCGCCGATGACCAGCAGAAACCCGGCGCCGATCGGGTGCATCAATGCGGCGAGTCGCGCCGACAGCAGCGGGTGCACACGCCGCAGCACGCCGAACTCGAGCAGGCGGCCTCCTACCTGCGCGGGCCCGATCAGCGTGCCGACGGCTACCGCGGCAGCGAGGCTCATGCCGCCTGCCATCAGCAGCTCGGGAAGATGGGCTGCCATTGCCGTGCTGATGAACCAGGTGACGGCAAACACGAAGGCCAACAGGATCGCGGCGCGCGTCGAAACCGCACCCGGCGCGACGGCTTCTTCGTGGGTCACTGCCGGTTCGGCGCTTTCCCGCATCGACGTTGCGCGCGGCACGGCCGCATTCAGCGAAAGCCCCAGCACCAGATGGAGAAGTGCCCAGCACCAGCAGGCGGCGCGCCATCCGAGCTCCGCCCCGATGAACGCCGACAGCGGCCATCCGACCGTGCTGGCGAAGCCGGCAATGAGCGTGATGCCGGTGATCACGTTGCGCGAGTCGGTGCCGTACAGGCGCACCAGCGTTCCAAAGGCGGCTTCGTACAGGCCGCTGCCCATCGCGATGCCGATGACGAGCCAGGCCGCGAACATACCCACTGGACCCTGGCTCGCACCCAGCGCGACCAGACCCGCAGCGAACACCAGGTTCGACGCCATCAGCACGGGACGCCCGCCCCATCGATCGATCGCGCGGCCGGCAAACGGCCCGAGGAATGCGGCAACCAGCAGCGCAGCAGAGAACGCGGCAAAGACGGTCGGCACCGCGATGCGCAGCTCCTCGGCCATCGAATGCGCGAGCATCGCCGGCAGGTAGTACGACGAGGCCCAGGCGAGCGCCTGCGCCGTTCCGAGCGTTCCGACCACCTGCCATCGTTTCATCGCGGGGACGTCGCGCGCATGGAGTTCACGCCGTGGCGACGGTGTCGCACGCGCCGCCGCCGCCGCGCTCGCCCGAGCTCGCGCTCGGCGCCACGCCCCGCGGACCTCCCCTCGCGTCCTGACGCGCGCGCTCGCAAGCGCGCAACGTACGACCCCTGCCCGCCCGAATCGACGGTCGCCCGACGACGTCGATTCGGGCGCGACGAATGCGGTGCATCGAGACAGGACTCGACATGGAACCCCCAAGACTGACCCTGGCCATCGCGCTGTCGATGGCAAGCCTCGCGATCTCCGCGCTGCCCGTACGAGCCGCCGACTCCGTCGAGCCGAGCCTCGAGCCGGTGACCGTCTCGGCCGGTCGCGGCATCACGCTCGAGGACCTCGACGTGAGCACGACGGCGCTCGAGCGCGACGAGATCCTTGCCTCGCCGCAGACGGCAACCGAACAGCTGGTGAACCGGATCCCGGGCGTCTTCACGCTGCACCAGATCGAGCAGGTGCGCTACCGCAGCGTCGGCGGGTCGGCGTTCTACCAGCGCGATCTCGGCGCGATCGCCGACCTGCGTGTCGGCGTCGACCTGCGCATGATCGACGCCGACGACGACATCCGGCTGTTCGGTCCGTCGGCGCAGAACGCAGCCATCGTCGTGCGCGGAAAGCACTCGTTCCAGGGTGTATTCGCGCAGGGCACCTGGCGACCGGCCACGCTGGCGAAGCGCCTGCCCGACGCCTCGCACAGTCGCTTCAACCCGCGCATCGGCGCACGCTATTTCCTTCTCCCCGAGCTCGTTCTGCGCGCGGCAGCCTATCGCAATTTCGCCGCGCCGGGAATGAACCAGATGTACCGCAGCTTCGTCAGCGGCTCGAGCTACGCGGCAACCAACCCCGATCTCGCGCCGCAGACGAATCGCGGCCGCGAGCTCGGCGTCGACTACACGACGGCAGCGGGCGGGCTCTCGTTCACGCTCTTCGACAACGAGCTGCACGACTTCA
The DNA here is from genome assembly GCA_964538505.1 of uncultured Limnobacter sp. GTDB lineage: Bacteria > Pseudomonadota > Gammaproteobacteria > Burkholderiales > Burkholderiaceae_E > Zeimonas. Next base: position 1,952 of record CAZIDY010000093.1, on the reverse strand, counting down.
TCGACTTCGTGCCGTTGTGCACCACGGCTGTCGCCTGCGACCCGCTGATCGTCGGCACCGGTCTCGCAAGCGGCAGCGTCACGCGCGTGAACCGCTACGTGAACGCCGGCGATGCGGTGCTGCGCGGTTTCGAGCTGCTCGGGCGGTACGCGCCGACACCGGCGCTACGGTTCAAAGGCAGCTTCGTGCGCACGCAGGCACACCTGAAGCGCTCGACGACGTAGGAAACTCCGGGCGTGTCTTCTCGCTACGTGCCAAGCGATCTACGCCGTCAGATGGATGGCCCGTGCCGCGATCGCCGCTACAATCATCGGCACGGATCGACTTCGTCCCGCAGAGGCTGCCCGGGTGTCTACCGCCACCTTCGACACGCTGAAGTTATCGGAGACCATGCGGGAATCGGGCATGCCCGAGACACAGGCGAAGGCGCTGTCGCAGGCGCTGCTGGAAGTCACGTCGCAGCTGGTTACCCGACAGGACCTGCGAGCGGCCGTCGACGAGCTGCGCGGCGAGCTGCGACTCGAAACGCAGTCGGTCCGGGCCGATGTACAGGTCGGCCTGCAATCGGTTCGAGCCGAGATCCAGCAGCTGGAGCAGAAGCTCACGATCCGCCTGGGTGGAATCGTCGTCGTCGCGCTCGGCGCCTTTACGGCGCTTTCCAGGTGGATGGCCTGAGGCACGCAGCGCTCGGCCGCCATCGGCGGGGCGCTGCGATGCTCAATTGCGAGGCCCGCATCAGCGGGCCTCTTCGTCATCAGCGCTGCGCGACCGGCGCCTCGCCTACATAGATCTCCACCCGCCGGTTCATCGCACGGCCCTGCGCCGTCGCGTTGTCGGCGATCGGCTCACGCGACCCGCGCCCGTCGATCGCGATACGTGCCGGATCGACACCACGTGCAGCGAGGTACTGCCGCGTGCTCGCCGCGCGGTTCACCGACAGCGGATCGTTGATCCCATCGTTCCCGGTGCTGTCGGTATGGCCGATGATGCGCACCGTGCTGCCGGGGTTCGCGTTCAGCGTCTGCGCGAAGCGATCGAGAACCGGCGAAAGGCTCGGGTTGATCGCCGCGCTGTTCGTCGCGAAGGAGATGTCGCTCGGCACGTGAAGCTTGAGCTGGTTGTCCGCAGTCTGCGTGACCTCGACGCCCGTACCCTGCGTTGCCTGCTCCATCGCCAGCTTCTGCTGCTCCATCCGCTGCGACCAGACGTAGGTGCCGATACCGCCGGCGGCGGCGCCGAGTACTGCCATGTTGCGCGTGGCCGTGCCGCTGCCGCCGACCGCACTGCCGAGCGCTGCACCCGCCAGTGCACCGGCGCCGGTACCGATGGCGGTTCGTCGCTGCGTATCGCTCATGTTCTGGCAGCCGGCGAGCGCCAGCGAAGCAGCCAGGACTACGATCGTCTTCTTCATTGCAGTCACCTCTCCAGGGAAAACTTGATCCAGATCGTATCCGACCTCGGCCCGCAGGTCCGGAATGCGAACCTGCCCGTACAATCGTAGCGGAGGTCCCGCATGCCAGTGATTCACCTGCCCGGTCTGCCGCCGGTAACCGACGACCCGGCCGTCCTCGAACCGTATCTTGCACCCACCGAGTTCTTCGACTACACGCACCCGCGCGTCGAATCCTTCGTCTGCTCGGTGATCGGCTCGGCGGCCGATCCGCGCGAACGGGCGGTACGCCTTTTCTACGCCGTTCGCGACAAGATCCGCTACGACCCGTATCAGATCAGCTACGAACCGGTGGCCTACCGCGCGAGCCACATCGTCGCCAATGCCTACGGCTGGTGCGTGCCCAAGGCGGGCCTGCTCGCGGCCTGTGCGCGCTCGGTCGGCATCCCGGCGGCGGTCGGCCTGGCCGACGTGGTCAACCACCTGAACACCGAGAAGCTGCGCGCGCGCATGGGCGGCGTCGACATCTTCTACGACCACGGCTACGCCGCGCTGCTGCTCG
>CAZIDY010000092.1:0-4640 GCA_964538505.1 uncultured Limnobacter sp. | reverse complement strand
CCGCCACGTGCGCCTCGTGCGTCGCCTTGTGCGCGAGCATCGGCTGGCCGACGATATCGCCGATCGCGAAGATGTGCGGTACGCTCGTGCGCATCTGCCGATCGACGACGCGAAGGAAGCCGCGCTCGTCGACGTCGATGCCGGCCTTGTCGGCATCGATCCGGCGGCCATTCGGCGAACGACCCACTGCGCACAGCACGAGATCGTAGGTCTGCGCCGCCTCGGGAGCGTTGGCGCCCTCGAAGGACACGCGTATGCCTTCGTCGACGGCTTCGGCGGCGACCGTCTTCGTCTGCAGCATCACGCGATCGAAGCGCCCGGCGTTGTAGCGCTGCCAGACCTTGACCGCTTCGCGATCGGCGCCGGCCATCAGCGTATCGAGCATCTCGACGACGTCGATGCGCGCGCCGAGCGACGAATAGACGGTGGCCATCTCGAGCCCGATGATGCCGCCGCCGATCACGAGCATGCGCTTCGGCAGGAACGGCAACTCGAGCGCGCCGGTGGAATCGACGACGCGCGGATCGTCGGGCAGGAACGGCAGCCGCACCGCGCTCGAGCCCGCGGCGACGATCGCCTGCTCGAAGCGGATCACCTGCCGCTTCGCGTCGCCCTCGCCGGTGGGTTCGATCTCGATGCGATTCGCGTCGAGAAAGCGTCCGTAGCCGCGCACAACGCGCACCTTGCGCCCCTTCGCCATCGCCGCAATGCCGCCGGTGAGCTTGCCGACAATGCCGTTCTTGTGCGCGCGCAGCGCATCGAGGTCGATCTTCGGCTTGCCGAAGGCGACGCCGAGAGACTCGAATTGCTTCGCCTCGTCGATCACCGACGCCACGTGCAGCAGCGCCTTCGACGGAATGCAGCCGACGTTCAGGCACACGCCACCCAGCGTCGGATAACGCTCGACGAGCACCGTGTCCAGGCCGAGGTCGGCAGCGCGAAAGGCGGCCGCGTAACCGCCGGGGCCGGAGCCGAGCACGAGCATCGCGCATTCGGCATCGGCCGGGCCGCCGGCCCCGGCGGCTGCTGGCCGTCGTTGGGGCGCCGACTGCGCAGCTTGTTGCTGTTCCGATCGCTGCTGCGAGGGTTGCTGCGGCGTCGATGACTGTTGCTGCGCCGCCTGCTGCTGCTTCGCCTGCTCCGTCTCCCGCGGCGCCTGTTGTTCTTCGCCTTCGGCGCGCAGCTCGAGGATCGGCGTTCCCTCCGAGACCTTGTCGCCGATCTTGACGAGCATCTTCACGACGACGCCGGCCGCCGACGCCGGAATCTCCATCGACGCCTTGTCCGACTCGACGGTGATCAGCGACTGCTCGACGGCAATCGTGTCGCCTTCGTTGACCAGCACCTCGATGACCTCGACGGCTTCGAAGTCGCCGATGTTCGGCACCTTGACCTGGATCGTCTCGCTCATCGTGCGTGTCCTGCCGGGTTCGACGGGGAAATCGCTACTGACGCTGCGGCGTTCACAGCACGACGCGCCGGAAATCGGCGAGCAGTTGCGCCAGGCGCGCGTTGAAGCGCGCAGCGGCCGCGCCGTCGACGACGCGGTGATCCCACGACAACGACAACGGAAGGATCAGCCGAGGCTCGAAGCCACTGCCGTTCCACGTGGGGCGCATCGCCGTGCGGCATACGCCGAGGATCGCAACCTCGGGCGCATTGATGATCGGCGTGAAGTAGGTGCCGCCGATGCCGCCAAGACTCGAGATCGAGAAGGTGCCGCCCTGCATCTCGGACGGCGAGAGCTTGCCTTCGCGCGCCTTCTTCGCGAGCTCGGCCATCTCGCGCGCGATCTGCAGCACGCCCTTCGTGTCGGCGTCGCGGATCACCGGAACGACGAGCCCGTTCGGCGTGTCGGCGGCAACGCCGATGTGCCAGTAGTTCTTGACGACGATGTTCTCGCCGTCGAGCGACGCGTTGAAGTCGGGGAACTCCTTGAGCACGAAGACACAGGCCTTCACGAGGAAGGCGAGCAATGTCACCTTCGTTCCGTCGCGCTCGTGCTCGCGATTGAGCTGCTGGCGAAAGGCCTCGAGCTCGGTCACGTCCGCATCGTCGTGGTTCGTGACGTGCGGGATCATCACCCAGTTTCGATGCAGGTTGCCCGCCGCGATTTTCTTGATGCGCGCGAGCGGCCGGGTCTGCACCGGCCCGAACTTCGCGAAGTCGACCTGCGGCCAGGGCAGCAGGCCGAGCGCTGCGCCCGCGTCGCCCGCCGCGCCACCTTCCGCCCTCGCCGCGACGCCCTGCGACACGACGCCCTTGACCCACTCGCGCACGTCCTCGTGCAGGATGCGCTGCTTCGGGCCCGACCCGCGCACCAGCGCGAGGTCCACGCCGAGGTCGCGCGCGAACTTGCGCACCGACGGCGACGCATGCGGCTTGACGACGTGCGTACGGTCGTAGTCGAAGCCTGCGGTCGGCGACGGCTCGCCGTGCGAAAGGCCGGCCTGCGCGCGCGGCGGCGGCTCGGCATAGGCCGATCGCGCCGCCTGGCGTTCGAGGTCGGCCTGTCCCGAAAGCGGGGCTTGTGGCGGCTCCTGTACACGCGCCCCGGCCACCGGCGCCGACGCAGGTTCCTGCTCCTGCGCGGGCTTCTGCTCCCGCGCCGGTTCCTGCTTCTGCGCGGGTTCCTGCGCAGACGCACCTTCCTGCGCCTGCAACTCGAGGATCGGCGTGCCCTCGGCAACCTTGTCGCCGATCTTCACGAGCAGTCGCTGGACGACACCGGCCGCCGGCGACGGAATCTCCATCGACGCCTTGTCCGACTCCACGGTGATCAGCGACTGCTCGGCGGCGATCGAGTCGCCTTCATTGACCAGGACCTCGATCACCTCGACCTGGTCGAAGTCGCCGATGTTCGGTACGGACACCTGCATCGTCTCGCTCCTGACGTGCTCTTCGTTGACGGCTCGGGCGTCGCTGCAGCGCTCGGGCGCGGCGGCAACGTCGTTTCGGGATCGTAGCGTGCGCGGCAGACGGAACCAGCTACCGTCCGCGGAGTACACGCATCAAGCGTGATGCGGGTTCGCTTTCGTCGGATCGATGTCGTACTTGCCGATCACCTCGCCGAGACGCTTGCGGTCGAAGGCACCTTCGTCGGCAAGTGCACTCAGCGCCGCCAGCACGACGAAGCGCCGGTCGACCTCGAAATGCTCGCGCAGCTTCGCGCGGAAATCGGATCGACCGAAGCCGTCGGTGCCCAGCACGTGATAGCGACGCCCCTCCGGCAGGTACGGCCGGATCTGGTCGGCATAGGCCTTCATGTAGTCGGTGGACGCGATCAGCGGGCCGGTACTGTCCTTGAACATCTTCGTCGCGTAGGGCACCTTCGGCTTGTCTTCCGGATGCAGCAGGTTCCAGCGCTCGCAATCGAGCCCGTCGCGGCGCAGCTCGGTGAAGCTCGTCATGCTCCAGACGTCGGCGGCGACGCCCCAGTCGCTCTCGAGCAGCTCGGCCGCCGCGAGCACCTCGCGAAGGATCGTCCCCGAGCCGAGCAGCTGCACGCGCTGCTTCGGCTTCTTCGCGCCGGCACGCAGGCGATATCCGCCGCGAACGATTCCCTCCTCGTCGCCGGCCACGAGCCCCGGCTGCGCGTAGTTCTCGTTCATGACGGTGATGTAGTAGTAGACGTCCTCCTGCTCCTGGATCATCCGGCGCAGCCCGTCGTGCACGATGACGGCGAGCTCGTGCGCGAAGGCCGGGTCGTAGGACAGGCAGTTCGGGATCACCGACGTAAGGACATGACTGTGGCCGTCCTGGTGCTGCAGACCCTCGCCGTTCAGCGTGGTGCGACCCGCGGTGCCGCCAAGCAGGAAACCGCGCGCATGCATGTCGCCGGCCGCCCACCAGAGATCGCCGGCACGCTGGAAGCCGAACATCGAGTAGTAGATGTAGAACGGGATCATCACGCGGTCGTTCGTCGAGTACGACGTCGCCGCCGCCAGCCACGAGCAGAAGGCCCCGGCCTCGTTGATCCCCTCCTGCAGGAACTGCCCCTTCGCGTCTTCGCGGTAGTACATCACCTGGTCCTTGTCGACCGGTGTGTACTTCTGCCCTTCCGGAGCGTAGATGCCGATCTGGCGGAACATCCCTTCGAGACCAAAGGTGCGCGCCTCGTCGGGAACGATCGGCACGACGCGCGGCCCGAGCTCCTTGTTGCGCGTGAGCGCGGTGATCACGCGCACGAAGGCCTGCGTGGTCGAGACCTCTCGCCCTTCGGCGGTGGGCTCGAGCACCGCCTTGAACATGTCGAGCTCGGGAATCGTGAACGACTCGCTCGAGCGCGCACGCCGCTGCGGCAGGAAGCCGCCGAGCGCACGCCGCCGCTCGAGCATGTACTGCATCTCGGGCGTGTCCTCGGGCGGCCGGTAGAACGGCAGATCGTTCAGCTGCTCGTCGGGAATCGGAATGTTGAAGCGGTCGCGGAACTGGCGGATCGCGTCTTCGTCGAGACTCTTCAACTGGTGCGTCGGGTTCTTCGCCTCGCCCGCGCGACCCATCCCGTAGCCCTTCACCGTCTTGGCGAGGATCACGCTCGGCTGCCCCTTGTGGCGGGACGCCGCGTGGAAGGCCGCGTAGACCTTGTGCGGGTCGTGCCCGCCGCGGTTCAGTCGCCAGATGTCCTCGTCGGTCATCCG
>CAZIDY010000091.1:0-4765 GCA_964538505.1 uncultured Limnobacter sp. | reverse complement strand
CCTGCGCCCGGTGCTGATGACCGCGTCGATCGCCGCCTTCGGCCTGGTGCCGCTGTTGTTCGCCACCGGCCCCGGTTCGGAGATCCAGCGACCGCTGGCGATCGTCGTCATCGGCGGCCTCGCATCGTCGACGCTGCTGACGCTGCTGCTCTTTCCGATCCTGTTCCGGCGCTTCGGGGTCGAGCGACAGGCGAAGGGGGCAGCCGTCGAAGGTGAACCGACGCCTGCCGAGCCGGCACGGCATGAGCCCGAACGGCGTCGGCACCTGGAGGGCGAGCCGCAAACGTCGATGCAGTCGGGGCACGGGAAGGCGCAGTCGGCTACCGAAGCGTTCGCGGGTTCGCTCGCTTCCGAGGAGCGTGAATGACAAAACGAAGCGACATGCAAACGAATACCGGGCTTTCCGCGCCAATCCTGTTGACGCTGATTGCCCCCGCGTCGCTCGAGGAGAACGTCGCCGATCTGCTGCTCCAGGCGCCCGAGCTCGCATCGGGCTTCACGTCGAGCACTGCGTCGGGTCACGGTGCGGGGCTGCGTTTCGAAGCGGCGAGCGAGCGCGTGCGCGGCAGGGGACGGCGAACCCGCTTCGAGCTCGCGCTTGGGCGGGAGGACGCCGATGCGTTGCTCGCGCGGCTGCGGGCGTCGTTGGGCGAGGCGAACGTGTACTACTGGATCTGCCCGATGGTCGAATGTGGAAATCTCAGTGATCGCGCGCCCGCGGAGGCGAGGCCGTGAGCCGAATGCAGGTCGTTGTCGTATCGATCCTCACCCTGCTCGGCGGCGCGTTGCCCGGCGTGTCAGCCGCGCAGGACGCCTATCCATCCGAACTGCCGCCGCCGAAGCGTGTGCACGCGGCGATCGCCGACGCACCCGAGGTTCATGCTGCGGCGGCGTTGCTCGAGGCAGCAGGGGCCGAGCGACGCCAGCTCGGCGCCGGACCGCACGAATGGTCGACGCGTGTCGATTACCAGCGCCGCCGGATTCACGAGATCGGTACCAACGACCGCTTCAACGAGTGGGCGTTGTCGCTCGAGCGTGGCGTTCGCCTGCCGGGGAAGGCCGAGCTCGATCGCACGCTCGGCGCGGGCCGGGTCGTCGAAGCCAAGATCGCGCTCGCGGATGCCGAACACCAGGCGTCGCGGCGCCTGCTCTCGCTGTGGTACGCGATGCTGCGCGAACGCCAGGGGGCCCAACTGCTCGCACGGCAGGCCGGGCTGGCAGCGCGGGAAGCGGCGGCGGTCGCTCGTCGACGCGAGATGGGCGACGCTTCGCGGCTCGACGAGACGCAGGCCGCCGCCGAGGCCGAGCAGGTCGAAGCGGCGCGGCGTGTCGCGCTCGATCTCGCCGAGCGCGCGTCGATCGCGCTCGTGCGCGAGTTTCCGGCGATGGCGGGAGTCGAGCCGCCCGAGACGCTGCCCGAGCCGCCCGAGCCAGCCGAAGACCTGGCCGCGCTCGCGCAGCAGGCGGTCGACGAGGACCACGAACTGAGCGGCGCGCTTGCCGCGGCAACCAGCGCCCGGATCGAAGCGCAACGAGCGTTGGCCGATCGCCGACCGGATCCGACAGTCGGTGTGCAGGTCAGCTCCGAGCGGTCGGCCGAGGAACGCCTCGTCGGCGTCTTCGTCTCGATCCCGTTCGGCGGCGAAGCGCGCCGCGCGGCCGCCGACGCGAGTGTTGCCCGGGCCGGCGCGGCCGCCCGGCGCGCGGAGGCACGTCGTCGTCAGGTCGATGCGCAGGCCGCGTTGTTGCTCGCCTCGGCGCGTTCCGGCGTGCCTCGCTGGCAGGCGGTGCAACGCAGTGCCGAACTGCAGTCGAGTGCGGCCGAGCGCGTCGCGAAGGCGCGCGAACTCGGCGAAGCCGATGTCGCCGAGGTGCTGCGGGCGCGGCGGCTGGCACTCGATGCGGAGTTGCGCGCGGCGAGCGTGCGCGTCGATGCGCTCGAGAGCCGCGCGCGGCTGCTGCTCGATGCGCATCGCATCTGGAATTTCGAGCCCTGAAGACGCTGGTTCAGTGACCTCAGGCGACAGCGGCAAATACAAACCCTCCAGCCGTACAGTCATTTCTTGCAAAAGGGCTCGACGCCCACTAAGATAGTAATAGATTACTTATTTAGATCGATCTGCCGCCATACTATGAAGAACAGATTCAGCGGTCTTTCGAGCGCTGCCAAGCGCTCTATCGCACTTGCGACCATTTCCATCCTCGCAGTCGCCGCCGGTCTCGTAGCAGTGCAGCGCGCAACCGGTGATAGCGATCAATTACATCTGTACGGCAACGTCGACATTCGTGAGGCGCAGCTGGCCTTCCGGCAGCCCGGACGAATCGCGCAGATGGCCTTCGAAGAAGGCGATACCGTCACCGCCGGTACACGCATGGCTTCGCTCGACGCACAGCCCTTCCGCGAAGCGCTCGCGGCAGCCGAAGCGACCGTCCAGGTGGCGCAGGCGGAACTCGAAAAGCTGCGCAGCGGCCTGCGTCCGCAGGAGATCGTCCAGGCTGAGGAGGCCGTCCACCAGGCATCGGCCATCGCGACCGATACCGAGCGCAACTTCCGCCGCCAGAGCGACCTGCTTCGCACCGGCGCGAGCAGCCAGCGAACGGTCGATGCAGCGCGTGCCGCCCGCGACCAGGCAGTCGCCCGCCTCAAGGCGGCCCGGGCTGCACTGTCGCAGGCTCGCGAAGGCTTTCGCCGCGAGGACATCGCCGCGGGCGAAGCGCGCCTGGCCGCCGCGCAGGCGGCGCGGGCGCAGGCCGCCACTGCGCTGATGGACACCGAATTGCTGGCGCCGAGCGCCGGTACCGTGATTGCACGCGTGCGCGAACCGGGCAGCATGGTCGCGAGCCAGAGCACGGTCTACAGCCTGAGTCTCGACACGCCGGTCTACGTGCGCGCCTATGTCAGCGAGCCCGATCTCGGCCGCATCGCGCCCGGGATGCCGGTACGCGTTCGCAGCGATTCATCCGAAAACGTCTACCAGGGCCAGATCGGCTTCATCTCGCCGCGCGCCGAGTTCACGCCGAAGACGGTGGAGACCACCGATCTTCGCACCGACCTCGTATATCGCCTTCGCGTGGTGATCGACGATCCCGACGCCTCGCTGCGTCAGGGCATGCCGGTGACGATCGATGTCGGCATCCGACCCGTTGCCGGCGCATCCGCGAAGCGTTCGTGACATGTCGGCCGGCGTTTCGAAGCCCTCTGCGCCACCCGATGCGAACCGCGACGCGGCCGTCGTCATCGATCGCGTGGACAAGCATTTCGGCCATGTGCAGGCCCTGCATGGCCTGAGCGCACGCATCGAGCACGGGCGCCTGACCGGCCTGGTCGGCCCGGACGGCGCCGGCAAGACGACCCTGATGCGCATCCTGACCGGCCTGCTGGTGCCGGACGCCGGTCGCGTCACGCTGGCCGGTTTCGATGTGGTGGACGACAACGATGCGATCCACGTCGCCAGCGGCTACATGCCGCAGCGCTTCGGCCTGTACGAAGATCTGTCGGTGATGGAGAACATGCGGCTGTACGCGCGGCTGCGCGGCATGAACGCCGACGAGCACACCGACCTGTTCGACGAACTGCTCGAGTTCACCCGCCTCGGCCCTTTCACCGGCCGTCTGGCCGGAAAGCTGTCCGGCGGCATGAAGCAGAAGCTCGGCCTGGCCTGCGCGCTGATGGCGCGTCCCGCCGTGCTGCTGCTGGACGAGCCCGGCGTTGGCGTCGATCCGGTGAGCCGCCAGGACCTGTGGCGAATGGTGCAGGCGTTGACCGACGAAGGCATGGCCGTGGTCTGGTCTACCGCCTATCTCGACGAGGCCGAACGCTGCGACAGTGTCCTGCTGCTCAACGACGGCAAGCTCGCCTACGACGGCCCGCCCGCGGAGCTGACCGGGCGCCTCGATAATCGCAGCTTTCGCCTGGAAGAGGTCGGCGAGCAGCGCCGCGCCGTGCTGGCCGAGGCGCTCGATCTCGACAGCGTCGGCGATGGCGTGATCCAGGGCGACGGCGTGCGCGTGCTGCTGCGCGCGAACGCCACCGCCGGGCAGATCCAGGCGCTGGCGGACCGAATCGATGCGCGCCTGGTTGCGGTGCCGCCCCGCTTCGAGGATGCCTTCATCGACCTGCTGGGTGGCGGCCCCGGCGGCGCCTCGGCGCTGGCCGAGCGTCTGTCGCCGGTGCAGCTCGATTCCGACGTTGCCGTTTCCTGCCGCAACCTGACCAAGCGTTTCGGTGCGTTCACCGCTACCGACGACGTGAGCTTCGAGGTGCATCAGGGCGAGATCTTCGGCCTGCTCGGCCCCAACGGAGCCGGCAAGTCGACCACCTTCAAGATGCTGTGCGGGTTGCTCAAGCCCACGCACGGCGAGGCACAGGTAGTGGGACTGGACCTGCGTCGTGCCACCGGCGCGGCGAAAGGTCGGCTCGGCTACATGGCGCAGAAGTTCTCGCTGTACGGCCTGCTCTCGGTGCGGCAGAACCTGGAGTTCTCCGCCGGCGTGTACGGGCTGCAGGGTGCCGTGCGGCGCACGCGCATCGACGAGATGATCGAGACCTTCGCGCTGCAGCCGTGGTTGTCGGCAGCACCCGATTCGCTGCCGCTGGGCTTCAAGCAGCGACTGGCGCTGGCCTGCGCGGTGATGCATCGTCCGCCCGTGCTGTTCCTGGACGAGCCGACATCGGGTGTCGATCCGATCACGCGCCGCGAGTTCTGGACCCACATCAACGGCCTCGCGCGCAAGGGCGTGACGGTGATGGTCACCACCCATTTCA
>CAZIDY010000090.1:0-4861 GCA_964538505.1 uncultured Limnobacter sp. | reverse complement strand
CCTCGCCGGTCTTCGGGTTGCGACCGGGGCGCTGCGGCTTGTCGCGCAGCTGGAAATTGCCGAAACCCGAGAGCTTCACGCAGCCGCCGCGCTCGAGTGCGCCGCGGATCTCGTCGAAGAAGGTCTCGACCATGTCCTTCGCCTCGCGCTTGTTCAGCCCGACGCGCTCGAACAACATCTCGGCGAGCTCGGCCTTGGTCAGCGTGAACGTCTCGCCCGGTGCCGGACGCGGACTGCCGTCGAGCGGCGATGCCGGCGACGATTGCGCCTGCGCCCGATCGGCAGACGCGTTCGATACCGGCGTCGGCAACGGGGCGCGCGGAGCGACCGTGTGCGATTGCAGCGAGGAGTCGGCGCTCGGTTCGACGGACACTTCGCTGCGATGGTCCGGGACCGCGTGGCCGAACGGGATCATCGTTTCCGCCATCGTTCTCGAATCTGTGAAATTCGGGCTACGAGCGAAGCCGCGCGCCGATGGAGCGGGCCAGCCGCGAGACGATTTCATCGACCGCGTCGGCCGCATCGGCTTCGCTCAAGGTACGCCGAGTATCTTGCATCCACAACCGGAAGGCAAGGCTTTTTTCCTTATTTTCCAAACCCTTACCGCGATATTCGTCGAACAGACGTACGTTGCGGACGACCCCTGCGGCAGCCGATTCGGCCCTCGCCCGGTCGATCTCGGCGAGCACCCGTGCCGCCGGCAGATCAGCGTCGACGACCAGTGCGAGATCGCGCACGACCGGCGGGAAACGCGAGCTTTCCTCGTGCTCGGGCAGCCGGCGCACGAGCGCCGGTGCCAGGTCGATCTCGGCGACTATCGGCGCCGCAGGCAGCTCGAGCGTGTGCTGCAACTCGGGATGCAGTTCGCCGATCCAGCCGATCGGCCCGTGGTCGCCGAAGATTTGCGCGCTGCGACCAGGATGCAGCGCCGGATGCCCGGCAGCTTCGAAACGAAGCGGCTGCTCGATGAGCGCCTCGAGGTCGCCCTTGAGATCAAAGAAATCGGTACGCCGCGCCGCCACGCCCCACTGCTCGTCGTACTGCGGTCCGTAGGCGAGCAACGCGAGCCGCTGCGGCTGCGCGATGCCTTTCACCTGCTGCGCCTCCGATGCACGCGCGGGATCGGTCGCGAACACGCGGCCGGTCTCGAACAAGCGCACGCGCGTCGCCTTGCGATTCAGGTTCGCACGCAGCGTCTCGACGAGACCGCCCCACAGCGTCGTGCGCATCACATCCATCTGCGCGGCGATCGGGTTCAGCAGCCGGACCGGCTCGATGTCGCTCAGGCGCCGATCGAGCGACGACTCGACGAAGCTGTAAGTGACGACCTCCTGGTAGTCGCGCGCGGCGACCAGGCGCGCGAGCTGCGCGACGCTGCGCTGCGCTTCCGGCACCGGACGCATCGGCATCGGGCCGACCGGCGCCCGCACCGGCAGGCGCTCGTAACCCCAGATGCGTACGACTTCCTCGATCAGGTCTTCTTCGATCTGCAGGTCGAAGCGGTACGAAGGCGGCTGCACGAGAAACACACCCGCCTCGCGCTGCGCCGGCAGCTGCAGGCGCTCGAAGACACCGGCGATCTCGTCGTCGGCGATATCGACGCCGATCACCTTGCGGGCGCGCTCGGCGCGCATGCGCACCGGCTCGCGCGCCGGCAGTCCGGTGACGATGTCGTCGACCGGCCCTGCCTTGCCGCCGCAGATGTCGACGATCAGGCGCGTGATGTACTCGATGTGCTCGACCGTGGTCGACGGATCGACGCCGCGCTCGAAGCGCGCACCGGCGTCGGTGGAAAGGTTGTAGCGGCGCGGGCGTCCGGCGATCGCCGCCGGCCACCAGAAGGCTGCTTCCACGTAGACGTTGCGCGTGCCGTCGGACACCGCGGTGGCCTCACCGCCCATGATGCCGGCGAGGCTCTCGACCTGGGGGCCGGCGGCGATGACGCCGACGCGTTCGTCGAGCTCGACCGACTGGCCGTTGAGCAATTCGAGCCGCTCGCCCGCCCGCCCCCAGCGAACCTCGAGCGCACCGTCGATGCGATCGAGATCGAAGACGTGCGTGGGCCGCCCGAGCTCGAGCATCACGTAGTTCGAGATGTCGACGAGCGCGGCGATGCTGCGCTGGCCGGCACGCTCGAGCCGGCGCTTCATCCAGTCGGGCGTCGGCGCCGCGGGGTCGACGCCGCGGATCACGCGCCCGGAGAATCGTCCGCACAGGTCGGGCGAGAGCACGCGCACCGGCAGCCGCTCGTCGAGCGCCGGCGCCACCGGCTCGAAGGCGATCGTCTGCAACGCCTGAGCGCTCAACGCAGAAAGCTCGCGCGCGACACCGAACACGCTCATGCAGTGCGCGAGATTCGGCGTGAGCTTGAGCTCGAAGACCGCTTCATCGAGATCGAGCGCGCTGCGCAGGTCCGTACCGAGCGCAAGCGCATCGTCGAGCGCGAGGATGCCGGCGTGGTCGTCCGACAGGCCGAGCTCGCGCGCCGAGCACAGCATGCCTTCGCTGGCCACGCCGCGCATCTTCATCGGCTTGATCTTCAGGCCGCCGGGCAGTTCCGCCCCGGGCAGCGCACAGGCCACGCGCATGCCCGCCGCGACGTTCGGCGCACCGCAGACGATCGTGCGCATGCGCCCGTCGCCGGCGTCGACCGTGCAGACGCTCAGGCGATCGGCATCCGGGTGACGCGCCGCCTCGACGACGCGCGCGACGACCACGCCATGGAACGGCGGCGCGGCACGCGTGGTCTCCTCGACCTCCAGGCCCGCCATCGTCAGCCGGTCGGCGATCTGATCGGCGTCCCAGTCGGGCGAGACGAAACGGCGTAGCCAGCTCTCGGGAATGCGCATGGAGACGTCGGCCTCAGCCGTTGAACTGCTGCAGGAAGCGCAGGTCGTTCTCGTAGAACAGGCGCAGGTCGCCCACGCCGTAGCGAAGCATCGCCAGCCGCTCGATGCCCGAGCCGAAAGCGAAGCCGATGTAGCGCTCGGGGTCGAGCCCGAAGTTGCGCACGACGTTCGGGTGCACCTGCCCCGAGCCGCTCACCTCGAGCCAGCGCCCGGCGAGCGGGCCATCGGCGAAGCGCATGTCGATCTCGGCCGACGGCTCGGTGAACGGGAAATACGACGGACGAAAGCGCACGTCGAGATCGTCGCGCTCGAAGAAGCGCCGCAGGAAGTCGGCGTAGACGCTCTTCAGGTCGGTGAAGCTCACGTGCTCGTCGATCCACAGTCCTTCGAACTGATGGAACATCGGCGAGTGCGTGGCGTCGGAATCGACGCGGTAGGTCTTGCCGGGCGCAATCACGCGGATCGGCGGACGATGCGCGCGCGCATAGCGCACCTGCACCGGGCTCGTGTGCGTGCGCAGCAGCAGCGGATGGCCGTCGGCGTCTTTCGCGTCGACGTAGAAGGTGTCGTGCATCGAACGCGCCGGATGATCGGGCGGTGTGTTCAATGCAGTGAAGTTGAAGAAGTCTTCCTCGATCTCCGGTCCGTCGGCGACATCGAAGCCGATCGAGCGGAAGATCGCCTCGACGCGCTCGATGGTGCGCGTGAGCGGATGCAGGCCGCCGGCACCGAGCCCGCGGCCGGGCAGCGTGACGTCGATCGCCTCCTGCGCGAGGCGCTGCTGCAGCGCTTCGGCAGCGAGCGCCGCCTCGCGCGCCTGCACCGCAGCCTCGATCGCCTGCTTCGTTTCGTTGAGCGCGCGTCCGGCGGCAGCCCGCTCCGCGGGCGCGAGCGCGCCGAGCTTTTTCATCTCGGCGCTCAATGCGCCGTCCTTGCCGACGGCGCGCGCCTTCGCGTTGGCGAGTTCGTGCGCAGTGCGAGCGGCGCCGATCTCGCCGAGCAGCCGCTCGATCGTCGCCGCCCAGTCGGCGGAAGCGCTCATCCAGTCAGCTCAGGCCGTGCCGAGCGATGCCTTCACCTGCGCGACGATCGCCGCGAAGGCCGGCTTGTCGGCAACCGCGAGATCGGCGAGCACCTTGCGATCGAGCCCGATCGACGCCTTGTTCAGTCCGGCGATGAAGGTGCTGTAGTTCATGCCGTGCTCGCGCGCCGCGGCGTTGATACGGGTGATCCACAGCGCGCGGAACACGCGCTTCTTCGTGCGACGGTCGCGGTACGCATACTGCCCCGCCTTCATCACCGCCTGCTTGGCGACGCGATAGACGTTGCCGCGGCGGCCGCGGTAGCCGCGTGCCGCGGCGAGAACCTTCTTGTGGCGCGCGCGCGCCGTTACTCCACGCTTTACCCGGGGCATCTCGCTCTCCTCACGCGTACGGCAGCAGGGCCTTGATCGCCGGCGCGTCTACGGCGGCGACCTCGGTGGTACCACGCAGCTGGCGCTTGTTCTTCGTGGTCTTCTTCGTGAGGATGTGGCGCTTGAACGCCTGGGCGCGCTTTACGCCACCCGAGGGGCGCACGCGAAAGCGCTTCGCGGCGCCTCGCTTCGTCTTCATCTTGGGCACGATTGCCTCTACCTTCTTCGATTGCCTCGTCGGGTGTCCGGCAACGCACCGGAACTTCGGGAACCCGCTCGGCTTGTGCAGGGCGCCGCAGCCTGCGGCGCCCTGAAACTGCAAAACTACTTCTTCCGCTTCGGCGCGATGACCATGATCATCTGCCGTCCCTCGAGACGCGGCATCTGCTCGACCTGCGCGATGTCCTCGACATCGTTGCGCACGCGCTCGAGCAGGCGAATGCCGAACTCCTGGTGCGCCATCTCCCGGCCACGGAACCGCAACGTGATCTTCGCCTTGTCGCCCTCTTCGAGAAACCGACGCAGGTTGCGCATCTTGACCTGGTAGTCGCCTTCGTCGGTGCCGGGCCGGAACTTCACTTCCTTGACCTGGATGACC
>CAZIDY010000089.1:0-4985 GCA_964538505.1 uncultured Limnobacter sp. | reverse complement strand
TGCCCGGTGACGATCGCCGGCTTGAGCAGCAGCGTCACCGTCCACATGCCGAAGATGCCCTGCAGCACCACCACGCCGACCAGCGCGATCGGCAGCACCGGCGACTGCCGAAACTCGTGCCGCTTGCGCCAGGCGATGATCGCAATGCCGATCGTGAGCAGCCCCAGCAGCTTCGCGACGTAGCGATGGATCATCTCGCGCCACGCCTTGCCCATCGATACCGGGCCGTGCTCGCCGCCCTGCTCGGCCACTGCGCGCGCGATGTCGTCTTTCGCATGGAAGGGGCTGAGCGTTCCGTAGCAGCCTGGCCAGTCGGGGCAGCCGAGCCCGGCGTCGGTGAGGCGGACATACGCGCCGAGCATGATCAGAGCGAAGGTGAGCACGAGCGTGAAGCCGATCAGGCGCCGGTAGCGCAACGCCGCCCGGGCGGGGGTACCCTCGCGCAGCAGGGAAGGACTCTCGATCGTTGCACTCATCTCGTCGACTCGAACTCTTTCACTTCACGCGGCGATGGATGCGTCAGCCCATCTGGGACGCACGCAACAGCTTCGCCACATCTTTCTTGATCCGGCTGGGGTCTGCATCGCGCGGAAAACGCATCATCAGGTGCCCGAGCGGATCGATCAACCAGATGTGGTCCGAAACCTCGGTCGTCTCGGTGGCCGGCAGGCTCGCCGCGATCGCCTGCCCGGGAACGCGCAGGACGAGCAGCCCCTCGTGCTCGGCGAGCAGCTGCGGATCCGGCGTTCCCGCATCCGGCAGCAACCATACGCGCTCGACGCGGTCGCGGTCCTTGCCTGTTGTCAAGCGAACTTGACGGATCTGGTAGAGCTGCTCCCGGCACTCGGCATCGCAATTCGACGGCGCGACGACGAGCATCGCCCAGCGCCCGTGCAACTCGCCCAGCGTTCGCACGTCGCCGACGACCGGCTCGCCGCCGAGCGAGTCGACCGGACGCTGCTCGATCAGCGCGCCGTAGTTCGTCCGGCCTTCCGGGCGCAGCACGTAGTAGGTGTAATACGACGCGATGACCGGCGTGGCGAGCACGAGCAGCAACGCGAACAGCTTCAGCCGCCCCCATGAGCGTCGCTGCGGCCGGCTTTCGGCTGCCGCCGGCTCCTGAGAGGTCCTCGAATCCGTTCCGTCGTCGTGCATTGCGTTCAAGGCGCCCCCTCAGCGCAAATCTTCCGGCTTCGTTCGCGCCCGCCACGGTGCGAGCACGACGAACCACAGCCACAGCCCGGCGGCGAGCGCCGCCATCGAATACCACTGGAACGCGTAGCCGACGTGCTTGTGCACGTCGCCACCCGGGCGCGGCCAGTCGCGCACCAGGCCGTCGTCGAACACGCCGGAGGCCGTGCGCGGAGGCTCGAGCGCACGCACGATCGGCAACTGCACCTCCAGGCCCGACCAGTTGCGATACCGATCGAGATCGACGTTCAGCCAGATGCGGTCGTCGGGTCCCGGCGGCGGCGTTTCGCCCAGCTCGAGCGTGCGAGCAAGCTCGAGCAGCGCGACCCCCTCGACCTCGACTTCGTCGTCTGGCGCCGGCACCGGCGGCACCCGCCACCGGTCGCGCGGATCGGAAGGAGCCCAGCCGCGCAGCACGAGCACGTGCGAATCGGAGCCTGCAAGACGCAGCGGCGTCAGCACGTGAAAGCCTGCGACGCCGCGGTACGTCCGGTTGTCGACGAAGACATCGAATTTTGACACGAAGCGCCCGCAGGCGCGGACGCGCCGTCCTTCGAGTGCGGCGGCGTCGACACCGGCCGCGGTGACGTCGATCGGCGACTCGCGCCCGGCCGCATCGCGCTGCACCTGCAGCGCGCGCTTCTCGTCGGCGCGCCGCCACTGCCAGTTGCCCAGCGAGACCGTGACGAAGACGACGACCAGTACGGCGAGCGTCGGTGCCCAGGCGCGAAAACGCACCGGCGAAAGACTCACGTCGCCAAGCCTCGCCCGACCGCCCACGTGCCCGGCAAGCCGTTCGCCCCGCACGACACTAAAATTGGAGATCGACCCCCGGAGCCTTTCCCGGTGAAATGGATCGTCGCCTTCGCCTTCGTGCTGATCATCGGAAGCCTCGCTTCCGCGCTGTTCTTTCTCGTCCGTGACCGCGGCCGCACGCGCAACACGATGCGCGCCCTCGGCTGGCGCGTAGGCTTCTCGGTCGCGTTGTTCGCGTTCATCCTCTTCGCCCAGTACATGGGTTGGATCCACCCGACCGGCGTACCGGTCGGGCGCTGACGCACCGACCGTCGGTTGTAGCTACCGAACACCTTCGATTCGAGGGTCGCGCGGCGGCGGGTGTCAGGCAACCGCATGGGACGCCGGGCATGTGGCCGCAGCCGATGAGGCTCTGCGCCATGCACGACGCTCGGCGAATCGGCTGCGGCCACATGCCCGGCGTCCCATGCGGTTGCCCGACACCCGCCGCCGCGCGACCCGGGCGAAAGCAGAGAGGCTGTCGACTACAACCAGTAAACGACTACGTACAACCCGAGCCACACCACGTCGACGAAGTGCCAATACCAGGCAGCACCCTCGAACGCGAAGTGGTTCTCCGGCGTGAAATGCCCCCGGATCATCCGGAACAGCACCGCCGTGAGCGCAACGGCCCCCACGCAGACGTGAAAGCCGTGGAAGCCGGTGAGCATGAAGAAGGTGGAGCCGAAGATCCCCGACCGCAGCGTCAGGTTCAGGTCGCGATACGCATGCGCGTATTCGTAGATCTGGAAGCCGAGGAAGGTGAAACCCAGCAGCACCGTGATCGTCAGCCAGAAGATCGCCGCAGAGCGCCGCGCGGCGTCCTTCAGCGCGTGGTGCGCGATCGTCAGCGTGACACCGGAAGTAAGCAGCAGCGCGGTGTTGATCGTCGGGATCGGCCACGGGCCGATCGTCTCGAAGGGCTCGATCGTTCCCGCCGGGCCGGTGTTCGGCCACACCGCCTGGAAATCGGGCCACAGGATCATCTTGTGATCGAGATCGCCGAGCCATGGCATCGTGATCGAGCGGGCGTAGAACAGCGCGCCGAAGAACGCGCCGAAGAACATCACCTCGGAGAAGATGAACCAGCTCATCGACCAGCGGAACGACGTGTCGACGCGTTCGCTGTACAGGCCGCGCTCCGATTCGCGCGCCACCGTCGTGAACCAGCCGACGAGCATGTAGATCATCACGGCCACGAAGGCCCAGAACAGGTACGGACCGAAGGCCGCGCCGTTGAACCAGCTCGCCAGTCCGAAGCCGAAGAGCAGGAGCGCAAGTGCGCCCACCGCCGGCCACTTCGACGGGCTCGGTATGAAATAGTAAGGCGCCTGCGTTCGCGCACCTGAAACCATGTCCTGCCTCCCGATGAAGATCCGTTGTTCGTTCAGCCCGCGGCGAACCGCGCCACCATCACCAGCACGACAATGAACACCGCCGCGAGCAGCGCGCCGACCAGGATGACGTGCACCGGGTTCAGCTGGCGCATGTCGTGCTCGTGCGAGCGCCCCTTGCGCACGCCGAAGAACGCCCAGCCCACCGCCTTCAGCGTGTCGACGAAGCGCCCCTTGCGCGGGGGCGTACCCTGCCCGTCGTCCATCGTCCGGCTTCCCTGCTGAATCGCTGCGCCGCCTGCGTTACCCGTTGCCGTCACCGTTTCCACCCGCGACACCGGCAGTCTTCCCGCGACCGGCCACCTCGAAGAACGTGTACGACAGCGTGATCGTGTTCACGTCCTTCGGCAGCTTTGGATCGATGACGAAGACGACCGGGAACTTCTTCTCCTCGTGCGCACCGAGCGCCTGCTGTTCGAAACAGAAGCACTCGAGCTTGCGAAAGTACGGCGCCGACTGCTGCGGCGCATAGCTGGGCACCGCCTGGCCGGTGGTCTCGACGTCGCGCGTGTTGACGAGGTCGTAGACGACGGTGACGAGCTCGCCCGGGTGCACCTCGAGCACGGTGACCTCGGGCTTGAAGCGCCAGGCGCCGCGACTGTTCGTATCGAACTCGACGATGACCTTTCGCGTGCGATCGACCTGCGTGTTGCGTGCGAAGGCCGCCGCGCGGCTGTCGGTCTTCACGAGGTTGTTGATCCCGGTGACCTCGCAGAACACGTCGTACAGCGGAATGAGCGCGAAACCGAACGCGAACATCACTGCGCAGAAGACGAGGAGCTTCCCCACCATGCGCAGGTTCGTCGCCCGCGACGCGACCGGTGCCGGATCGCTCGTCGCGCGCGTTGCCTCTGACTTCCGCTCGTCCAGCTCAGCCTCCGAACAGCCAACGGTTGACGATCACGCCGAAGAAGAACACGAGCGCGATCGACAGCAGGATCAGCGCCGTGCGCAGGTTGTTGTTCCGGCTCACTTCACCACCGGCGGGGTCTCGAAGGTGTGGAACGGCGCCGGGCTCGGCAGCGTCCACTCCAGCCCATGCGAGCCTTCCCAGACACGCTCGGTAGCCTTCTCACCCTGCCCGCGCAGGCACTTGAAGACGACCCACGGCAGGATCAGCTGCGCAATGCCGAAGCCGAAGGCGCCGACCGTGATGATCGCGTTGAAGTCGGCGAACTGCATCGGGTAGTCGGCGTAGCGACGCGGCATGCCGGCCAGCCCGAGGAAGTGCATCGGGAAGAAGGTCATGTTGAAGAAGATCATCGACAGCCAGAAGTGCCACTTGCCGAGCTTCTCGTCGTACATCCGGCCCGTCCACTTCGGCAGCCAGTAGTAGGCGCCGGCAAAGAGCGCGAAGAGCGAGCCCGCGACGAGCACGTAGTGGAAGTGCGCGACGACGTAGTAGGTGTCGTGCAGCTGCAGGTCGAGCGGCGCGATGGCGACGATGACGCCGGTGAAGCCGCCGATCACGAACACGAAGATGAAGCCCACCGCCCACAGCATCGGCGTCTCGAAGGTGAGCGATCCGCGCCACATCGTCGCCGTCCAGTTGAAGACCTTCACGCCGGTGGGCACGGCGATCAGCATCGTCGCGTACATGAAGAA
>CAZIDY010000088.1:0-5130 GCA_964538505.1 uncultured Limnobacter sp. | reverse complement strand
GGCAAGACCGCCGACGTGGCGATCGTCTTCGCGGTCACCGACCGCAGCGCCGGCAAGCGCGGCATCAGCGCCTTCCTCGTGCCCACCGACACTCCGGGCTATCGCGTCGCGCGACTCGAAGAGAAGGCGGGGCAGCACGCCTCCGACACCGCGCAAATCGCCTTCGAGCGATGCCGCGTGCCCGACTCGCAGCGCATCGCCGACGAGGGCCAGGGCTATCGCATCGCGCTCTCCGGCCTCGAGGGCGGGCGCATCGCCATCGCCTCGCAATCGGTCGGGATGGCGCGCGCGGCACTCGAGGCCGCACTGCGCTATGCGCACGAGCGCGAGTCCTTCGGCGCGCCGATCTTCGAGCACCAGGCCGTGTCGTTCCGCCTCGCCGACATGGCTACGCAGCTCGAAGCGGCACGCCAGCTCGTGCACCACGCCGCGACGATGAAGGACGCGCAGCGCCCGTGCCTGAAGGAAGCCGCGATGGCGAAACTCTTCGCGTCGACGATCGCCGAGCGCGTCTGCTCCGACGCAATCCAGATCCACGGCGGCTACGGCTACGTGACCGACTTCCCGGTCGAGCGGATCTGGCGAGACGTGCGCATCTGCCAGATCTACGAGGGCACGAGCGACATCCAGCGTCTGCTGATCGCTCGCGCGCTCGACGCGAGCAGCTAGCGGGCCGTTCGCAGCGATCGGCGGACAGTACGCCCGCGCACCCTGCTCACTGCGCCGGCTTGCTGCGCGCCGCTTCGGCGCCGGCGTTCGCGAGACCCTCGCGTCCGCTCTCGAGAACATCGGCGCACTGCCGCGTGGCCGGATCCGCCGGGTCCATCAGCGGGATCAGCGCCGCGAGCGGATTGATCGCCGCGAGCAGCGCCGCCGCCGCAGCCTTCACGCCGAGCGTCTTCGCATCGGGCGAGACCTTCGGATCGGCGAAGGAACCGGTGATGTGCACCGGCGCGCGCACGGTCAGCGGCGAGAAGTCCTTCGGCTTCGCGGTCAGCGTGAGCTCCAGCTGCTCGCGACCCAGCGAGGCGCTGCCGTCGACGAGCACGGTGCTGTCGGGCGTATCGAGCAGGAAGAGCTTCGTGCGCACGACGCCGTCGTCGGCCTGCAGCTGCGCCACCGCGCAATACAGCGGCAGCGGCTCGTCTCCGACGGCGAGCAGCCCGAGGCCCTGCGCAATGTCGAGGCCGAGTGCTTCGACGACGAGATGCGACAGCGTGCCGTCGCGCACCCAGGCGTACATCTCGCCGTTGACTGAACCGAGGATCGCCGCGGTCGAGCGCCCGCTGCCGGCGAGCTTCGCCTGCCCGGACAGCCGCCCCGTGATGTAGGCCTGCGGCTCCTTGTTCGGCGCATCGGGCGTGCGCGCGGTGATCCATTGCTCGAGGTCGACCGCCGACCATCCGATGTCGGCGGTCCACAAAGGCAGCTCCCGGTTCGAGTCGAGCGAAAGTGCGCCCTGCAGCTGGCCTTCCGCCGTCTGTGCAGACAGGCGATCGAGCTTCAGCAGCCCGTTGTCGAGCGTGAGCTGGGCGTGCAGCGGAGCGATCGAGCGCAGCACTTCACTCGGCAGGTCGAGCCGTTTCAGGTCGATGCCGACCGCAGCATTCATCTGCTTCAGCGACGGGATGTCGAAGCTGCGCTCAGGCAGGACGCCCTCCCGGCGCTTCTTCTCGTCCGGGCGCTCGACGTTCGGCGGTGCACCGACGGCCGGCGCCAGGTCGGCGAGCACCAGCCGATCGCCCCGCAGCGCCCCCGAGAGCATTGGCGGCGCGCTCTGCGGGTCGTAGGTGAACTCGCCGGAGAGACTGCTGTCGCCGACGGCAAAGGACGCGATGTCGGCTTCCCAGACGAGTCCCGACTTGCGCACTTCGCCCTTCATGTCGAAGGCGGGCGTGCTCGGCAGTGTCAGACCGATCGCCTCGCCCACCGCGGCGAGCGTCGGCCCCTTCAGCGCGAAGGCACCGCGCAGCGATTCGAGGTTCAGCACGTCGGCCGCCTGCCCCTCGAAATCGAGTCGGGCGTCGCCAGCTTCGGCCGTCATCGTGATCGGCAGCGGCTGCTCGGCGCTGGCCTGCGCCAGCGGCAGCAGTCCGGACGAGGCGAGATGCACGCGCAGCGGCCGGTCCTGGTAGGTGCCGCGTGCCGACACCTTCAGTCCGCCATCGTCGCCGACCATCGCCCCCTCCTCGGTCGCGAGATTCGCCTCGGCGTGCACCGAGGAGATGGCGTCATCGATCTGGATGCGACCTTCGCGCACGACCAGGCGGTCGAAGCGCGGAAAGACGACGGGCTTGCCGGCAGCTTCGCCGTTGCCGCCAAAAGCCCAGTTCGCCTTGCCGTCTTCGCCGCGCCAGAGCGTCGCACTCAGCTGCGCAACGCTCAGCGAACTCACGCGCAGCGGCTCGGTCGATCCGCGTAGCGGCCCGATCAGCGTGGCATAGGGCAACCGCAGCTCGACGTCGTACGCCTGGACGAAGAAGTCGGGCGACTCGGGTACACGATCGGCAGGTGGTCCGATCGAGAACCGGTCGGAGCTCAGCCGCAACCCGCCGAAGAGACTCAGGCGGAAATCATCACCGAAGGCAACCTCGCGATCGACCCGCTTCACGATCGCGTTCTCGATCGGACCCCGCAGGAACGGCCAGCCGATCCACTCGCATACGGCAACCGCGAGCACGAGCACGACGACGAGGGCGCCCGGAAGCGCCAGGACGCTGCGGCCCAGCATCGAACGCAGGCTGCGGACAGGGCTTCGTTCGACGACTCGATTCCGCATCTCCTCCCCTTGCGGCGCACCACGTTCGCGCACGCCAAGCAAGCAGAGCGCCCGCCCTCCCCCGTCGGCGCCAGCCTGTCCCTTCACGTGGTTCAATTGCACCGGGCGCGTCGAAAGGCACGGCCCGAAGCCACGGAGAAACCCTTGAACCGGATCGAGAGCAAGCTCAACCCGCGGGACGCGCAGTTCCAGGCCAACGCAGCAGCCATGCGTGCGCTGGTCGACGACCTGAACGAGAAGATCGAACGCGTCTCGCAAGGCGGCGGCGAATCTGCGCGCGCGAAGCACGTCGCCCGGGGAAAGCTGCTACCCCGCGAGCGCGTGCAGATGCTGCTCGACCCGGGCACGCCTTTCCTCGAATTCTCCCCGCTGGCGGCGCTCGGCATCTACGACGACGAAGCGCCGAGCGCCGGTGTCATCACCGGCATCGGCCGCGTCGAAGGCGTGGAGTGCGTCGTCGTCTGCAACGACGCGACGGTGAAGGGCGGCACCTACTTCCCGCTCACCGTGAAGAAGCATCTGCGCGCACAGGAGATCGCACGCGAGAACCGGCTGCCGTGCATCTATCTCGTCGACTCGGGCGGCGCGAACCTGCCGAACCAGGACGACGTCTTTCCCGACCGCGAGCACTTCGGGCGCATCTTCTACAACCAGGCGACGATGTCGGCGATGGGCATTCCGCAGATCGCCGTCGTGATGGGTTCGTGCACCGCGGGCGGCGCCTACGTTCCGGCGATGAGCGACGAGGCGATCATCGTGCGCGAGCAGGGCACGATCTTCCTCGGCGGCCCGCCGCTGGTGAAGGCCGCCACCGGCGAGGTGGTCAGCGCCGAGGATCTCGGCGGCGGCGACGTGCACACGCGGCTGTCGGGGGTCGCCGACCATCTCGCGCAGGACGACACGCACGCGCTCGCGCTGGCGCGGCGCATCGTCGGCAACCTGAACCGGCGCAAGCCGCAGCCGCTCGATGTCGCCGAGCCGCTCGAGCCGCGCTATCCCGTCGAGGAGCTGCACGGCGTCATCCCCACCGACGTGCGCAAGCCCTACGATGTGCGCGAAGTCATCGCACGCATCGTCGACGACTCTGCCTTCGACGAATTCAAGGCCCGCTACGGCACCACGCTCGTCACCGGCTTTGCGCGCATCCACGGCATGCCGGTCGGTTTCGTCGCCAACAACGGCATCCTGTTCTCGGAATCGGCGAACAAGGGCGCACACTTCATCGAGTTGTGCGCGCAGCGGCGCATCCCGCTCGTCTTCCTGCAGAACGTCACCGGCTTCATGGTCGGTCGCAAGTACGAGAACGAGGGCATCGCACGCGCCGGCGCGAAGATGGTCACCGCCGTCGCGTGCGCGCAGGTGCCGAAGTTCACCATCATCATCGGCGGCTCGCACGGCGCGGGCAACTACGGGATGTGCGGGCGCGCGTACTCGCCGCGCTTCCTGTGGATGTGGCCGAACGCGCGCATCAGCGTGATGGGCGGCGAGCAGGCGGCGTCGGTGCTCGCCACCGTGCGCCGCGACGGCATCGAGGCGCGCGGCGGAAGCTGGAGCAAGGAGGACGAAGAGGCGTTCCGCGCGCCGATCCGCGAGCAGTATGAGCTGCAGGGGCACCCGTACTTCGCGAGCGCGCGCATCTGGGACGACGGCATCATCGACCCCGCCGACACGCGCACGGTGCTCGCGCTGGCGATGTCGGCGTCACTGAACGCACCGATTCCCGAACCACGCTTCGGCGTGTTCCGAATGTAAGAGAGCTGCAATGAGCTACGAGACAATCGAGACCACACTGCGCCAGGGCGTGGCGCTGATCTGGCTGAACCGCCCGGAGAAGCGCAACGCGATCGACGACCGCATGATCGGCGAGCTCGCCGACGCCTTCGAAGCCGCGATCGACGACGACGAGGTCCGCACGATCCTTCTGTGCGGACGCGGCGATGCCTTCTGCGCCGGCGGCGACCTGCAGTGGATGAAGCGCGCACGCGAGTTCACAACCGAAGAGGCGCACGAGGATTCCGCCCGCCTCGCCCGGCTGCTGCGCACGATCCACGAGAGTCCGAAGCCGGTCGTCGCGCGCGTGCACGGCGCCTGCTTCGCCGGCGGCATGGGGCTCGCAGCCGCGTGCGACATCGCGATCGCCGGCACCGAAGCGAGCTTCTCGCTGTCGGAGGTGAAGCTGGGGCTGATCCCGTCGGTGATCAGCCCCTACGTGATCCGCGCAATCGGCGAGCACCGCGCACGTCGCTACTTCCTGACCGCCGAGGTCTTCGACGCCGCCGAGGCCTATCGCATCGGCCTGGTGCACGACATCGCGCAGACGCCCGAGCTCGACGGCACGATCAACGTGGTGC
>CAZIDY010000087.1:0-5335 GCA_964538505.1 uncultured Limnobacter sp. | reverse complement strand
TGCCGGCGCTGCGGTCGGTGACCGCGAAGACGATCGCCACGTCGGCGGTCTTGCCGGAGGTGATGAACTGCTTGACGCCGTCGATGACCCAGTCGTCACCATCGCGCGTCGCCGTCGTGCGCAGCGCCGACGCGTCGGAGCCCGCCTGCGGTTCGGTCAGGCAGAAAGCGCCGAGCATGCGTCCGGCGGCGAGCGGGCGCAGCCAGCGTTCCTTCTGCGCGTCATTGCCCCAGGCGAGCAGGATCGAGCAGACGAGCGAGTTCACCGCGACGATCGTCGACGTCGCACCGTCGCCGGCGGCGATCTCCTCGAGCACGACCGCGAGCGAGAGGTAGTCGAGACCCGCGCCGCCCCAGCGCTCGGGGATGACGATTCCATAGCAGCCGAGCGATGCGAGCCCGGCGAGCGCATCGGCGGGGAAGATCGATTCGCGGTCCCAGCGCGCTGCGTTCGGTGCGATCTCGCCGCGGACGAATTCGCGCACCGCGTCCCGGATCATCGTCTGTTCGTCGTTCAGCAGCATGGCGGCAGGTCGTGAGTGGAAGAGGCGTCCGTCCACTGTAGCGCAGCGTCGCGGCCTGTAGCGCAACGTCGCGCGGCGCGCCGCGCTCACCAGGCGAGCGCTTCGCCGCGGTGATCGAAGAAGCAGCCGCCCGGGTACGAGACGGCATCGGCGAGCACGCGCCGCATCCCGCTCACGCTTTCCTCGATGCCGACGTCGGCCTGCGGGCCGCCCATGTCGGTGCGCACCCAGCCCGGATGCAGTGCGAGCACGCGCACGCCGCGCGCCGAGAGCTCGACGTGCGCGGCCTTGGCCAGCATGTTCTCGGCGGCCTTCGACACGCGGTAGAGCAGGCTGTTCGGCGTGCTCGCGGCCGACACCGATCCCATGCGGCTGGTGATGAGCGCGAGCGTGCCCTGCGCTGCCTCGAGCGGTTGCGCGAGCACGGCGAGCAGGCGCATCGGCCCCAGCACGTTCGTATGCATCACGCTGTCGAAGTCGGCGGTGGACGGCGGGTGCTCGATGCGCACCTGCCGCGGCCCGTGGATGCCGGCGTTGACGATGGCGAGATCGAGCGTGCCCGGTTCGGCGAGCGCGGCGGTCAGCGCCGTCGGCGCGTTCGGATCGAGTACGTCGAGCGAGAGCGGCTGCGCGCCGATCGCGCGCAGCCGCCCGGCATCGGCCGACGCGCGATGCGTGGCGAGCACGTGCCAGCCGTCGTCGGCGTACTGCTTCGCGAACTCGAAGCCGAGTCCGCGAGAGGCGCCGACGATCAGCGCACGCGGCATCAGACCATCTCGACTGCCAGTGCGGTGGCCTCGCCGCCGCCGATGCACAGCGACGCGATGCCGCGCTTGCCGCCGCTCTTGCGCAGTGCGCCCAGCAGCGTGACGATGAGACGCGCACCCGATGCGCCGATCGGGTGCCCGAGCGCGACGGCCCCGCCGTGCACGTTCACTTTCTCGGCCGGCAGCCCGTGCTCCTTCATCGCTGCCATCGCGACCACGGCGAAGGCTTCGTTGATCTCGTAGAGGTCGACCGACTTCGAGTTCCAGCCGGTCTTCTCGTAGAGACGCGCGATCGCGCCCACCGGTGCCGTCGTGAACCACTCGGGTTCCTGCGAGTGCGTGGCGTGCGCGACGATTCGTGCGAGCGGCTTCGCGCCGACGCGTTTCGCGGTGGATTCGCGCATCAGCACGAGCGCAGCGGCGCCGTCGGAGATCGACGACGAGGTGGCGGCGGTGACCGACCCGTCCTTGCGGAACGCCGGCCTGAGCGTCGGGATCTTTTCCGGGTTCGCCTTGAAGGGCATTTCGTCCTTCTCGATCTTCGTCTCGCCCTTGCGGCCGCTGACGGTGACCGGCGCGATCTCCCAGTCGAAGCTGCCGTCGGTGTTCGCAGCAACCGCGCGACGGGTCGACTCGATTGCGTAGTCGTCCTGGTCCTTGCGCGTGAAGCTGTACTTGCTGACGCACTCCTCGGCGTAGTGGCCCATTGCCTTGCCGCCGCCCACCGGCGTCTTGTCGTAGGCGTCTTCCAGGCCGTCGAGCGCCATGTGGTCGAACACGGTGCCGTGCCCGTAGCGGTAGCCGCCGCGGCCCTTGAGCAGCAGGTACGGCGCGTTGCTCATGCTCTCCATGCCGCCGGCGAGGACGATTTCCTGGCTGCCGGCGAGGAGCAGGTCGTGGCCGAACATGGTGGCCTTCATGCCCGAGCCGCAGACCTTGTTGATTGTGGTGGCGCCGGTGCCCACCGGCAGGCCGGCACCGATCATCGCCTGGCGTGCCGGCGCCTGGCCCTGTCCGGCCGGCAGCACGCAGCCCATGATCACTTCCTGAACCTGCTCGGGCTTCAGCCCGGCGCGCTCGACGGCGGCGCGAATGGCGACCGAGCCCAGCTGGTGACCGGCGAGGCTGGACAGCTCGCCCATCATGGCGCCGATCGGCGTGCGGGCCGCGGAAACGATGACAACGGGATCGTTCATGCGGAAATCTCCTTGGAAACACGGGTGAGCGCGCCGGGTGCGCGCAGGCGGGTAGACGCAGCAGCTGCGCGCAGCCCGATACCGTAATGGTACTCAGTCAGGCGCCGACCGCGGCGCCGGGCAGGGGGGCAGGCTCGTGTGCGATGCGGTGACGCAGTCGCAGGTTCTCGGGATACGGGAAGACGTCGTCGAGCTTGCCGTCGCGGATGCGTCGCTGACGCACCTGCCAGTATTCGGGCTCGAGCAGTTCGGCATGGTGCTTCAGGAACGCGCGCCGGATGCGCGGATCGCCGAGCAGGAAGGTGCCGAACTCCTCCGGGAAGATGTCGTGCGGGCCCACCGAGTACCACGGCTCGGCCGACATTTCGTCTTCCGGCGTGCGCGGCGGCGGAATGCGCCGGAAGTTGCAGTCGGTGAGGTAGGCGACCTCGTCGTAGTCGTAGAACACGACGCGCCCGTGGCGGGTGACGCCGAAGTTCTTGTACAGCATGTCGCCGGGGAAGATGTTCGCGGCGACCATGTCCTTGATCGCGTCGCCGTATTCGATGACGGCCGCCTCGAGCTGCTCGTCGTCGGCACTCTCGAGGTACAGGTTCAGCGGCACCATCCGGCGCTCGATGTACAGGTGCCGGATCAGCACCGAGTCGCCTTCCTCCTCGAGCAGCGACGGAATGTACTTGCGCAGCTCGGCGAGCAGCAGCGGGTCGACGCGGTCTTTCGGGAACGGAACGCCCGAGTACTCCCAGGTATCGGCCATGCGTCCGACGCGGTCGTGCGACTTCACCAGCTGGTACTGCGACCGGATGAACTCGGCCGAGACTTCCTTGTAGCGCTTGTCGCGGATCACCTTGAACACGTACGGGAACGAAGGCAGCGTGAAGACGAGCATCACGAGGCCCTTGATGCCCGGCGCGATCACGAACTTGTCGTGCGAGTGCTTCAGGTGATGCAGCAGGTCGCGGTAGAAGAGCGTCTTGCCCTGCTTGTGGAAGCCGAGCATCGTGTAGAGCTCCGACTCCGGCTTGGTCGGCATCAGCGTCCGGAGGAACTCCACGTACGCGCTCGGTACCGGCATGTCGACCATGAAGTACGCGCGCGCGAAGTTGAACAGCGGCTCGATGCGTTCGCTGCCGAAGAGGATCGCGTCGAGGTAGAGGCGCCCTTTCGAGTCGCGCAGGATCGGCACCGCGAAGGGCAGCAGCTCGCCGTCGTTGACGAAGCGGCCGATCAGGTATGCGCCCTTGTTGCGGAAGAAGAGCGAACGCAGCACCTGCATCTGGCAGTCGCTCGCGGGAACGAAACCGGGACCGAGCTGCTCGCGGGCCGCCAGCGAGATCAGCGACAGGTCGCGCTCGATGTCGACGAAGGGGCTTGCCATGCCGAGGTCGACGATCATCCGGCGCGCGGCGTTCGCCCAGCCCTCGGTGAGCGGGTAGTAGACGCGATAGCTCGTCGGCTCGCTCTCGAGATAGCCGGTGGCGACGCCCGGCCGTACGAAGATGAAGTCGTTGTGGAAATACGAGCGGTGCAGGATCTTGCAGCACACCGAGTTGAAGAAGGTCTCGGCGAGTTCGGGCTGGCCGTGATCGGCGAGCCGGCGCACGTACTCGCGCTTCACGTTCTGCCATAACCGGTCGTCGGTGAGGCGCTTGCCGCTCGAGCCCAGCCCGTACTCGTTGCGGATCTGCTCGACCGCCTCGCGTACGCGCGTGTCGTAGAAGGCGATGCGGTCGCGTGCGAGCTTGCGGATGCCGTGCCAGTCGCCGCGCTCGAAGCGCGTCTTCGCCTGCTGCGCGATGTAGCGCGACAGCGCGTAGTGCCGATCGAAGCCGGCGACCATCGTCTCTGCGATCGCCGCTGGCCGATCGATGACCGGCTCGTCGGCAGCCAGGGTGCGTTCGGGGTTCGCCGCGTTCACGTTTCGGTCCGGGGTCGTTTGCCGTCGGATGCCGCGGCGCTCAGGCGGTCTCGGCGAAGAGCTCGCGCCCGATCAGCATGCGGCGGATCTCCGAGGTGCCCGCGCCGATCTCGTAGAGCTTCGCGTCTCGCCACAGGCGGCCGGTGGCGTACTCGTTCACGTAGCCGTTGCCGCCCAGGCACTGGATCGCCTCGCCGGCCATCCAGGTGGCCTTCTCGGCGGCGAACAGGATCGCGCCGGCGGCGTCCTTGCGCAGCGT
Organism: uncultured Limnobacter sp.; assembly: GCA_964538505.1. GTDB lineage: Bacteria > Pseudomonadota > Gammaproteobacteria > Burkholderiales > Burkholderiaceae_E > Zeimonas. Next base: position 672 of record CAZIDY010000087.1, on the reverse strand, counting down.
GCGCACGTCGACCTCGCCGGCGCGCGAGCGGTCGCACTGCCGGCCCACTTCGTAGACGTAGGCGCGCGTGGCCATCATCGTCGTGTACATGTCGGCCAGCTTGCCCTGCATCAGCTGGAACTCGCCGATCGGTTGGCCGAACTGTTTGCGCTCGTGCACGTAGGGAACGACGACATCCATGCATGCGCTCATGATGCCGAGCGGGCCGCCCGAGAGCACCGCACGCTCGAAATCGAGCCCGCTCATCAGCACGTTGGCGCCGCGGCCGAGGCCGCCGAGCACATTTTCGGCGGGTACCTCGCAGTTCTCGAAGACGAGCTCGCCGGTGTGGCTGCCGCGCATGCCCAACTTGTCGAGCTTTTGCGCGACCGAGAAACCGGGGAAGCCCTTCTCGACGAGGAAGGCCGTCATGCCGCGCGGGCCGGCCTCGATGTCGTTCTTTGCGTAGACGACGAGCACGTCGGCGTCGGGGCCGTTGGTGATCCACATCTTCGTGCCGTTGAGCACCCAGCGGTCGCCGCGGAACTCGGCACGCAGTTTCATCGAGACGACGTCGGAGCCCGCATTCGGCTCCGACATCGCGAGCGCGCCGACCCACTCGCCCGAGACCAGCTTCGGCAGATACCTGCGCTTCTGCTCGTCGCTGCCGTTGCGGTGGATCTGGTTCACGCA
>CAZIDY010000086.1:0-5400 GCA_964538505.1 uncultured Limnobacter sp. | reverse complement strand
CGGAGCGCGATGTTCATCGCGCACAGCTCGACATCTCTTGCAAAGGCGCGGGCCGGCTGCCGCGGGCGCGCTTGTGCGCAGCCGAGAAGCGCAGCAGCGCCGGCGCGCGCGCGAAGCGCGCGTCGTCAATCTGACTCGCCGCGTCCTGTTTGAACGGAGCGAGCGAAGCTCGCGCAGTGAGTTACGCGGCGCCAGCCGGCGATGCGAGCATCGCAGGGAACCGCCGCGAAGCGGCGGCAAGCACCCGCGCGCCCGCGGCAGCCGGCCCGCGCCTTTGCTCGCGCCGAAGTTCAGTCACGAATCGAAGGCGAGCACCGACGCGACGAGGTCGGCACCGTAGTCGATCATCGGCATCAGCAGGCCGCCGAGCGCGCCGGTGGCGAGCAGCGCGAGCAGCACGAAGATGCCCCAGGGCTCGATGCGAGAGTAGGTGTTGGCGAGCCGTTCGGGCAGCAGGCTGGCGACGATGCGTCCGCCGTCGAGCGGCGGGATCGGCACGAGATTCAGCAGCGCAAGCGCGAGATTGACGAGCACGCCGGCGATCGCCATCCGGAATAGGAACTCGCTGTCGACGCCGCCGACCAGCAGCAGCTTGATCATCAGCCCCCAGCCGAGCGCCATCACGATGTTCGCGCCCGGGCCGGCTGCGGCGACGATGCCCATGTCGCGTCGCGGCGAGCGCAGGTTCGACTGGATGATCGGAACCGGTTTGGCCCAGCCGAAGAGCAGTGCACCGCCGAAGGCCTTGCTGGCAAGCAGGATCAGCGCCGGAACGAGCAGCGTTCCGACCGGATCGATGTGGCGCAACGGGTTGATCGTCATGCGTCCGAGCTGCTGCGCGGTGCGGTCTCCCAGCTGCGCAGCGACGAACGCATGAGCCGCCTCGTGCAGCGTGATGGCGAGGATCACCGGGATCGCATACACCGCCACCAGCTGGGGCAGGCTCAGTTCCATGGCGGCGATTGTAGCAGTGGCCCCGGCGCCCTCCCGGGACGGCGACTCATACGGTTCGCGTCCGAAGACGAGAGAGCGCTTCGATCGAGTCGGGTCGTCGAGGTGCGCTCCGCACCTCGGCATGCCAGGGCGCCCCAGCGCGCTCTAGTGGCTCTGGAAGTGCCGATTTCCGGCACTTCTGGCGCGGGCCATTAGTTGCTTGAGGGAAAGCGCCCGAGTTTCGGGCGCTTTCGCGCACGCACGCTTCGCTGCGCGCCGAATGTCTCGAGTATCGGGAGTTTTCGTGCTGCAGGTGCCGTCAGCGCGTCGAAGACGACGTGCCCACCGTCGGCGTCTGCGTGGCATGCGCCACGCCGCCGGTGGACAAGCCTGCCGCGCAGGACTGCGGATTGGCGTGAGGGCGAAAACAAACCCGTGCCACCACGTCGGCTGATTGGTGCGCCCGTCGCCGACCTGGGAATCACCGTGCGCGCGAAGCGCAGCCCGACGCTTCCACTCGATCGAGGCGCTTTCGCATCTTTGAACGCGAAACCGTATCAGAAGCGAACGCGCAGCGTCGAGACGTCCGGACCGGGCAGTTCGGCACCGATGTTGCCACGGCCCAGGCGCACGACGGCCGGCTCGTCGCCGGTCAGATCGACGACCGTGGTGGGCTCGAATCCCTGCCCTCCGGCATCGATGACGAGGTCGACGCGGCCTGAGAGACGCTCGAGCACCTCGTCGGCCTCGTGCAGCGGATCGTCCTCGCCCGGAAGAATCAGGCTCGAGCACAGCACCGGTTCGCCGTGCGACTCGAGCACGCCCTGAGCGATCGGCGAATCAGGCACGCGCAGGCCGATCGTCTTGCGCGACGGATGCCACAGGCGTCGCGGAACCTCGCGCGTGGCGTCGAGCACGAAGGTGTACGGACCCGGCGTCCACTCCTTCAGGAAGCGGTACTGCGAGTTGTCGACGCGCGCATAGGTCGACAGCTCCGACAGATCGCGGCACATCAGCGTGAGCAAGTGGCGCTCGTCGAGCCCACGAATCGCACGCAGCCGCTCGACCGCTTCGCGATCGCCGAGCCGACAGGCGAGCACGTAGCACGCGTCGGTGGGCATCGCGACGAGGCCGCCTTCGCGCAGCGTCTCGGCGGCGCGAAAGAGCAGGCGCCGCTGCGGGTTCGCCGGGTGAACCTCGAGTCGCTGCGTCATGCGCCGACCCCGGCTGCCTGCCGCGCAAGCGCATGCTGCGTTTCAGGCCAGTCGCGCCACACCGGGACGAGTCCGTGCGGCAGCGGCGGAAGCTGCCCGAACTCGACGCGATTCTCGTCGGGTCCGTGGAAGTCGGTTCCGCGCGAAGCAAGCAGCCGGCGCGCCGACGCGATCGACGCGAAGCGGCGCTGGTCGTCGCGCGTGTGCGAAGCGCAGACCACCTCGATGCCGGTGCCGCCGAGCGCGACGAACTCGTCGATCAGCGTGTCGAGCGCTGCCGCGTCGAGCCGATAGCGGGCCGGATGCGCGAGCACCGCCACGCCGCCGGCCGTCGTGATCCAGCCGACCGCTTCGTCGAGCGACGCCCAGCGATGCGCAACGAAGCCCGGCTTGCCTTCGACGATGTAGCGACGGAACACCTCGCGCAGGTCGCTGCAGACGCCCTGCTCGACCAGGAAGCGGGCGAAGTGCGTGCGCCCGACCATCGTGGGGTTCGACACGTAGCGCAGCGCTCCTTCGTAGGCACCATGAATGCCGACGACGGCGAGCGCTTCGCCCATCTCGCGTGCACGCGCATCGCGCCCGCTGCGCGTGGCGGCGAGCCCTTCGTTCAATGCACGATCGGTCGGATCGATGCGCAGGCCGACGACGTGAATGGTTTCGCCGCCCCAGCTCACCGAGACCTCGACACCGTCGATGAAGGCGAGATCCAGCCGCTGCGCCTCGCGGCGTGCCTCGGCGAGGCCGCCGAGATGGTCGTGGTCGGTGAGCGCGAGCAGGTGCACGCCGCGGCGATGGGCGAGTTGCACGAGCGCGGAAGGCGCAAGCGTGCCGTCGGAGACAGCGGAATGGCTGTGCAGGTCGGCGTCGATGTGCAGCGATTGCACGGAACGGTCAGGGCCGTGCGTCAACGAAAGAACTCCTCGATCAACCGGGCGATCTCATCCGGACGATCATGGTGGAGCATGTGTCCGGCATCGGCAACCGTGACCCTGCGTAGCGAGCGGATCGCTCGCAGCCTTTCTTCGTAATCAGGCATCTGTGCGAACAGGCTACGCTCGTCGACGATTCCCGCGGTGACGAACAGCACGTCGGCGCGAGCCTCGCGCCAGCATGCGAGCGTTTCGTCGACGCGATACAGGATCGGCGACGGCAGTCGATGCGCCGGATCGCCGAGCAGCTCGAAGCGCCCGTCGGCATTCTCACGCGCCCAGTGCAGCGCGAGAAACGCGGCACGATCGGCACGCAGGCGCGGGTTGTTGCGCATCAGCCGTTCGACGACCGCCTGCCGCGACGGATAATCGCGCATCGGAGCGCCGCCCACGATCGCATCGAGCCACTTCGCGTAGCGACCGGGTGCCTGCGCGGGCTGCGTCGCCGGCAGCCCCAGGCCGTCGAGATTCACGAGTCGACGCACGCGCCCGGGGCGCACGCCCGCGTACAGCAGAGCGACGTTGCCGCCCATGCTGTGGCCGGCAAGATCGACCGCCCCGGTCGGCGCGAAAGCGTTCAGCAGCGCATCGAGATCGCCGAGGTAGTCGGGAAACCAGTAGGTGTCGGCCGGCGCACGGTCGGTCTCGCCGAAGCCGCGCCAGTCGGGCGCGAGAACGCGCCACTGTCGCGGCATCCGGTCGACGACGAACTGGAACGACGCCGAGACATCCATCCAGCCGTGCAGCAGGAAGACCGTCGGCGCGGTCTCGGCTGCCTCGAGCGCGTCCCAGCAGCGCAGGTGATAGCGCAGCCCACGCACGGTGTGGAAGATCGAACGGCTTTCGCGTTCGGGGCGATAGACGCCGGCGGCGTCGGAACTCGGCACAATGGACACTCCTGCGGGCGACTCCCGCTCGGACGGAAGAATACGAAAGAGTCACGGAGACACGCATGCGAACGGCGGCACGCGACGACTACGACGCCCTCTACTCGCAATTCCGCTGGCACGTGCCCGAGCGATTCAACATCGCCGAGGCCTGCTGCACGCGCTGGGCGGGCGATGCGCGCCGTACGGCGCTCATCGTAGACCACGGCGACGGACGCATCGAGCGCGTCCCGTTCCGTCGGCTCCAGCGCGATGGCAACCGGCTGGCCAATGCGCTGCGTGCGCTCGGCGCGAAACGTGGCGACCGCATCGCGATCGTGCTGCCGCAGCGCCCGGAGACCGTCGTCGCGCACGTCGCGATCCACGGCCTGGGCGCGATCGCGATGCCGCTGTCGATGCTGTTCGGCCCCGAAGCGCTGCGCTATCGGCTGGAGAACAGCGAAACGACGATCGCGATCGTCGCCTCGGCGCAGGCCGACGCGGTGCGTGCCGCGCGCGGCGATGCGCTGCGGCACCTGATCATCGTCGACGACGCGGACTCGTCTTCGCGCGCGACGCTCGCCGACGGCGAGCACGACTGGGCCTCGTTGCTCGGCAGGGCCGGCGACCGCTTCGAGCCGGTCGGCACGAAGGCCGACGACCCCGCGGTGCTCATCTACACGAGCGGCACCACCGGACCGCCGAAGGGCGCGCTGATCGCACATCGCACACTGATCGGCAACCTCAGCGGTTTCGTCGCGTCGCAGAACTGGTTTCCGCGCGCACGCGACGTCTTCTGGTCGCCGGCCGACTGGGCCTGGACCGGCGGCCTGATGGACGCGCTATTGCCGACGCTGTACTTCGGGCGCCCGATCGTCGCGCAGGCCGGCCGCTTCGACCCGGCGCGAAGCTATGCGCTGCTCGAGCGCCACGGCGTGACGAACGCGTTCCTCTTCCCCACCGCGCTGAAGATGCTGATGAAGCACGAGCCCGAGCCGCGCAAACGCCACCGGCTTGCGCTGCGCGCAATCATGAGCGGCGGCGAAGCGGTCGGCGACACGCTGTTCGACTGGTGCCGCGACTCGCTCGGCGTCACGGTGAACGAGATCTTCGGCCAGACCGAAGCGAACTACGTCGTCGGCAATTCGTCGCTGCGCTGGCCGGCGCGCCCCGGCTCGATCGGCCGCCCCTACCCCGGCCATCGCATTGCGATTCTCGACAGCGACGGCAACGAGCTGCCGCCGGGCGAGCTCGGCGAGATCGCCGTGAACCGCCTCGACATCCACGGCGATCCCGACCCGGTGATCTTCCTCGGCTACTGGCGCAACGACGCGGCGACGCACGCGAAGTACACCGGGAACTGGTGCCGCACCGGCGATCTCGCCGCCGCCGACCCCGACGGCTACCTCTGGTACGGCGGGCGCGCCGACGACATGTTCAAGGCGGCCGGCTACC
>CAZIDY010000085.1:0-5884 GCA_964538505.1 uncultured Limnobacter sp. | reverse complement strand
AGACGTTGAACCGGAAGTGCAGCACGTCGCCGTCGCGCACGACGTACTCCTTGCCTTCCAGCCGCATCTTGCCCTTCTCCTTCGCGCCCGCTTCGCCGCCGTAGGCGACGAAGTCGTCGTAGGCAATCGTCTCGGCGCGGATGAAGCCGCGCTCGAAGTCGGTGTGGATGACCGCGGCCGCCTGCGGCGCCGTCGAGCCGGCGCGCACCGTCCATGCGCGCACTTCCTTGACCCCGCAGGTGAAGTAGGTCTGCAGACCGAGCAGCGTGAACGCCGCACGGATCACGCGGTCCAGCCCCGGCTCGCTCATCCCCATGTCGGCGAGGAACACGGCCTTGTCCTCGTCGGGCATGTCGGCGATCTCGGCTTCTATCGCCGCGCACACCGGCACCACGACCGACTTCTCGCTGTCGGCGCGCTCGCGCACCGCATCGAGGTACGGATTGTTCTCGAAGCCGTCCTCGCGCACGTTCGCCACGTACATCGTCGGCTTCGCGGTGAGCAGGAAGAGCGGCCGGATCAGCGCCTTCTCCTCGTCGTACAGGTCGAGCGAGCGTACCGGACGCGCCTGGTCGAGTGCGTCGCGGCATTTCTCGAGCACGGCGACCAGCCGCGCCGCTTCCTTGTCGCCGCCGGCGCGCGCAACCTTCGAGTACCGTGCGAGCGCCTTGTCGACGGTGGCCAGGTCGGCGAGCGCGAGCTCGGTGTCGATGATCTCGATGTCGTGCAGCGGGTCGATGCGGCCGCTCACGTGCACGACGTTCGGGTCCTCGAAGCAGCGCACGACGTGCGCGATCGCGTCGGTCTCGCGGATGTGCGCGAGGAACTGGTTGCCGAGCCCTTCGCCTTTCGACGCGCCCTCGACGAGACCGGCGATGTCGACGAACTCCATCACCGCCGGCACCGTGCGCTGCGGCTTGACGATCTCCGACAGCACCGCGAGGCGCGGGTCGGGCACCTCGACGATGCCGACGTTCGGCTCGATCGTGCAGAACGGGTAGTTCTCGGCGGCAATGCCGGCTTTGGTCAGTGCGTTGAAGAGCGTCGACTTGCCGACGTTCGGCAGGCCGACGATGCCGCAGCGAAGGCTCATGGGCGGGTGTCCTTGGGAACGGCGCGTGCCCGGCGGGGAATCGGGCTGGCACGCGTGGAGGCTGCGGGTTCGGCACGCGGCGCGTGCGCGTGGAACGATCTGCAGCGAAGCCGCCATTTTACCCGGCCGATTTGCGCAGGCTGCGCCGACTGCCTACGCTTCGCTTCATGCCTGCCACGCTCGATGGAAAGCTCGTCGTTGCGATCTCGTCGCGTGCCGTCTTCGATTTCGAGGAGGAGAACCTCGTCTTCGAGCGCGACGACGACGCTGCGTACATGGCCTTGCAGCGCGAGCGCCTCGACGTCTGCGCACGTCCCGGCGTTGCCGGTGCGCTGGTGCGCAAGCTGCTGCGCTTCGATCCGCCCGATCGCCCGGAAGCGCAGCGGCGCATCGAGGTCGTCGTCGTATCGCGCAACGATCCGGTCAGCGGGCTGCGCGTCTTTCGCTCGGCGCAGCAGGCCGGGCTGCGCCTGGAGCGCGGCGTCTTCACGCGCGGACGCGCGCCGTGGCGTTATCTGAATCCGCTGAAGGCGAATCTCTTCCTGTCGGCCAATGCAGATGATGTCGCCGCTGCGCTCGCGGCCGGCATTCCGGCGGCACGCGTCTTCCCGCAGTCGGTGCTCGCCTCCGAGTCGCATCCCGACGAGATCCGCATCGCCTTCGACGGCGACGCCGTGCTCTTTTCCGACGAATCGGAGCGCGTGTTCCAGCAGGGTGGGCTCGAGGCCTTCCACCGCCACGAGATCGAGCACGCGACGCGACCGCTGCCTCCGGGTCCGTTCAAGCCGCTGCTCGAGGCGCTGCATCGCCTGCAGCGCGAGGATGCGCCGTCCGAGAGCGAGCGCGGCGAGGGGCTGCGCACGCCGGGGCAGGCGCCGGTGCGCATCCGCACCGCACTCGTCACCGCGCGCAGCGCCCCCGCGCACGAGCGGGCGATCCGCACGCTGATAAACTGGGGAATCGAGGTCGACGAGGCGATGTTCCTCGGCGGTCTCGAAAAGGGACCGTTCCTGCACGAGTTCGAGCCCGACTTTTTCTTCGACGACCAGACCGGGCACTGCGAATCGGCTGCGCGCTTCGGTCCGGCCGGACACGTGCCCGCCGGCATCGCGAACGCTGGCTGAAACGAGCTACGCGGCCTTCTTCTTCCGCTTCGGCTGCAGGATCGTCCCCGTGCAGTTCTTCGACCCGCACCGGCACGCCCAGATGCGCTTCATCGCGGGCGTGTGCGGAACGTCGAGCACGATGCCGTAGTTGTAGGTGAGTTCCTCGCCGCGCCGGATCGCACGGGTCGATTCGATGTACACGCGATCGCGACGCCGATCGCCGTTGCCGTTCTCGACGAGCACTGCTTCGCAGTTCGGGCTGCAGCTGTGGTTGATCCAGCGCGCACTGTTGCCGTCCTGGTTCGCGTCGAGCACGTAATCGTCGTTGAGCACGAACAGGAACGTGTGCCCGGAGTCGGCGCTGTCGGGGTACAGCTCGTCGCTCTCGTCGTGCGTGAGCAGCTTTCCCTTGTACTGGATCAGGCGTGCGCCTTTCGGTATGTCGGATGCGGCGAAGACGCCGTTGCCGTGGATCTGCGAACGATGCGTGACGATGCGGGCGGACATGGTGTTCGGTTCGTTGCGAATCCGGCATTCTGAGCCATTGCGCAACGCTTCGTTGCCACGAGCGTCTCGCTTGTGCATCAACCGCGCGTATGCAGCCTTTGCATCGCGGCTTCCGGGTCGCCCATGACGAGCAGCGGAATCGCGTCGAGCGCGCGCGAGATTGCATCGTCGATCTGCTGCCGATGCTCACGTCCGGGCCGGTGCAGCACGAAGTCGACGACTTCCTGCTCGAGTTGCAGGCTGCGCGGATGTCCGATGCCCAGGCGCAGCCGCCAGAAGTCGGCGCTGCCGAGCCGTGCCTGGATGTCGCGCAGGCCGTTGTGGCCTGCGTGCCCGCCGCCTCGCTTGAGTTTCGCCTGTCCGGGAAGGAGATCGAGCTCGTCGTGTGCGACGAGGATCTCCGCCGGCGCGATCCGGTAGAAGTTCGCGAGCGCAGCCACCGCCTGTCCCGAGCGGTTCATCCACGTGGACGGCTCGAGCAGGAACACCGCCTCGTTTCCGATGCGCACGCGTCCGACGAGCCCGAAGAACTTCCCTTCGCGTGCAAGCGAAGCGCCATGCGAGCGTGCAAGCGTCTCGACGAACCAGAAGCCGGCATTGTGCCGATCGTGCTCGTGCTCGGGGCCGGGGTTTCCCAGCCCGACGATCAGTCGGATCGAGCTCATGTCGCACCCTGTCCGGGAAGCACCGGCGCGTTCGATGCGCGCACCACCGATGGCCAGCGATGGCGCAGCAGCAGCCACGCACCGAGCCCGATGCAGAGCATCGCCAGCGATGTCGCTGCGAGACCGACCGTGGAGTGCATGACGAGCGGTGCGATGACGCCGGCGACGAGACCGTTGGCGACGCTGCCGACCACCGCCTGCAGCGACGACGCCATGCCCCTGCGCAGCGGGAAGAGATCGAGCACCATCAGCGTTACCGCCGGCACGTTCAGCGCCCAGCCGAAACAGAAGACGGCGATCGGCGGCAGCGCCCACCAGGCATGCGGCTCGAACAGCAGGTTCGCGACGAGGTTTGCGACGGCAATGACGAACATGATGGTGAAACCGTAACGGATCTGCGTTCGAGCCGGAACTCGCCCGGCAAAGCGGCCGCTGACCCAGGCGCCGAGCATGATTCCGATGATCGTCAGCAGGAAGAACCAGAAGAACTCGGTGGGGCCGAGCCCGAGATGTGTGCCGAGGAACTCGGGTGCCGCGAGCACGTACAGGAACATTCCGTTGAATGGAATGCCGCTGGCGAGCGCGAGCAGCAGGAAACGTCCGTCGGACAGCAGCTGGTAGTAGCCGCGCATCAGGTGCCGGATCTCGAAGGGCTGCCGGTGCGACGGGTGCAGCGTCTCGGGCAGCCAGCGCCAGTTCGCCGACCACAGCAGCAGTCCGACGAGCGCAAGGAACCAGAAGATGCCGTGCCAGTCGACGTGCACGAAGAGCCATCCGCCGATGATCGGCGCAACCGCGGGTGCGACTCCGAAATAGATCGTCACCTGCGACATCACGCGCTGCGCTTCGTCGGGCGGGAACATGTCGCGGATCACCGCGCGCGATACGACGATCCCGGCGCCGGTGGAAAGCCCCTGCAGCGCGCGAAAGAAGACCAGCCAGCCGATCGTCGGCGACAGCGCACAGCCGATCGACGCGAGCGTGAAGACGCCGATCCCCCAAAGCACGACTGGCCGTCGCCCGAAACTGTCGGCGAGTGCACCGTGGAAGATGTTCATGAACGCGAAGCCGAACAGGTACGCCGACAGCGTCTGCTGCATCTGCAGCGGCGTCGCGTCCAGTGCGCGTGCGATGCCGGAGAAGGCCGGCAGGTAGGTGTCGATCGAAAACGGACCGAGCATGCCGAGCGCGGCCAGCAGCACGGCCAGCGTCCAGCGCGGGGCGATCCACAGTCGATCGGCTTCGGGATTCATCGGACGCGCTGGTCCAGGCGGAAGGCGAAAACAAAAAACCCGGGGCGCCCCCGGGTTTGCCGTGCACGTCGCCCCGGCGGTGTGCCGGGGCGTTCGGGCGATGGGCGATGCGATGCGCCGCCCGGGGCAGTCACGACTTCCTGGGTGCCGCCGCTGCGGCCGCCGGCGTGGCCGCAGCTGCCGGAGCCGCCTCGGGTTCTTCCTCGGCGGCGCCCGGAATCGTGACTGTCACGACGACCGGATTCTCGCCGGGGGGCAGCACCGGTGTGACGCCCTGCGGGAAGTTGATGTCGTTGAAGTGCACCGACTTGCCGGCTTCGAGATGCGCGAGGTCGACCTCGATGAAGCTCGGCAGTGCTCCCGGAAGACAGCTGACCTCGACCTCGGTGATCACGCGTCCGATGATCCCGGCCGACAGCTTCACCGCCGGCGAGATCTCTTCGTTGACGAAGTGCAGCGGCACCTTGATCGTGATCTTCTCGTCGGCCGCGACGCGCTGGAAATCGACGTGCATCACCTGCGGCTTGTACGGATGCCACTGCACGTCGCGCAGCAGCACCTGCAGGCGCTCGTTGTCCAACTGCATCTCGAGGATCGACGAGTGGAAGCCCTCGACCCGAAGCGAGTGGTACAGCGGGTTGTGCTCGATCGAGACCGGAACCGCATCGTCCTTGCCACCGTAGACGATTCCCGGCACGTGGCCGGCGCGGCGCAGGCGGCGGCTCGCACCCGTACCCTGCTCCTTGCGAATGCTCGCAACGACTTTCATTTTCTTTCCTTACCTTGCGCTGCGTACCCGCGACCAGAATGCGCAGCTGAGTTCGCCGGCGAGGCCGGCGTGAAAGTGAAGGGTGAAGGGTGAAGGGTGAAGGGGAAAACCCCGCGGCGACATGCTGCCTGGGTTTTCCCCTTCACCCTTCACCCTTCACCCTTCACCGTATCCAGTCACTCTCAATCCACAAAGAGAGAAGACACCGAATCCGCCCGGCTGATCCGCAGGATCGTTTCGGCGAGCAGCTGCGCGCACGACAGCACGCGGATGCGCGGGCAGGCCTCGCCCTCGGGCGAGAGCGGGATCGTGTCGGTGACGATCAGCTCGTCGAGCGGCGAGTTGGCGATGCGCGCGACGGCGCCGCCCGAGAGCACCGCGTGCGTGCAGTAGGCGACGACGCGCCGCGCGCCCTGTTCCTTCAGCGCGGCGGCCGCCTTCACCAGCGTGTTCGCGGTGTCGACGATGTCGTCCATGATCACGCAGGTGCG
>CAZIDY010000084.1:0-6180 GCA_964538505.1 uncultured Limnobacter sp. | reverse complement strand
GAATCGGGAATGCCCATCAGCGCGCGCAGGTCGCGTTCGGCCTGCTCGTGGATGCCCATGTATTCCTTGCCGCGATGGCTCATCTCCATCACGGACTGCCCGCTGCCGTGCCAGTCGAGCATCTCGGCGGCGGCCTGCGCGAGGACCTCCTCGGGCAACACTGCGGGGCCTGCGCTGAAGTTGAATACCTGTCGCATCGTTCTTCCCGTTGGCGAAAGGCGGATTCTAGCGCGGCGGTTTCTGCGTCGGTTTCAAGGTATCTTCGCAGGATGGAAGACGAGGCAGATCCCGGCAGCGCCGTCGGGCCCGGGGTGTCGCCGGACGTGTCGACGGGCGTGTCCATCCATGTGCTGCGCACGCTGCTCGAGACGACGCTGCATCGCCCGGTGAAGCTCATCGAGACGCACATCTCGTGGGTGCTGCTCGACGGCGAACATGCATGGAAAGTGAAGAAGCCGATCACGCTCGGCTTCCTCGATTTCGCACGCGTCGAGACGCGCAGGGCCTGCTGCGAAGAAGAGGTGCGACTGAATCGACGGCTCGCGCCGGAGATCTATCTCGATGTCGTGGCGATCCGCGGCGAGCCCGATGCGCCGAGGCTCGAAGGCGCGGGAGAGCCGATCGATCACGCGGTCCGCATGCGGCAGTTCGCGACCGGGGCGCTTTTTTCCGAACGGCTCGCGGCGGGTACGCTCGACGCAGACACCGTCGAGCGATTCGCACATCGGCTCGCGACCTTTCATCGCGGGATCGCAGTCGCCGATGCGACGATGCCGTGGGGGGACGCCGAGCGCGTGCGGGCCGACACGGCGCGCACCCTGGACGACGTTGCCGCCGCTGCACCGTCGTCGGCCTCGTGGGTCGCCGAAATGCGCGAGCGTTTCGAGGCGCAGGCGCTGCGACTGCGACCGGTGCTCGACGGGCGCAAGCGCGACGGCTGGATCCGCGAGGGGCACGGCGACCTGCATCTGGCCAATGTCGTCGTGCTCGATACCCAGGTCACCGCCTTCGACTGCATCGAGTTCGATCCCGGGCTGCGCTGGATCGACGTGCAGAACGATGCGGCCTTTCTCGCAATGGACCTGCTCGCGCACGAACGGCCCGATCTCGCGTATTGCTTCGTCGACGCCTGGCTTGGCGAGCTCGGCGACTACGCGGGCTTGCGCGTGCTGCGGTACTACCTCGCGTATCGCGCGATCGTGCGCGAGCTCGTCGCGTCGATCCGTCGCGGGCAGGCGGGGGGCGGGGCGGCCGAGGGTCCTCGCTACGGTGCGCTCGCATCGCGGCTGATCGACGCCCACGATCCGCGGCTGCTCGTCACCTGCGGCGTTTCGGGCTCGGGCAAGAGCCATCTTTCGCGGCAACTGCTCGGACCCGCGGGCGCGATCCGCCTGCGCTCGGATCTCGAGCGCAAGCGGCTGCACGGCGTGGCCGCGCTTGAACGTACGCAGTCGGCGCTCGACGCCGGGCTCTACGCCGACGACGCATCGCAGCGCACCTACGCACGACTGCTCGAGCTCGCGCGCATCTCGCTCGAAGCGGGCTGGCCGACGATCGTCGATGCGGCGTTCCTGCGCGCCTCCGACCGTCGGCGCTTTCGCGCGCTTGCCGACGAATGCGGTGTTCCGTTCACGATCCTGCATTGCGACGCGCACGAGTCGGTGCTGCGCGAGCGCATCGCTTCGCGCCGCCGGCGCAACGCAGACCCGTCCGATGCCGACGAGGCCGTACTCGAGCGCCAGCTCGCGACGCGCGAGGCGCTGTCGGCCGACGAGCGGCGTGTCGCGATCGATATCGATACGGCCGGCGCGGTCGACACCGCTGTGCTTGCCGGGCAATGGCTCGCGCGTCGATGAAGCGCTTCGATGTCTGCAACGGAGACGCCGACGGCCTGTGCGCCGTCGTGCAATGGCGGCTGCACGATCCGTCGCCGGCCACGCTCGTCACCGGACTGAAGCGCGAGATCGAGCTGCTCGGGCGCGTCGATGCCGCGCGCGGCGACGAGGTGCTCGTCTGCGACCTGTCGATGCAGCGCAACCGCGATGCACTGCTCCGCCTGCTCGAGCGCGGCGTGTCTGTGCGCTATTTCGATCATCACGCGGTCGACGACGTTCCTTCGCACCCGGGGCTCGATGCGCATATCGACCTCGGCGCGGGCGTGTGCACGAGCGTGCTCGTCGACCGCTTCCTCGACGGCGCCTTTCGCGCGTGGGCCGCGGTGGGTGCCTACGGCGACAACCTGCGCGAGCTCGGCGACCGGCTCGCGGCGGCCGCCGGTGTCGATGCGAAGGCACGCGAGCGCCTGCGCCGCCTCGGCGAGTCGATCAACTACAACGCCTACGGCGAGTGCGAGGCGGATGTGCACATTGCGCCGGCGGCGCTGTTTGCGCGACTCGTGCGTCATCGGGATCCGCTCGCCTTCGCCGAGCACGACAGCGTCGCCGCCGAGCTCGACGTGTTGCGCGAGACGGATCATGCGCACGCGAGAGCGGTCCCCGCGTACCGGAGCACGGAGCAGGGCAGCGTCGTCGTGCTGCCCGATGCCGCGTGGAGCCGGCGCGTGATCGGCAGCTATGCCAACGAGCTCGCACGTCGAGAGCCGTCGTGCGCGCATGCGGTGTTGCGACGCGCGGGCGACGACGGCTATGCGGTGAGCGTGCGCGCGCCGCTCGATGTGCCGCAGGGCGCCGGCGCACTGTGCGCCCGCTTCGGCGGCAGCGGTCGTGCAGCGGCCGGCGGCATCGACGCGCTGCGCGCCGACGATGTCGATCGCTTCGTCGACGCCTTCCTGGCAGACGACTGGCGCAACAGGTAGAGTTCGCGCATGAAACCCAGACTACACACGATCATCTGCAGCACGCGCCCCGGGCGCGTCGGCCCGGCGGTGGCGAGCTGGTTCCACGAGCACGCGCTCAAGCACGACGGATTCGACGCGGCGCTCGTCGACCTCGCCGAGTTCGCGCTGCCGGTCTACGACGAGCCGCAGCATCCGTCGCTGCAGAAATACGAGAAGGAGCACACGAAGCGCTGGGCGGCGAGTGTCGCTGCCGCCGACGCATACGTGTTCGTGCTGCCCGAGTACAACTACGGACCGCCGCCGTCCTTCGTCAACGCGCTCGACTTCGTCTACCGCGAGTGGAACTACAAGCCCTGCGGCTTCGCGAGCTACGGCGGCATCTCGGGCGGCCTGCGCGCCGCACAGCAGTCGAAGCTGCAGGTGACGACGCTGAAGATGATGCCGATGGTGGAGGGGGTGATGATTCCCTATGTCGCCCGGCACCTCGAGAACGGCCGCCTGCCCGGTTCGGAGGCGATCGACCAGGCTGCGCGGGTGATGCTCGACGAGCTTCTCAAGTGGGCGAGGGCACTGGCTCCGATGCGCGCTGTGCCTGCGTGAAGCACGCGGGCGCGCGCGGGACGACGATGACACGATCATCCGCGCGCAATCCAAGGCTGACAAGCTGCATCAGCGCATCGTCCCGACGCCCGATCGCTGCGAGGATCATCTCGCGCGGCAGCGTGCGGCGCATGGCCCGAAAAGGAAAAGGGAGCCGGTGGCGATTCGCTACCGACTCCCTTACCGGAGTTTGGCTCCCCGACCAGGGCTCGAACCTGGGACCTGCGGATTAACAGTCCGTCGCTCTACCGACTGAGCTATCGGGGAAGAACCCGCGAGTATAGCGGAAGCGAAAACGCCTGCGGGTCTCGCTCAGCCCTTGATCACCTCCGCCATCGCCTTCGCCACCGCATCGATGTTCCCGCTGTTCAGCGCCGCCAGGCAGATCCGTCCGGTACCCACCGCGTAGATGCCGTAGTCGTCGCGCAGCCGCGCGACCTGCGCCGGATTCAGCCCCGAATACGAGAACATCCCGCGCTGGCGCTCGACGAAGGAGAAGTCCTGCTTGACGCCGTGCTCGCGCAGGCGCTGCACGAGCCCGGTGCGCATCGCCCGGATGCGCTCGCGCATCCCGGCCAGCTCTTTTTCCCACAGCTCGCGCAGCTCGGGCGTCGACAGCACCGCAGCGACGATCGCCGCGCCGTGCATCGGCGGGCTCGAGTAGTTGGTGCGGATCACCCGCTTGACCTGGCTGGTGACGCGTGCCGTTTCGTCGCGGTCGGCGGTGACGATCGACAGCGCACCGACCCGCTCCCCATAGAGCGAGAAGGACTTCGAGAACGAGCTCGAAACGAAGAACGGCAGTTCCGCATCGGCGAATTTGCGCACGGCCGTCGCGTCGGCGTCGATGCCGTCGGCGAAGCCCTGGTAGGCCATGTCGAGGAAGGCGACCAGCCCGCGCTCGCGCACCGTGGCGACGACCGCGTCCCACTGCGACGCGTCGAGATCGACACCGGTCGGGTTGTGGCAGCACGCATGCAGCACGACGACCGAGTGCGCGGGAAGGGCGCGCAGCGCATCGAGCATCGCGTCGAAGCGCAGGCCGTGCGAGGCCGGGTCGTAATACGGGTAGGTCTTGACCTCGAAGCCGGCCGCCTCGAACAGTGCGCGGTGGTTCTCCCAGCTCGGGTCGCTGATCCAGACGCCTGCCCGCGGGTACAGCCGCCGCAGGAAGTCCGCGCCGACGCGCAGGGCGCCCGTTCCGCCGAGCGCCTCGAAGGTGGCGACCCGTCCATCGGCGACGAGCGGCGAATCGGCGCCGAACAGCAGCTTCTGCACCGCCTGGTTGTAGGCGGCGTAACCCTCGATCGGCAGGTAGCCGCGCGCCGGCGCCGTTTCGACGCGGGCTCGCTCGGCCCGGCGAACCGCCTCGAGCAGGGGAATGCGCCCGCTGTCGTCGTAGTAGATGCCGACGCCCAGGTTCACCTTGCCCGGGCGGGAGTCGGCGTTGAACGCCTCGGTCAGGCCGAGGATCGGGTCGCGCGGCGCCATTTCGACGCCGGAAAACATCGACGAACTCATCGCGGTCGGGGCTCTCGGAGATAGGGTGGTCGAGGACGCGCGTTGCACGATGCGCTGCAACATCGGCTACGCGGAAAGCTGGATTTTTGGGGGCGCGAAGGCGATAATGACGGTTTTGCCGCCGGCACTGCAAGGCGCCCCGGCAGGCGTGATTTCGTAGCGCTCGTGTCCACGCAGGACGGCAGGGGATCCGGCTGTTCTGCGTATTGTGCGATGCAGCGAAAATGGCCCTGTCAGACGGCGCGGCATTGCGGGACAACCCTGAGAAAGAGTGTAGCACGCGGCCGATCCGCTCCGACCCGACGCCTTTTGCATGACCCAAGCCGCGCCCACGCAGGCGCTCCTCCGATTTCCGGGCAGCCCCTTCCAGCTGCACCAGCCGTTTCCGCCCGCCGGTGACCAGCCCGAGGCGATCGAGCAACTGGTCGGCGGCGTGCGCGATGGGCTGAGCTTCCAGACGCTGCTCGGCGTGACCGGGTCGGGGAAGACCTTCACGATGGCCAACGTCATCGCGCGGCTCGGACGGCCGGCGCTGGTGCTCGCGCCGAACAAGACGCTCGCCGCGCAGTTGTATTCCGAGATGCGCGAGTTCTTCCCGAACAACGCCGTCGAGTATTTCGTCTCGTATTACGACTACTACCAGCCCGAGGCCTACGTCCCGCAGCGCGACCTGTACATCGAGAAGGATTCGTCGATCAACGAGCACATCGAGCAGATGCGCCTGTCGGCGACGAAATCGCTGCTCGAGCGGCGCGACACGGTGATCGTCGGCACCGTCTCGTGCATCTACGGGATCGGCAATCCGCGCGATTACCACGAGATGATCCTCATCCTGCGCGCGAAGGACCGCATCTCGCAGCGCGACGTGCTGCAGCGCCTGGTCGCAATGCAGTACAAGCGCAACGAGACCGATTTCGCGCGCGGCACCTTTCGTGTACGCGGCGACACGATCGACATCTTCCCGGCGGAGCATGCCGAGCTGGCGGTGCGCGTCGAGCTGTTCGACGACGAGGTCGAGAGCATCCAGCTCTTCGATCCGCTCACCGGCCGCGTGCGCCAGAAGATCCCGCGCTTCACCGTCTATCCGTCGTCGCACTACGTGACGCCGCGCGCCACCGTGATGCGCGCGCTCGAGACGATCCGCGAGGAGCTTGCCGATCGGCTGAAGTTCTTCTACGAGCAGGGCAAGCTCGTCGAGGCGCAGCGTCTCGAGCAGCGCACGCGCTTCGACATGGAGATGCTGCAGGAGCTCGGCTTCTGCA
>CAZIDY010000083.1:0-6444 GCA_964538505.1 uncultured Limnobacter sp. | reverse complement strand
GAGCAGAGGACTGAAAATCCTTGTGTCGGCGGTTCAATTCCGTCCTTGGCCACCAATCCCCATCTGACTTTCGCCAGCAGCGTCCGCTAACTTGCCGATTGCCGACGTTGCTCATGTAGCCACCATGCAGTCACGGTGCGCTTAGGTGGGATCTCCTCGCATCATCACGCAGACGTTCGCTGTCGCTTCACGAGCCGAGCGGCCAACGTGTCCTGGGGTACGACAACGCTCATGCGGCCAGGCAATCGAAGTTCAAGTATGCGGGGCGTATTCTGGCGTTCGACCACAAGCATCGACACGCCTCGGACAAAGGCGTGCCCTATGCGTTCAAGGATGCGCAGCGGTTATTGGAGGATTTTTTCGCGGACGTGGACCGCGTGCTGCTCGAGATGAAGAAACCATGAAACCGATCGTCATCGGAATCCTGCCGCAGGACCAGATTCGCCAACGCGTGCTGGCGATCGCGAGCGGCGACTACAAACCTGGGCCGAACGAGCCGAAGGTCTGGTTCACCTCGATGAGATCCCTAGCCGAAGTGCTGAGCGACGACAACCGCGCGCTGTTGCGAGTGATCGCGGAAAGCGAACCCGAATCCATTTCAGCGCTGGCGCAAATCACCGGTCGCAAGCCGGGCAATCTTTCACGCACGCTGAAGACGATGTCCAACTACGGGATCGTCGACCTGAAGCGGGAGCGAAACCTCGTGCGTCCGGTCGTCAAGGCTACGGAGTTCCGGATCGTCGCCACCTGGCGTTGACGTATCTCGACGCGACTGGGCGCCGTGGCGCGGGCAACACACCACAGCGCCGTGATCTGCGCCACGATACGGACAACGGAGGAACGACATGCACATGATGCTGACCATCGTCGCCGGCCTGCTGCTGCTCGTGGTCTTCCTGCTGTTCGGACATCTGTGGGGCGCAAGTGCAGCGTCGGTTGCGCTCGCGGGGAAGCTCTTCGTTCCCGCATGGATGCTCATGTCGATCGCGAACCTCTGGGTCGGCGCCAGCCATGCCGGATACACCATGCGCGAGGAGCTTCCGATCCTCGGCGTCGTGTTCGCTACACCGGCGGTGATCGCGGCGCTCGCGATCTGGTACTTCTCGAGACCTTGAACCGCTCGTTCTTCGACTGCTTCGAAGAACTGATCACGCCGCAGATCGAGTGATCCCCGCAGGCTCGTCGCTTGCGACATCCTTTGAAGCTTCAACGAACACCGTGTTGCCAACGGTCGCCGCATGCGCTCGCGTGAAGAACCGGCTCCACAGCCGCCGGCACCGCCCGCCTTCGTCGCCGGCGAGCCGGCCGTGCTCGTGCATCGAGGCAATCTGCGCGAGCGGGCGACGACAATTTGTAGTCTTTCCGCTCGTGGAATCGATTCCACGAACGGAAACGCGGGAAATTGAGGCCCGAACGAACAGCGCCTGGCCAGGCCGAGCGGAACCGTCCGCTGCCACGGCAATCAACCGGACAGCGGTTGCCCGCAGTGCCCGCAGAAGACGTCGCCGGGCACCGCGGGCGAATCGCAACGCAGACACGCCAGCTTCGATGCAGCGGACGTCGACGATGCAGCGAGCGCCTGCGATGCATCGAGCGCCTGCGACGCATCGAGCCCCTGCGACTCGTCGAGCGCCGGCGCGGCAAAGGGCGCTGACGACGATCCGCCCACCGTCGATGGCGCTGCAGCAGTCATCGACGACGCAGCCATTGGCAACGCCGTCGCTCCAGCCGCCTCGCCACCGATCGATGCCCTCCCGCGACCAGGAGCGATTCGAAGTGCCGAGCGCATCCCGTGCACGCGAATCCGGACGTCTTCCACGACCTGGCCTTTCTTCACCTGGATCTCGACGATCGCGCGCCCGAGCGCCGCGCGTGCAGCAGCAATGTCGATCCCGTCGGTCGAGCGCAGGTAGGCGACCATGAGCCCGAACAGGAAGACCGCTGCGAGCAGCGCCGCAGTGATCGCCAACACGAGTGCGCCGGCAATGGCATACGGACCCGCGTCGACGACGCGCGCGTTGCCCATCCATGCGGCGAGCACCTCAGCGGGCGCGGGCGCACCCGAGAGCGGACCCGACAGTCCGACGGACACGCCGAAGCCGGCGACCACGAACACCGTGACGACAGCCGCGACGAGGACGGCCGCAAGAAAGTACAGCAGCAGATTGACGAAGACCGGGAGCTTTCGCTGCGCGGCGATCGCCCCGAGCTGCGACAGCACGGTACGCAGCGAATGGCCTTCCCACAGCGCCGGCATCGACAGCAGCGCGGCGACGCTCAGCGCGAGCAGCAACGCCGCGCCGGCGAGTGTGAGCGCGGGCAGCGCGACGACGTAGAGAAGCGGACCGACGACCGGCAGGCGGCACGCGAGCAGCACCGCCGAGACGACGAGCACGAAGGCGGCGAAAACGAGCACCAGCACGCCGGCAAGCACGACGATGCGCAGGACGATGGCCGGCGTCGCCGCGAAGGCCCGCGAGACACTCGAGACCGGACGCCCGCTCGCCTGTTCGGCGAACTGCGAGCCGGCGGCGGTGATCCCGAGACCGGTAACGGCGGCCACGAACCACGAGACGACCGACAGCGTCTCGTTCGATCCGTATGCGAGCGCGAGCAGGCCGAGCAGCGCGACGGCAACGAAGGTGATCAGCAGCGTCGCGAGTGCCGGCCCGTTGCGCCAGGCCTGCGTCACGCCGAGCGGGCCGATCGCGTCGGGCGACTGCGGGCTCGGGCCTGGCGGCAGGTTCATTCGGGCACGATCAATTGAAGGTCGCGAGTTCCGTCGGCGGAGCGGCTGGGCATTCGGGCACTTCGCCCCAGGCATCCGCCGAAGTGCAATGCCGCATCTTCGCGCGTTCCGCGCAGATCGTGCGAACGATGAAGTTCCCGTCGCAGGCTTCGATCTTCGCGTGCAGCGTCCGCAGCCAGGACTCGCGCGCCTTCGCACGCGCGGGTGCACCGTCGCTTTGCGCGCCGCTTTCGACGGTGGCCCGCTTGGCGACCGGCGACGAGGCTACAGGCGAGCGTTGCGCCGGCGGGCGCACGGGCAGCACGGATGGACGCTCCTCGTGCGCAGCGTCGAGCGCACGCGCCTGACCCGACAGCGCCGGCGCTGCCTGCAGCACGAGCGGCGATGCGGACGACGACGCCGGCGTCATCAGCTCGGAGGAAGGTGCCTGGATGACATCGAGCGAGGCGAGCGAGGGATCGAGGCCGGGCATGGCGTCGACCTGCGCGGTCGAGCCGTCGGCAGCCTGCTCCGCGGGTTCGAGCGAGGTCGGCGCCGGCGCAGGCAAGGCAAGCTGGTGTTCTGACGCTTGCGCGTCGTGCGCGGCACCGTCGTCGGCCGCAGCCGCATCCTGCAACGCCGACGGCGGGGAAGGAAACGTTTCTGCCGCCGATTGCGTACTGGCGACCGGGCGGATCGTCAGGAAAGCAAGCAGACCGATCGCGAGCACCACTGCCGCGACGATCGTCGTCGGACCACTGAGCGACGCTCCCGATGCAACGACCGGCTTGCCACAGTGCGTGCAGAAGTGCACGCCGGACCGATTCGAATGACCGCAGTCCGTACAACCTTGCATGCGCGTGAAACCCCCTTCCGGCTCAGACGCGATCGCAATCCTGCGCACGGCGCCGCCGGCGCGCAGAGGAAGTCATCGCGTTTGTGCCTGAAACCGGATTGTCGGAGCCGGCGCCGCCGAAGACGCCCAAAACCAACTGTCCGAAGGGTGAAGCGTTGGTTTCTGCCTCAGGCGTGGCGAGGCGTGCCGCCCGGAATCCATGCAATCGACGGGCTGCGCAGATGCGCGAGCCAGTCGTCGAGTGCATCGACGTGCTCGGCCTCCTCGGCGGCGAACTCCGACGCGAGGCGACGAACCTCGCGATCGTCGGCGTTCTGGCCCACGGAGCTGTAGTACTCCATCGCACGCACTTCGTTCTCACGCGCGTACTGCAGTGCGTTGAACGGATCGGCGAGCTGCTCGTACTGCACTTCGCCGCCGGCTTCCGGCGGCGTCGTCCACCGGTATTCCCACGAATTCAACTTCGGCAGCTCGATATCCCCGACTCTTCGCATGATGTCGTCGTGATGCAACTGTGAAAAGTGCACCATGTCGCGGAACAGCGCCCAGACTTCGCGATTGCCGTGCGCATTCATCAACTCCGCAAGCTCCATGTACCGCTCGGCCGCTTCGCGTTCGAGCGCAATGGCATGGGCGAGAAACTCGGGCAGCGTGTAGTTCATGGTGCAAACCTGTTCGACGAATCCGCGCAGACCGGAGCGCGAGGCGTGTACGGAACCATGTTGCCCGCGATCGATGGGCGATTCCATTGCTCTGGATCAAGCGTTCGCCCGCGTGTGCCGATCCCTGGCCCGCGCTCGAAGCGCCTTGCTGCCCTCGCAGGGCGCGCCTTTGCATGGCTGTGGCGCTGCTCTTTGAACCCGGATTACGAGGAGTTCGCCGTCGCACGCGTGGACGGTACCGCGCGCAACCGCTTTCCGAGCTGGTGGACGATGGTTCTCGCGCGCCCGCAGCCCTGAGGGCCGCGCGAGACGCGACGCCGCCGGTCAGCGAACGATCTGCTCGCGCAGCGCGCGCAGCACGGTCTTCAGGCGCGCGGCATTCTCGGGACCGACGCGGATCATGATCTTGCGGCCGGCCGACAGGGACTCGAGCAGCGGATCGTCGAAACGGTATTGCACCTTCGGCTGCACGACGCGGATGGGCCCGCTCACTTCGGGCGCCGTGAGCATGTCGTCGATCGCGGCAACGACGCGGTCGTTCAGGTGCCCCTGCGGGTAGCCCATCTCGCGATACTGCTCCTGCAGCAGCGGGTAGAAGCGCAGGTACACCTTCGCCACCGCCTTCGGATCGAGCGCCTCGGCGAATCGCACGAACGCGTCGTAGCGTGCAAAGTTCTCCGGCTGCAGCGTGATCCGCTCGCCGTCGCCGGCCACGGCGAGACGGCCCGGAATCGGGCGCAGCGCGCTCCACTGCGCCGGGATCAGCTGCCGCGGCAGGTTGTCGACGGTGACGACGAAACGACGAGCGAAGTCCTGCAGGTTCAGGAACTGCGCGAGCTGCTCGCGCGAGGCGAGCGAAAGCAGCGAATCGAGGATCGGCGAGTCGGATTCGCCGGCGGCGGGAAGCGCAGCGCCCTCGGCCGGAGCAGCAGCCTGCGGCAACGGAAACTTCGGCTCGTTCGGCTCGGCCGCGGCTGCCGGTGGCTCGGTGGGCACCGGCTCGGAAACTACATCGTCGCGGTCGACCGGTCCGTCGGCCGGCGCGGTGGTCTGCGGTGCCGTGCTGCGCGCGGGCAACCGCGGCACAGGATCCATCTGCCACAGATAGATGCCGGCCGCGATGCCGGCCGCAGCCAGCAGCAGCAACCACCACGGCGGCCCGGCCGTGGACGCGCGAGGGCGATTGGTGGGCATCGGCGTTCCTGGCGCTTTCAGATAACGCCCTGCTCGAGCATCGCGTCAGCGACCTTGACGAAAGCGGAGACGTTTGCGCCGTTCACGTAGTTTATCGTGCCGTCGTCGCTGCGGCCATGGCGCACACAGCTCTCGTGAATCGCCTTCATGATCGCGTGCAGCCGCTCGTCGACCTCACCGTGCGTCCAGCCCAGGCGCTGTGCGTTCTGCGCCATCTCGAGACCCGACGTGGCGACGCCGCCCGCGTTGCTCGCCTTGCCCGGCGCATACAGCACGCCGGCCTTGTGGAAGACGTCGACCGCCTCGAGCGTGCTCGGCATGTTCGCGCCCTCGGCGACGCAGAAGACGCCGTTGGCCACCAGCGTGCGCGCGTCGTGCTCGTCGAGCTCGTTCTGCGTGGCACAGGGCAGCGCGATATCGACCGGCACGTGCCACGGACGGCGCCCGGGCTCGTACTGCAGCCGATACTCGTCGGCGAACTCCGACAGGCGTCCGCGCCGCTCGTTCTTCAGCACGAGCAGCGCAGCCAGCGTCTCCTCGTTGAAGCCCTCGGGCAGGTAGACAGTTCCGCCCGAATCGGACGCGGTGACCACCTTCGCCCCGAGGTCGAGCGCCTTGGCGATCGCGAACTGCGCGACGTTGCCCGAACCCGATACCGATACCTTCGCTCCTTCGAACGCGCGGCCGTTACGGCGCAGCATCTCCTGCGCGAAATAGACGGTGCCGTAGCCGGTGGCTTCCGGGCGCATCAGGCTGCCGCCGTAGCTCAGGCCCTTGCCGGTGTAGACGCACGATGCGTTGTTGCTCAGCTTCTTCATCATGCCGGCCATGAAGCCGACCTCGCGCGCACCCACACCGATATCGCCGGCCGGCACGTCGGTGTCGGCACCGATGTGGCGGTAGAGCTCGGTCATCAGCGCCTGGCAGAAGCGCATCACCTCGCCGTCGCTCTTGCCCTTCGGATCGAAGTCGGAGCCGCCCTTGCCGCCGCCCATCGGCAGCGA
>CAZIDY010000082.1:0-6797 GCA_964538505.1 uncultured Limnobacter sp. | reverse complement strand
ACTTCCTGCTGCAGGAACTGAACCGCGAAGCGAACACGCTCGGCTCGAAGGCCGCGGCGATCGATCTCACGGGTGCATCGATCGAGCTGAAGGTGCTGATCGAGCAGATCCGGGAGCAGGTGCAGAACATCGAGTAAGTCCGATTCGGCGCACCGAGGCTAGCGCGCTTTCGCCGCGACCAGACGAAAGCCGGGCATCGATTTCTCGGCCAGTTCCGGCTCCTCCAGCGCGTAGGCGAGATTCATCCGGGCGATCTCCACGTGTTCTTCGCCGAGTGCCTGTGCACGCGAGCCTTGACCACGCTCGATCGCCTGCACGATCGCATGATGAGTTCGATGCGCCTGCTTCATCCATTCATGCCCCTCGTCCATCGACGACTGCATCGGCAGCATCGCGCTCGGTGCCGCGAACGGCTGCCGGATAGCACTCATCCAGAGCCTGCGGTCGGATGGCAGCAACCCGGGGCGGCGGCCGCTCCGGTGAGTGACGGGCGCAACCTGCGCGCTGCCTTACGACGCCGCAAGCGTCAATAGTCGAGATGATTCATCTACTGCGTTTAATGCGTATACTACCCATCGTGAAGTCGAAAACCCCCGGAGTGCCTCATGACCACCCTCCAACGTGTCAGGCAGGTCTTGCCGCCCTCGATGTCTCCCCAAGAGATTGAGATGGCCCGCGCAGCACAGCGCTGCATCATGGAAGCGCTGGATCACTCGCGCGCCGCGGCCATCACCTTGACGACGACCGATGGCAGCCACCCGACGGTCGAACTGCCTCCCGCCGCTCTGAAGTTGATCGGCCAGCTGTTGGGAGCCATGAGCGAAGGCCGCCCCATCACACTGATGCCCTCCAAGCAGGAGTTCAGCACCGTCGAAGCCGCGAACTTCCTCAACGTCTCCCGTCCCTTCGTCATCAAGGAGATCGAGGAGGGCCGTCTACCCCACCGAAAGGTCGGCACGCATCGAAGGGTGGCGTTCGAGGATCTCGTCGCCTATGCACGTGAGATGCGTAAGCGCCAGGAGCACGCGCTGGAGCGCATGGCGGAGAACGCCCGAGAGCTGGGGCTGGACTACTGAAATGGCAGGCTACGCACGCTATACGGCGCTGCTCGATGCGTGCGTGCTGCATCCCATGGCCATGGCCGATGCCCTGATGAGCTTGGCCAGTACTGGCATCTTCGCTGCGAAGTGGACCCGCGCCATCGAGGCCGAGTGGATCGCATCGGTCGAGGAGCGCCGTCCTGACCTCAAAGGACGTCTGGACTATCGCCGCGACCAGATGCGAGACGCTGTGCCTGACTGGGAGGTCGATGAACAGGCTTGGCGAGCGCTCGCGAGCGGCTTGGTACTGCCGGACCCCGGCGACATGCACGTACTCGCAGCGGCCTTGGCGGGACACGCGGACTGCATCGTCACCGCGAACACACGTGACTTCCCCGCGGACGTGGTTGCCCCGCTCGGCATCGAAATCATCCACCCGGATCAGTTCGTCGTCGCGCAGTGGGATCTCGACCAGTTGGTCGCCGTTGCCGCCTTCAAGCGAATGCGCGCGCGCTGGAAGAAGCCGCAGGCCAACGCAGAAGACTTTGCCGCTGCGCTCGAACGCGGAGGCATGCCAGCCACCGCACAAAGACTGCGAGAGGCCGCCGAGTTGATTTGACGTGATAGCTGACAGGCGAAGCGGCCGGACACGCTAGAGGAGTAGACATGCTGCTGAATCAAGAGCCACTTCGCCAGCGCTGCCGACCTGATCAAGCCTCACGGCGTGTCACCCTGCCGCTGCTCGGCGAGGATGTCCTCGACGGTGCGGACATGGCCCAGTTTCACAGCCTTCAGGTCGTACCCTGCGGCTTCAAGCAGCCGGACCAAG
Source organism: uncultured Limnobacter sp. (assembly GCA_964538505.1). Classification (GTDB taxonomy): domain Bacteria; phylum Pseudomonadota; class Gammaproteobacteria; order Burkholderiales; family Burkholderiaceae_E; genus Zeimonas. The sequence continues at coordinate 4,928 of CAZIDY010000082.1, read as the reverse complement.
GCCGAGACGCTCATGTCGCCTTTGGCCGCGGTCTCCATGCGGGCGACGGTCGTGCGCGAGACACCCGCGCGCTGGGCGAGTTCTTCCTGGCTGAGACCCGCCTTCTTGCGGGCGTCTTTCAGCATTTTGGCGACGTCAAGCAGCGTAGTCATGTATCCCTTGGGCGTCAAAGAGCGAATTTTGAACGGAATTGTAGCCCCAGAGATATATTCCGGAAACCATGTCGACGCGTTCAGCTTCAGGCGACCAGGACCCTCGAAGACGGGCGGCTGATGGTCGTGCCACCCGTCAAGGAACATCGTGGGGCACCGGATGGTGTGCTCACGCGCTTCGAGTAGCCATTCGAACGGGGCGAGCGTCTTGGTCATCCGTCAGGAACCTATGTGCGCAGAAGACAGAAAATAGTGTGTTGACAACACCTAATAGTAGTGAAATAGTATTACGCCATACTAGTGCAACCGCCGGCTGTGGCGACGCCCAACGAAAAACTTGCTGCGTCCCTCGAACAACTCAGGGCGATACAGGACAGCGGCCAGCGGGTAGTTCGAAGCTCGGCCTTGTCGCGAACCCATCGGGAACGTCTGAGCAGGGCCGGCTACCTGCAGGAAGTCATCAAGGGCTGGTACCTCCCGGCTCGGCCTGAACTCTCCACCGGCAGCATCGAAGGCGACACCGCCGCATGGTTCGCCGGCATGCGCGATTTCATCGCCGGCTACTGCGATGCGCGTTTCGGGGAAGGCTGGCACCTGAGTCCCGAGCTATCCCTGTTGCTGAGATCGGGCGAGCGCACCCTTCCCCGGCAATTGCAGGTCTGGTCGACCGCGGGCAACAACCAGTTGGTGCAACTGCCCCACGGGTGTTCCCTGTTCCTGTATCGAGCATCCCGACTCCTGCCCGCCGAGCCGCATCCGGAAGACCGAGACATCCGTCTCGTGAACCTCACCGATGCGCTCGTGGCCGTGTCGCCCACGTTTTTCGTGCAACAGCCCCTTGCCGCACGCATTGCCCTGGGCATGGTCGATGACACCGCGCCGCTGTTGCAGCGACTGCTCGACGGTTCCCACTCCGTCGTCGCCGGGCGGCTGGCAGGCGCGTTCCGCGCGGTAGGTCGGGCCGACTTCGCGAACAGTATTGCCGGCGCCATGCGCAGCGCCGGCTACACGGTTCAGGAAGTCTCTCCGTTCGACGCAGCTCCGCCGCCACTGCTCGCTGGTCGCCCAAGCTCTCCCCACGTGCAACGTCTGCGTTTGAATTGGGCGGCCATGCGCGAATCCGTCATCGCCGCTTTTCCCGCCCCTGGTCCCCTGCCCACCGACGAGGCGCGGGTTCTCATGGACATCGAAGCGCGCTACGTGGCGGATGCCTATCACTCGCTGTCGATCGAGGGCTACCACGTCACGGCGGATTTGATCGAGAAGATCCGCAATGGCGCCTGGGATCCGAAGGGAGTCGATCGTCAACAACGCGATGCCATGGCGGCGAAGGGATACTTCGAGGTCTACAAGCTCGTCAAGGACTTCATTTTCAAGACGCTGCAGCAGCAGGCCAAACAAGCCGGGCTACAAGGACTGCGCGAAGCGCTCAGCGCGTGGTACCTGGCACTATTCAGTCCCAGCGTGCAAGCCGGCCTGCTCAAGCCGTCGGACCTGGCCGGATGGCGCAACCATCCGGTGTTCATTCGCGGCGCCCTGCATGTTCCTCCCGGCAGGGAAGCCGTGCGCGAATGCATGCCCGTGCTGTTCGAACTCATCGAAAGCGAACCTCACCCCGCCGTCCGCGCCGTCCTCGGGCATTTCCTGTTCGTCTTCATCCATCCCTACAGGGATGGCAACGGCCGGCTGGCCCGCTTCCTGATGAACGCAATGCTCGTCACCGGCGGCTATGTCTGGACCATCATCCCTGTGCAGCAGCGGCAGCGCTATATGCAGGCGCTGGAGCGTGCCAGCTCCTACGGCGAGATCGAGCCGTTCACGGGCTTCATTGCGCAATTGACTCGGGCGCAGGCAGTGAAGCCGTTGTCATTGCCTGACTGATCCACTCGTCGTGACCGCTTCAGACTGGTTGCCGCCATGCAAGGCAGGCACGCGAGGAGACTGCTACCGACGCCTTCGCGCGCTTGACAACTATTGATAGCGGGCGGGATCATGGAAGACATGAGCAGCAACACCATGAGCTTCGCCTTGCCGGAAGCCCTGCGCGAATATGTCGATCGGCGGGTACGGTCTGGTCAATACGGAAACACCAGCGAATACCTGCGCGAACTGATCCGACGCGATCAGGAAGAACAGGCAAGGAAGCGTCTGCGTGAGCTGATCGAAGAAGGGTTGAGCTCGGGCCCTGCTCGTGCCGTCACGCCGCGGCGCACTGCCCAACTGAAGAAACAGGCACTGGGCGACCTGCGTTGAAGCGCGCCCGTCTTCGGCCGCAGGCCGAGGCCGATCTGATGGCGGTGGCGCGGTACTACGCGCAGGAAGGTGGGCGACGCCTCGGCGAGCGCGTGTTCGAGGCTGCATTGGCGGCTCTCGAGCCGATCGAACGGATGCCCTCCATGGGTTCTCCGAGACTCGGCCAGTTGTGCGAGATCCCGGGCCTGCGATCATGGCGGGTGGACGAGTTTCCAATACAGTGGATGTACTTCGAAGCGTCGGACCACCTCGATGTCGTCCGCCTTCTCGGAGACCGCGAGGATATTCTTGCCCTCCTCGAGAAAATCGACTGACGGCTACGATGCATGAGTAACCCCCGATGACGCCCTCCGAATCCGCGGGCAGCCTGTTCGTCGTTTCCGCTCCTTCCGGTGCCGGCAAGACCTCGCTCGTACACGCGCTGCTCGTCGACCGGCCGCTGCTGCAGTTGTCGGTCTCCTTCACGACGCGCGCACCGCGCGCAGGCGAGGTGCACGGCCGCGACTACCACTTCGTCGACCGGCGCGACTTCGAAGCGCGGCGCGAGGCCGGCGAATTCCTCGAATGGGCGGAGGTGCACGACAACCTCTACGCCACCTCGCGCCGCTGGATCGAGGAGCGCATCTGCGCGGGCGTCGACATCGTGCTCGAGATCGACTGGCAGGGCGCGGTGCAGGTACAGCAGCTGTTTCCCGACTCGGTCGGCATCTTCATCGTGCCGCCGTCGATCGACGCGCTGCGCGAGCGCCTCGAGCAACGCGGGCAGGACAGCGCCGAGGTGATCGAACGCCGCGTTGCGGCCGCGCGCACTGAATTGAAACAGGCGTACCGATTTCAATATGTTATTATTAATCAAGACTTTGCTACCGCTCTCGGCGAGCTTCGAACGCTCGTCGAAGCGGCACGCCTGCGGTTGTCGCGGCAACGTGCCCGACATCCCGTCACGTTCTGCGCGCTGGGCATCGCCGGCGACGCGCCTGCATAGGTGAATCATGGCCCGCATCACCGTCGAAGACTGCCTGAAGCAGATCCCCAACCGCTTCGAGCTCACGCTCGCCGCCACCTATCGCGCGCGCATGCTTGCGCAGGGTCACGCGCCGAAAATCGAGTCGAACGACAAGCCCACCGTCACCGCGCTGCGCGAAGTGGCTGCCGGCAAGGTCGGCATCGAGATGCTTCGACGCGTGCCCATATGACGCGCCGCTGTTGACGCGTCGCGCTGCGTTCCGCGTCCACAACCACCATGCCGGGTTCGAATCCCTCCGTCGAACCCGCCCGTAAAGGGCGAAAGCGGCGCGCTGCGTCCACGCCGGAAGACGTCGATCCCGTCGTCACCAACGGTTTCGCCACCGTTGCCGACAACCAGAGCGTCGTCTCGCTGGCCGAGCTCTCGCACCGCGCCAGCGCCTATCTCCCGCCCGAAGAGCTCGCGCGCATTCGCGAGGCCTATCGTTTCGGTGACCAGGCGCATCTCGGGCAGTTCCGCTCGAGCGGCGCTCCGTACATCTCGCACCCGATCGCGGTCGCCGAGATCCTCGCAAGCTGGAAGCTCGACGCCGACACGCTGATGGCGGCGCTGCTGCACGATGTGATCGAAGACACGTCAGTCGCCAAGCCGATCCTCATCGAGCACTTCGGCCCGCACGTCGCCGAGCTCGTCGACGGTCTGTCGAAACTCGAGCGCGTCGAGTTCGCGTCGAAGGAACAACAGCAGGCCGAGAGCTTCCGCAAGATGCTGCTCGCGATGGCGCGCGACGTGCGCGTCATCCTGATCAAGCTCGCCGACCGGCTGCACAACATGCAGACGCTCGACGCCGTCCCCCGCGACAAGCAGCAGCGAATCGCACGCGAGACGATTGAAATCTACGCGCCGATCGCCAGTCGCCTCGGCCTGCACGAGCTGTTCCGCGAGCTGGTCGACCTCTCCTTCCGTTTCCTGCATCCGTGGCGTCATGCCACGCTGCAGAAGGCGGTACAGGCCGCGCGCGGCAATCGTCGCGAAGTCATCGGCCGCATTCTCGAAACCGTGCAGAAGACGCTGCCCGAAGCGGGCGTGAACGCGCAGGTGTACGGGCGCGAGAAATCGCTCTACGCCATCTACCGGAAGATGCGCGAGAAGCGGCTGTCGTTCTCGCAGGTGCTCGACATCTACGGCTTCCGCGTGCTCGTCGAAACGCCGCAGCAGTGCTATCTCGCACTCGGCGCGCTGCACGGAACCTTCAAGCCGATCCCCGGGCGCTTCAAGGACTACATCGCGATTCCGAAGATCAACGGCTACCAGTCGCTGCATACCACGCTGGTCGGCCCCTTCGGCACGCCGGTGGAGTTCCAGATCCGCACGCACGAGATGCAGCGCGTCGCGCAGGCGGGCGTCGCCTCGCACTGGCTCTACAAGGCCGAGAAGGAAAGCTTCACCGATCTGCAGAAGCGCACGCACGAGTGGCTGCAGTCGCTGCTCGACATCCAGCGCCAGACCGGCGACTCGCTCGAGTTCATCGAGCACGTGAAGGTCGACCTCTTCCC
>CAZIDY010000081.1:0-7133 GCA_964538505.1 uncultured Limnobacter sp. | reverse complement strand
GGCTACCTCTGGTACGGCGGGCGCGCCGACGACATGTTCAAGGCGGCCGGCTACCGGATCGGACCGAGCGAAATCGAGAGCTGCCTGGTGCGGCACCCCGCCGTGGCCAACGCGGCCGTCGTGCCGAAGCCCGACGCCGAGCGTGGCAACCTGGTGAAGGCCTACGTCGTCCTCGCCGCGGGCCGGCGCGCCTGCGACGAGCTGGTCGAGGAGCTGCAACTGCACGTGCGCGGCAAGCTCGCCCCTTACGAGTATCCCAAGGAGATCGAGTTCGTCGACGAGCTGCCGATGACGACCACCGGCAAGGTGCAGCGCGCCGTGTTGCGTGAGCGCGAGCGCGAACGTCAGCATGAGCGCGAGCGCGAACGCCAGCGCTCGCAGGGCGCACCGCTGCGCCCGCTCGCCTGATGCCGCACAGCGGCTCGGCTTGGATTCGCTGACGCAGGCCGCCCTCGGGGCGGCCGTCGGCATCGCGTCGATAGGCCGCGGCACGCCGGTGTGGAAGGCGGCTGCCTGGGGCGCTGTCTGCGGCACGCTGCCCGACCTCGACGCGTTCATCGACCACGGCAATATCGTCGCCAACGTGACGCTGCATCGCGGCGCCTCGCATGCGCCGTTCTGGCAGACGCTCGCGGCGATACCGATCGGCATCGGTGTCGCCTGGCTCGCCGGCGAGCGCGCGCGGTGGGCACGATGGTCGCTGATGGTCTGGCTCGTGCTTGTCACGCACGCGCTGCTCGATGCGATGACCGTCTACGGCACGCGACTCGCCCTGCCCTTCGACGATCGCCCTTTCGGCATCGGCAGTGTATTCATCATCGACCCGGCGTATACGGTGCCGCTGCTCGTCGGAGTCGTCGCAGCGCTCGCGATGCGAGGCGGGCGCGGGCGTCGCTGGAACGCGGCGGGCCTGACCATCTCGACGCTCTACCTCGCCTTCAGCGTCGTGGCACAGCATCACCTGCACGGCGTCGTCGACGCGAGCCTGCAGGCGCGCGACGGCTCGCCCGTGCCCGTCTCCCGCGTGCTCGTGACCCCCACACCGTTCAACACGCTGCTGTGGCGCGTCGTCGTGATGCACGACGATCACTTCGAAGAGGGCTTTCGATCGCTGCTCGACGACACGCCGACGATGCACTTCGTCCGGCATGAGCGCGACCCGGCGCTCTACCATGCGATCACGCATCTGGAGGAAACGCGGCGCCTCACCCAGTTCACGCACGGATTCTTTCGCGTCGCCCGGCAGGACGATCTCGTCGTGATGAGCGACCTGCGCATGGGGCAACATCCGTACTACTCGTTCTCCTTCGCGCTCGCGCGCATCGAGAACCCGGAGATCGTCCGGATCGAGTCGCGCAACATCGGGAGCCGCGAAGGCCTCGACATGGCGGAGTACCTGCGCTGGCTGCTGCGGCGTGCACTGGGCAACGACCTGCCGCCGCCCGAAGCCGGGGCATCATCCGTCGAAGTGCGTGAACAAGCGCCCGGCTGAACGAAGAAGGAAGGACACTGCCGCGGAACACCGGATGCGCCGCCTCGATTACGAGAACGGATTTGCATTGAAATCGAGCACATGGGCGCACCACAGCGCCAAGCGGCGTGGATACGCTCGTCAGTCGTGCAATTCGACCACCCTTGGCGGACGGGTCGGGGAAAACGCTCGCGAAACGAGCAGTTCTCGCTTCACTGCACAGCTTCTCGCCGTGTGGCGAGAATCCGATTTTCAACCGGACAGTAGTGAAACAAGGACAGGAGCAACCAATGGCCATCTACCGACTCGACGACAGGCAACCGAACATCCACCCGAGCGCGTGGGTCGCCGACTCGGCCGACCTGATCGGATCGATCGAGCTCGCGCAGGACGCGAGCGTCTGGTTCCACGTGACGATGCGCGCCGACAATGAGCCGATCCGCATCGGCGTCGGCAGCAACGTGCAGGAAAGCTGCGTGCTGCACACCGACCCCGGCTACCCGCTCGAGGTCGGCGCGTCGGTCACGATCGGTCACCAGGCGATGCTGCATGGCTGCACGATCGGCGACGGCACGCTCGTCGGCATCCAGGCGATCGTGCTCAACGGCGCGAAGATCGGCGCCGAGTGCCTGATCGGCGCCGGCGCGCTGATCACCGAAGGCAAGGAGATCCCGCCGCGCAGCGTCGTGATGGGCTCGCCCGGACGCATCGTGCGCACGCTCGACGACCAACAGGCGGCGCAGCTGCGCGCCGCCGCGGCTCAGTACGTCGCGCGCGCGAAGCTGTTCCGGGCGTCGCTCGCTCGGATCGGTTGAGGTTTGACAGGCGACGGTCGGAGCGTCACGTCGAGGCGACGGCCTGCGCTGGCGGCCTCATACGAAGCCGCCCCTTCGGGGTTCCCTGCGCTGCTCGCCACCGCGGGCGGCTGCGCAACTCGCCCTCATCGCGGCGCCCCTTCGGGGCTTGCGCTTCGGAGCTCGAACAGGTGCTCGCCGACTGCCCCCGCGATGGCTGCGCTGCTCGGCGGCTTCGAAGTCGGCCGCCAGCGCAGCCCGTCGCCTCGACGTGAAGCACCGGCAGTGACACACGGCCCTCAGCCGGTCGCGAGACTCGCTTTGCAGACCGGCATGCGGGACGACGGTGCGTGCAACACGCCGACCGCGCAACCGAACGGCACGCGGTCACGGCCAGTATTGTGGTGCCTAGTATCGAAGCAACGGCGACGGCAACGCGACCGCGAAGCTGCACGATCCACTAGACGCGGACGCATCTGCAGCGGCAACCGAATCCGGACGATGGCGGTCGATGCGACGCGGGCGTTTGCCTGCGCGGGGTGGGCGGCTTCGTACGAGGCCGCAAGCGGATCCCGTCGCCTCGACGTGCCGCTCCGACCGTCGCACGACTTACCGCCGCGGAACCTCGTCCATCGCCGCCGTCCGCACGCGCCCGTCCGCCGGCGCCGAGCGACTTGTCGTCGCCTCGTTGATCTGGATGAACAGCTCGCCCGGCTTCACCATGCCGAGGTCGTACCGCGCCCGTTCCTCGAGCGCCTGCTTGCCGGCGCGCAGGTCGGCCACCTCGGCCTCGAGCGCGTCGTTGCGCGACGCGATGCGGTCGTTCAGCGCCTGCTGCGCCTGCAACTGCCGGTCGAGCTCCCAGACACGCAACCAGCCGCCCTTGCCGAGCCAGAGCGGGTACTGGATCAGCGCGAGCAGGCAGGCGAGAACGATGCCGAGCGTGCGCACCGGGAGCAATACCTCGCGAAACGCAGCCGGCGCGCGCGGGCACGCGCCGGCAAGACGCGCGACCGCCGCGCGTCAGCGCAGATTGTAGAACGCCGAGCGGCCCGGATAGGTTGCCACGTCGCCGAGGTCTTCCTCGATGCGCAGCAACTGGTTGTATTTTGCGACGCGGTCGGTGCGGCTCATCGACCCGGTCTTGATCTGCAGCGCGTTCGTCGCCACCGCGATGTCGGCGATCGTCGTGTCCTCGGTCTCGCCCGAGCGATGCGAGATCACCGCCGTGTAGTTGTAGCGCTTGGCCAGCTCGATCGCCGAGAAGGTTTCGGTGAGCGTGCCGATCTGGTTGATCTTCACGAGAATCGAATTCGCGATGCCTTCGTCGATGCCTCGCTGCAGGATCTTCGTGTTGGTAACGAAGAGGTCGTCGCCGACGAGTTGCACGCGGTCGCCGAGCACGTCGGTGAGCAGCTTCCAGCCCTCCCAGTCGTTCTCGGCCATGCCGTCCTCGATCGAGACGATCGGGTAACGGTCACACCAGGTGGACAGCAGGTTGGCGAAGTCGTTCGCGCTCAGCGTGAGCCCTTCGCCGGCCAGGTGGTAGCGCCCGTCGCGAAAGAACTCCGTGCTGGCGCAATCGAGCGCGAGCGAGATCTGGCGCCCCGGCTCGTAGCCGGCCGCCTCGATCGCCTCGAGCACGAGCTGGATCGCCGCCTCGTGATTCTTCACGCTCGGTGCGAAGCCGCCCTCGTCGCCTACCGCGGTCGACATGCTGCGGTCGTGGATGAGTTTCTTCAGCGAATGGAAGACTTCGGCCCCGTAGCGCAACGCCTCGCGCAGCGTCGGCGCGCCGAGCGGGACGATCATGAACTCCTGCAAGTCGAGGTTGTTGTTCGCGTGCGCGCCGCCGTTGATGACGTTCATCATCGGCACCGGCAGCGCCATCGCGCCCGATCCGCCGAAGTAACGGTAGAGCGGCAACCCGGAATCGTCGGCCGCGGCCTTCGCCACTGCCATCGACACCGCGAGCGTCGCATTGGCGCCGAGCCTCGACTTCGTCTCGGTGCCGTCGAGCTCGATCAGCGTGCGATCGATGTACGCCTGCTCGGTGGCGTCGAGCCCCATGATCGACTCGGAGATCTCGGTGTTGATGTGCTCGACCGCCTTCAGCACCCCCTTGCCGAGATAGCGCGCGGAATCTCCATCGCGCAGCTCGATCGCCTCGCGCGAACCGGTGGAGGCGCCCGACGGAACCGCCGCGCGCCCCATCACGCCCGTTTCCAGCAGCACGTCGCACTCGACGGTGGGATTGCCGCGCGAATCGAGGATCTCGCGCCCGATGATGTCGACGATCGCACTCATTTCGGCTCGACTCCCTGCACCACGACCATGTTGAAGTGCTCGGTGGCGTCGGCGCGCTTGGCACGCGCCTCGCGGTATTTCGCCGAGTCGTAGAACGCGCGCGCCGATGCCATGTCGGGGAACTCGGCCATCACCATGCGCGTCGGCTGCCAGTTGCCTTCGAGCACCTCGTGCGCGCCGCCCCGAACGAGGAAGCGGCCACCGGCCGCTTCGATCGCTGCGGGCGACAATGCCATGTACTCCTTGTACCGCTCCGGGTCGCTCACCTTCACGTCCGCGATCACGTAGGCGGGCATCGAAACTCCTCCTGGTCGGATGCGCTCAGCCGATCGGCTGCAGCGTCTGTTCGGGGAAACCGGTGCGCTTCACCAGTGCATCGAGCGACTGCAACGTGGCCAGCAGCTCGGCCATGCGTTGCAGCGGCCACGCGTTCGGGCCGTCAGACAGCGCCCGCGCGGGATCAGGGTGCGTCTCCATGAAGAGGCCCGAGACTCCGGCGGCGACCGCCGCACGCGCGAGCACCGGAACGAACTCGCGCTGCCCGCCCGACGAGGTGCCCTGCCCTCCGGGCAATTGCACCGAGTGCGTGGCGTCGAAGACCACCGGACAGCCCGTTTCGCGCAGGATCGCGAGCGAGCGCATGTCGGAGACGAGGTTGTTGTAGCCGAAGGATGCGCCGCGCTCGCAGACGAGGATGTTCTCGCCGTCGCCACCCGCTTCGATCGCCGCGGCGCGCGCCTTGTCGACGACGTTCTTCATGTCGTGCGGCGCGAGGAACTGACCCTTCTTGATATTCACCGGCCGCCCGGCCGAGGCGACCGCGCGGATGAAGTCGGTCTGCCGCACGAGGAACGCCGGCGTCTGCAGCACGTCGACGACCGCCGCCACCGGCTCGATCTGGTCGATGTCGTGCACGTCGGTGAGCACCGGAACCCCGATGCTGCGACGAACGTCGTCGAGGATCTTCAATCCTTCGTCCATTCCGGGTCCGCGGAACGACGTGCCCGAACTGCGGTTGGCCTTGTCGAAGGACGACTTGTAGAGGAACGGCACGCCGAGCGCCGAGGTGATCTCCTTCAGCTGCCCGGCGGTGTCGAGCGCGAGCTGGCGCGACTCGATCGCGCACGGCCCCGCGATCAGGAACAGCGGCCGATCGAGCCCCGCTTCGAATCCGCACAGGCGCATGGCTCGAGCTCCGCTCATGCGAGACGCATCACGGCCGGCTCGTCGCCCACGCGCCGCAGCCGCGCGCGCTCGACCGCCGCCTCGACATAGGCGCGGAACAAGGGATGACCGTCGCGCGGCGTGGACGTGAACTCGGGGTGGAACTGCACGCCGACGAACCACGGATGCGCGAGCGGGCCGCTCGTCGGCATCTCGATGATCTCGGTGAGCGCCTCGGCGGGCGTGCGTGCCGAAATGACGAGCCCGGCGTCCTGCAGCCGGTCGACGTAGCCGTTGTTCACCTCGTACCGGTGTCGGTGCCGCTCGTTGACCGACTCGCCGTAGACCGATGCCACGAGCGTGCCGGGAACGATCGGGCAGCGCTGCGCGCCCAGGCGCATCGTTCCGCCGAGATCGGAGCGAAGGTCGCGCTTCTCGATGCGTCCTTCGCGATCGTGCCACTCGGTGATCAGCCCGATCACCGGATGCGGCGTGTCGGGGTCGAACTCGGTGCTGTTCGCTCCGGCAAGACCACAGACGTGGCGCGCGAACTCGATGACCGCGAGCTGCATGCCGAGGCAGATGCCCAGATAGGGCACGCCGTTCTCGCGCGCGAAGCGGATCGCCTGGATCTTTCCCTCGACGCCGCGCCGCCCGAAGCCGCCGGGAACGAGGATCGCGTCGAAGCCCTCGAGCATCGACGAACCTTCGGCCTCGATGCGCTCGGAGTCGATGTAGTCGATCGAGATGCGGCACTCGGTATGGATGCCGGCATGCACGAGCGCTTCGCTCAGCGACTTGTACGACTCGGTGAGGTCGACGTACTTGCCGACCATCGCGATGCGCACCTCGCGCTTCGGATGCTCGAGCCGATACACGAGGCTGTCCCAGACGGCGAGATCGGCCGGACGCGTGTCGAGCCGCAGGATCTCGCAGATCGTGCGATCGACACCCTGCTCGTGCAGCATGCGCGGGATCTTGTAGATCGAGTCGGCATCCTGCACCGAGATGACCGAGTCGAGCTGCACGTTGGAGAACAGCGAGATCTTCGCGCGCTCCTCGTCGGGAATGCGCCGGTCGGCCCGGCACATCAGCATGTCGGCCTGGATACCGATCTCGCGCAGCTTCTGCACCGAGTGCTGCGTCGGCTTCGTTTTCAGCTCGCCCGCCGACGGAATGAACGGCACCAGCGTGAGATGCACGAAGCAGGCGTTGCCGCGCCCGAGCTTCAGGCTCATCTGGCGCACCGCCTCGAGGAAGGGCAGCGACTCGATGTCGCCCACCGTGCCGCCGATCTCGACGATCGCCACCTGCGGCGAGTCGGGCGCCCCCACGTGCGCGCCGCGCTCGATGAACGCCTGGATCTCGTTGGTGATGTGCGGGATCACCTGCACGGT
>CAZIDY010000080.1:0-7321 GCA_964538505.1 uncultured Limnobacter sp. | reverse complement strand
GGCGGCGAGAAGAAGCGCAACGAGGTGCTGCAGATGGCGCTGCTCGAGCCGAAGCTCGCGATCCTCGACGAGACCGATTCGGGGCTCGATATCGACGCGCTGCGCATCGTCGCCGACGGTATCAACCGGCTGCGCTCGCCCGATCGTGCGATGGTCGTCATCACGCACTATCAGCGACTGCTCGAATACATCGTCCCCGATTTCGTCCACGTGCTCGCCGAAGGCCGCATCGTTCGCTCGGGCGGGCGCGAGCTCGCGCTCGAGCTCGAGGAGCGTGGCTACGGCTGGATCGAGCGTGGTCCGGCGGAGGGCGCCGCTGCCGCTGCGGGGAGCGCGCAATGAGTGCCGCACAGACCTGGGCTGCGGCGTTTCGCGAGCGCGCGCCGGGGCTCGCCGGCGCTGCGCTGCCGTGGCTTGCCGAAACGCGGCGGCGCGCGCTCGATCGTTTCGTCGAGGAAGGCTGGCCGAGCGCCCGCTCGGACGCATGGCGGCACACGTCGTTGCTCTCGCTCGACAACGAGCAGTTCGTCGCACCGGCTGCCGACGCGCAGCAGCGCTCGGCCGCCGAGCTGCGTGCCGTCGTCGATGCCTTGCGTGAAGGCGACAGCGGCCACTGGTCGGTGTTCGTCGACGGTGGCTACGTGCCCGCGCTGTCGTCGCCGGTCGCGTTGCCCGACGGCGCACAGGTCGCGTCGCTTGCGCGCATGCTCGAAGAGGCGCCCGAACGTGTCGAGGCACATTTCGGCGCGGCCGAGGACGGCTACAGCCCCACTGCGCTGAACACCGCCTTCGCCGCCGACGGCGCCTTCATTCATCTGCGGCGCGGTGTCGTCGTCGAGCAGCCGATTCATCTCGTGTTCGTCGGCGCCTCTGCGCAGGCTGCGACCCACGTGCGCAACCTGGTCGTCGCCGAAGCCGGAGCGCAGGCGACGATCGTCGAGCACCACGTGAAGGTGCATGACGAACCGCTGCTGTCGAACGTCGTCACGCGCGTCGACTGCGCCAACGACGCGCGCGTCACCCATCTGAAGCTGCAGCAGGAATCGGAGCGCGCGGTGCATCTGGCACGCATCGAGGCGCGCCAGGCGCGCGGCTCCATGTTTGCGTCGCACTCGCTGTCCTTCGGCGCTCGCCTGGCGCGCAACGACATCGTCACGCGTTTCGGCGGTACCGGCTGCGAGGCGCTGCTGAACGGCCTGTACCACGTCGACGGAAAACGGCACGTCGACCACCACACGGTGATCGACCACGCCGAGCCGCACGGCACGAGCCACGAGTTCTATCGGGGCATCATCGACGACTCTGCCCGCGGCGTGTTCGCCGGCCGCATCGTCGTCGCGCCCGGTGCGCTGCGCACCGACGCCGTGCAGCGTACCGACAACCTGCTGCTGTCGCGTCGGGCCGAGGCCGACGCGCGGCCCGAGCTCGAGATCTACGCTGACGACGTCAAGTGCGCGCACGGCGCCACCGTGGGGCGCATCGACGAGTCGGCGCTGTTCTACCTGCGCTCGCGGGCCATCGACGAGGAACGCGCGCGCAACCTGCTCACGTGGGCCTTCGCCGCCGAGACACTGTCGCGCATCGGCATCGCGTCGCTGCAGCGTCGCGCGCGCAGGGCACTGCTCGCGCGCCTGCCCGGCGGCGCCGTGCTCGACCGCGCGATGGAGGAGCTGCAATGAGCGTGGCTCTGCACAGCGCACGCGTGGGCGCGCAGGCCGAAGCGGCGCCGCCTGTCGCGCCGGCATCGCGTGCGGCCGACTTCCCGATCCTCGCCCGCCCGGTGCGCGGCCGGCGCCTCGTCTACCTCGACAATGCCGCCACCACGCAGAAGCCGGAAGGGGTGATCGAGGCCGAGGCGCGCTACTACCGGCAGTCGAACGCCAACATCCATCGCGGCGTGCACTGGCTGTCGCAGCACTCCACCGACCTGTACGAGGAATCGCGCGAGCGCGTGCGCGCGCTGCTGAACGCGGCGCGCAGCGAGGAGATCGTCTTCACGCGCGGCACCACCGAGGCGATCAACCTGGTCGCCCACAGCTGGGCGCGCGCGAACCTGAAGGCGGGCGACGAGATCCTGATCACCACGATGGAGCACCACTCGAACATCGTTCCCTGGCAGCTCGTCTGCGCGCAGACGGGCGCCGTGCTGCGCGTGGTGCCGATCGGCGACGATGGTGCGCTCGATCTGGACGCTTTCGATGCGTTGCTCGGTCCGCGCACGCGGCTCGTTGCCGTTGCGCACGTCTCGAACGCGCTCGGTACGGTGAACCCGGTGGCCGAGCTCACCCGGCGCGCGCGGGCCGCGGGCGCCGTCGTTCTGGTCGACGGCGCGCAGGCGATCGCGCACACCGTGGTCGACGTGCAGGCGATCGGCTGCGATTTCTATGCGTTCTCGGGGCACAAGGTGTACGGGCCTACCGGCATCGGTGCGCTGTACGGACGCCATGAACTGTTGCAGGCCATGCCGCCGTGGCAGGGTGGCGGTGACATGATCCGCACCGTGAGCTTCGAGAGCAGCACCTGGGCCGACGCGCCGCAGCGCTTCGAAGCGGGAACGCCGAACATCGCCGGCGTGGTCGGGCTGGGCGCTGCCATCGACTATCTTCGCGAGGTCGGCCTCGAGCGCATCGCCGCGCACGAGCACGCGCTGCTCGCCTACGGCACGCGCGCGCTGGAGGCCATTTCCGGACTGCGGCTGATCGGCACGGCGCCCGGCAAGGCCGGCATCCTGTCGTTCACGATCGACGGCATCCATCCGCACGACCTTGGTACGATCCTCGACACCGAAGGCGTCGCGATCCGAGCCGGTCATCACTGCACGATGCCGCTGATGCAGCGCTTCGGGATTCCCGGAACGGCGCGCGCATCGCTCGCGCTGTACAACGACGAATCCGACATCGATGCGCTGGTGGCGGCGATCCGCCGGGCGCAGGATCTGTTCGCCGGAAAATGACAGCAATCGTGACCGCAACCGCAACCAGGCGACGGCAGATGAACGACGGCGGGGAAGCACCATGACTTCACGCGGCGATCTTCGCGAGCTGTATCAGGAGGTGATCTTCGATCACAACCGCAAGCCGCGGAATTTCCACGAGATGCCCGATGCGGATTCGCACGCGGACGGGCACAACCCCCTTTGTGGCGACCAGCTCACCGTGTATCTGCGCGTGAGCGACGGTCGCGTCGACGACGTGAGCTTCGTCGGGCACGGCTGCGCGATCTCGACTGCGTCGGCGTCGCTGATGACCGAGGCGGTGAAGGGGCGGTCGGTCGACGAGATCGAGTCGCTGTTCCAGGACGTGCACGCGCTGCTCACTGATGCAGCGCCGCCCGGACGCGACTTCGGCAAGCTGATCGCGCTGTCGGGCGTGCGCGAGTTCCCCGTGCGGGTGAAGTGCGCCACGCTCGCCTGGCACACCCTGCACAATGCGCTCGCCGGTCGCGGCGAGCAGGCAAAAACCGAGTGAGGAAATCGTGATGGGCAGCAGACATGGCCAACCGCAGGAGTTCACGATCGTCCAGTCGTGTCCTGCCGTAGAAGTCCCCTGGGGAACGTCGGTGACGTTGCGGGAGGGCAAGCCCGGAACGGTGACCCAGCGGCTGGGCGGAACGGTCACCGTGATGGTCGAGGGCAACCTGTACCGGCTCGAGGAGCAGTACGCCGAAGCGCTCGGCCTCGAGCCGCTCGTGCTCCCCGATGTCACCGAGATGTTCACCGACAAGGCGCCGACGTCCGAACTGATCGAGACGGCCGCCTGGAAAGTGCTCGGCACCTGCTACGATCCCGAGATTCCGATGGACATCGTCAATCTGGGGCTCGTCTACAGCGTCGTCTGCAGCAGCATCGACCACGGCAGCTTCCGGCTCGACGTGCAGATGACGGTAACGGCACCCGGTTGCGGAATGGGCACGCTGATGTGCGACGAGGCGCGCGAGAAGCTGCTGAAGATCCCCGGCGTCGACCAGGCGAAGGTCGATCTGGTCTTCGACCCGCCGTGGACGCGCTACATGATGAGCGAAGCGGCGCGGCTCGAGATGGGGATGTTTTAGGGCCTGTTCACACTACGATCGTCCCCGCGTGAGCCCGAAAATGAAGCGCAATCAAGGCGCAAAGCGCAGTCGTGGCGGTGCCACGACGAGCATTTGCAACGCCGAGTGCGCTTCATTTTCGGGCTCACCCTCCGGGCCGGGGCCTGTCGAGCCGCCACACTTCGTTGCCGGCTCCTTGCGTGGCACCGCCACGCGCGTCGCCGGCGCCTCGTTTGGCGGCTCGGCAGGCCCCGGCGCGGGGACGATCGTAGTGTGAACAGGCCCCAGCGAGGCGATCCGATGCAGCGGCAACCGGTGGCCAGCGGCGCAGTCCGGCCGTTGCCGAAGTTCCTGAACCTTGCGCAGATCCGCTTCCCGGTCGGGGCGATCGCGTCGATCCTGCACCGGGTCTCGGGTGTCGTTCTGCTGGTGGCGCTGCCGGTGCTCGCGAGCGCGCTCGGCGAGTCGCTGAGTAGTTCAGCTGGCTTCGACGCCGTGCTCGACGCTGCCACCCGCTCGTGGTTCACGCCGCTGCTCTTCGTCGGCGTCTGGGCGCTCGTGCATCACATCTTCGCCGGCGTTCGGCACCTGCTGATGGACATCGGCGTCGGCGTGCGGTTGTCGCAGGCGCGTGCGAGCGCCTTCGTGTCGATCGCCGCCGGCATCGCTGCCGTACTGATCGCGCTTCTCGCGTGGGGGCTGCGATGAGGGTCTTCTCCGGACAGCGTGCCTGGCTGCTGCAGCGTTTCACGGCGATCGCCATCCTCGTCCTGCTCGTGCTCGGCGCGTTCACGCTCGTCACCACGGACGGGTCGGCGTATGAGCGCTGGCACGCGATGGCGACGAGCACGCACGGCGCCGTGCTGATCCTCGCCTTCTTCGTCGCGATGGGCCTGCACGGCTGGATCGGCGTGCGCGATGTCGTTCTCGACTACGTGCACGCGCCGGCGCTGCGACTGCCGCTGCTGGCGATCGTCGCCTTCGTTCTCGTCGCCGTGCAGATCCGTGTACTGATGATCCTGATAGGTCAGCCGTGAAGCTCAGCATCTACCGTTTCGATCCCGACGCCGACGATCGGCCGCGGATGCAGGACTAC
The DNA here is from genome assembly GCA_964538505.1 of uncultured Limnobacter sp. Taxonomy (GTDB): domain Bacteria; phylum Pseudomonadota; class Gammaproteobacteria; order Burkholderiales; family Burkholderiaceae_E; genus Zeimonas. The sequence goes on along the minus strand of CAZIDY010000080.1, from coordinate 2,196 downwards.
GACATCGAGTTGCGTCACACCGACCGGATGCTGCTCGACGTGCTGCTGCGGCTGAAGGAGGTCGACGACAGTCTTTCGTTCCGCCGTTCGTGTCGTGAAGGCGTCTGCGGATCCGATGCGATGAACATCAACGGGCGCAACGGCCTGGCATGCATCCATCCGGTGTCCGAACTGAAGGAGCCGGTGGTGCTGCGGCCGCTGCCCGGTTTCCCGGTCGTGCGCGACCTCGTCGTCGACATGACGCAGTTCTTTGCGCACTACCGGTCGATCAAGCCGTACGTGATCGACGACCGCCCGATGCCCGAACGCGAGCGGCTGCAGTCGCCCGAGGAGCGTGAGCGGCTGGACGGTCTCTACGAGTGCATCCTGTGCGCCTGCTGCAGCGCCTTCTGCCCGTCGTACTGGTGGAACCCCGACAAGTTCATCGGCCCGGCCGGGTTGCTGCAGGCCTGGCGATTCATCACCGACAGCCGCGATACCGCGCGCAGCGAGCGTCTCGCGTATCTCGACGACGTCTATCGCCTGTACCGCTGTCGCACGATCATGAACTGCACCGAGGTGTGTCCGAAGGGGCTCAGCCCGTCGCACGCGATCGAGAACATCCGGACGGCGCTCGTCAAGGATTCCTCGTAGCTGCTGCCTTTGTCGGTTCGCTATCGGCCTGCAGGGCCCGCTCGCACGACCATCTTCCCCGCGTGAACAGGCCCTTGGCCGGGCGCGCCGCTTTCTCGCGTAATCTGGCAACCGCCGATCACGGTATTCCGGGAGAAGTGGATGAAGCTGGTGCAGTGTTTCGCCTGGGTGGCCGCTGCAGCGATGACCGCCGCATGGCCTTTCGCCGCGCAGGCCGCAGACGGCGTGTCGCTCGGCGCTGCGCTGTACGAGAGCCGCTGCACCGGCTGCCACGAGCGCAGCGTGCACACGCGCGAGCCGCGCCGCGCCGCGAGCTTCGACCAGATCCGCGCCTACGTCTTCCGTTGGGACCGTTACCTCGGCGGCGCCTGGCAGCGCGCAGAGATCGACGCGGTGGCGCAGCACCTGAACGAGCGCTACTACCACTTCCCCTGTCCGCAGGACGTCTGCGGGATCGCGGCGCGCTGAGGCTCCCCGATGGCCACGACGCTGCTCGCGCTGCTCGACGACATCGCGAGCGTCCTTGACGACGTCTCGGCGATGACGAAGGTGGCCACGAAGAAAACGGCCGGCGTCCTCGGCGATGATCTCGCGTTGAACGCGCAGCAGGTCTCGGGCGTGCACGCCGACCGCGAGCTGCCCGTCGTCTGGGCGGTCGCGAAGGGCTCGATGCGCAACAAGGCGATCCTCGTGCCGGCAGCGCTGGCGATCAGCGCCTTCGCGCCGTGGGCGATCACGCCGCTGCTGATGGTCGGCGGTGCGTACCTGTGCTACGAGGGTTTCGAGAAAATCGCGCACCGCCTGCTTCATCCGAAGGGACATGAGCCGCGCGGGCCGACCGCACCGGTTGTCGGCGAGCCGATGCCGGCCGAGGAGATCAGGGCAATGGAGAAGACGAAGATCGAAGGCGCGATACGCACCGACTTCATCCTGTCGGCGGAGATCATCACGATCACGCTCGGCGCGGTGGCCACCGCCACCTTCGGCGTGAAGGTCGGCGTGCTCGTTGCCATCGCCGTGCTGATGACGGTCGGCGTCTACGGTCTCGTCGCCGGCATCGTCAAACTCGACGACCTCGGCCTGCACCTGCTCGCCCGACGTGGCGCCGGCTTCTTCAACCGCATCCGCCGCCTGGCCGGTGCCGCGATCGTGCGCGCTTCGCCGTGGCTGATGAAGACGCTGTCGATCGTCGGCACGGCCGCGATGTTCCTCGTCGGCGGCGGCATCCTCGCGCATGGCATTCCCGGCGTCGAGTCGTGGCTGCGCCGGCTGCTCGATCCGATCGACGATGCGCCGGTGTTCGGAGACATCGTCCAGGTTCTCGGCCCGATGCTGCTCAATGCGGCAATCGGCATCGCTGCCGGCGCGATCGTGCTGGTCGCGGTCGGTGCCGTGCAGCGCATGATCGCGGCGTTTCGCCCGGCGGGAACGCGATGAGCGTTCGCAGCCTCGTCCACCTGTTCGAGCCGCGCTCGGTCGCCGTCGTCGGCGCGTCGAACAAGCCGCGCCACGTCGGCAACGTGCTGATGCGCAACCTGCTCGAGGGCGGCATCGACGCGCCGG
>CAZIDY010000079.1:0-7409 GCA_964538505.1 uncultured Limnobacter sp. | reverse complement strand
ACCCGGCCAGCGCTTGCGCCGGGTGATCGAGCGTTGCGCCGGGGGCGTAGTGCGCCACGCCCTGCGGGCCGATGTGCAGGACGTGCAGGCCCCAGTCCGAGTGCGCGCTGCCACGGAACGCGCCGTAGCCGCCCTGTGTGACGAGGCGGTCAAGCACGGTCGAGAGGCAGTTGCGGGGGATCATCGGTTGCGTTACGGGTTGGTGTCGCCGGTCACGCGCAGGGTGAAGCTGTCGTTGGCAGCGGCAGTGCCGGCGGTGATCGTGCGGCGAATCCACACGGCGCGGTGGCCGGCGGGCGGGATGTCGCCGAGCGCGATGCCTGCGGCAAAGTCGGCCGGCTCGCTGAAGCTCACGCCAGCGGGTGCGGTGCCCTCGTCGGCGACGGTCTGCTCGGTGCCGCCCTGCACGCTGGTGCCCAGGCCGATAGCGACCGTGGTGGTCGCGCTCGGGGTGTTGGCCTGGATGAAGATTTTCGGCGCTTGGAGCGTGAGCGAACCGTGGTTGTTGTGGATGTAGATGCAGCGGTACTCGATGTCGCCCGCGCTGGCCTCTGCCGACGAAACGTCGTCGAAGATGCCGGACGGCATGGAGGTCGAGGACTTGGCACCGCCGAGCGCGGCAGCGGGGTCGGTGTTGGATGCGCCGCCCGATAGGCGGTAGATGATGTCGGTGGTGAGGATGGGCATGGCGTCAGTCCTTTGCGTTGCGGCAGGTTTCGTGCATGCGGCGGCATTCGGCTGCCGCGTCGATCAGGTCAATGGTCCAGAGCGTGATAGCGAGTTCATCGCGCTCAGTCGGGGTTGGTAGTTGAGGGCATGCGGTCAGACATTCGCTCGGGCGCATCAAGCTGATTCGCGGCTCGGACGGACTCGGCGTAGTCGCGCAGCCGGTCATCAGGGATAGCGCAATCAGGACGCGGGGCGTGACGCAGTGCATTCAGTTGGCCTCGCAATCGGGCTTCGCGGGAATCAGCCGCAGCGCGCGCATTTCGTAGGGCCTCTTCAGCCCGGCGTGCGGACTCGGCTTCAGCGTCGAGACGTGCAGCGACAGCAGCGGCGTGCGCAGCCGATGCGGCGCGAGCGGCACAAGCGTCTGAGGCAGTCGATACGCCGTGACTGTAGCCGCCCCAAGCAGCCAGGACGCAAGCCAGACCGAAGGCCACAAACAGATAGGGATTCGGGACCACATTAGGCACTCCTTAGTCTGCGGGCGCGGTCGAAATAACCTGCGGTCTCGGTGCGCCCTTCGTCGCGCAACTTCTGCGCGGTGGGGTGCTGACCCTTTTCCCAGACGCTGGGCTTAAGCGAGATTGCATCGAAAAACCGATGACGGTATTCCCCGCACTTCGTGCAGCGTTCTTCGTGCGCAACCTGCCACGGATTTACAGCGCTCTCTTCCCAGTCGTGCCGATGCAGCGTAATCCAAGGCATTTCACGCACTCCCGAGATAGCGCAGCGCGGCGGCGTAGAGCTTGAGCCGATCATCCAGTCCGGTGAGGCCGCCATTGACGCGGCGCGTGACTGCGGACATGTCGCCGGTATCGGCGAGGCTGTTGCAGCCGTGGCGGTGCCACCATTCGGCCGCGCTCATGGCGGCGAGGTACGGCTGCTCAAGCTGCTCGGGCTTGTTGATCAGATCGAGCCCCAGCTCTGCGCCAGATGCGGCGTAGTTCGCCCGCCCGGTGATCTGGATCAGCCCGCGCCCACGGTAGCGCCAGCCGTCGCCGGATGTGATGCCGCCATTGCCGAGGCGATTTGCATAGACGTGGTTTGCGATGCGCTCTGGATCTCGGGCGATCTTGTACGCGAACTGCGTAGGCTCGCCGGTTATGTCGGCGTAGCGCGAGGGCCACGTCTGCGCGAGCCCCTGCGCCGAGTAGTTGAGGTTTTCGATGGTGCGCGTGAGCCTCGCGGACTCGTGCGCGATCGTCGCGAGCCATGCGGCCAGCCGGCGCGGATTGGCGTCGATCTGGTAGCGGTGCGCGGCCTGGCTGATGTGCGGTAGCCATTCGACAGCGAGCGCTTGCCGGACGCCGATCGCTTCGAGTAGGCCAATCGTTACCGGCGAAATCAACGGGGCGCGGTCGCGCTCGGACGTGACCATCTTGGTGGTGTCACCGGAATGGCCAGCAGGGCGCAGCAGGCCGGTCAGGCGGTCGATGAAGGCGGTCAGCATTTCTTCCTGCTCCGCCACCACGTGCCTACGCAGACGACGATAAGGCCGCAGCGCAGCAGCAAGCCCGCATGCCATACCGCTTGCCAGTTCTCCGACGCGGACAGGGTGAGGTATGCCGTGCCGATCAGCCCCCAGACCATCGCCATAAGTCCGATCTTGACGACCACGCCCTCGTGGATGTGCGGGTTGAGGACCAGCTCGGTCAACATCGCAGCGGCGAGGACGGACACCAGCCCGTTTGCAATCTGAAGCGGGCCAACAATCAGCGCTTCCACGGCAGGAGCCTCCAGAGGTCGGCGGTGCGAATGGCTTCGACGACTGCCGCCATCAAATTCAGGCCGAAAAGCCCGCACAGGAATGCGGCGGCACTCTGCATCGTTGGCTCGGATAGCCCTAGGTATGACGCTGCGGCCGGCGAGACATAGCCCGCGATGAGCAGGCCGGCCAGGACGTTAAATGCACGCTCCGCCCACGAAATACCTGGCACGCCACGCAGCGCGACGATTGCGCCCATGGCGCCGGCCACCCACGGGGATTTGATGATTTCGGGGCTGATGTCGTTGGGCATCATGCAAACTCCCCGCGCACGCGCAACTTGAGCGGCCGGTAGAGCGTCTGCACTTGCGCGCCGAACTGAAGCTGTACCTCGGCCTCGTATTCGCCGGCCGTGGCAAGCTCTCCGCCTGCAAAGTCAAACGCGACCGTGCCGGCGACCGTGTCCACCGTGCCGACGATCGTGGTAACGACCGTGCCGCCGACCGCGCGCATATGCACCGTGGCACCAGTGCATCCGCTAATGTCCGCGTCGTTGTCATCGGCGTCTGTGATGCGCAGCGTGACGCGCGGCAGGGTGTCGTTCTGGACGAGGTAGATTCGGCTCATGCTACCTCCCTGGCGCGCTCGTCAATCGCCTGATGGATGTTTTCCACCACGGCCTGATCGGCGCCGGAGAACTGCACCGCGACGATGCGCTTCTGTTGCTCGCGAATCACTTCGCCAGGCATGGCGGTCGCCTGCATGTTCGCAAGAACGTCAAGCTCGGTCATCGCGTCGGCGAGGTTGTAGTCGCGCGACCATTGCACCTCGGGCGCTGCACTCATTCCAAGCCATTGCCGGCATAGATCCCACGCGCGGCGCTCAAGGTCTTCCATTTGGCTGGCGAACTTCGCGAGCGCGGCGTTGATCTTGTGGAAGCGCATCTGCATCGAAATGCCGCTTTCGCGCTGATTCGGCGAAGCGATTGCGAGGCCGATTTCGTTGATGCGTGCGCGAACGGCATCGATCCGCGCCATGTAGGTTGCGGCCGGCCCCGAATCGGGCGCGATGAACGCGGGTGTCGATCCGGTGTGCACCATGAGGTTCGCCGTGCCGATCGTCTCGCCGACCACACGCGCCGCGTCGATCTTCTGGCTGTCTGTCGATCCGTCCGGCACCTGCATCGTGAGCAACGAAAACGTCTGCGCGCGCAGAATTTCGTCCAGTTCTGAGTCGAGATTGAACAGGCGTTTCGACAGATCAGCGATCGGGGCGAACGGGCCGAAAGACGGGAAGTCGCCGCCCTCGCTGAAGATCAGGACCGGGCACTGGTCGAGCGGGTGTTCGCCGGCATCGAGAATGGCGCCGCCCTTGACCGCGCGCACCTCCCATCCGAACCGATCGAACCGCCAGGACGCCTCGACGCGCTCGCCGTCGTCCTTGATGTAGCGCCCAGCGAACTCCGCGAACACGAATCGGCCGTCTTGGCCAAGTTCGTATTCGGTGATCTGCTCGGGCTTGATCGCGGCCAGGTAGGGCGCCACGCGATCGCTGATCTGATCGCCCATCGTGTCGGCGTCCATCGCCGGCATATCGACCAGCAGGAGCATGCAGCCGCGTGCTTTGGCGTCGATCATGAACGTCTGCCAAAACACATCCAAGCTATTGCCTTTGCCGTCTGCGTCGTCGGCGATCGCCTTGTATAGCGCGTGCGGCAGGCTGCGGACGGGATTGCGCTCCGACAGGTAGCCGACGAAATCGCCCGTGGCCTGCGCCATCGGCGAATCGAAAAACGCAACTTCGTTGCGGCGCGCGAACTTCAGATCGCTCTCGCGCGGGTAGCGCACCAGATAGCTCGACTGGACGGTGATCGGCTGCCCGTGCGCGTCATGCGAGACAACGGGGCGAAACGGGCCGTCGCCGTTGAGCGCGTGCGCGATGAATTGGTAACGGGGTGCCGCCGAGTTCTGCATGGATGGCCTTTTACGCGCAAGAATCTGCGCCACAAAGCCATCTAATCACACGAAGTTTTCATGCAATGAAAAGAACGCGCAACAAGTTTTCATCGCGTGAAAACTTCGTGGCGTATATCTATGGGACACCCACCACAGGCGCGAGGCCCATGGACATCGAAGCACTGAAGGAAAAGCTCGGCGACGAGACGTTTGCCGCGCTCAAGAGCCACATTGACGACCTGACGGGGCAGCGCGACGCCGCCCGCAATGAGTCGATTACCGGGCGCAAAGGGCTGAAGGCGAAGCTCGACGAGATGACTGCGGCGCAGGCCCGGATGCTCGAAAAGCTCGGCGTCGAGTCGCTGGAAGACCTCGATTCGCTGCCCGACGCAAAGGGCCAGGCCGAAGCCGTGAAACAATTCGAAGCGCGCATGAAGAAGCTCGAACGCGAGAACGCCGAGCTGGCGCAGTCGAAGCAGGAAATCGACGGCAAGTATCGCGACACGCTCAAGCGCGCCGTGATCGGCGATGCGCTGGGCGGCCATGAATTCGTGGCGCGCGACCTGGTGGAGACCTACGTCTCGCAGCGGCTGACGTGGGAGGGTGACGAACTGCTGTTCCGGGCCGATGGCGACAAACTCGTCTCGGTCAAGGACGGCATCGCAGGGCTGGTGAAGAGCCGGCCCGAACTGCTGAAACCCACTGGCACGGGCGGTGCCGGCATGCGCGACCACAACGCGGGAGGCGGTGGCGCTGCGAAGGGAAATTTCGGCGGTGATCGCAACGAGCGCGCCGCGGCTATCGCTGCGCGCTTCCCTGATCTGCCGCGCAAGTGACGCGCGGCGAACCGCAATAGGAGCAACAAAAAATGTCCCTCTCGCAGATGCAAGTTTTCAACGAGTACGTGATGCCGGCGACGATCGAGACGCTGGCGCAGATGGTCGACAAGTTCAATGCCGCATCGAACGGTTCGATCCGCCTCACGACGCAAGGGTTCGACGGCGACTTCCTGCAGGAATCATTCTTCGCCGCCATCCACTCGGCGCAGCGTCGCGTCGATCGCTACGCAGCGCAGGCGTCCGCCTCGCCGACCGACCTGACCCAGCTCAAGCAGTCCGGCGTGAAGATCGCGGGCGGCTTCGGCCCGATTCGCTTCGAGCCGGCACAGCTCACCTGGCTGAACAAGCCGACCGCCGAGGGCATCGAGGTTGCTTCGCGCAACTTCGCCGAGGCGCTGATGGCTGACCAGCTCAACACCGCGGTTGCAGCCCTGTGCGCCGCTATCGCGAACCAGGGCGCCGCGACCACGAACGATGTCAGTGCAACTTTGGGCCTGAGCTACGCCGCCATGAACACCGCTCACGCGCTGTTCGGCGACTCGTCCGGCAACTTGGTCGCATCGGTCATGAACGGCACGGCTTACCACAAGCTGATTGGCGCGAACCTCGCAAACGCGCAGAACCTTTTCCAGAGCTCGAACGTTCTGGTTGTCAACATCCTCGGCAAGCCGGTCGTCGTGACCGACGCGCCCGCGCTGTATGTCTCGGGCACACCGAACAAGCTGCGCGTGCTGTCGCTGGCCGAAGGCGCTGCAACCGTCTATGACGGCGGCGACGTGGTGAGCAACATCCAGACCACGAACGGCCAGACACGCATCGAGACCACGATGCAGGTCGATTACACCTTCGGCCTCGCGCTCAAGGGCTACACCTGGGACGAGACCAACGGCGGCAAGAGCCCGACCGACGCCGAGATCGCGACCGGCACCAACTGGGACAAGGTGGCAACCAGCATCAAGGCCACCGCGGGCGTGATCACCATCGGCGACGCCGCGAAGTGATTGAGCGGGCCGGGTAACGCCGGCCTGTCAAGCCGAGAGCCGAGCATGGAAAAGATCATTTACGAGCCGCACCCGGTCACGCCGGAGCGCAAGGCCGAATTGCGGGCGCAGGGCTACAAGATCATCGACGCGCAGTTTGCGCCGGCCGATCACGAGCCCGAGGCACCGAAGCGCGGCCGGAAACCGAAGCACGACGGCGAGCGCGCCGAACAGGAGTCCTGAGAAATGGCAACTGCCGAAAATGCAAAACTTGAATACGAGGCCGGGCAAAACGCCGTCGCCATGTCGGCGCTGACCGACTCGGGCGATGCGACCGTTTTCACTTCGGCCGCCGCTACCTGGTCGGGCCGATCGGGCTACGCGCCCGTCGTGCGCCCCGATGGCCTGCTGACCGGCGGCGCCATCACGCCGTCCGCCACCAACAATGAGGTGAACGTCGCCGCGCTGACCTGCAACCTTGCGGGCGTCTCGACGGCCGTTGCCGGCGATGCGGTTACGATCACGCGCCCTGCGGACAACGTGTCGAAAGTGATTTCGATCACAGTCAATTCGTCCGGCGCCCTGGCCGCCGTGGCCGGCACGGATGGCGCGAGCGCGGCCTTTGTCGAGACCCGCGCGGCCGCGGGCGGCCCGCCGCTGATCCCTGTCGGCAGCATCGAAATCGGACAGGTGCGCGTGACCACCAGCACCGCCGCGGTGATCACCTCGGCGCAGATTTACGCCGTGCCGGGGCTGCACGTCGAGCGGGCGGACTTCCCGCTGTACGACATCAACTACACCGAAGGGCAGGTGGAGTTCCTGGCCGCGCTGCCGAAGATCCACACCGGCACGCTGCCGAAAGGCGTATTTGCGTCATACGCCTCGCCTATCTTCACGGAAGTGGATTCGTCGGATTTCGTTCCGCCTGAAACCTCGCACAGCGTCAGTTCGACGCAGATCTACGGCCGCACGATCGGCGCCACCAGCTCGACGCTGGGGCAGGGCAGCTTTACCGCCTACCTCGCAAACGGCGTGTCGGACGGCTTCGTCGCGCTGAAGAACGAAACGCTGTGGTTCCGGTTCTACCCCGACCGCTACCAGTCTGCGTATCTGCTCGCGCAGGGCAAACTCGGGATTTCCCGCACGTTCCCGGCGGGCGATCAGATCCAGGCGGCCTGCACGATCAGCGCGAGCGAGCCGGCGA
>CAZIDY010000078.1:0-7471 GCA_964538505.1 uncultured Limnobacter sp. | reverse complement strand
ATCTGCTCGTTCATCGACAGCGGCAGCGCGTGCCAGTCGAGGATCGAGAACGACCCGGACTTCATGTAGAGCCAGATCAGCGCGACCAGCGTGAGCAGCGAGCCGGCGAGCGTGTACAGGAAGAACTTGAAGGCCGCGTAGATGCGGTTCGGCCCGCCCCAGACCCCGATGATGATGTACATCGGGATCAGCGTCGCCTCGAAGAACACGTAGAACAGCAGCCCGTCGAGCGCGCTGAAGACGCCGATCATCAGGCCCGACAGGATGAGGATCGCCGCCATGAACTGCGCGATCTTGCGGTCGATCGACTCCCAGCTCGCCACCACGGTGAACAGCGTGATGATCGCGGTGAGCAGCACGAACCATACCGACAGCCCGTCGACGCCGAGGTGGTAGCTCGCGTCGAGCGCCGCGATCCACGGTGCGCGCTCGACGAACTGCAACGCCGCGCTGCCGCGCTCGAAGTCGGTGAACAGCGGCAGCGTCACCGCCAGGCCGAGCAGCGCGCCTACCAGCGCGACGGTGCGCAACAGCCACGGACTGCGCCCGCTGCCGAGCAGCAGCAGGATCACGCCGAAGACGATGGGAATCCAGATCGCGGCGCTGAGGGTCGGAAAGGAGCTCATGTAGGGTCAGTCGAATTCTTCGCGTTCTTCACTGCCGCACGAGCGGCATCACGACGAACAGCAGCAACAGCGCGACACCGACGATCATCGTGATCGCGTAGCTGTTCAGTCGGCCGGTCTGGAACAGGCGCAGCACGCCGGAGAACCAGCCGACCAGGCGGGCACTGCCGTCGATGGCGACGCCGTCGATCAATGCCTGGTCGCCGCCGCGCCACAGCCCGCGACCGATCGCACGCGCGCCGCCGGCGAAGACGACCTCGTTGATCCGGTCGAGGTAGTACTTGTTGTCGAGCAGCCGATAGATCGGCCCGAAGCCGCGCTGCACGGCCGCCGGCAGTCGCGGGTTGACCAGATAGCCGTACCAGGCGACGACGACGCCGGCCAGCGCGAGCCAGAACGCCGGCGTGGCGACCGCGTGCAGGCCCATCTGCAGCCAGCCGTGGAAGTGCGACGCGAGCTCGGCCATTGCCGGGTGCCGCGGGTCGACGGCGATCGAGTCGTCGAAGAATCCGCCGAAGAGCATCGGTTCGACGGTGAAGATGCCGATGAGCGCCGAGGGAATCGCGAGCAGGATCAGCGGCACCGTGATGACCCACGGCGACTCGCGCGGCTTCTCGCCCGGCGCCAGGCCGTGATGTTCGTCGTGGGCCTGCTCGTCGTGGCCGTGCGCGGCAGTCGCATGGCCCGCCTTGCCCCAGCGCGGCTCGCCGTGGAACACGAGGAAGTACATGCGGAACGTGTACAGCGACGTGACGAACACGCCGACCAGCACCGCGAAGTACGCGAAGCCCGCCCCCGGGACCTCGGCGAAGCGCGCCGCCTCGATGATCAGGTCCTTCGAGTAGAAGCCCGAGAAGAACGGCGTGGCGATCAGCGCAAGCGAGCCGATCAGCATCGTGATCCAGGTGATCGGCATGTAGCGGCGCAGCCCGCCCATGTTGCGGATGTCCTGGTCGTGATGCAGCGCGATGATCACCGAACCGGCACCGAGGAAGAGCAGCGCCTTGAAGAACGCGTGCGTCATCAGGTGGAAGATGCCGAAGCTGTAGGCCGAGGCGCCGAGCGCCACCGTCATGTAGCCGAGCTGCGAGATCGTCGAGTACGCCACCACCCGCTTGATGTCGTTCTGCACGATGCCGAGCAGCCCCATGAAGAGCGCCGTGATCGCGCCGATCGTGATGACGACACCGAGCGCCACGTCGGACAGCTCGTAGAGCGGCGACATCCGCGCGACCATGAAGATGCCGGCGGTGACCATCGTTGCCGCGTGGATCAGCGCCGAGATCGGCGTGGGACCTTCCATCGAGTCGGGCAGCCACACGTGCAACGGAAACTGCGCCGACTTGCCCATCGCACCCACGAAAAGGAACAGGCAGATCGCAGTGATCACCGACCACTGCGCACCCGGCCAGAACTCGTGCGTGCGCTCGGCGAGCCCGGGTGCCGCAGCGAAGGTCTCGCCGTAGTCGAGCGTGCCGAAGAAGGCCAGTACGAGCCCGATGCCGATGACGAAACCGAAGTCGCCGACCCGGTTGACGAGGAAGGCCTTCAGGTTCGCGTGGATGGCGCTCGGCCGCGTGTACCAGAAGCCGATCAGCAGGTACGAGACCAGACCCACCGCCTCCCACCCGAAGAACAGCTGCATGAAGTTGTTCGCCATCACGAGCATCATCATCGAGAAGGTGAACAACGAGATGTACGAGAAGAAGCGCTGGTAGCCGGGATCGTCGGCCATGTAGCCGATCGTGTAGACGTGCACCATCAGCGACACGAAGGTGACGACGCACATCATCGTGGCGCTCAGCGTGTCGATCAGGAAACCGACCTCGATGTTCAGCCCCGCGATGCTCGCCCAGGTGTAGACGGTGCCGTCGAAGGTGTTGCCGGCGAGCACGTCGAGCAGCGTCCACGCCGACGCGGCGAAAGAGATCGCCACGCCGAGGATCGTGACGCGATGCGAGTTCGCACGGCCGATGCGCCGGCCGAACAGGCCTGCGACGAGGGCGCCGACCAACGGAGCGAAGGCGGCGAGCAGATAGGCGGTTTTCATGGAGCGGGCGGAATCGGTTCTTCTTCGGGGCGCAGCGCGCCGTCAGCCTTTCAGCGCGTCGAGGTCCTTCACGTCGATCGATTCGATCGTGCGGAACAGCACGACGAGGATCGCCAGGCCGATCGCCGCCTCGGCGGCGGCGACGGTCATGATGAAGAACACGAAGATCTGCCCGGCGGCATCGCCGAGGAAATGCGAGAACGCGATGAAATTCAGGTTCACCGCGAGCAGCATCAGCTCGATCGCCATCAGCACGATGATGACGTTGCGACGGTTCAGGAAGATCCCGGTGATGCTGATCGCGAACAGGATCGCGCCGAGCACCAGGTAGTGGGCGAGCGTGAGGGTCATGAGGGCTCCGCGTCGCGCGGCCGTGCCGGGATGCGAACGATGCGCAGGCGATCGGCTGCACGCGTGCGCACGGCGGCGCTGGCGTCGCTGTAGCGTGCGTCCTTGCGTTTGCGCAGCGTGAGCCCGATGGCAGCGACCATCGCCAGCAGCAGGATGACCGCGGCGGCCTCGAAGGCGAAGACGTAGTCGGTGTAGAGCAGCTTGCCGAGCGCCTTCGTGTTGCTGTAGTCGGCCGGCAGCGGCGGCACGTTGCTCTGCGGATCGTTGAACGAGGTCATCAGCACGAGTGCGAGCTCGATCACCATCACGATGCCGACGAACAGCGCCACCGGCAGGTTTCGCCAGAAGCCCTGCCGAACGCGGTCGAGGTTGATATCGAGCATCATCACGACAAACAGGAACAGCACCATCACGGCGCCGACGTAGACGAGCACGAGCGTGATCGCCAGGAACTCCGCCCCGAGCAGCAGCCAGATGCAGGCAACCGTCGCGAAGGTGAGCACGAGAAAGAGCACCGAGTGCACCGGATTGCGTGCGGTGATCACGCGCACCGCCGAGAACACGGCGATCGCGGCGAACAGGTAGAAGAACAGCGGCTGCGCGGTCATGGAGCGTCTTTCAGCGGTAGCGGGCGTCGGCCGCGCGGTCGGCGGCGATCTGCTGCTCGTAACGGTCGCCGACGGCGAGCAGCATCTCCTTGGTGAAGTACAGGTCTCCGCGCTTCTCGCCGTGGTACTCGAGGATGTTCGTCTCGACGATCGAGTCGACCGGGCAGCTTTCCTCGCAGAAACCGCAGAAAATGCACTTGGTGAGGTCGATGTCGTAGCGCGTGGTGCGACGCGTGCCGTCGTCGCGCTCGGCCGACTCGATGGTGATCGCCAGCGCCGGGCACACCGCCTCGCACAGCTTGCAGGCGATGCAGCGTTCCTCGCCGTTCGGGTAGCGACGCAGCGCGTGCAGCCCGCGGAAGCGCGGCGACTGCGGCGTCTTCTCTTCCGGGTACTGAATGGTGATCTTGCGCGCGAACAGGTACCGGCCCGTGAGCCGCAGCCCGTCGAGCATCTCGCGGAGCATGAAACTGGAGAGGAAATCCTTTACGGCAGCCATTGCGTCGTTACTCCTGCGCCGGTCAGTTCCAGATGTTCCAGGGCGTCTGCATCCACACGGCGATGACGACCAGCCAGAACAGCGTGACCGGAATGAAGATCTTCCATCCGAGCCGCATGATCTGGTCGTAGCGATAGCGCGGGAAGGTCGCCCGGAACCAGATGTACAGCGACACGACGAAGAAAGTCTTGATCCCGAGCCAGATCCAGCCCGGAATCCAGTTGAAGACAGGCCAGTCGACCGGCGGCAGCCAGCCGCCGAGGAACATGATCGCCGCCACCGCCGACAGCAGGATCATGTTCGCGTATTCGGCCAGGAAGAAGATGGCGAAGCCCATCCCCGAGTACTCGACCATGTGCCCGGCAACGATCTCCGACTCGCCCTCGACGACGTCGAAGGGGTGGCGGGCCGTTTCGGCGACCGACGACACCACGTATACGACGAAGATCGGCAGCAGCGGCAGCCAGTTCCACGACAGGAAGTTGAGGCCGCGATCGGCGAACCAGCCGCGATCCTGCCCGAGCACGATCTCGGTGAGGTTCAGGCTCCCCGAGACCATCAGCACGACGACCAGCGCGAAACCGATGCCGATCTCGTAGGAGATCATCTGCGCCGACGCGCGCATCGCGCCGAGGAACGCGTACTTCGAGTTCGTGGCCCAGCCCGCGATGATGACGCCGTAGACCTCGACCGAGGTGATCGCCAGCAGCAGCAGCAGGCCGGCGTTGACGTTGGCGAGCGCCATCTCGGGCCCGAACGGGATGACCACCCAGGCTGCCATCGCCGGCATGATCGTCATCACCGGGCCGAGGATGTACAGCCCGCGGCTCGCCTGCGTCGGAAGGATGATCTCCTTGAAGATCAGCTTGAACGCGTCTGCGATCGGCTGCAACAGCCCGCCCGGCCCGACGCGGTTCGGCCCGAGGCGCAGGTGCATGTAGCCGATCAGCTTGCGCTCCCACAGCGTGAGGTAGGCGACGCAGCCGAGCAGCGGCACCACGAGCAGGATGATCTTCGTGAGGGTCCAGACGACGGGCCACGCGCCGCCCATCGTGTCCGCTCCCCAGGTAGTCAGGCCGTTCAGCAGGTTGTCCATCGGAATGTTCGGTTCGTGCTCAGTGCGGACGGCCGGGAGAAAAACGTTCGACGTGGATCGGCCCGAAGCCCTCGGGCAGCGCGGACGTTTCCGCAAGCGCAGCCGGCACGCGCACGACGCCGTCGGCGAGCGCATCGTCGACGGCGATCTCGAGCACTGCCTCGCCGCTGCGCTCGCCCCTCTTCTGGCGCAGCAGCGCCTGCTCGCCCGCCTTCAGGCCAAGGCGCGCGAGGGTTGCCGCGTTCATGCGTACGCGCCGCGCGAGCAGCGCGTCGTTGGTCTGCTGCAGGCTCGGCGCGCGACGGACGATCGGATCGGCGTCGTAGATCGGCACCTCGGCCAGGCGCTCGAGCGCGGCTTCGGGGCGCGGCGACGCTCCCGCATCGGGGCGCGACGGCTCGGCGCCGTTGGCGCGCGACGGCGCATCGGCATCGGGCGCGCCGCGCCACGCGTTGCCCAGCTGCGCAGCGACGTCGTCCGGCAGCACGCTCTTGCGCACCTGCTCGGCGTCGTCGGCGTCGAAGCCGTCGAGCTCGAACAGGTTGCCGAGCACGCGCAGCACTTTCCAGGCCGGGCGCGCATCGCCCAGCGGCGTCGTCACGCCGTTGAAGGTCTGCACCCGGCCCTCGGCGCTCACGAAGGTGCCCGAGGTTTCCGTGAACGGCGCGATCGGCAGCAGGCAGTCGGCCAGCTCCATCAGCTCGGGCGAGCGCCAGGCCGTCAGCGCGATCACCGAATCGGCCTTCGACAGCGCGTCGAGCGCGACGCCCGGACGCGCGAGATCGCGCGCAGGTTCGACGTTGAGCAGCAGGTACAGCTTGCGCGGCTGCTCGAGCATCGCCGCGGCGTTCAACCCGCCGTTGGCCGGCACGGCACCGGCGAGGTAGCCGCCGACCGCATTCGCGGCATCGCCGATCACGCCGAAGCGCGCCGACGCCGCCTCGGCGATCGCACGCGCGAGCGCGACGATCTGCGCGAACTCGGGATGGTGCATCGCTTCGTTGCCGACGAGCACCGCGCGCTTCTCGCCGCTGCGCAGCGATTCGGCGACGGCGCGCGCGGCGTCGGACGGCTGCACGTTGCCGGGCTGCGCGCCCTGTGCGGTACCACCTGCCTGCGCCGCGGCGTCGTCGCCCGTGCGCAATGCGGCAAGCACCTCGCGCAACGCCTGCGTCCAGCGCGAGGGCGCGACGACGATGCGGTTCGCCACCGGCATCAGCAGGTCGTCGTCGGCCGCATGCACGATCGACACCTGTCCGCCCGCGTTGGCCGCCTTGCGCACGCGCCAGGCGAACAGCGGATGGTCCTTGCGCAGCGTCGATCCGACCAGCAGCAGCCGGTCGAGCGATTCGACATCGGCCACCGCCATGCCGAGCCAGGGAATGCCTTCGCGCACGGCGTCGGCGGCGAAGTCGACCTGGCGCGTGCGGAAGTCGACGTTCTCGCTGCCGATGCCGCGCAGCAGCCGCGCGAGCAGATGCAGCTCCTCGACCGTGCTCTGCCCGGAACCGAGCGCGCCGATTGCCTGCGCACCGTGCTCGGTGCGCACCGTGCGCATCGCGTGCGACGCGTAGTCGAGCGCGGTCGGCCAGTCGGTGGTACGCCATTCGCCGTCCTGGCGGATCATCGGCGCATCGAGCCGCCCCTCGCTGGCGAGCGCCTCGTAGGAGAAGCGGTCGCGATCGGACAGCCAGCATTCGTTTACCGGCTCGTTCTCGAGCGGCAGCACGCGCATCACGCGGTTGCTGCGTACCTGCACGATAAGGTTCGAACCGAGCGAATCGTGCGGAGACACCGACTTGCGCCGGGCGAGTTCCCAGTTGCGCGCGGTGAAGCGGAAGGGCTTGCTGAGCAGCGCACCGACCGGACAGACGTCGATCATGTTGCCCGAGAGCTCGGAATCGACCGCGCGACCGACGAAGGAGAGGATCTCGGAATGTTCGCCGCGATTGGCCATCCCGAGTTCCTGCACGCCGCCGATCTCGATGCCGAAGCGCACGCAGCGCGTGCAGTGGATGCAGCGTTGCATCGCGCGCGCCGAGATCAGCGGCCCCATCGGCTTGGGCGTGACGACGCGCTTGCGCTCCTTGAACTGCGAGGCCGAATAGCCGTAGCCGACCGAGAGATCCTGCAGCTGGCACTCGCCCCCCTGGTCGCAGATCGGGCAGTCGAGCGGATGGTTGATGAGCAGGAACTCCATCACGCCCTTCTGCGCGCGCAGCGCCATCTCGGAGCGCGTGA
>CAZIDY010000077.1:0-7504 GCA_964538505.1 uncultured Limnobacter sp. | reverse complement strand
ACTACACGACGGCGCCGAAGGCGCTGGAAGACTGGCGCAACCGGCAGATCGCCGGAATCAAGGATCCTTCGGCGATGCCGAAGGTCTCGGAGCTGAAGATCAGCGACGACGAGCTGCGCGAGTCGATCGAGAACAACCAGCTCGCGAAGATGAAGGAGCGCGGCAGCGACCTGACGATCTTCAGCCCGCGCGCGAGCTTCATGGCGCACCACATCGGCGACTTCCAGGTCAGCAGCACCTGGGCGGCGATCTGCAACGAGCTCTGCTACCGCGTCTCGCAGCTTTTCCCCGACCACTTCGTGCCGGCGGCGATGCTGCCGCAGAGCCCGGGCGTCGACCCGAAGACCTGCATTGCCGAGCTCGAGAAGTGCGTGACGGAATACGGCAACGTCGGCATCAACCTGAACCCGGATCCTTCAGGCGGCCACTGGACGAGCCCGCCGCTGACCGACCGGCACTGGTACCCGATCTACGAGAAGATGGTCGAGTACGACATCCCGGCGATGATCCACGTGAGCACGAGCTGCAACGCGTGCTTCCACACGACCGGCGCGCATTACCTGAACGCCGACACCACGGCCTTCATGCAGTGCCTGCAGGGCGACCTGTTCAAGGATTTCCCGACGCTCAAGTTCATCATCCCGCACGGCGGCGGCGCGGTGCCCTACCACTGGGGGCGCTTCCGCGGCCTGGCGCAGGAGATGAAGAAGCCGCTGCTGCAGGATCACCTGCTGAACAACATCTTCTTCGACACCTGCGTCTATCACCAGCCGGGCATCGACCTGCTGACGAAGGTAATCCCGGTCGACAACATCCTGTTCGCCAGCGAGATGATCGGCGCGGTGCGCGGCATCGACCCGGAGAGCGGGCATTACTACGACGACACGAAGCGCTACGTCGAGGCCACGGCGAACCTGGACGCCGGGCAGCGCTACAAGGTCTACGAAGGCAATGCGCGGCGCGTGTTCCCGCGCCTCGACGCGCAATTGAAGGCCAGGGGTCGCTGACTGAGGCCATGGGCCGCTGACTGCCGGCCTCGCACGAACAGAGGAGTTTCCATGTACGAACTCGGAGTCGTCTACCGCAACATCGAGCGTGCCGATCGCGCGGCCGCCGATGCGCTCGCCGGGCTCGGCTCGGCCACCGTGCACGAGGCGATGGGCCGCGTCGGGCTGATGAAGCCGTACATGCGGCCGATCTATACCGGTGCGCAGGTCTCGGGCACGGCCGTGACCGTGCTGCTGCAACCGGGCGACAACTGGATGATGCACGTGGTGGCCGAGCAGATCCGGCCCGGCGACGTCGTCGTTGCCGCGGTTACTTCCGAATGCACCGACGGGTACTTCGGCGACCTGCTGGCCACCAGCTTCCAGGCGCGCGGTGCGCGGGCGCTGATCATCGACGCCGGCGTGCGCGACGTGAAGACGCTGACCGAAATGCAGTTCCCGGTCTGGAGCCGGGCGATCTCGTCCAGGGGCACGATCAAGGCCACGCTGGGCTCGGTCAACATCCCGATCGTCTGCGCCGGCATGATCGTCCACCCCGGCGACGTCATCGTCGCCGACGACGATGGCGTCGTCTGCGTGCCGGCCGCACGGGCCGGCAAGACGCTCGAGGCGGCCCGCGCGCGCGAAGCCAACGAAGGCGCCAAGCGCGAGAAGCTCGCGGCCGGCGTGCTCGGGCTGGACATGTACAACATGCGCGAGCCGCTCCAGAAAGCCGGCCTGCGCTACATCGACTGAAGCGTCTTCGACGCCACGGCCGATCCACTCATACGCTCCCAGGTACACGATGAGCAGATCCGTCAGCGGACCTTTCGAGAAAACGCCGGGCTGGCTCGACTGGTACGAAGGCCCGAGCAAACCGCAGTTCGTGCCGCCGCCGGGCAGCGTCGATGCGCACTGCCACGTCTTCGGGCCGGGCGCCGGGTTCCCGTACGCGCCCGAGCGGAAGTACACGCCCTGCGACGCATCGAAGGCGCAGTTGTTCGCGCTGCGCGACCGGCTGGGCTTCGAGCGCAACGTGATCGTGCAGGCGACCTGCCACGGCGCGGACAACCGCGCGCTGGTCGATGCGCTGCGGGCATCGCAGGGCCGCGCGCGCGGTGTCGCCACGGTCCGGCGCAGCATCGGCGACGACGAGCTGCGACAACTGCACGAGGCCGGCGTGCGCGGCGTGCGCTTCAACTTCGTCAAGCGGCTGGTCGACTTCACGCCGAAAGACGAGCTGATGGAGATCGCCGGCCGCATCGCAAAACTCGGCTGGCACGTCGTCCTCTACTTCGAGGCAGTCGACCTGCCGGAGTTGTGGGATTTCTTCTCGTCGCTGCCGACCACCGTCGTCGTCGATCACATGGGCCGGCCCGACGTGAGCAAGCCGATCGATGGGCCGGAGTTCTCGTTGTTCCTGAAGTTCATGCGCGAACACCCGAACGTCTGGAGCAAGGTGAGCTGCCCCGAGCGCCTGTCGGTATCGGGTCCGCCGGCGCTGAACGGCGAGCGCAACGCCTATCGCGACGTGCAGCCCTTCGCGCGACGCGTCGTCGAGGCGTTTCCCGACCGCGTGCTGTGGGGTACCGACTGGCCGCACCCCAACCTGAAGGACCATATGCCCGACGACGGCCTGCTCGTCGACTTCATCCCCCACATCGCACCGACGCCGGAGCTGCAGCGCAGGCTGCTGGTCGACAATCCGATGCGTCTGTACTGGCCCGAGGAGAGCAACGATGGCGCTCGATAAACCCTACAAGGACGTTCCCGGCACGACGATCTTCGACGCCGATCAGTCGCGCATGGGCTATCACCTGAACCAGTTCTGCATGTCGCTGATGAAAGCCGAGATCCGCGCGCGCTTCAAGGCCGACGAACGTGCCTATCTCGACGAATGGCCGATGACCGAAGAGCAGAAGCAGGCGGTGCTCGCGCGCGACCTGAACCGCTGCATCGAGCTCGGCGGCAACATCTATTTCCTCGCGAAGATCGGCGCCACCGACGGCAAGAGCTTCCAGCAGATGGCCGGCAGCATGACCGGCATGAGCGAGGAGGAGTACCGCGACATGATGGTGCGCGGCGGTCGCGGCATCGAGGGCAACCGCAGGATCGGCGAAACGAGCGGCGAAGCGACGGGAGACAAGCGATGACGGCCCGCATCACCGCGAGCGTATTCACCTCGCACGTTCCGGCGATCGGCGCCGCGATGGATCTCGGCAAGACGCAGGAGCCGTACTGGCAGAAGGTGTTCTCCGGCTACGAGTTCTCGCGCGAATGGCTGAAGAAGAACCGGCCCGACGTCGTCTTTCTCGTCTACAACGACCATGCGAACGCGTTCAGCCTGGAGATCATTCCCACCTTCGCGATCGGCACCGCCGCCGAATTCGCGCCTGCCGACGAAGGCTGGGGTCCGCGTCCGGTGCCCGGCGTCGTCGGCGACCCCCGCCTCGCGTCGCACATCGCGCAGTCGGTGATCCAGGACGACTTCGACCTGACGATCGTCAACCGGATGGACGTCGACCACGGACTCACGGTGCCGCTGTCGCTGATGTGCGGGCAGACCGACGCGTGGCCGTTCCGCGTGATTCCCTTCGCCGTCAACGTCGTGCAGTACCCGGTGCCTTCGGGCATGCGCTGCTTCCGGCTCGGCCAGGCGATCCGGCGCGCCGTCGAGTCCTACGACGAGCCCCTGAACGTGCAGATCTGGGGCACGGGCGGAATGAGCCACCAGCTGCAGGGGCCTCGTGCGGGGCTGATCAACCGCGAGTTCGACAATGCCTTCCTCGACCGGCTGATCGCCGATCCGGAAGACCTCGCGACGATGCCGCATATCGACTACGTGCGCGAGGCGGGCTCCGAAGGCATCGAGCTCGTGATGTGGCTGATCGCGCGCGGCGCGATGAACGACGTCGCCGACGGCGCGGCAAAGAAAGGCGCGCCGAAGGTCGCGCACCGCTTCTATCACGTCCCGGCGTCGAACACGGCGGTCGGCCACCTGATCCTGGAGAACTCCCGATGACGAAGAAGATCCGCGTCGTGCTCGCCGGTGCCGGCGCGTTCGGCGTAAAGCACCTCGAAGGCATCCGCAACATCGACGGCGTCGAGGTCGTCTCGCTGGTCGGTCGCGAACGCGCGAAGACCGAGGAAGTCGCGAAGAAGTTCGGCATCGACCATGTAACGACCGAGCTCGCCGAAAGCCTGGCGCGCCCCGATGTAGACGCGGCGATCCTGTGCACACCCACGCAGTTGCACGCGGCGCAGACGATCGAATGCCTGAAGGCGGGCAAGCACGTGCAGGTGGAGATTCCGCTCGCCGACTCGATCAACGGCGCAGAGGCAGTCGTTGCACTGCAGAAGGAAACCGGGCTGGTGGCGATGTGCGGCCACACGCGCCGCTTCAACCCGAGCCACCAGTACCTGCACCGCAAGATCACCGCCGGCGAGCTGAATGTCCAGCAGATGGACGTGCAGACCTATTTCTTCCGTCGCACGAACACCAACGCGCTCGGCCAGCCGCGCAGCTGGACCGACCACCTGCTGTGGCACCACGCAGCGCACACGGTCGACCTCTTCGCGTACCAGGCCGGCGGACACATCGTCGCCGCGCATGCGCTGCAGGGCCCGATCCATCCGACGCTGGGCATCGCGATGGACATGTCGATCCAGCTGAAGTCGAGCACCGGCGCGATCTGCACGTTGAGCCTGTCGTTCAACAACGACGGCCCGCTCGGCACCTTCTTCCGCTACATCTGCGACAACGGCACCTTCGTCGCGCGCTACGACGATCTCTACGACGGCAAGGAGAACCGCATCGACGTGTCGAAAGTCGACGTCTCGATGAACGGCATCGAGCTGCAGGATCGCGAGTTCTTCGCGGCGATCCGCGAAGGTCGCGAGCCGAACGCGAGTGTCGCGCAGGTACTGCCCTGCTATCGCACGCTCGCGCAGCTCGAGCGGCAGCTCGCGAAGACGCCGTAACGGGGAAGCTCCGCATGCGTACCCGACGCATCGGATCGCTGCAGGTCTCGTCGATCGGGCTCGGGTGCATGAACCTGAGCCACGCCTACGGCGTGCGCCCGTCGCCCGAGGATGCCGCCGCGCTGCTGCGTGCCGCGTTCGACGCCGGCGTCACGCTGTTCGACACCGCGATGCTGTACGGCGCGGGCGCGAACGAAGAGCTCGTCGCGCGCACGCTCGGCGCCGAGCGCGCGCACTTCGTGCTCGCGTCGAAAGGCGGCATGGGCATCATCGACGGCAAGCGAACGATCGACGGCCGTCCCGAGACGATCCGACAGAACTGCGACGAAAGCCTCGCACGGCTGCGTACCGAGCGCATCGATCTGTACTACCTGCACCGGCTCGATGCAAAGGTGCCGATCGAAGACAGCGTCGGCGCGCTCGCCGAGCTCGTGCGTGCCGGCAAGGTGCGCGAAATCGGCCTCTCGGAAGTCTCCGCATCGACGCTGCGCCGTGCACACGCCGTGCACCCGATCGCAGCGGTACAGAACGAGTACTCGCTGTGGTCGCGCAACGTCGAGATCGCCGTGCTCGACGCCTGCCGCGAACTCGGCACGACGCTCGTCGCGTTCAGTCCGCTCGCGCGCGGCTACCTCACCGGCACGCTGCGCGATCCGTCGACGCTGCCGTCGCAGGACATCCGCCACGGAATGCCGCGTTTCGGGCCGCCGCACTGGGAAGCGAACCTGCGCCTGCTCGATCCGTACCGCCGGCTCGCGCAGGAAGCGGGCTGCACGATGGCGCAGCTCGCGCTCGCATGGCTCCTTGCGCAGGGCGAGCACGTCGTGCCGATTCCGGGCACGACGAGCATCGAGCACCTGCACGAAGACCTGGCCGCGGCCGAGCTCGATCTCGCGCCCGAGCTCGTTGCGCGCGTCGGTGCGACGATCAATCAGCGCACCGTCTCGGGCCCGCGCTACGCGCCCGACCGGCAGGCCGACATCGACACCGAGGAATTCGAGTAGCACCTGCACGTTGCCTTGATTTGCGACAAGGCACGGGCAGCGCATCCTGTTGCAACGTCGGTGCTTCCCCTGCGGCAAGGAGAGTTCCGATGGCGCGCAACGACCGCCCGATCCCCGGCACCACGATCTTCGACGGCGACCAGGCCCGCAAGGGCTACGCGCTGAACCGGATGTGCTTCTCGTTCAATGAGGCGGCCAACCGGGAGGCCTTCCTGCAAGACGAGGAAGCGTATTGCACCCGCTACGGCCTGAACGAGCAGCAGCGCGATGCGATCCGCAAGCGCAACGTGCTCGCACTGCTCGCGGCCGGCGGCAACGTCTACTACCTGGCGAAGTTCGCCGGCATCTTCGGGCTCGACGTGCAGGACATCGGCGCGCAGCAGACCGGCATGACGAAGGACGAATTCAAGGCCAGGCTCGTGGCCGCGGGGAAATAACGATGGCGAAGCTGCTCGGAAGCATCATGACGTCGCACGTGCCGGCGATCGGTCGTGCGATCGACAAGGGCCTGCAGGCCGAACCCTACTGGAAGCCGCTCTTCGACGGCTATCCGCCGGTACGCGACTGGCTCGCGTCGGCGCGACCCGACACCGTCGTCGTCGTCTCGAACGACCACGGCCTGAACTTCTTTCTCGACAAGATGCCTACCTTCGCGGTCGGCGCAACGCCCGAGTACCGGACGGCCGACGAAGGATGGGGCATCCCGCCGCTACCGCAGTTCCCCGGCGACCTCGACCTCTCGTGGCACCTGATCGAATCGCTCGTCGCCGACGAGTTCGACATCGTCAGCTGCCAGGAGATGTTCGTCGACCACGGCATCGCGCTGCCGATGGCGCTGCTGTGGCCCGACCAGAAGTGGCCGGTGCGCATCGTCCCGGTCATCGTCAACACGGTGCAGGCGCCGTTGCCGTCGGCGGCGCGCTGCTGGAAGCTCGGCGAGTCGATCGGTCGCGCGATCGAATCGTGGGACGCCGACCGCCGCGTCCTCGTGGTCGGCACGGGTGGCCTCTCACATCAGCTCGACGGCGAGCGCGCCGGCTTCATCAACAGGGACTTCGACCTGAAGTTCATGGACAGCCTGACCGCCGATCCGAAGATGGCAACGCGCTATTCGAATCGCGATCTCGTCGAGCTCACCGGAACGCAGGGCATCGAGCTTCTGATGTGGCTCGTCGCGCGCGCGACGATGTCGGGCAAGGTACGCGAGCGGCACCGCAACTATCACATCCCGATCTCGAACACGGCGGCCGGGCTGCTGCTGCTGGAGAACGCGGGCTGATATCAATTCAAAGAGCGCGGAACGCTGCGTTCTACTGCATTTTCCGTCGAGGAAGAAGTTGCCGGCGGAGAAGCGCTGTGTTTCGCAGCGAAATGGCTTGCAAGCACGACGCGAGCGCGAGGACGTCCTGCGACTGCGCACGTACGAGGAGCCGACCGTGACCGATCCTGCTGCCCGGCTTGACCTGCGCCTGACCTCCACTGATACGATTTCGCGTTCAACGAATCAGATTCCGCACGGCGCCGGGCCGCAAC
>CAZIDY010000076.1:0-7671 GCA_964538505.1 uncultured Limnobacter sp. | reverse complement strand
CGGTGTCGGTCGATACGCCGATGATCAAGAACGACGGCGAGATCGCGCGCCACAAACTCGCGCTGCCGATGCTCGACATCCACACGATCGGCGCCGGCGGCGGCTCGATCGGCTGGCTCGACGAGGGCGGGCTGCTGCGCATCGGGCCGGCGAGCGCCGGTGCCGATCCGGGGCCGGCCTGCTACGGCAAGGGCGGCGAGCTGCCGACGACCACCGACGCGAACGTCGTGCTCGGCTATCTCGACCCGGCCTTCTTCGCCGGCGGGAAGATGTCGCTCGACGTCGACGCCGCACGCAAGGCGATCGAGACGCACATCGCGCGCCCGATGGGGATGTCGGTGGAGGAAGCGGCGGCCGGCATGTATCGCGTCGCCTGCAACAACATGGCGCAGGGCGTGCGCGAGGTCACGATCAAGCGCGGCTTCGATCCGCGCGAGTTCCCGATCGTTCCGGCCGGCGGCGCGGGTCCGATCCACGCCTGCGCGATCTGCGACGAGCTGGAGATTCCGCTGCAGATCGTTCCGCGCGAGTCGTCGGTGCTGTGCGCCTTCGGCATGCTGATGAGCGAGCTCAAGCACGACTTCGTGCGCACCTTCGTCGCGCGGCTCGAGTCGGCCGACTGGGAGCGCCTGGAGGCCAACGTCGCCGAGATGGCGCGCGACGGCGAAGCGCAGCTCGATGAGGAGCGCGTGGCGCGCGAGAAGCGCCGCGTCGAGCTCAAGCTCGATTGCCGCTACATCCGCCAGTACCACGAGGTGTCCTTCGTCGTACCGCGCGAGCTCGTCGCCGCGCGCGACGCCGCCGGCATCGCGAAGCTGTTCCACGCCGAGCACGAACGACTGTACGGCTACTCGCTCGAGCAGGAGGCCACGCCGGTCGAGATCATCAACGTGCGCGTGCAGGCGATCGGCAGCACCGAGAAGCCGGGCTACCGGCACGACGACTGGCAGGGGGCCGACAGCGCGCACGCGCTCAAGGGCCGCCGCCCCGTCTACGTACCCGCACAGATGGCCTTCGCCGAAGTTCCGATCTACGATGGACATCGGATGCGCCACGGCAACCGCGTCGACGGCCCGGCCATGATCGAGCAGGAAACGACGGCGATCTTCGTGGACGCGAGCTTCGACTGCGTCGTCGACGCACTCGGCTCCTTCGTGCTGTTCCGCAAGGGCCGCGACGACCTCGTACGCACCGCGCTCGACGAAAAGCAGTCGCGCAAGCGTGCCGGAGCCACCGCATGAACGCCGCCGTCCCCTCCCCCGCCTCGCCATCGGCGCCCGGAAACTCCTCCGCGCAACCGGAGACGAAGATGAACGCTCCCCAGACCGAATCCACTGTCATCGACCCGATCCTGCTGTCGGTGTACGCCCGCACCTTCAAGTCGATCACCGACGAGATGAGCATCTCGATGGAGCAGACGACGCGCTCGCCGATCCTGTGCGAGGCGAAGGACTACGTCACCGGGCTGTACGACGGCGACGGCAACATGCTCGAGCAGACCGAGAACCTGCCGATCCTCGCGTTCTCGCTCGCGCCGGTGTGCAAGTACATCAAGGAATACTTCGGCGACGACATCCATCCGGGCGACGTCATCTTCCACAACGACGTCTTCAGCCTGGGCAACCAGAACAACGACGTCGCCGCGTTCAAGCCGGTGTTCTTCGAGGACAAGCTCGTTGCGTGGACGGCGGTGAAGGGCCACCAGGCCGACATCGGCGGCAACGTGGCCGGCGGCTACAACCCGAACGCGGTCGAGGTCTGGCAGGAGGCGCTGCGCATTCCGCCGGTGAAGGTCGTCGAGCGCGGCAAGCTGCGCAAGGACGTCTGGAACCTCATCTTCGCGAACATCCGGCTCGACATCGTCCAGCACGACATGAAGGCCGAGATGGGCGCGTGCACGGTGGGCGAGCGGCGCGTGCTCGAGCTGCTGGGCAAGTACGGCCTGGCGAGCTTCGAGGCGCACAAGCAGGCGCTGTTCGACGCCACGCGCCGGATGATGGAAGCCGAGATCGCGAAGATCCCGAACGGGCGCTACTCGGGCGAAGGCCGCGTCTACTACGACGGCCGGCACGTCGGCTCGAAGTTCACGATCCGGGTCGACATCGACGTGGAAGACAAGCGCATCCGCTTCGACTACTCGCGCACCGACCCGCAGACCAACGGCTTCGTCAACGGCACCTTCACGTCGAGCGCGTCGGCCACCATTCTCACGCTGCTGCAGATGGTCAACCCCGACATCCCGCACAACGAGGGGATGGTCGAGCCGATCGAGATCATCATTCCCGAAGGAACGATCCTCAATGCGGCGTATCCGAAGGCCACCACCTTCGGCAACCACCTGTGTCCGCCGAACGCCGACGCGATCCAGCGTGCGCTCGGCCCGGTGCTGCCCGACCGCGTCACCGCCGGCTGGAACAACCTGCTGGCGTCGCTCACCACCGGCATCGACCCGAACACGAACGAGAAGTACGTCGACATCGGCTTCATGGGCCTGAAGGGCGGCTCGGGGGCGATGAAGGGCACCGACGGCTACGACCACATCGGCATGATCGACGCGTCGGGCGGCGTGCTCGACCAGGACTACGAAATGTTCGAGCAGCAGACGCCGCACACGCTGCTGCGCCACGAGCTGCTCGAGGATTCCGCCGGCGCCGGGCAATGGCGCGGCGGGCTCGGCGTGGAGACGATCTTTCGGATCGGCTCCGACGACACGCAGCTCGTCACCTTCGGCGACGGTGACTTCGAGCCGGCCTTCGGCCTGTTCGGCGGCGGCGACGCCGGATTGAACTTCATCCGGCTCACCTACCCCGACGGGCAGGAGGTCGTGCCGCACAACAAGGACCTGATCACCGGCGTGCCGAAGGGCACTATCTACCACCAGGTCGCCAGCGGTGGCGGCGGCTACGGCGATCCGAAGAAGCGCGACCGCAAGGTGCTCGCCGAGGAAGTGCGCAACGGCGTGATCTCGCGCGAGAAGGCGCGCGAGCTCTACGGCTGGGAAGGCTGATGGACTTCGAGCTCACCGAAGAGCAGCGCGCGATCCAGGAAACCTTCGCGCGCTTCTGCGATCGTCGCATCGCGCCGAACGCGGCCGCGATCGACGAGGCGCACGAATTCCCGCGCGAGCTCTTCCAGGAGCTCGCCGACCTCGGCTTCTTCGGCATGCGCTATCCCGAGGAGGTCGGCGGCACCGGCATGGCGCTCAGCGAGTTCTGCCTCGCGCTCAGCGAGATCGCGCGCGGCTCGATGTCGCTCGCCGGCGCCGCCGCGATGCAGTCGCTGATGGGCACGAAGTTCCTGCAGATGCTCGGCAACGCCGACATCGTCGAGCGGCTGTTCCGTCCGGCGCTCGCCGGGCAGAAGATCGGCGGCATCTGCATGACCGAGCCCGATGCCGGCTCCGACCTCGGGTCGATCTCGACCACCGCGCGCAAGGTCGACGGCGGCTACCGGATCGACGGCCACAAGACGTGGATCACGTCGGCGCCGGTGGCCGATTTCTTCACCGTGTTCGCACGCGCCGGCGACGAGAAGAAACTCACGATCTTCCTCGTCGAGAAGCATTTCGAAGGGCTGCACGTCGGGCGCGCGATCCACAAGATGGGCGTCTGGGCGCTGCCCACGTCGGAAGTCTCCTTCGACGGCTGCTTCGTCCCCGACACGCACCGGCTGTCGAAAGAGGAAGGCGACGGCGAAGTGCACCTGAAGAAGACGCTCGCCGAGATCCGCATCATCACCGGCGCGATGGCGCTGGGCGTCGCGCGTGCCGCGCTCGACGAGGCCGTGCGCTACGCCGGCGACCGCAAGCAGTTCGGCAAGCCGATCGACCGCTTCCAGGCGATCCAGTTCAAGCTCGCCGAGATGGCCACCGGGCTCGAAGCCGCCACGCATCTCGTGCGCTACGCCGCATGGCTCGCCGATGCGAAGCGCCCGCATCACAAGGAAGCGGCGATGTGCAAGCTCTTCGCCACCGAAACCGCCGCGTCGATCTGCGACCAGGCGGCGCGCGTCCTTGCGTCGTACGGCTATGCGATGGAATACCCGGTGCAGCGCTACCTGCGCGACGTGCGCTTCACGCTGATCGGCGGCGGCACCAGCGAAATTCTCAAACTGATCGTAGCGAAAGAGGTCACCCGATCATGAACACTGTCACAGCGGGAACCGGCGCAGGCGCCGGCGTCCACGATCGCAGGATCCGGGTCCTGCTCGCCAAGCCCGGCCTCGACGGTCACGACCAGGGCGCGAAGGTCGTCGCGCGCGCAATGATGGACGCCGGCTTCGAGGTCATCTACACGGGTCTGCGCCAGATGCCCGAGGCAGTCGCGCGCATGGCACTCGACGAGGACGTCGACGTGATCGCGCTCTCCAGCCTCGCCGGCTCGCATGTGCCCTTCTGCCGCAAGCTGAAGACGCTGCTCGAGGCGAACGGCCTCACCGACAAGCTGTGGGTGATCGGCGGCAACCTGCCCGCGCAGGACCACGACGAACTTCGTTCGCTCGGCTTCACCGGCATCTTCCCGACCGGATCGAAGCTCGACGCAATCTGCGACTACATCCGCGAGAACGTGCGATGAACGACCGCGCCCCCATCACCGTGAAGCCCGTCACCAACGAGTCGGGCCTGGAAGTGCAACCGCTGTACACGGCCGACGACCTCGCCGCCAGCGGCGGACTCGAGATGCTCGGCCAGCCGGGCGAGTACCCGTTCACGCGCGGCATCCATCCGCTGATGTACCGCAAGCAGCCGTGGACGATGCGCCAGTACGCCGGCTTCGGCAATCCGCACGAAACGAACCAGCGCTTCAAGTACCTGATCGCCAACGGCCAGACCGGGCTGAACGTGGCCTTCGACCTGCCCACGCAGATCGGCCTCGACTCCGACGACCCGATGGCCGAGGGCGAAGTCGGGCGCGTGGGCATGTCGATCGACACGCTGCGCGACGTCGAGATCGCCTTCGACGGCATCGATCTGAGCAAGATCACCGTGTCGCTGACGATTAACGGCGCGGCGGCGATCCTGATCGCGATGTATCTCGCGATGGCCGAGAAGCGCGGCTACGACCTGACGAAGCTGCGCGGCACCTGCCAGAACGACATCCTGAAGGAGTTCGTCGGTCGCGGCACCTGGATCTACCCGGTCGAGCCGTCGATCCGGCTGGTCGGCGACACGATCGAGTACTGCGCGAAGCACGCGCCGAAATACAGCCCGGTGTCGGTCTGCGGCTACCACATCCGCGAGTCGGGCGCGACGCCGGCGCAGGAGATGGCCTACGGATTCTGCATCGCGCGTGCCTACGCCGACGACGTGATCCGCCGCGGCCTGTCGGTCGACGAATTCGCCGGACGGCTGTCGTACAACTTCAACATCTTCGGCAACCTCTTCGAGCAGATCTGCAAGTTCCGCGCGGGCCGCAGCCTGTGGGCGCAGATCATGAAGGAGGAATACAAGGCGCAGAAGCCGGGCTCGATGTGGCTGCGCATGATCGCCGGCGGCGGCGGCGGCGGGCTCACCTTCGAGCAGCCCGAGATGAACATCGTGCGCGGCGCCTACTACGCACTGATCAGCGCGCTGTCGGGTGCGCAGACGATGGCGCTGTGCTCGTACGACGAGGCCTACACGATCCCCACCGAGTATTCCGCGCGCATCTCGCTGCGCACGATGCAGATCCTCATCGAGGAGATGGGGCTCGCCGAGACGGTCGATCCGCTCGGCGGCTCGTTCTACATCGAGACCATGACGAACCGGATGCGCGACCTGATGAAGGAGATCATCGCCGACGTCGACGCGCAGGGCGGCATCGTGAAGCTGATCGCCGACGGCACGATCCAGTCGAAGGTCTCCGAGCAGGCGTACCAGATGCAGCGCGACATCGAATCGGGTGCGTTCCCGAAGGTCGGCGTGAACTGCTATCGCAACGAGAAGGAAGAAGACCACCCGGTCGAGTTCCATCCGTACAAGGACGAGGACACGCGGCTGCAGGTCGAGTCGCTCAATCGGGTGCGCGCCGAGCGCGACGAGGCGCAGGTCACGCAGGCGCTCGCGCGCGTGCGCGCCGACGCCACCTCCGGTGTCAACCTGATGCCGGCGATCGTCGAGGCAGTGAAGGCCTACGCCAGCGTCGGCGAAATCACGAAGGAAATGGTGAACGTGTTCGGTCGCTATCGCGAACCGATCCGCTTCTGAGAGGCATGGCGATGGAGCAGATATCCACTTACCTGGCGCCGCACCGCCTCGACGACGCCCTGCAGGCGATGGCCGACGGCGATGCCACGGTGCTGTGCGGCGGCACCGATCTCGCACCGCAAACCGAGGCCGGCACGCGCCAGTACGAATCGACGCTGCTGAACATCCGCCGTGTCGAAGGGCTTGGCGGCATCAAAGCCGTGGGGGACGAGATCCGCATCGGCGCGACAACCACCGTCAGCGACATCCGTCGCAATGCCCTGCTGGCCGAGGTCGCACCCGCGCTGGTGCAGGCGGCCGAGTGCTTCGCCAGCGAGCAGATCCGCAACGCGGCATCGGTGGGCGGCAACGTCTGCAACGCCTCGCCGGCCGGCGACACGATCCCGCCGCTGCTGGTGCTGGGCGCATCGGTCGAGCTCGCGTGCTGGCGCGACGGCGCCGCGCAGACGCGGCGCGTGCCGCTGGAAGAGTTCTTCGTGCGTCCGGGCAAGACCGTGAAGCGCCCGGAAGAGCTGCTGACCGCCGTCGTGTTTCCCCGACCCGGGAAGGACTTCGTCAGTCGCTTCCGCAAGTCGGGACCGCGTCCGGCGCTCGAGATCTCCACCGTCTCGGTCGCGGTCGGCGCCCGTGTCGCCAACGGCAAACTCGCCAACGTGCGCGTTGCCATGGGCTCGGTTGCGCCCACGCCGCTGCGCGCGCGCCACGTCGAGGCTGCCCTCGAAGGCAGGCCGCTCGACGCGGCGACCATCGCAGCGGCCGTCGCCGCCGCGTCGGAAGATGCCAAACCCATCGATGACGTGCGTGCCAGCGCCTGGTATCGCGGCCATCTCGTTCGAGTGTTCGTTGAGGAGGTGCTGAATGATCTCCGTCGAGACTGAAATCCGCTTCCGGCTCAACGGCCGCGAGGTGTCGGTGAAGATACCGGCGGCCATGAAGACGCTCGCCATGCTGCGCGACGTGCTCGACCTGACCGGAACGAAGTACGCCTGCGGCGAAGGCGAATGCGGCGCGTGCACGATCCAGGTCGACGGCAAGACCGTCAACAGCTGCCTGATGTACGCCGTCGACTGCGAGGGACGCGACGTCGTCACCATCGAAGGGCTGCGCACGCCGGATGGCCTGAATCCGGTGCAGCAGGCCTTCGTCGATCACGGCGCGGTGCAGTGCGGTTACTGCATGCCGGGCATGATCATGCAGGCCAACTACCTGATCGAGAACGACCCCGGGCTCACGCGCGAAGAAGCGCAACGGGGTCTCGAAGGAAATCTCTGCCGCTGTACCGGCTATACGAAGGTACTGGACGCGGTGGAGGCCGTGCTCGGAAAAGAACTGCGCCGAGAAGGAGCCAAGCCATGAAAAAGTCAGCCACCGCTACGGCCCTGCCGAAGACCACCCTGATCGGCACCCGCGTGCGCAAACCCGATGCGCCCGACAAGGCGACCGGCAAGACGCGCTACATCAACGACATGGTGTTGCCGCAGATGCTG
>CAZIDY010000075.1:0-7827 GCA_964538505.1 uncultured Limnobacter sp. | reverse complement strand
ACCTTCGAGTACCTGAAGCGCTTCCCGCTCGACTACCTGAAGATCGACGGCTCGTTCATCCGCAACCTGGTGACGAGCGCGATCGACGAGGAGATCGTGCTGTCGACGGTGCGCGTGGCACAGCGGCTGAACATCCGCACCATTGCCGAGCACGTGCACAACCAGGAGATCCTCGATCGCCTCACCGAGCTCGGCGTCGACCACATCCAGGGCGAGCTGATCGGCCGGGCGGCGCCGCTCGACGAACTCTTCGCCGCGCCCTCGCTGCGCGAGACGAGCGAGCAGGGCTGAGCCGACGCGCGCAGCCGCGCCCTACTGCTTCGCGAACAGCGACGACAGGTCGCGGAAGGCCTTGAACTCGAGCGCGTTGCCCGACGGGTCGAGGAAGAACATCGTCGCCTGCTCGCCGGGCAATCCCTGAAACCGCACGTGCGGTTCGATGACGAAGTGCGTTCCGGCTGCGCGCAGGCGATCGGCGAGCGCATGCCAGTCGTCCATCGTCAGCACGACCCCGAAGTGCGGCACCGGCACCGCGTCTCCATCGACCTCGTTGGTCGACTTCATGCGCGGATGATCCGGGGCGAGATGCGCCACGATCTGATGACCAAAGAGATCGAAATCGATCCACTCGTCGGAGCTGCGCCCCTCGGGGCAGCCGAGCAGCCCGCCATAGAACGCACGCGCAGCGGCCAGCTCGTGAACGGGAAACGCGAGATGAAAAGGCTGCATTTTCGGGTCACCGTTCGCTGAAACGATAAGGATAAGCCGGGCTGCACTGCAGCACCGCGAGTACGGTGATTTACAGGAACCCGGAATCAACAGTAAAGAATTTACCAAAAACTACTGCACCGATTGACAGTTCTTTTATTTCGTCCAGACTCCTCCCTGCAAAACCACACAATAAAAATATGTATTTTCGCTGCGTATTTACTGCAGCGTTGCCTGGATCGAGAGAGCGAGGAGGCTGCAAAGTGCAACGCTTTGCCCGACATGTTTATCGCCGGATCGGCTGATCGCCGCTGATCCGGCGCAAACCCGCGCACCGTAATTACTCCGCTGGCGGAGTGCCGATCGGTTCGCAAAATCCAGATCGACCGGGTTGACCGACGTCGCGGAGCGATTGCCCGTGCGTTCGTCGCGCTCGTGTCGAAAAAACGGATGGATAAAGATAATCCGCTTTCACCGCGGAGGGATTCATTTTGCCCACGGAAACGCGATTTACCGCGTCGATTATCGAGTGTCGAAGGAGACCGAGTCAATGAGCGAGTCGAAATCCCGTCGTGATTTTCTGCGTACCGGCGTCGCCGCCGGCGGCCTGCTGCTGCCCACCGTGTACGGCGCATCGGCATTCGCGCAGGAAAAGAAATTCCCGAAACTCGGCAATTTTCCTGCCGGCGTCGGCGGCGACAGCGTCTTTGCCGGCCTCACGCTCGACCTCACCGGCCCCTACTCGGCCGAAGGCACCGACCAGCGTCGCGGCTTCGAGCTCGCCGCCGAGATGATCAATAACGGCGACCCGCGCATCCGCAAGATTTCGCCGCTCACCAAACAGGGAATCCTCGGCAAGAAGCTCGTGCTCGGCGTGGCCGACGCGGAAACCAAGCCGAACAGCGCCGTGCAGGCCGCCACCCGGTTCATCCGCCAGAACAAGGCGATGATGATCTCCGGCAGCGTCAGCAGCTCGGTGGCGATCGCGCTGCAGAACACCTGCCATCGCGAGAAGACGCTCTACTTCCCGCTGATCAGCGGCTCGAGCGACACCACCGGCAAGGACTGCAAGCGCTACGGCTTCCGGCTGTGCCGGCACGCCTACACCGCCGCCAAGGCGATCTCGCCCGTGCTCGCAAAGGAGTACGGCAAGAACATGAAGGCGATCTACCTGGTGCCCGACTACAACTACGGGCACTCGATCCACGACATGATGCGCGAGTTCACCGAGAAGGAAGGCTGGACGACGGTCCCCTCGCCGCAGGTACACGCGCTCGGCGCCACCGACTACAGCTCCTACATGCTGAACATCGCCAACAGCGGTGCCGACGTGCTGATCAACCTCGACTACGGCGCCGACGCGGTGAACTCGGTGAAGCAGGCCAAGCAGTTCGGCGTGATGGACAGGATGAAGCTCGTCGTGCCGTACATGCCGGCCTTCATGGTCGAGGAAGTCGGCCCCGAGATCATGCAGGGCGTCTTCGGCACGATGGACTTCTGGTGGACCTTCGCCGACCAGAACGAGATCGCAAAGGATTTCGTCGAGGCCTTCGAGGCGAAGTACCAGCGCAAGCCGCGCGACCCCTCGCACAACGCCTACATGACGGCGGTGCTGTGGGCCGACGCGATCGAGCGCGCGGGCACCTTCTACCCCGAGGAGGTGATCAAGGCGCTCGAGGCCGAGGAGAAGCGTCCGCACACGATGGGCGGCCAGGTGTGGTTCCGCAAGGAGGACCACGACGGCATCGCGAACTTCCCGATCGTGCGCGGCAAGAAGCCCTCCGACATGAAGAACAAGGACGACCTGCTGGAGATCATCTCGATCGCCGACGGGCTCGACGTGATGCCGCCGCACGACTACGCGGGCTGCAAGCTCGGCTCGTACACCTGAGAGGGCACTGAACGCACCCGGCGTGCCTGAGGCGCACGCCGGGTTCATGCCTTCCGGGCGGCTGCGCCGCCCGTACCCGGAACCGACCAAGGGGACACGCATGCCTGGAATGGGGCTCGTCATCTCGCAGGTGTTCAACGGCCTCGCGCTGGGGGTGCTGCTCGCCCTGATCGCGACCGGGCTGACGATCATCTACGGCACGCTCGGCGTGATCAATTTCGCGCACGGCGCGCTGTTCGTCGTCGGCGCCTACGCCGGCTTCTCGGTGTTCACCGCGACCGGCTCGTTCGTGCTCAGCATCGCCGGCGGCGCGATCGCCGCGCTGCTGGTCGGGCTCGTGCTGGAGCGCGGGCTGATCAAGCGCTTCTATGCGCGCCCGCCGGAGGACCAGATCCTGGTCACCTTCGGCGTGAGCATCGTGCTGATCGAGATCATTCGCGGGATCTACGGCGGCGTCGGACGTCGCGTCCCACTGCCGACCTGGGGCGAAGGCGTCGTCGACCTCGGCTTCGTGATGTATCCGCTGTACCGGATCGAGATCCTCGGCATCGCCGCGGCCACGCTCGTGCTCTTCTGGTTCGTGCTGTACCGCACGAAGCTGGGCCTGATCGTGCGCTCGGGGATCGAGGACGCACTGATGGTGAAGCTGCTCGGCATCAACATCCAGCGCGCGTTCCTCATCGTGTTCGGGCTCGGTGCGGCCGCCGCCGGCTACGCCGGCGCCATCGACGCACCGATCATCTCGATCGTCCCGGACATGGGCTTTCGCGTCCTCATCCAGTCCTTCGTCGTCGTCGTGATCGGCGGCGTGGGCTCGTTCCCCGGTGCGATCCTCGGCGGGTTGATCGCCGGGCAGATCCTGAGCCTCACGTCGCTGTTCGATCCGTCGTATTCGGAAGTGATGCTTTTCGCCGTGATGGCGCTGGTGCTGATCGTGCGCCCGCAAGGCCTGCTCGGCGTGGAGGGTCGGGCATGAACCGCATTTCTTCAGACAGCACCGTCGTCGAGCCGGCAGGCGCACCCGCCGTCGCGCCGGCGCCCGCCGCGGTCGGCAGCGGCGCCGGCACGCGCCTTCGCCGCCGCTATGTCGTCGAGTTCCTGACCGCCGCGGCGCTCGTCGCCGCCCCCTTTCTCGCACCGCTGATCAGCGCTGGTCCCGATCTGCTCTCGCGCGTGCTGATCTGGGGGCTGTTCGGACTCGGCTTCGACCTGCTGTTCGGATACGCCGGACTGCTGTCCTTCGGGCAGGCGGCGTTCTACGGCACCGGCAGCTTCGTCACCGCGTACCTGCTCACCTCGGACATCGTGCCGAACATGATCGTCGCGCTGGCGATCGGCACGATCATCGCCTCGGTGCTCGGCGTCGCGATCGGCTACCTGACGCTGCGGCGCAGCGGGATCTACTTCGCGATGAGCACGCTCGCCTTCGCCGAGATGCTCTACTTCCTCGAGTTCGGTCCGTTGCGCGACTGGACGGGTGGCGAGAACGGCATTCCCGGCATTCCGTCGCCGACGCTGGCGATCGGCTCGTGGTCCTACGAGATCTCGTCGGGCTGGCCGATGTACATCTTCCTCGCGGTGATCTTCTTCCTCGGGTTCGTGATCGCGCGCCGCATCGTGCTCTCGCCCTTCGGCGTCGTGCTCACGGCGATCCGCGGCAATCCGACGCGCGCGAGCGCCGTCGGCCATGAGGTTCGGCACTACAAGCTCGCCGTGTTCGTCGTCGCCGCCGCCTACGGCGGACTGGCGGGGGGCCTGCTGGGTCTCTTCCAGGGCTACATGCCGCCCGAGGCCTTCAGTCTGGACACCTCCGCGCACCTCGTCATCCAGACGGTGATGGGCGGCGCCGGAACGCTGTTCGGTCCACTCGTCGGCGCCTTCGTCTGGCTCTACCTGTATGAGGTGCTGCAGTTCGTCGAGGTGATCGGCGAGTACTGGAAGCTGATCCTCGGCGTCGTCTTCGTCGTGCTCGTCACGGCCTTCCGCGGCGGGATCTGCGGCGAGATCAGGAACTGGTTCGATCGACGCGCGACGCGCCGCCTCGCCAACGCCGACACGCCGGCGCGCACGCAGGCTTCCTCGGTACGACACGCCCCGTCGCTCGTGCTGCGCACGGCCCCGGCGCTCGCGGCCGACACGCCCGTGCTCGAGGCACGCGGCCTGTCGAAGCACTACGGCGGGCTGATCGCCGTGCGCGATGTATCGATCCGCGTCGCCGAAGGCGAGTTGCGCGGGCTGATCGGGCCGAACGGAGCCGGCAAGTCAACCTTCTTCAAGATGCTCGCCGGCGAGGTGGAGCCGACGATGGGCCAGGTGTTCCTGCGCGGCACGAACATCACCGGCCAGGGCGTGACCCGCGTCTGCCAGCTCGGCATGAGCAAGAGCTACCAGGTCAACCAGCTGTTCGACGCGCTCACCGTTCGCCAGAACCTGATGATGCCGGTGCTTGCGCAGAAGCGCGGCTCGTTCCGCTTCGATGCGCTGAAGTCGCTCGAGCGCGTGCCGGGCTACGCCGACCAGATCGCCGCAGCCATCGAGCTCGTCGAGCTCTCGCATCGTGCCGACACGCCGGTGCACGAGCTGTCGTACGGCGAGAAGCGGCGCGTCGAGATCGGGCTCGCACTCGCCAGCGGTGCAAACGTGCTGCTGCTCGACGAACCACTGGCAGGGATGAGCCCCGAGGAGCGCGTGCACACCGTGGCGCTGCTGAAGAGGATCCGGCGCGGACGCACGGTGCTGATCGTCGAGCACGACATGGACGCGATGTTCGAGCTCGCCGACTGCATCACCGTGCTGTACGACGGCGAGCTGCTCGCCGACGGAACCGCGGAGGAAATCCGCCACAACGAAGCCGTACAGAAAGCCTACCTGGGAGGCGTCGACGAGCAATGACCACGCTGCTGAAGACCGAGAAGGTCAACACGTTCTACGGCGACTCGCACATCCTGTTCGACATCTCGATGGAGATCGGCGCGAACGAGGTCGTCGCGCTGCTCGGGCGCAACGGCGCCGGCAAGTCGACGCTGCTCAAGACGCTCGCCGGCGCAGTGACTCCGCGCAGCGGGTCGATCGTGCTCAACGGCGTCGAGACCGCGCGGATGCCGGCGTGGAAG
The DNA here is from genome assembly GCA_964538505.1 of uncultured Limnobacter sp. Taxonomy (GTDB): domain Bacteria; phylum Pseudomonadota; class Gammaproteobacteria; order Burkholderiales; family Burkholderiaceae_E; genus Zeimonas. The sequence continues at coordinate 2,115 of CAZIDY010000075.1, read as the reverse complement.
ATCGCGCGCATGGGGCTGCAGCTCGTACCCGAGGAACGGCGGGTGATCGGCGGCATCACCGTGCACGAGAACCTCGTGCTGGCGGCGATGACGGCCGGCAAGCCGCTCAGCTTCGACGAGATCTACGCTACCTTCCCCCGGCTCGCCGAACGACGCGAGAACAAGGGGCGCGCGTTGTCGGGCGGCGAGCAGCAGATGGTCGCGATCGCGCGGGCGATGATCCGTGACGCGAAGATCATCCTGCTCGACGAGCCCTTCGAGGGGCTCGCTCCACTGATCGTGCGCGACCTGATGGCGGTATGCCGCAAGCTCGCCGACCAGGGCCGCACGATCGTCCTCGTCGAGCAGAACGTGCACGCCGCGCTGCGGATGGCGCACCGCTGCTACCTGCTGAACAACGGCCATCTCGTGTTCTCGGGAAGCGCCGATGAACTGCAGGCACGGCCCGACGTGATGAGCCGCTACCTGGGCGTGGCGGCGTGATGGTGAACAGCGGCCGACCAGCGGCCCGCGCTCAGCGGGCCCGCTGGAAGGCTCCGCTCTGGAAGTCGAGCAGCGCCTGCTGGATCTCCTCCGCGGTGTTCATCACGAAGGGGCCGTACTGCGCGATCGGCTCGCCGATCGGCCGGCCGGCGATCAGCAGGAAGCGTGCTTCCGAAGACGGCGCAGCCGAGTTGGTGTCGTCTCCTTCCGCACCGTCGATCCCGGTGTCGGCATTCACGAGCACGTGGCCACGGTCGGAAAGTACACCGGCCGTGTGCGGCTCGACCGGCTTCGCCGCCTCGGCAGGCCCGACGCGAATGCGACCTTCATACGGATAGACGAACGCGTTGTGCCCCTCGGGCAGCAGATGCTCGAAACGGCCGCCGGCAGGAAGACGAACGTCCAGGTAAACGGGCTCGGTCGAGCGCTCGCCGATCGGCCCTCGCACCGGGCCGCTACCCGCATCGAAGGGGCCGGCAATGACCCGCACGCGCCCGCCGCCCGGCAGCACCGCTTCCGGAATCGTCTCCGGCTGCAGATCAACGTACTCCGGGTCGCGCATCTTCTCGCGCGCCGGCAGGTTCAGCCACAGCTGGAAACCGCGCATCCGGCCCTGCGTCTGCTGCGGCATCTCCGAGTGCACGATGCCGCGGCCCGCCGTCATCCACTGGACGCCGCCACTCTTCAGGTCGCCGCGATGCCCGAGGTGGTCCTCATGCAGCATGTGACCGTCGAGGATGTAGGTGATCGTCTCGAAGCCGCGGTGCGGATGCGCCGGAAAGCCCGCCACGTAGTCGTCCGGATTCTCCGACGAGAACTCGTCGAGCAGCAGGAAGGGATCGACGCGGATCGCCTGCCGGGGCCCGAGCGGCTGGCCGAGGCTGCGCAGCAGGCGTACGCCGGCGCCGTCGGAGGAAGGGACCGCGCGCACGAGGCGCTGGAGGGTTCGGACGCTCATCCGGTCGATGATAGGCGCTCCGGTCCGCGACGTCGTCACGCATGGCACCGTACCAATCGTCCCCGCAGACCGTCCATCCGTCGGGCAACGACGGCGTGCGGCCAACAGCTAAGACTTTCGGCCTAGCTGCCGCGTGCGAATGTCGCGCGCAAGGAACAAGGAACTTGCAGACGCTGGACGCCTCGCATTCCATCGGCGACGCCGACCATCGTGCCCCCCGCAACCATCGATCCGCACACACTGGTTTTCGCAGTGGCGCTGCTGGGTCTACTGACGGCTTCACTCACGCTCAGCCTGGCGCGTGCCTCCGGCGAATCCCGACCGGCGGTCCTCGAGTGGAGCTGGGGGATGCTCTGCGTGGGGCTTGCGTTCCTGTTGCTGTTCTTCCGGGCGTATCTGCCGCTGGTTTCATTCAATGTCGCAATGAATGCGCTGGTACTCGCGTTTCCGCTTTTCGCTCTCCGAGCGTACAGCCGGCTGTTTCGCGCAACGCTCGTCGTCCCTGCCCTCCGCGCGCTGTACGTGCTTCAGGTGACGGGCCTCATCGTCTTATCACCTGCTCGCATCCACGACCTGTTTCCGACAGGCGCAGCGCTGGCCACGATACCCGTCTAGACAAATCGGGATAGGGGCCAGCCATCTCTGGCCGGTCCCCTCCCACACCACCCGGCATG
>CAZIDY010000074.1:0-8205 GCA_964538505.1 uncultured Limnobacter sp. | reverse complement strand
GCGTGCTCGTCGTCGACGACGAAGCCGACCTGCGCGAGCTGCTCGAGCTCACGCTGGTCGGGATGGGGCTCGATGTCGATTGCGCCGGAACGCTTGCCGATGCCGAGAGCGCGTTGTCGCGCAACACCTACGCGCTGTGCCTGACCGACATGCGGCTCCCCGACGGTGACGGGCTGACGCTCGTCGGCGCGATCAACCGGGGCCATCCGCAGACGCCGGTGGCGGTGATCACCGCGTACGGCAGTGCAGAGAACGCGGTTGCCGCGCTGAAGGCCGGCGCCTTCGACTACCTCGCCAAGCCGATTGCGCTCGATGCGCTGCGCAGCCTGGTGCGTTCGGCGTTGCAGCTGCCTGCGCAGCCCGGTGCCGCTGCGCAGCCCGACGGCGTGTCGACGCAGCTCGAAGCGGCGCGGCAGCTGCTGGGCGACTCCGAGGCGATGCGCGAGGTGCGCGCGCAGATCGGTCGGCTTGCGCGCAGCATGGCGCCGGTGTCGATCAGCGGCGAATCGGGTTCGGGCAAGGAGCTCGCCGCGCGGTTGATCCACGAATCGGGTGCACGCGTGGCGCAGCCGTTCATCGCAGTGAACTGCGGCGCGATTCCCGAGGCGCTGATGGAAGCCGAGTTCTTCGGCTACCGCAAGGGCGCCTTCACCGGTGCCGACCAGGATCGCGACGGCTTCTTCCAGGCGGCGAGCACGGGCACGCTGTTCCTCGACGAGGTCGCCGACCTGCCGCTTGCGATGCAGGTGAAGCTGTTGCGCGCGATCCAGGAGAAGCGCGTCCGCAAGGTGGGAGCGACGGTCGAGGAGGCGGTCGACGTGCGCATCGTCAGTGCGACGCACCAGGATCTCGCGCAGTGCGTTGCGGCGGGCCGCTTCCGGCAGGATCTCTATTACCGGCTGAACGTGATCGAGCTTCGCCTGCCCTCGTTGCGCGAGCGGCTCGAGGACATCCCGGTGCTCGCCGATGCGATCCTCGTGCGACTGGCCGGTCGCGCCGGCGCCGGGCGCGTGCCGCGGCTTGCGCCGGTGGCCGTTCGCTATCTGCAGAGCTACCACTTTCCAGGCAACGTGCGCGAGCTCGAGAACGTGCTCGAGCGCGCGCTCGCTTTCTCCAACGGCGACGTGATCAACGTCGAGGATCTCGGCCTGAAGCCGATCGTCTCCGACGCCGACGAGAACGAGCGCGTGGACGACGGAGCGGGCGACGAAGCGGGCGGCGCTGCGGCGGCGCAGCCGGCCGCCGCCGAGCGGCGTCCGGTGCGCGTCTCGGAAGATGGCGTGCCCGAATCGCTGCCCGACTACCTCGAGCAGATCGAGCGCGAGGCAATCCAGCGCGCACTCGAGAAGACGCGCTACAACCGGACCGCCGCTGCGCGGCTGCTCGGCATCACCTTCCGCGCGCTTCGCTACCGGATGCAGCGGCTCGGGTTGAGCTGATGGCGTCGCAGCGTCGCGCGCCCGGCGTCTGGCGCGACGCCTCCGGCTGGCTGTCTGTCGCGCGTGCCGTTCCGTCGCCGAATTTCGACACGCGTCCGCCCGATGCGCGCATCGATCTGCTCGTCGTGCATCACATCAGCCTGCCGGCGGGGCGCTTCAGCGGTGACGCGATCGAGCGACTGTTCACGAACCGGCTCGATGCGTCGGCGCACCCGTCGTTCGCAGCGCTGCAAACGCTGCGCGTCTCTGCACATTTTCTCGTGCGCCGCCGCGGCGAGCTGCTTCAGTTCGTCGACACCGACGCGCGTGCGTGGCATGCCGGCGTGTCGCGCTTTCTCGATCGCGAGCGCTGCAACGACTTCTCGATCGGCATCGAGCTCGAAGGCGACGAGTCGCATCGCTTCACCGAGGCGCAGTATCGTCGTCTGCGTTTCCTGCTCGCGGTGCTGCGCGAGCGGCATCCGCTTCGCTGGCTCGCAGGGCACAGCGACATCGCACCCGGGCGCAAGCGTGATCCCGGTGTGCACTTCGACTGGCCGCGCGTGCATGCGATGCACGAAGCACGCGGTCTCGTTCGTCCGTTCTGAACGCACGTTGCGCATGCGCGCGTGCGTGTCGATGCACATGCATGCGATGTCGAAGGCTTCGATGTGTTGCGTGCACGCCGACGAAACGATGCTCGAGTCAAGCGATAACACGTTGCACCGTTGCGGTCACCCTACAAGGGCCGTAAGATTTCGCATGTGAATAACAGCGGAATTTCACGCCAGTACAAGCAGTTATCGACGTGTATTGAAGCGTGAGATCAGTTGCTGTTGCAGGGGATGATCCGAATTGAGGTCGATGGCTCCGGGCAGGGAAGACGCAGGTTTGGGCGGACACGCGCCAGCGGCCGCCGACGGCCGCCCCGCCTCCGTTGCGACGATCTCCATAAAGCGCCGAACCGCGGGTTCCGGCGTTTTTTTTGCGCCGAATTCATTAGCGTTGGAACGACGAACCGTAGACACGGTGTTCTTGCGCCGATGAATAGCCCGTTCCGCCGAACGCCTTCGAGCGCGGCGGTACGGGTTTCCATCATCGCAACATCCTGAGAAGGAGATCCTCATGGCAACCGCCAAGAAAGCCGCGAAGAAGCCGGCCGCCAGGAAGGGCGCGGCGAAGAAGGCAACGAAGAAGACGACCGCACGCAAGGCGGTGACGAAGGGCGCATCGACCAAGCGGGTCGCGGCGCGCAAGAGCCCGGCGAAGAAGACTGCGGCGAAGAAGACCGCGGCGAAGAGAACTGCGGTGAAGAAGACCGCTGCGAAGAAAGGCGCAGCACGCAAGACCGCTGCGAAGAAGGGCGCGGCTCGCAAGACGGCCGCGAAGAAACCCGCTGTGAAGAAGACGGCGCGCAAGGCGGCAGCGAAGAAGCCTGCAGCACGCAAGGCCGTGAAGAAGGCGGCCGCGAAGAAGGCGGGTGCACGCAAGACGGCGAGCGCGCGCAAGGCTTCGCCGGCGAAGAAAGCTGCCCGCAAGAGCGCGGCGAAGAAGCCGGCGGCGAAGAAGGCCGCGACGAAGAAAGCCGCTGCGAAGAAGGGCGCCGCGAAGAAGGCCGCCGTGAAGAAGGGCGCCGCGAAGAAGGGTGCGACGAAGAAGGCCGCCACGAAGAAGAGTGCAACGAAGAAGGTCGCCGCCAAGAAACCCGTTGCGAAGAAGTCGACGGTGAAGAAGGCGCCGGTGCGCAAGGCCGCGTCGAAGAAGAACGGCGCCGCCACGTCTTCGGCTCCCGCAGCCAAGCCGTTGAACCCGGCCGCGGCGTGGCCGTTCCCGACGGGCAATCGTCCGTAGCGCATCGCGCGTGAAGTGCCGCGCACGTCGCCGCCGACGTGCGTGCAACGGGTCCCGCGCCGGCGGCCGCTGGTGCGGGACTCTTTTTTTCGTGTGCGAGAATCGCGGGCGTTCCGGAACCATCTCCATGCACCAGGCACTCTGGCTTCTGCTCGAAACGCTCGGCAGCCTGCTCGCTACCGCTTGCGTGCTGCGCGCATACATGAACTGGCTGGGTCTCGGCATTCGCGATCCGCTCGGCCAGTTCGTCATCGCCGTTACCGACTGGATCGTGCGCCCGCTGCGCGGCGTGCTTCCGGCCACGCGCAAGAACATGCGCAGCGTCGACTGGGCGAGCCTGCTCGCCGCGCTGCTGCTGTCCGTGCTGCTCGCGGTGCTCTACGTGCTGCTGCTCGGCGGCGGACGCGCACCGGCCTTCGGCGCCGTCGTGCTGCTGGCGATCTTCTGGCTCGCCAAGTGGTCGCTATGGCTGCTCACCGCGCTCGTGCTGCTGCTTGCGGTGCTGTCGTGGGTGAACCCGCACGCGCCGATCGCGCCGACGATCGACGCGCTCACGCGTCCGTTCCTCGCGCCGATCCGTCGCTTCGTGCCGTTGATCGGCGGTGTCGACCTGTCGCCGCTGGTGCTGATCCTGCTGGCGCAGCTTGCGCTCACCGTGCTGCAGTCGGCGATGCCGTCGTTCCTTGCGACGGTGTCCTGATCGGCAAGCGTCGACGCTGCGAGTGCGCGTGGCCGAGCCGTCGTTGCCCGTCTGGCTCGAAGGCGCGCCGGGTGCCTGGCGGATTCGTATCGCCGCTCAGCCGGGCGCACCGCGCACCGAAGTCGTCGGCGAGCACGACGGTTGCCTGAAGCTGCGCGTCGCGGCACCGCCCGTCGAAGGGCGCGCCAACGACGAGATCGTCCGATTTCTCGGCGAGCGCCTGTCGGTGCCGAAGCGTTCGGTGCGGCTCGTCTCGGGGGCAGGAGCCCGACGCAAGCGTTTCGCGATCGACGCGCCGGTCGATGCGCAGGCCTTGCGCGACGCGCTCTACCAGGGCGTGCGGCCGTAGGCCTGCTCGAAGCGGCGCGCCACTTCGGCGCGGTCGACCGGATGGTTCTGTGCGCCGCGATGCTCGATCTTGATTGCACCCATCACGCTGCCCAGCCGCGCAGCGTCGGTCCAGCTCCAGCCGAGCGTGCGCCCGTGCAGCAGTCCGCCGCGATACGCGTCGCCGCAGCCGGTGGGATCGATCGTGCGCGATACCGCCGCGGCGGCGACCTCGGTGATCTTCCCGCCCTCGTAGACGCGCGAACCTTCGCCGCCGAGCGTGACGATCAGCGACTGCACGCGCTCGGCGATCTGCGCTTCGCTCCAGCCGGTGCGCTCGACGAGCAGCGACGCCTCGTAGTCGTTGACGGTGACCGCGCAGGCCTGCGAGACGAAGCCGCGCAGCGCTTCGCCGTCGAACATCGGCAGCCCCTGGCCCGGGTCGAAGACGAAGGGAACCTCGCACTCGCCGAGCTCGCGTGCGTGCTGCAGCATTGCTTCGCGTCCGTTGGGGGCGACGATGCCGACGACGGCCCGCGCGTTGCCGCGTTGCGCGTCGTGCACCGAGACGCGATGCGCATGCGACATTGCGCCCGGGTGGAAGGCCGTGATCTGGTTGTCGGACAGATCCGTCGTGATGAAGGCCTGCGCGGTGTACGTGTCGTCGAGCCGACGCACGGTGGAGGCGTCGATGCCGAGCTCGGCAAAATGCGCGAGGCAGTCGTCGCCGTCGCGGCCGACGGTTGCCAGCATCACCGGTTCGCCGCCCAGGCCGTGCAAGGTGTAGGCGATGTTGGCGGCGCAGCCGCCGTAGTTGCGCTCCAGGCGCGGCGCGAGGAACGAGACGTTCAGCACGTGCACGCGGTCGGGCAGGATGTGGTCCTGGAAGTGGCCTTCGAACACCATGATCGTGTCGTAGGCGATCGATCCGCTGATCAGCACGCGTCGGGACATCGTTTCTCCGTCTTTTTTCAGGGGTAGAACAGCCGCACCCGGTAGTCGTAGCCGGCCAGGTGCAGGTCGCGCGCCTCGAGTGCGAGGTGCAGCGGCCATTCGGTCTGCGCGGGAAGGCCTTCGTCGGGTGTCGTACCGGCGTCGCGCAGGTAGTCGCCCGGATCGAGCGTGCGGCGCACGAGCACGCGATCCGAACGGTCGGTCAGCGTCAGCTGCATCGACGGCCAGCGTACCGGATGATCGGCGTGGTTGCGCAGCAGCGCGCGCATCTCGAGCACGTCGGGCGCTTCGGAGGCCTGCAGCTCGAAGGACTCGATCGTCAGCGCGTCGAGCTCGCTCGGCGCGCCGATGTCGAGCCCGAACGGCGCGAGCACGGCAGCGAGGATCGGCGCGAGTCCCGGTGCCCGCGCGGCGATCGTCGCGCGCTCGGCGACGACGAGCTGCAGCACCAGTGCGATGACGAGCGCCAGCGCGACGAAGGCGGCGACGATGCCGCGCCGATCGGCAAAACCGCGGCTGCGCCGGGTCGAGAAGTAGTCGATCGCCGATTCGCCTTCGGCTTCGTCGCCGAAGGCGTCGGGAGGGGCGAAGCGCGCGGCGGCATCGTCGTTCGCCGGGACGGTGTCGGCGGCAGCGGATGATGCGTAGCGCTCGAGCCAGGCAGGCGCTTCGTCCGCACGGCCGTCCGGCGTGTCGTCGGGACTCGATCCGTCGTCGCAGGGTGCGTCGCTGCGTGTCTGGTCGCGGGTCGTTTCATCCGGACTCGCTTCTTCCGGGCGCGTTGTGTCCACACCCGTTTCGTTTCGACCGGCTTCGTGCGCGTGTGCGTCCTCGATGTGCGCCGCCTCGTCGGCGGGCTCTTCCGTAGCGAGCGGCTCGCGGGCAAGCGGGTCGTGTGGCGGCGCGTCGACGACGACGTACTCGACATCGGCATCGGCAGGAGCGTGTGCGTCTTCGACTTCGGCCTTGTTCGCGGCTTCGTCTGTGGCCTCGTCTTCGCCTTCGTTGGCGTGTGCATGTGCGGCGGCGTCCGGGCCGCCGTCGCCAGCGTCGGTAGCGGTGTTGCCGTCGGTATCGGTATCGGTGTCGGTGTCCGGGTAGGCGAAGCGTGGGTCCGTCGAACCGTCATCGGCGTCGACGACCAGGGGCAGATCCGCTTCGGACGTTGCGGCTTCCGCCCCCGAGCGCAACTGCCCGTCGTGCACTTGTCCATCGCGCAGTTGCCCGTCGTCCACGTAGCGCAGGTGGTCGATGCCGGCGAAGACGTTGCGGCAACGCCCGCAGCGCACGAAGCCGCGACGCAGCTTCAGCTGGTCGGGAACCACGCGAAAGCTCGTCTTGCATCGCGGGCAGGTCGTCGCTAGCGCCATCCGACAGGCTCCTGGGATCGACCGGCGATCATCGGCGACGCGTTCCCGCCAGGCAAGTCCATCCGTCGAGTGAACGCCAGGCGTGCAATGTGATCCCGCGGTAGCAGCGCGCGATCTCGTCGGCCTGCCGGTCGAGCAGCCCGGCGAGCACGAGTTGTCCGCCCGGCGCGACCAGCGACTCGAGCAGTGGCGCGAGCACGCGCAGCGGATTCGCCAGGATGTTCGCGACGACGATCGCGGCGGCTGCGGGCATCGCGTCGCTGCTCGAGCGCAGCTCGATCGACACGTCGTTGTCCGACGCGTTGCGCGCAGCGGCGACGAGCGCCTGTGGATCGATGTCGATGCCGGTGACCTTCTGCGCGCCGAGCCGGGCTGCGGCGATCGCAAGGATGCCCGAGCCGCAGCCGTAGTCGATCACCGATTCGCCGCCATGCAGCTGCTCGTCGAGCCACTCGAGGCACAGCCGTGTCGTCGGATGGCTGCCGGTGCCGAAGGCGAGGCCGGGGTCGAGCATCAGCGAAATGCGCCCATCGGGCGGCTGAGCGGCCGCATGCCACGAGGGCGTGATCCACAGGCGCCGCCCCACCGGGAAGGGCGTGAACTGGCGCTGCGTGGCCTGCACCCAGTCTTCGTCGGCGACGCGGGCCCGCTCCACTTCGGCCGGCACCGGCTGCGCGGCGATCGCTGCCGCCCGGGCGAGCAGGGTGTCGGTGATGCGCTCGTCGTCGTGCGCTGCATCGATGCGCGCCGATGTGTCGTCGTCCGGGCGGGACGGCGCGGCCGGATCGATCAGCGCGGTGATCCGGGTGCGCGGCCAGGCGCTCGCCGGCGGCGGTTCGCCCGGCTCGCCGAACAGTGCGCACTCCGCCTCCGAATCGGCGTTCGCGTCGCTCGTGTCGACCGATGCCGCACCGGCTTCGAGCAGCGCGTCGGTCCATGCGTCGGCGCTGTCGCCGTCGACGACGAAGCGGATCCGGATCCACATCGGGAACGAAGCCTCTGCGCGACCGTGTGGACGTCGATGTGCCGCGACCTCAGCCGCGACGAAGTGCGAGCTTCTGCTCGAGATAGTGGATCGATGCGCCGCCCTGCACGAAATGCGCATCGGCGAGCAGCTCGCGGTGCAGCGGCAGGTTGGTGCGGATGCCGTCGACGGCCATCTCGGACAGCGCGATGCGCATCCGACGAATGGCCTGCTCGCGCGTGTCGCCGTAGGCGATCACCTTTGCGATCATCGAATCGTAGTTCGGCGGCACGAAGTAGTTGGTGTAGGCGTGCGAGTCGACGCGGATGCCGGGGCCGCCGGGCGGATGCCAGGCCGTGATGCGACCCGGAGAAGGCGTGAAACGGAACGGATCCTCGGCGTTGATCCGGCACTCGATCGCGTGGCCTTCGATCTGGATGTCGCGCTGCCGGAAGCGAAGGCGCTCGCCGCAGGCGATGCGGATCTGCTCCTGCACGATGTCGACGCCGGTGACCAGCTCGGTGACCGGATGCTCGACCTGGATGCGCGTGTTCATTTCGATGAAATAGAACTCGCCGTTCTCGAACAGGAACTCGAAGGTGCCGGCGCCGCGATAGCCGA
>CAZIDY010000073.1:0-8220 GCA_964538505.1 uncultured Limnobacter sp. | reverse complement strand
ACCGTCGAGTTCCTGATGGACGCCGACACCGGCGACTTCCATTTCATCGAGGTGAATCCGCGCATCCAGGTCGAGCACACCGTCACCGAGCAGGTCACCGGCATCGACATCGTGAAGGCGCAGCTGCGCATCACCGAAGGCGCGCGCATCGGCGATGCCGACGGCCCGGTGCCGGCGCAGTCGGACATTCGCCTGAACGGCCATGCGTTGCAGTGCCGGATCACCACCGAAGATCCCGAGAACCAGTTCACGCCCGACTACGGCCGCATCACCGCGTATCGAAGCGCCGCCGGCTTCGGGCTGCGGCTCGATGGCGGAACCGCCTACAGCGGCGCGGTGATCACGCCGTACTACGACTCGCTGCTGGTGAAGGTCACCGCGTGGGCGCCGACGCCGCAGGAAGCGATCCGCCGGATGGACCGCGGGTTGCGCGAGTTCCGTATCCGCGGCGTCGCGACGAACCTGCAGTTCGTCGAGAACGTGATCAACCATCCGGACTTCGTCGCCGGCCGGGTGACGACGCGCTTCATCGATTCGACGCCGGAGCTCTTCCGCTTCGCGAAGCGACGCGACCGTGCCACGCGCCTGCTGCGCTACATCGGCGAGGTGACGGTCAACGGGCATCCAGACATGAAGGGTCGGGCGGCGCCCGATCTCTCCCGGCACCATCTGTCGCTGCCGCCGGCGTCGATGCTCGACGCCGGTGCGGCGGTGCCCGGCGGCACGCGCGAGCGGCTGCTCGCCGTCGGTCCCGAGCTGTTCGCACGCTGGATGTTCGAGCAGCCGCAGGCGCTGCTCACCGATACGACGATGCGCGATGCGCATCAGTCGCTGTTCGCGACGCGCATGCGCACGATCGACATGCTGCGCATCGCGCCGTACTACGCGCGGGCGCTGCCGCAGCTGTTCTCGCTCGAGTGCTGGGGCGGCGCAACTTTCGATGTCGCGTTGCGCTTCCTGAAGGAAGACCCGTGGGAGCGGCTGGCGAAGCTGCGCGCGGCCATTCCGAACGTGTTGCTGCAGATGCTGCTGCGCGGCAGCAACGCGGTCGGCTACACGAACTACGGCGACGAGGTCGTTCGGCATTTCGTTGCGCGCGCGGCCGCCGGCGGCATCGACCTGTTCCGCGTCTTCGATTCGCTGAACTGGGTCGAGAACATGCGCGTGGCGATCGACGCGGTGCTCGAAGCGGGTGCGCTGTGCGAAGGCGCGATCTGCTACACCGCCGATCTCTTCGACACGACGCGTCCGAAGTACTCGTTGCGCTACTACCTCGACGCCGGGCGCGCGCTGCAGCGCGCCGGTGTGCACGTGCTGGGCATCAAGGACATGGCCGGCGTGTGCCGTCCGCGCGCCGCCCGCGAGCTCGTGCATGCGTTGCGCAGCGAGACCGGGCTGCCGGTGCACTTCCACACGCACGACACGAGCGGCGGTGCGGTTGCGTCGGTGCTCGCCGCGATCGACGGCGGCGCCGACGCGGTCGATGGTGCGATGGACTCGATGAGCGGGCTCACCTCGCAGCCGAACCTGGGCGCGATCGTCGCTGCGCTCGAGAATGGCCCGCGCGATCCGGGCATCGACCGCGTCGCGATGCAGACGATCTCGCACTACTGGGAGGGTGTGCGCGAGCTGTACGCGCCCTTCGAGGCGGGCATCCGCGCGGGCACCTCCGACGTCTACCGCCACGAGATGCCGGGCGGGCAGTACACGAACCTGCGCGAGCAGGCGCGCTCGCTGGGCCTCGAGCATCGCTGGCCCGAGGTGGCACGTGCCTACGCCGACGTGAACCGCGCCTTCGGTGACATCGTCAAGGTGACGCCGACCTCGAAGGTCGTCGGCGATCTCGCGCTGCACATGGTCGCCAACGATCTGTCGGCCGATGACATCGTCGACCCGCGCCGCGACGTGGCCTTCCCCGAGAGTGTCGTGTCGCTGTTCCGCGGCGAGCTCGGTTTTCCGCCGGACGGATTTCCGCAGGAGTTCTCGCGCAAGGTCCTGCGCTGCGACAGCGCGAACCCGATCGAGCCCGAGCCGCCGCAGCCGTATCGGCCGGGTGATCGGCTGCCGGAGGTCGATCTCGAGGCGGCGCGGCAGGAGGCGGCCCGTGCGCTCGGTCATCGCGTCGACGACGAGGGTTTGGCTTCCTGGCTGATGTACCCGAAAGTCTTCCGTGACTATGACGAGCATCGGCGCGCCTTCGGCGACGTCTCCACGCTGCCGACACAGACCTTCTTCTACGGGATGCACGAGCGCGAGGAGATCGCCGTCGACATCGAACGCGGCAAGACGCTCGTCATCGCGATGCAGGGAACGGCGCCGGCCGAGGAGGAGGGCGTCGTGCGCGTGTTCTTCGAGCTGAACGGCCAGCCGCGCACGCTGCGCGTCGAGAAGGCGGGTGCCGTGCGCGCAGTGCGCCGTGCGCAGGCGCAGGCCGGCAATGCTGCGCATGTGCCGGCGCCGATGCCCGGGATGGTCGTCACCGTCGCGGTGAAGGCGGGGCAACGCGTGCGCTCGGGCGACCCGCTGGTGTCGATCGAGGCGATGAAGATGGAGACGCAGGTGCGCGCCGAGCGCGACGCCACCGTACGCGCGGTGCATGTGAAGGCGGGCGACACGGTATCGGCGCACGACCTGCTGATCGAATTCGCACCGCTGGCCGAAGCGGGCGCGGCGCCTGTGGGTGCGCCGGCATAGCCTTTGGGTCCGCCGGCATAATGCACGGATGCCCCCGCATCGGCTGCCGTATCGACCCCCTTTCGATTGGCAGCGTACCCTGGCTTTTCTCGCCGCGCGCCGCATCGAGCACATCGAAAGCGTAGACGCCGTCGCGTACCTGCGCAGTGCGCGTTGGGGCGAGTCTGCGGATGCAGGCGCGCGCGCAGCCAACAGCGACGGTAGCTTGCGCAACGGTTGGCTTCGAGTTCGCGAAGCCGACGATCGCCGCGCGCTCGAGGTCGAGCTGTCCGCTTCGCTTGCCGCGGTTGCCGATCCGATCCTGCAGCACCTGCGCGCGGTCTTCGATCTCGATCTCGAATCGTCGGGGCCGCTCGACGCGCTTCCGGTCGGTACGCCGATGCACGGACCGATGCGGCTCGTCGGCACCTTCGACGGCTTCGAGCTCGCCGTGCGCGCGATCGTCGGCCAGCAGATCAGCGTGAAGGCGGCGCGAACGGTGATCGCGCGCCTGGTCGAGCGACATGGCGAGCCGCTCGAGCACGCGCCGGCAGGAATTTCGCGCGTGTTTCCGCCGGCCGCGTCGATCGCGGCGCTCGACGACGCGGCGATCGCGTCGGTCGGCCTGAATCTGCGCCGCGCGCACACGATCCGCCTGCTTGCCGAGGCGATTGCGGGCGGCGCGCTGGTGCTTGCGCCGGGTGCGCCGGTCGCGCCGACCGTCGAGCGGCTGCTCGCCACACCCGGCATCGGCGACTGGACCGCGCAGTACATCGCGATGCGCGCATTGTGCTGGACCGACGCGTTCCCCGCAGGCGATCTCGCCGTGCTGCGCGCGCTCGGCGCGCGCACGCCCGCGAAGGCGCGCGAGATCGCGCGCGACTGGCAGCCGTGGCGTGCGTACGCGGTGATGAACCTGTGGAGCTCGCTGGGAGCGGGCGGATGAGCGGCGAAGAGCGCGTGCAGTTCGTCCGGAACCGGCCGATGAGCCGTGCGCTTCGTGGGGCCCCGCGTTGAAGCGACGCGACCTCGTCGATCTGCTGATGCTCGCCGCGTTGTGGGGCGGCTCGTTCCTGTTCATCCGCGTCGCGGTCGCGCCCTTCGGCTCGTTTCCGCTGATGCTGATGCGTACGTCGATCGGCGCACTCGTGCTGCTGCCCTTCCTGCTGCGCGCGCGCAACCTCGTCGAGTGGCGCGCCAACGCCGGGCGCATCGCCTTCGTCGGACTGATGGGCTCGGCGCTGCCCTTCGTTCTCTACGGCTACGCGATGCTGCAGCTGAGCGCCGGCTACTCGTCGATCCTGAACGCGACCGTGCCCTTCTGGAGCGCGCTGGTCGCTTTCGCGTGGCTCGGTGAGCGGCTGAGCCGGCTGCGCGTCGTCGGCCTCGTCATCGGATTCAGCGGCGTGCTGGTGCTCGTCTGGGGGCGCCTGGACTTCGGTGGCGAAGGCGTCGGCCTGCCGATCGTCGCGATCTTCGGGGCGACGCTGTCCTACGGCATCGCTTCGGTTGCCACCAAGAAATACCTGTCGCACGTCGATCCGATGACCGGCGCCGGCGGCAGCCTGGTCTTCGCGGCAATGATGCTGCTGCCCTTCGCCGCGTTCTCGTGGCCCGGGCATTCGCCCGACGCGATGGCGTGGATCTCTGCGGTGCTGCTCGGCGTTTTCTGCACCGGCTTCGCCTACGTCGTGTTCTTCCGGTTGATCGAGCGCATCGGCAGCACGGGCGCGGTGACGGTGACCTTCCTCGTTCCGGCCTTCGCGATGCTGTGGGGCGCGCTGCTGCTCGGCGAGACGATCACTGCACGGATGATCGCCGGCGCGGCGATCATCGCGCTCGGCACCGCGCTGACGACCGGCCTGCTCGGCGCCCGCGGACTTACACCGGCAGCCGCTGTCCGTTCGCTGCGTCGAACACGTGCAGCGCGAGCGGACTCGCAGCGAGACTGATCCGGTCGCCCGGGCGGAAGTGATGCCGCTCGCGAAAGCTGGCCACGAGCTCGCCGGCCGCGCAGCGCGCGATCACCTGCGTGTCGGCGCCGGTAGGCTCGACGACGACGACCTCGCAGTTCAGCCCCTGTCCGTTCAGCTCCAGATGCTCCGGACGCACGCCGACCTGCACGTCGGTGCCCGGCGGCGCCGACGCGCGCTGCGCGAGCGCGATGCGCGCGCCGCCGGCGAGCTCGACGATCGACGGGTCGTCGGCGAGTCGCCCCGGCAGCAGGTTCATCGCCGGCGAGCCGATGAAGGTCGCGACGAAGACGTTCGCCGGCCGGTCGTAGATCTCCAGCGGCGTGCCCGCCTGCTCGACGACGCCCTCGTGCATGACGACGATCCGGTCGGCCATCGTCATCGCCTCGATCTGGTCGTGCGTGACGTAGACCGAGGTCGTCTGCAGCCGATGGTGCAGCTCGCGGATCTCGCCGCGCATCTGCACGCGCAGCTTCGCGTCGAGGTTCGACAGCGGCTCGTCGAACAGGAACACCTGCGGCTTGCGCACGATTGCGCGGCCCATCGCGACGCGCTGGCGCTGCCCGCCGGAGAGCTGCGCCGGATGGCGGTCGAGATAGGGCGACAGCCCGAGGATCGTCGCCGCTTCGGTGACGCGCTGCTCGATCTCGCTCTTCGGGCGGCGCGCGAGCACCAGCGAGAAGGCCATGTTCTGGCGCACCGTCATGTGCGGGTACAGCGCGTAGTTCTGGAACACCATCGCGATGTCGCGATCGCGCGCCTGTACGTCGTTGACGACGCGATCGCCGATCCGGATGCGCCCCGAGCTGATCTCCTCGAGGCCGGCGATCATCCGCAGCAGCGTCGACTTCCCGCAGCCCGAAGGGCCGACGAGCACGCAGAACTGCGCGTCGGCGATCTCCACGTCGACGCCGTGCACGACCTCGGTGGACGCGTACGATTTGCGGACGTTTTCGATCGAGACCGATGCCAAGCGCGATTCCCCGAATGAGGCTGCGCGCAATGGTACCGAAGAAGCGGAGCCGAGAAGCGGAGCCGTTGACCCGGGTCAAATCGGTATCGCGTACGCTTCGGCACGATACGACGATGAGGTCCCGGGCCGATTCCGTCGTATCGTTGCGCGATCTGCTCGTTGCCACGCTCGCGCTGCGGCGCGAAGCGGCGGTCCGTTACCGGCGCCTGGCCGCCGCTGCGGAGCTGCGCGACGATCCTGCGCTGCAGCGCCTGTTCGCACATCTCGCGGTAATCGAATCGGAATTCGCGGCGCGCATCGAGGGCGACTTGCCCGATCTCGACGTAGGCACGATACTGGCCGAACGAGTAACCTGGACGGAAGCGATGCGCCAGTCGATGCTCGAGGATCCGACTACCCCCGAAGGCGCGCTCGAGGCGGCGCGACGAAACGAAGGTCGCATGCGTGCCGTATTCGAGCACCTCGCGATCACGTCGCCCAACGAAGCGGTTCGCATGCGGGCGCTGGAGTCGGCGCTGGCCGAAACCCGGCACCTGTCGTCGATCGAGAAGCTGGTCGCACCGCTTCGCGTATCCGCCTGCGGAGGCAGCCGATGAGCCGCACGATACCGACGACCTCTGCCGAATTCGATCACACGCGCGTCATCGAGCGCCCCGACGGCTTCTGGTGGATCGACGAAGCCGAGGGTCGCGAGTTCGGCCCCTACGCGTCGCTGATCGACGCGGTCGACGACATGCATGCGGCCGACGACGATGCACCGATCACCGAATTCGACGCACTGCGCAGCGCCAGCGAGGCGCTGGGCGTCCCCGACTGGATCGACCCCGACACAGGAGAACTGGCCGACGACGAGCGAACGAGAACCGACGAGCACTGAGTGACTCACTGAGCGACCTATCCACAGGCAAGACGCCCGGGGCGTCCGGGCACCGACGAGAAGGAGTCGTATGCGTACGCAGCTGCAGATCCATTTCCATGGCATCGACGCTTCGCCCGCCCTCGAGGCCTCGATCCGCGAGAAGTCGAACAAGCTCGAGCAGTTCCATCCGAATGTCACCAGTTGTCGAGTCGTCGTGCAGCGGCCGCACAATCACAAGCACCAGGGCGAAGAGTTTCTCGTCTCCATCGATGTCGCCGTGCCGGGCGGCAACATCGTCGCCAACCAGGCGCGCCGGCAGGACGTACATGTCGCGTTGCGCGACGCGTTCTTCGCCGCGCGCCGGCAGCTCGACGAGCATGTCCGCCGCCTGCGCGTAGATCCCAAGCGGCGCTTCGAGCCGCACGCAGACGAAGCGGACGACGGCAGCGGCACTGCGCCGTACGCGTCGGCGCTGTCAGGCTGAGCCCGATGACGGACCACGCCGCTGCGGCCGTGGTTCTCGTCACCGGCGCGAGCAGGGGAATCGGTCTTGCCTGCGCCCGTGTCTTCCTTCGCGCCGGACGCCGCGTCGTCGGCGTCGCGCGCGACCCTGCGCATCTGGACGCGGCGCGCGCATCGCTCGAAGACCCGGCCGTCGCAGGCGATGCGTCGGCTCCGATCGATGCATCCGCCTTCGTCCCCGAGTCGGTCGACCTCGTCGATGCCGACGCGGCGCTGCGCCTCGTCGAGCGCGTCGAAGCTGCGCACGGGCCGATCGACGTGCTGGTAAATGCGGCGGGCGCTGCGCGTCGCTACGCGCCCGACGAGCTCGATGCCGCCGCCTACCGGCAGGCGATGGACGCGAAGTACTACACCTACATGAACGTGACGCAACCGGTCCTCGAGCGCATGGTCGCACGGGGCCGCGGCAGTATCGTCAACATCGTGGGGCAGGGCGGACGACAGGCGGGCAAGCTGCATATCGCCGGTGGTGCGGCGAACGCCGCACTGATGCTCGCCACTGTCGGGCTCGCGCAGGCGTGGGCCGGGCGCGGCGTGCGCGTGAACGCGATCAACCCGGGGCTGACGCGAACGACGCGCGTCGACGAAGGCCTCGAGGCGGCCGCGCGCGCATCGGGTCGCAGCAAGGCTGACCTGCTCGAGGAGGCGATCGCGCGCATCCCGATGGGCCGAATGGCCGAGCCCGACGAGATCGCGCAGGTCGCGTTCTTTCTCGCCTCCGACGCCGCGTCCTACGTGTCGGGGGCGATCATCCCGATGGACGGTTGCGCGACCTCGGTGATCTAGGCCCTGGCGCGGGGACGATCGTAGTGTGAACAGGCCCTAGTCTTCAAAAGGCAGGCCGACGTAGTTCTCGGCGAGCGAGGTCGACGCCGCCGTCGATCCGGTGAGGTAGTAGAGCTCGGTTTCCTGGATCTTCTGCCCCATCTCCCCGGTGTCGGGGAAGCGGTGCATCAGCGAAGTCATCCACCACGAGAAGCGCACCGCCTTCCAGACCCGGCGAAGGCACTTTTCGGAATAGGCGTCGATCTCCTTCATCGAGCCGCTGCGATAGTGGTCGATCAGCGCGCGCGACAGGTATCGCACGTCGCTCGCAGCGAGGTTCAGCCCTTTTGCGCCGGTGGGCGGAACGATGTGCGCGGCATCACCGGCGAGCATCAGGCGGCCGAAGCGCATCGGCTCGGCGACGAAGCTGCGCAGCGGCGCGATGCTCTTCTCGA
>CAZIDY010000072.1:0-8744 GCA_964538505.1 uncultured Limnobacter sp. | reverse complement strand
AACTTCATCGCCGAGCAACTCGCGACGGTGAGTGGGTATACGGCGCGGGCCGAACCGCAGTCGGTCGACGATTGACGGGCAGCCAAGCGCAGGCAGCCTGTGCGCATGCCTGACTCAAGACGCTGCCCAAGCTCCTCTCGGGACTCTCCGCCGGTCTCATGGGCGTCGAACTCATGGAGGTCGGCGACGAACGGGTCGTCGCACGCATGCCCATGCCGCTCGACGGGATCCAAGCTGCGCGGCGGCGCCATCATAGCGTTCGCCGGCACGCCGGGCGCCACCGGCACCTTCGTGAACCTGCCGAAAGGCGCGCGAACGACGACGATCGACTCGAGCACGAATGCCGTCGGAGGCGGCGCCGCCGGCACCGTGGTCATGGGCGAGTGCAAGGCGCTGCATCGCGGTTGCGCGGCAATGGGTTGCCGCGCAGCCAATCACACCGATTGTCGGGATGGCGTCCGGCTTAATGGCGATCAAACAGCGCGGCGCGGCGTCCGGGCGCTTGCGATCGTGGCGCGACCGATCGAGTACCTCGGACCAGTACAGGCGCACCCGCTGCACCTGCTCGTGGATCAGAGCGGTGTTGCCTTCGAGATCGCACTGTGCGATCGCTTCGAGAATGCGCTCGTGATTGGCGGCCGTTTCGTGCGCGCGCATGCGGCTGGCGAAGAACAGACTCCAGCGCCGGGCGGCGAACTGTGGAACGCGTTCAGCAGCTGCAGCAGGCTGTTGTGCGCCGCCTCGATGACTCGCAGGTGAAATCGCTGGTCTGGCCTGAGCTCGACGACGCGCAGGACGGCCATCGTTGCGAGCGCCTGGCGTAGCGAATTGCGTCCCACGCCGAGCGTCTCGGCGAGCGTGCGCTCGGAGGGCAGCCTGTCACCGGCCCTTGACGCGGACGCCTTCAGGCACTCGACGATCTGCAGCACCAGCTCGTTTACGGGCGCGGGCGCACGCACCGATTAGGCGGCCGCGGCGGGCGCAGAGTTCCGCGCCCTGCGCGCACGCGAGACGCGCACCGGCGTCGGCTGGCATTCGCGTTGACATAGGAAGAGCGTGAACGATAAGCTGCGATCGGACTGGTAGGACCAAGCAGAACGTAAAGAGAGGCTGCGGCGTCGCTCTCGCCGGGCACCGAGGAGACGAAATGTCGAAGTCGTGGGTTATGGGTCTGCTCGTCGTCGCAGGGCTCGTCGGCGCAGTGCACGCACAGGATTACCCAACGCGCCCGGTGCGCGTCGTCGTGCCCTTCGCGGCGGGCGGCGGCGCCGACCTCGTCGCCCGTGCGATCGGCGACGAACTCTCGCAGCGCTGGAAGCAGCCCGTCATCGTCGACAATCGCACCGGCGCCGGGTCGCTGATCGGGGCGCAGGCGGTCGCCGACTCGCCTGCCGACGGCTACACGCTGTTCGCGACCACGAGCCAGACTTTCACAACCAACCGCTTTCTGTACAAGTCGCTGCCCTACGACATCGACAAGGGCTTCATCCCGATCTCGCTCACGGTGCAGGCCGATCAGTTCCTGCTCGCGAATCCCGAGTTGGCCGTCAGTGACTTGAAGCAGCTGGTGGCGCTCGCGCGCAAGCCCGATTCGCGCCTAGCGTACGGCTCATGGGGTATCGGCAGCGAGCCGCAGATCAGCTATGAGACGCTGAACGTCCGCGAGCGGCTCAACATCGTCCACGTGCCGTACAAGGGCGTATCGCTGGTGCTCGCCGGCCTCATGGGAGGCGAGGTCCAGCTCACGGTCGGCAGCGCGGGCGTGGCCGGGAAGCTGATCGAGTCGGGCAAGGTCAAGCCGCTCGCGATCGCGGCCGCGAAGCGGTCAGCACGATTCCCCCACGTCCCGACTACGGCCGAGGAGGGCTACCCCTATGTGAACGCCGCGATACTGCACGGGCTGTTCGCACCAGCGGGGACGCCGCCGGCCGTCGTCGAGAAACTCGGCAACGACGTCCGCGCTGCGCTGCGGTCGCCGTCACTCGTCGAGAAGCTCACCAACATGGGCTTTGAGGTCGTGCCGACTACCGGCGAGGAAGTCACGGCCCGGTTGCGCGAGGAAACACAGCGCATCGGCGAGGTCGTCGAGGCGCTGAAGATCCAGCCACAGTAAGGCTCGAGTACGTCGCCCGCAACGCGCGGCGCCGCAGCGCACGTTATCGCACGTTGCGGCGGCTCGCGGGAAGGATAGAGGCGAACTGGAGATCTTCGATGAGCATCTTCAGGCCGGGCTTGCGGCCTTCGCGTTGTTCGGGTTTGGTGATCTTCTAGCCCCTTCTAGCCCGAACTTTGACCCCCTGATCGAGCCGTAACCCGCACGCCTGCACGACGACACCGCCACCCATTCGCTGGGGCGCGTACTCGGGGTGGGCCAGGTGCAACCCGAGCAGTTGTACGCCGCGCTCGACTGGCTGCACGAGGCGCAGCCGGCCATCGAGCGGCGTCTGGCACGCAAGCACTTGGCCGGGGCCCCGCTCGTGCTCTACGACCTCACCTCGACGTGGCTGACCGGGCGCTGCTGCACGCTCGCCGCACGCGGGCACTCGCGCGACGGCAAGCGCGACGATGCGCAGATCGTCTTCGGGCTGATCTGCACCGCGCACGGCGTGCCGATCGCTGTCGAGGTGTTCGCCGGCAACACCGCCGATCCGACCACGGTGGCCACGCAAGTGCGCAAGCTCAAGGATCGCTTCGGCATCGAACGCATCGCCTGGGTGGGCGATCGCGGCATGCTCACCAGCGCGCGCATCGAGCAGGTGCTGCGCCCGGCCGCGATGGACTGGATCAGCACCTTGCGCGCACCGCAGATCGCGCAGCTCGCCGCCAGCCACGGGCCGTTTCAGCCGTCGCTGTTCAATGAGCGCAATCTGCTCGAGCTCGCCAGCGAGCACTTCCCCGGCGAGCGGCTCGTCGTGTGTCGCAACCCGTTGCTGGCCGGCGAGCGTGCGCGCAAGCGTGAGGAGCTGCTCGCGGCCACCGAGGCGGATCTGGCCCGGATCGCCGCAGCCTGTGCGCGCACGCGCGCACCGCTGCGCGGTGCGAAGGCCATCGCGCTGCGCGTCGGGCGCATCGTCGATCGCTTCCACATGGCCAAGCACTTCGAGCTCGACATCGGCGAGGCCGCCTTCACCTATCGGCGCAAGGCTGCCGCGATTCGCGCCGAGGCCGCACTCGACGGTCTGTACGTGATCCGCACCAGCTTGCCGGCCGCGCAACTCGATGCCTAGGCCGCGGTCACCGCCTACACGGGTCTGGCCAGCGTGGAGCGCGCGTTTCGTTTGATGAAGACCGTGGACCCGCAGGTGCGTCCGGTCTTTCACTACAACGCCGAGCGCGTGCGCGCACACGTGTTCCTGTGCACGCTCGCCTACTACGTCGAGTGGCACATGCGCGAACGTCGCAAGCCGATGCTGTTCGACGACGAGCAGCTCGACGTCGCGCGCGCCAGTCGCCCCTCGCCGGTGGCCAAGGCGCAGCGCTCGGCCCACGCCCGCGCGAAGGACGCGCGCAAGCACACCGACGACGGCCTGCCGGTGCACAGATTCCGCACGCTGCTGGACGACCTCGCCACGCTCGCCTACAACATCGCCCACACACCGGCGAATCCTGTGGCCAAGCTCATCCTCACGACGCGTCCCACGCCGCTGCAGGCCAAGGCCTTCTCGCTGCTCGACGTCGACCCCAGCTGTTCCCAGTAACGCGCTCACCCAGCGCGACGATCTCCACTGGAATCAATGGCCTGGCTCGCGGCGGCGCTCAAAGCTCGGAGTAGTGGAAACCGCCGGATCGTCGCCGCCGTAGTCGCGATGCGCGCGGAAAAGGCCCCGCTCGCGGAGGCCGACATCCGAATCAAACTCGGAACATTCTTCTCAGATTTCCGCTCAGGAACTTCCTCTTGTCATCGGCCGCGATGTCGAAGCCGTCAATGTCGGCGAGAACTTTCCGTACGTAGGGCGCCTGACCCAACTCATAGGGGTAGTCCGTGCCGAAGCAGATGTGCTCGGCGCCGAGCGTTTCGAACGCCGCGCGGATGGCCGGGGCCCAGCCGCCGATGCCGGCCGAGTCGAACAGAACATTCCGGCACCGCGCCTCAAAGTCGTCGACCAGTCCGAACTCCTGAGCCTGATGAACCGTCAGGCCGTGGCGCCGGCAGTCCTCGGGAAGTGGAATGTGGGGCGGCTGGTGCCACGCGAGCATGCGCCCCTTGATCGTCGGAAAGCCGCCGCCAAGGTGCGCCATGACAATCTTCAGCTCCGGGAAACGCGGCAGCACGCCATGCAGCAACTCGACGAACGACTTGAGGATGTCGTACTCGCGGGAGATCGTCGTGTGCATGTCATAGCGATCGCCTCCCCACAGGTTCGTCCGGATCGTCGGGTGCACGAAGACGGGCATGTCGAAGCGCACGGCGCTCTCGTACATCGGGTCGAGGATCGAGTCGTCGAGCGTGACGGCCGCGTAGGACGACACGAGCGCGAGCCCGAACAGACCGAGTTCCTCGACCGAGCGTCGAATCTCGTCGACGTTGCGCTGGGCGTCCTGTAGCGGGTCGACGTGAATCATTCCGCGAAAGCGCTGCGGATACTCGCGAACGACTTTGCCGTACCCGGTGTTGCACGCCTGGCAGAACTCGAAGCCGTTCGACACGAACGACCCGGTGCTGAGGATTGCCGCGTCGATACCCGCTTCTTCCATGTAGCGCAGGTCGGCGTCGATGTCGGTCATCACCTGATACGCCTTGCGGAAGCGCTCGAGGGTCACTGTGAAATCGTATTCATAGGTCTTGCCGACATGCTTGAGCGCATCCGCCGGGATGTAGTGATGCTGCATGTCGATGACCATCTCGTTCCCAATCATTTCCCTGTCGCTCCTATTGCACCTTCACGCCCGATTCCTTCACCACGCGCGCCCACCGCGGAATCTCCTCGCGCACCTGCGTGCCGAGCGCCGCGCCACCCCCGGCGGCCGGCTCCAGCCCCATGAAATACGGACGCTCGCCCACTTCGCGCGACGGCGCCACCTTGACGACGGCCGCTTCGAGTCGCCTCAGCACATCGCCCGGCGTCTTCGCCGGAGCGAACAGCCCGTACCGGGCAGTGACGTCGAAACCTCCGGCCCTGTTCGTAGAACGTCGGCACATGGGGCAGGTTCCTGTCGCGCTCGAGGCTGGTGACGGCAATCGCACGCAGATTCCCGGCGCGGATGTGCGGCAGCGACGTTACGATCACACCTAACATCACACCACCTGCCCCGATATCAGATCGGCGAGCGTGGGAGAACTCTACTTGTACGGCACGTGCGTCATGCAGATTGCGGCGCTGCTCTTGGCCATCTCGCCGGCGAGGTGCAGAGGCGTGCCGACGCCGGCGAAGCGAAGCTGATTTCCTGCGGCTGCGTGCCGGCCCACGCGACGAACTCCGGGAAGGTGCGCACGGGCAGCGAAGGATCGACGACGGTGACGAGTGTGGACGTCGTGACACGGGGAATCGGGGCGAAGTCCTTTTTCGGGTCGTACGGCAACGACGAGTACATGCTCGGCTTTGTTC
The DNA here is from genome assembly GCA_964538505.1 of uncultured Limnobacter sp. Lineage (GTDB taxonomy): Bacteria > Pseudomonadota > Gammaproteobacteria > Burkholderiales > Burkholderiaceae_E > Zeimonas. The sequence continues at coordinate 3,198 of CAZIDY010000072.1, read as the reverse complement.
GTGATCGCGCACAGAACATACGACGCCGACGAGCCGATGGTCGCGTTGAAAGCATGACGGACTCGCGCAGGCCGGTTCTCCTAGAGCCATAGGGTGTCTCGCTAATATAATTGGAATAGAATGCCAAACTTTTCGAGAAACGGAACGGCGTTCCGTAACGTAGTTGGAGTCCGCGGTCAGGTCAAGAATTTTTCGAGCCAAAGGAGGGTCTGAAATTGGTTGAAAGAATCGAGCGCTCGAGGAAACTGCCTCGAGATGGCGCGACCGAGGGCGTCGCGTCCGTGGAACGGGCGCTCGTCCTGCTCGCGTCTTTCGAGGCAGGCACGCGCACGAGCAGTCTGGCCGCGCTTGCGGAACGTTCACGGCTGCCGAAGAGCACGGTGCTGCGGCTGGTCGCCTCGCTGATCAGCCACGGCTACGTTCGTGTTACCCCGGACGGCGGCTACCGGCTCGGACCGGCCGTGCTGCATCTGGCGGCCGTGTACCAGAAGACCGTCCAGCCGGAGGATCTCATCCGACCCGTGCTGCAACGACTGGCCGAGGCAAGCGGCGAGAGCGCCTCGCTCAACGTGCGCGACGGCGACATGCAGGTGTGCCTGTACCGGGTCGACTCGGCGCACGCGCTGCGCGATCACATCCGCGCCGGACAGTGCTTTGCGCTGGACCGCGGCTGCGCGGCGCTAGTGCTACGGGCGGCATCCGGCGAAGCGGGTGCGCATTTTCGTCGGATCCGTTCGCAGATCGCCGTTGCCACGCACGGCGAGATATTCTCGGGCACCTCCGGAATCGCGGTTCCGGTGTTCGAGATGAATCAGGCCCTAGTCGGGGCGCTCATTCTTTCCGGCCCGACCAGCCGGTTCACCGACAAGGCTGTTGCAAAGATGACCGCGTTACTGCTGGAAGCGGGCGCCTCGTTGACGCAGGATCTGGGCGGCAATCCGTCGCTGTACACCGTCCGCGTTGCAGGCAATGGCCGTCGACGCAACGTGGCAGCGGTACAAGCCTGATTCATGTTGCCGAAACAGCGCCCGCCGAACCGCACCAACCGAATCCGGTCGAACGAATCGGGGCCGACACAAGAGGAGTGGTCGATGGCCCGGCGCCTCTATGGGCGCGAGAATGAGGAAAGACGCGGGTTTGCAGTCGCCTGCTGACTACGGCCGGTTCGGGAACTTCGGCTTAAGCGCAACTTCCATGCAGCCTTGGCAGTTGAAGGGGAGCAAGTTCTCGAAGTCGCATTGAGGCATTGCACGTCGCCCTACATATCGCCGCGATCCGTCTCTTCGCGTAGTCGCCGTGCAGCCGACGCATCGCCCGCCCGGTAATCCTTCACCCGGGTCGCGATCCAGTCACTGATATCGGATTCGAGCCAGCCCACCGCACGCAGGCCGAGCTGCACAGGCTTCGGGAAACCACCGATCTTGATGTACTGATAGAGCGTGCTACGCGACAGACCGGTGCGCTTCTGGACCTGCGGGCACCGCAGGATCGCGAGTTCATGCTGGATCTTCTGGTGCATCTTCGTCATCTCCTCAGTATAGACAGACGATCGTCGGACAAACTGCACACCTGCGGCATGCATTGGCCCTGCCCAGAAGACACGGGTTCTCGCGGAAAAGTGTCGGATCCGTGCCGTACGAGTCGGTATGTAAAGCCCATCCTGCCCATGGGCGACGAATCATCGTGAAAAATGAAAGCAGCAGCACCCGCGAGGGGGCAACTATAGGGGCAACTACGAAACACGAACTTTCTAATCGCACGTAGTGATGCCACTCTCAGGTACTTGTGTGGTTGACCCCGGCTCCACCATACACAAGGGCTCGGATAATCTCCGGGCCCTTTTTCTTGCCTGAAATCCCCGCACCACGCGGGGTTGCGGCCACCTGTGCTGCGGGTGGCCATCAGCCGAAACGTCCGAAATCGGCCACTTTCTCGGCCAGAGCCGTCTCTGTTCTCCGTTTGGCCTGCGGGTAGGCACAGATGGCGATCTAGCAAAATCAAAGACTTACGCGCGCGGGTTCACCGTCAACCAAGACCACCGGTCAAGATTCAAACCCCGTCACGACCTCCCACTGGCCCATTCGGTCGGCTACGGGCAAGCAGGGCCCTTGCAGCGAAAATGTCGACGATGACCAACCAGAAGAAAATCGCCGCCGATCTGCAGTCTGCGCTGTCTGGGCAAAGCCCTCTGAGCATCGATCTGTACGTGGAAGTTCTGGCCGACTTCGAGGACGAGCTCAAGGCCTCGCTCGACAAGGACGCCGATGACGCCTTGCTGTGTATGCTGGCCGACGACGGTGACGTGGCGATGATGGTCATCGACTGGGACGGCAGCATCTACCGGAATGAAAACGCGTTGAAAAAGCTGCAGGCCATGTGGCGGCACAGCTTTGAGATCAATGTGCAGACCCTCGTGCCCATCCTCAGTGACCACATCAGCCAGAAAAACCTGGGAGTGGCAGGCATCAAGTGGCTGCCCGCATCCACCGATTGAAGCGGCTGCGCAATCGACAGCCCGCTGGCTGCACGTCGGCGTTCGTGCTCCTCCCAGAACGAGCGCGGCTGCCACACCGTCTTCTTGCCTGTGCGCCAATCGATCCGCCTTCGCGACGGCATCTCCACCGGCGTCGACTCGACGATCTCGCCCGCTTCCTCCATCGATGCAACTCCTTGCTCGATTCGTGATGCCTGCAAGGATCGTCGACATCGCGACGATGCGATAGAACGGGGACGCGCGGACAGTTACCCTGCACCGGGAACACGCCAGCAAGACCGACGTGCGCATCATCGACTTCGTCGACACGGGGCATCCGGCCTTGCTGCGGATGTGGGACAAGCGCCAGCGTGGCTATCGGGCGATGGGGTATCGCGTCGATTTGGGTGCGCCATCTGTAGGCCGTTTCGAATGGTGATGTCGGCTGGGCAGAGTGCCGGAACAGGCGGGTAGACATACTGTGCCACTCGGTGGCACAATAGCTTCGATGACGCGAGTATTCAAAACTCGCCACTTCCAGCGATGGATGCGCAAGACAGAACTCACCGATGCCGTCCTGTGCAAAGCCGTTCAGGAGATGGCGGCTGGTCTGATCGACGCTGACCTCGGCGGTAGCGTGGTGAAGAAACGCGTCGGGTTGGCGGGGCGCGGCAAGCGTGGCGGCGTGCGCACGCTGGTAGCCACCAACAAGGGCAACCGCTGGT
>CAZIDY010000071.1:0-9078 GCA_964538505.1 uncultured Limnobacter sp. | reverse complement strand
AATACCGGTTGGTCGCAGACGGATTGTTAAAGTTACATACGGAACAGAACACTAGGGCCTGTTCACACTACGATCGTCCCCGCGCCAGGGCCTGCCGAGCCGCCAAACGAGGCGCCGGCGACGCCGCGTGGCTGTGCCACGCAAGGAGCCGGCAACGAAGTGTGGCGGCTCGACAGGCCCTGGCCCGGAGGGTGAGCCCGAAAATGAAGCGCACTCGGCGTTGCAAATGCTCGTCGTGGCACCGCCACGACTGCGCTTTGCGCCTTGATTGCGCTTCATTTTCGGGCTCACGCGGAGACGATCGTAGTGTGAACAGGCCCTAGTCGATGTTCCACGTGAAACGGAGCGGTGTCACCGAAAACTTCGCAGCCGATTCACTGCCAGCCGTTCCAGCTTTGGTGGCCACATCGTGCATGTTCCACGTGAAACGTCTGATCCATTCGGCCGACGAACTCGATACCTCACGCACCCTATAATTCCCCCGTCGATCTCCGGAGCGTTCCGTTCCGGCTCGTAGTACCCGCAGAAGCCACGACCGTGCACCCCATCGAGTATCCACAGCGTTTCGACGTCATCGTCGTCGGCGGCGGGCACGCGGGAACCGAAGCCGCGCTCGCGGCTGCGCGGATGGGCGCGCAGACGCTGTTGCTCACGCACAGCATCGAGACGCTCGGGCAGATGTCCTGCAACCCGTCGATCGGCGGGATCGGCAAGGGGCATCTGGTCAAGGAGGTCGATGCGCTTGGCGGTGCAATGGCTGCTGCGACCGATGAAGCGGGTATCCAGTTTCGGATCCTGAACAGCAGCAAGGGTCCGGCGGTTCGCGCGACCCGCGCGCAGGCCGATCGTGTCCTGTACCGGCAGGCGATCCGCAGCCGTCTCGAAGGCCAGCCGAATCTTTGGCTTTTCCAGCAGGCGGTCGACGACCTGATCCTGGAGGGCGACCGCGTGGCCGGCGCCGTGACCCAGCTCGGTCTTCGTTTTCGCGCGCCTGCGGTCGTGCTCACCGCGGGCACCTTCCTGAACGGGCTGGTGCACGTGGGCTTGTCGAACTACTCGGCCGGCCGCGCCGGCGATCCGCCGGCGCTATCGCTGGCACAGCGCCTGAAGGAGCTGAAGCTGCCGCAGGGGCGCCTGAAGACGGGCACGCCGCCGCGAATCGATGGGCGGACGATCGATTTCTCCCGCTGCGTCGAGCAGCCAGGCGATCTCGATCCGGTTCCGGTGTTTTCCTTCCTCGGGCGGCCTGAGCAGCATCCGGCGCAGTTGCCCTGCTGGATCACGCATACCAACGAACGCACTCACGAGATCATCCGGGGAGGGCTCGACCGCAGCCCGCTGTACACCGGAGTCATCGATGGCGTGGGCCCGCGCTACTGTCCATCGATCGAGGACAAGATTCAGCGTTTCGCGGCCAAGCCGTCGCACCAGATCTTTCTCGAGCCCGAGGGTCTGACGACGCAGGAGTTCTATCCGAACGGGATCTCCACGAGTCTCCCCTTCGATGTCCAGCTCGAGCTGGTCCGGTCGATCGAGGGGCTGGAACGTGCGCACCTGCTTCGTCCCGGCTACGCGATCGAGTACGACTACTTCGATCCGCGTGCGCTGAAGCGCTCGCTCGAGACGCGCGCGATCGGAGGGCTGTTCTTCGCCGGACAGATCAACGGGACGACCGGCTACGAGGAAGCGGCTGCGCAGGGGCTGCTGGCCGGAATCAACGCCGCGCTGCAGATTCAGGGTCGCGATCCGTGGTTGCCGCGGCGCGACGAAGGCTACCTCGGCGTGCTCGTCGATGACCTGATTACTCGCGGCGTCACCGAGCCGTACCGGATGTTCACCAGCCGGGCCGAGTATCGGCTGAGCCTGCGCGAGGACAACGCAGACCTGCGTCTGACGCCGATCGGCCGGAAGCTGGGCTGTGTCGACGATCTGCGCTGGGAAGCTTTCGATCGCAAGCGCGAAGCGATCGAGCGCGAGCTGCAGCGACTCCGCGGCACGCGCGCTGCCACTCTCGCTGCGCCGGCCGCATGGGAAGCGGCGGGGCTGCACGTCGAAGCCGAGCATTCGCTCGCCGACCTGATGCGCCGCCCGGAAGTCGATTACGCGACCCTGGAGCGTCTGGGCGGCGAGGTGCCGGACGATCTGCGCGTTGCCGAGCAGGTCGAGATCCAGTTGAAGTACGCCGGCTACATCGCACGCCAGCAGGTCGAGATCGCACGCAACGAGCGTAACGAACGGCTGCCGATTCCCGAGGGCTTCGACTACGCGCAATTGCGCGGCCTGTCCTTCGAGGTCCGGCAGCGGCTGGCACAGCACCGCCCGGAGACCGTCGGGCAGGCCGCACGGATCTCCGGCGTAACGCCAGCGGCGATCTCGCTGTTGCTCGTTCACCTGAAGAAGCGGCAGGGCGTGTCGGCCCCGCCGGAGGATGGCGGAAAGCGTGCAGCCTGAGGCGGCCGCACTGCGCCTGCGCGCTGCCCTGGATGTTCTCGGCCTGCTGCCCTCGAATGAATCAGAGCAGCGAGCGCTTACTAACTCTATGCTGGATTATCTCGGCTTGCTCGCCAAGTGGAACCGCATCTACAACCTCACAGCCCTCCGCGAACCCGAGCAGATGCTGGTGCAGCACATTTTCGACAGCGCAGCGGTGGTTCCGGCGCTTCACCGCTGCGTCGAGAAGTGGGCCGAGCCCTCGCGCCAGACGCAACCGACGATCGTCGACGTGGGCAGTGGCGGCGGGCTACCGGGAATCGTGATCGCGCTGCTGTGGCCGCAGGCAGATCTCGTGCTGGTCGAACCGGTTGCGAAGAAGGCGGCGTTCCTGCAGCAGGTAGTAGCGGAGTTGGCGCTCACCAATGTGCGAGTGTTGCGCTCCCGGGTCGAGGATCTGGCGGCCACGTTGCCGGCGCCCGATGTCATCGTCTGCCGCGCGTTTGCATCGTTGGCCGACTACGCGCAGGCCGTGCAGGCCCTGGCCTCCGCGCACACGGTTGTCACGGCGATGAAAGCGGCGGTGGACGAAGCGGAGAAGTCAGCACTCACAAATACCTGGCAGATTGCAGAGATCGTTCCGCTGCAGGTCCCCGAACTCGATGCCCGGCGCAGCCTCGTCGTGCTCGAACGCGCCGAGACAGCACCGCGCATCGACGAACAGGAGTCCCAACCGCTTGACTGAAACGCAAAGCGGGCGCTCACCCGCGCCCAAAATCTTCGTCGTCGCGAACCAGAAAGGAGGGGTCGGCAAGACGACCACCGCGGTGAACCTGGCGGCGGCGCTCGCGCGCCACGGCCAGCGCACGCTGCTCGTCGACCTCGACCCGCAGGGCAACGCGACGATGGGCAGCGGCATCGACAAGCGTGCATTGAAGCGCTCCGTCTACCACGTGCTGATCGGCCTGGCCGACGTCGTCGATGCGACACAGCGTTCCGAGAACGGCGGCTACGACGTGCTGCCGGCCAATCGTGACCTGGCCGGCGCCGAGCTCGACCTGGTCGACTTCGAGGCGCGCGAGTCACGTCTGAAAGACGCTCTGGAGGCCGTGCTCGATCGCTACGAGTTCGTGCTGATCGACTGCCCGCCGTCGCTGTCGCTGCTGACGCTGAACGGCTTCTGCGCCGCGCACGGCGTCGTCATCCCGATGCAGTGCGAGTACTTCGCACTCGAAGGCCTGTCCGATCTGGTCAACACGATCAAGAAAGTGCATGCCAACTTCAACCGCGACCTGCAGGTGATCGGTCTGTTGCGCGTGATGTTCGATCCGCGCGTGACGCTGACGCAGCAGGTCTCGGCACAGCTCGAGCAGCACTTCGGCGACAAGGTGTTCCGGACCATCATCCCGCGCAACGTGCGGCTCGCCGAAGCGCCGAGCTACGGACTGCCGGGCATCGTCTTCGACCCGCAGTCGAAGGGCGCGCGCGCGTATCTGAGCTTCGGCGGCGAGCTCGTCGAGCGGGTTGCCGACTGGTCGCGTCGCCGCGCGCAGGTCGCCCCACCGGCGTCGCATCCGTCCTCCGAAGCCGACACCGACCCCGTTTCCGATCCCGCCTCCGACGCCGCCTCGCAGCGCGCGTCGACCGCCCCCGATTCTCCGGAGCCCTCCCGATGAGCAAGATTGCCCGCATGCGTGCTCGCGGCCTCGGCCGCGGCCTCGATGCCCTGCTCGGCGGCGACGAGCCGCGCGAGGCCGAAGCGCAACGCGCCGACGGCCAGCCCGCGCAGACGCTGCCGCTGTCCGCGCTGCAGGCTGGGTGCTACCAGCCGCGCACCCGAATGGACGAGTCGGCGCTGCACGAGCTCGCCGCTTCGATCCGCACGCACGGCGTCATGCAGCCAGTCGTCGTGCGCCCGCTCGAGGAAGGCCGCTGGGAGATCATCGCCGGCGAGCGGCGCTTCCGCGCGGCAGGCCTCGCCGGGCTTGCCGAGGTGCCGGTCGTCGTGCGTGAGGCTACCGACGAGCAGGCACTCGCGATGGCGCTGATCGAGAACCTGCAGCGCGAGGATCTGAATCCGCTCGAGCAGGCGCAGGCGATCCACCGGCTCACCACCGAGTTCGGCTACTCGCACGAGCAGGCGGCCGATGCGCTCGGTCGGTCGCGCAGCGCCACGTCGAATCTGCTGCGCCTGCTGCAGCTCGCCGAGCCGGTGCAGACGATGCTGCTCGCCGGCGATCTCGACATGGGACACGCGCGCGCGTTGCTCGCCGTCGACCGCGCCGAACAGATCCTGCTCGCGCAGCGTGTCGTCGACCGGCGGCTGTCGGTGCGCGAAACCGAGCAGCTCGTGCAGCGAGCGCTCGCCGACGCCGCAGACCCCGGGCGGAGCAACGCAGGCCGGCGACGCTCGGCACCCGATCGGGATCTCGAAAGACTGCAGGAGCGCATCGCCGATGCGCTCGCGACGCCCGTCAGCCTGCGCGCGAACGGCAAGGGCCGCGGCCGGCTGACGATTTCGTTTTCGAGCAACGAGCAGTTCCAGGGCTTGCTCGAGCGTCTCGGTGTCGACACCGATTGACGCACGTCAAGACTCCTTGCTGCACTGCGGAAACGGTTTGACCCACCCCCGGGCAAACGCTAGAATCTCGCGTCTTTGCCCCTGTGGGCCAATGGCCGCGGCCGGTCCGTAATCGACATGTTGGCTGCCGTTGGGCTACAGATCGCTGCTGTCGCGGTTCTGGCCTTTTTTGCCGGGATCTGGGCAGGTGGGGAAAGCGCCCGGTCGCTATTGCTGGGCGGAGCCGCGGCGATCATCCCGAGCGCGCTGTTCGCGCTGCGCTTGACGCTGCACAGGAAGCGCTCGCCGGAGTCGTATCCGGTCGTGTTCTTCCTGTGGGAGTTCGTCAAGATCGGACTCACGATCCTCCTGCTGTTCGGGATCGTGAAGACGCAGGCGAACCTCGAGTGGCTTTGGCTGCTGATCGGGTTGATCGTTGCCCTGCAGGCTCCGCTCTTCGCGATGGCCTTCGAGCGTGATCTCTTCACGAAGGGCAAGTCGTCGTGACGATCCGATAACCGGTTTCCGCCACCGTCGCAAAAAGAATCCATGGCTGCTGCAGCGAACGCTCCGACCCCCTCCGAATACATCGTTCACCACCTGGCGCACCTGAACTCTTCGGGGGCTGCCCAGCAGGACATCATCGATTTCTCGATCATCAACATCGACACGGTCTTCTGGTCGGTGCTCACGGCGGTGCTGTCGGGCTGGCTGATGTACCGCGCGGCGCGGATGATCACCTCCGGCGTGCCGAACCGCTTCGTCGGTGCGATCGAGTCGATCGTCGAGTTCGTGCACGAGCAGGCGCGTTCGATCGTCAAGGGTGAGTTGAACTACATCGCACCGCTGGCGCTCGTCTCCTTCGTCTGGATCTTCCTGATGAACGCGATCGACCTGATTCCGGTCGATCTGTTTCCGTTCCTTGCCGACAAGCTGTTCGGCATCCACTACATGCGCGCGGTGCCCACGGCCGACCTGAACGGAACGCTGTCGCTGTCGATCGTCGTGCTCGCGTCGTCGATCTACTACGGCATCAAGCACAAGGGCGGCGGCGGCTTCACGCACGAGCTGTTCACCGCGCCCTTCGGCAAGCACTTCCTGTTGTGGCCGATCAATTTCGCGATGCAGATCATCGAGTACCTGGCCAAGACGGTCTCGCTCGGTATGCGGTTGTTCGGAAACATGTACGCCGGCGAACTGGTGTTCATGCTGATCGCGCTGTTCGGCGCCTCGGTGACGTGGTGGGGTTTCGGCCTGCACTTCCTCACCGGCCTGGCCTGGGCGATCTTCCACATCCTGATCATCACGCTGCAGGCGTTCATCTTCATGATGCTCGCGCTCGTCTACGTGGGTCAGGCCTTCGAGCAGCACTGAGTTTCCTTTCCTTCCTCCACAGCAACAGCAACCGTCTCTTTTCACCGGAGTCCTAGAACATGACCAACGTTGCTCTCGTCGCCGTCGCGTGCGGTTTGATCATCGGCCTGGGGGCCCTCGGCGCCTGCGTGGGCATCGGCATGATGGGCGGCAAGTACATCGAAGGCGCCGCGCGCCAGCCCGAGCTGATGGACCGGCTGCAGACCAAGATGTTCCTGCTCGTCGGCCTGATCGACGCGGCCTTCCTGATCGGCGTCGGTATCGCGATGATGTTCGCGTTCGCCAACCCGTTCCAGGGCTGATCCCCGGGATTCCGTCCATCCAGTCTCGAGGGGGTACGCCGTGAACCTGAACGCGACGCTCATCGCCCAGATCGTCGTCTTCCTGGCGTTGTGGTGGTTCACCGCGCGCTTTGTCTGGCCGCCGATCACGCGTGCGCTCGACGCGCGCGCGCAGCGGATCGCCGACGGCCTGGCGGCTGCCGACAAGGCGAAGGCCGACCTCGCCGCGACCGAGCGTCGCGTCGAGCAGGAACTGCAACAGGCGCGCGCCGGCGCTTCGGAAGTGCGCTCGGTCGCCGAGCGGCAGGCTGCAGGCATCGTCGAGAGCGCACGCACCGAGGCGGCGCAGATCGTCGCCGCCGCGCGCAAGGCCGCCGAGGAAGAAGCGGTGCTCGCCGCGCAGCGTGCCCGCGAGCAGCTGCGCGAGCAGGTCGCCACGCTGGCCGTTGTCGGTGCCGAGCGCATTCTGCGTCGCGAGATCGACGCGAACCGGCACGCCGAGCTGCTGTCCAACCTGCAGAACGAGCTGGTCTGACATGGCCGAGTCGTTGACGATCGCCCGTCCGTACGCCGAGGCCGCCTTCGACCTCGCGCGCGAGGCCGGCGCGCTGCCGGCATGGTCCGACGCGCTGCGGCGCCTGGCCACCGTCGCGGGAACCGAGAGCGCACGCGAGCTCATCGGCAGTCCGCAGCTCTCGAACGAGCAGGTCGCCCGGCTGATCGGCGATGCCAGCGGGCAGCTGAGCGCCGAGCAGGGAAATTTCGTGCAGGTGCTCGCCGACAACGAGCGGCTGGCGGTGCTGCCCGAGATCTCCGAGCTGTACGAGCAGCTGCGCAACGAGCACGAAGGCGTGCTCGACGCACAGATCCGTTCCGCATACCCGCTCGTCGAGCAGCAGATCGACGACATCGTCGCAACACTCGCGAAAAAATACGGCAAGCAGATCAAGGCCTCGGTCACCGTCGACGCGAACCTCATCGGCGGCGTCGCGGTCAAGATCGGCGACGAAGTGATCGACGCGTCCGTGCGCGGCAAGCTGGCCCAGATGGCCAGCGCATTGAAGGTCTAAGCCAAGGGGTATCCCATGCAACTGAATCCGGCCGAAATCAGCGAGCTGCTGAAGACGCGAATCCAGAACCTGAACATCAGCGCCGATACGCGCAATCAGGGTTCGGTCGTCTCGGTCACCGATGGCATCTGCCGCATCCACGGGCTGTCCGAGGTGATGCAGGGCGAGATGATCGAGTTCCCGCCGGCGCCGGGGCAGGCCGCCACCTACGGGCTGGCGCTGAACCTCGAGCGCGACTCGGTCGGCGCGGTCGTCATGGGTCCGTACGAGCACATCTCCGAGGGCATGACGGTGAAATCCACCGGCCGCATCCTCGAGGTGCCGGTTGGCCCCGAGCTGATCGGCCGCGTCGTCGACGCGCTCGGCGAGCCCATCGACGGCAAGGGCCCGATCAACGCGAAGCTCACCGACGTCATCGAGAAGGTCGCGCCGGGCGTCATCGCGCGCAAGTCGGTGTCGCAGCCGGTGCAGACCGGCCTGAAGTCGGTCGACGCGATGGTGCCGATCGGCCGCGGCCAGCGCGAGCTGATCATCGGCGACCGCCAGACCGGCAAGACCGCGGTGGCGATCGACACGATCATCAACCAGAAGGGCAAGGACCTGATCTGCGTCTACGTCGCGATCGGGCAGAAGGCATCCACGATCGCCAACGTGGTGCGCAAGCTCGAGGAAACCGGCGCGATGGAGTACACCATCGTCGTCGCCGCCAGCGCGTCGGAATCGGCCGCGTTGCAGTACCTCGCTGCGTACTCGGGTTGCACGATGGGCGAGTACTTCCGCGACCGCGGACAGGACGCGCTGATCGTCTACGATGACCTCACCAAGCAGGCGTGGGCGTATCGCCAGATCTCGCTGCTGCTGCGCCGCCCGCCGGGTCGCGAGGCGTACCCGGGCGACGTCTTCTATCTGCACAGCCGCCTGCTCGAGCGCGCCGCGCGCGTGAACGAGGAGTACGTCGAGAAGTTCACCAATGGCGAAGTGAAAGGCAAGACGGGCTCGCTCACCGCGCTGCCGATCATCGAGACGCAGGCGGGCGACGTCTCCGCCTTCGTTCCCACGAACGTGATCTCGATCACCGACGGCCAGATCTTCCTGGAAACCGACCTCTTCAACGCCGGCATCCGGCCGGCCATCAACGCCGGCATTTCCGTGTCGCGCGTCGGTGGTGCGGCGCAGACCGACATCATCAAGAAGCTCGGCGGCGGCGTGCGTCTGGCACTCGCGCAGTATCGCGAGCTGGCGGCCTTCGCGCAGTTCGCTTCCGACCTCGACGAAGCCACCCGCAAGCAGCTCGAGCGCGGCCGTCTCGTCACCGAGCTGATGAAGCAGCCGCAGTACCAGCCGCTGCAGGTCTGGGAGATGG
>CAZIDY010000070.1:0-9286 GCA_964538505.1 uncultured Limnobacter sp. | reverse complement strand
CCCGACGTGCGCTTCGTCGCGCACCTCGACATGCCGCGCAGCGTCGAAGGCTACTACCAGGAAACCGGACGTGCCGGCCGCGACGGCGAGCCCGCCGAGGCGTGGATGGCCTACGGGCTGGCCGATGTCGTGCAGCAGCGCCGCTTCATCGACCAGTCGGAGGCCGAAGACGCGCACAAGCGCGTCGCCACCGGAAAACTCGACGCAATGCTCGCGCTCGCCGAGACGATCGGTTGCCGACGCGTGCGGCTGCTCGGTTACTTCGGCGAAGGAAGCACCGCCTGCGGCAACTGCGACAACTGCCTCGAGCCGCCGCAACCGTGGGACGCCACCGAAGCGGCGCGCAAGCTGCTGTCGTGCATCTATCGCGTACGCCAGGCGAGCGGCTTCGGCTTCGGCGCACAGCACATCGTGTCGGTCCTGCGCGGCTCGGCCACGCCGCGCGTCGTGCAACACGGGCACGACACGCTCAGCACTTTCGGCATCGGCGCCGACCTCGACGAAGCGGCCTGGCGCGCCGTGCTGCGCCAGCTGATCGCGCAGGGCCTCGTTGCCGTCGACCACGCGCGGCACCAGGTGCTCGTGCTCACCGGGACGAGCCGCGCGTTGCTGCGCGGCGAACGTACGCTGCAGATGCGTCGTCCGCAGGCGTCGCAGCGCGCGCGGGGCAAGCGCACGCGGCGCTCTACGCCGGATGCGGATGCCGCATCGCCCGCCGCACGCAGCGGCATCGATCCGCGCGACGAAGCACTGTTCGAGCAGCTGCGCGAATGGCGTCGCGGCGTCGCCGCCGAACGCGGCGTGCCGCCCTACGTGATCTTCCACGACCGGACGCTGCGCGAGATTGCCCGCGAACGACCGGGCTCGCTGCAGGCGCTCGCCGCCATCGCGGGGGTCGGCACGCACAAGCTCGAAGCCTACGGCCCGGCGCTCACCGAGCTGGTGAGCGCCGGGGCACCGGGCGCCTGAAGCAGGAGGAAGCGATGCGACTCGATCGCCGACGATGGATTCTCGCCGCGGCATCGGCGTCGTTGCTGCCCGTGCGCGGCGTGCGCGCGCAGGCGGCCGCCTTCGTACCGCAGGCGCTGCCGGTCGAGCGCATCGCCGCCGAGCGGCTTGCCGAGGGCGCCGACGCGCAACCGCTGCACAAGGCCGTTCCTTCGAGCGGCGAGCTGCTGCCCGTCATCGGGCTGGGCACCGCACGGCGCTATTCCGAGGCGACACCGGTGCTGCGCGAGACCTTCGAACGTTTTGCCGCCGCAGGCGGACGCATCGTCGACACCGCGCCGTCGTACGGCAGCGCCGAATCGGTCGTCGGCGAGATCGGCGAGCAGGCCGACCTGCTGTCGACGCTGTTCCTCGCGACGAAGGTCGGCGCCGACGACCGCGACGCAGGACGCGCGCAGATCGAAGCGTCGTTCCGCCGGTTGCGCGTCCCGCGCATCGACCTGATCGCCGTGCACAACCTGCGCGACGTCGACACGCAGCTGGCGACGCTGCGCGCGCTGAAAGACGAAGGCCGGATCCGCTACGTCGGCATCACGACTTCGTTCGACTCGCAGTACGCCGATTTCGAGCGCGTGATGAAACGCGAGACGCTCGATTTCATCCAGGTCGACTACGCGCTCGACAACCGCAGCGCCGGCGAGCGGATCCTGCCGCTCGCGCTCGAGCGGGAGATGGCGGTGATGACGAACCTGCCCTTCGGCCGCGGCCGGCTCTTTCGCGCGGTGCAGGACAAGGCGCTGCCCGAATGGGCAGCCGAGTTCGGCTGCACGAGTTGGGCGCAGTTCTTCCTCAAGTACATCGTCTCGCACGAAGCCGTCGTCTGCGCGATCCCGGGCACCTCGAAGCCGGAGCACGCGCTCGACAACGCAGCGGCCGCGCGCGGCCCGATGCCCGACGCCGTCGAGCGTCGGCGGATGGAACGTTTCGTCGACGCGCTGTAATTCGCACTACGATCGTCCCCGACCGTCGTGCGGCAGCCCGGGCGCACCGCACGCTTTTCGCACATCCCGCGACGGAATGTTGCGTTTCCCCCCGTCGAATTCGTTCAACGGCCGAGAATGCAACGTGCGGTTGCGAGGTAGCGGGTTGTCTACCTGCCTTCAGGCCCCGGTGCGCGGACGTGCGCCGGAGCGCGCATTCGCATTCGTACGCGCGCGCCCGCCGGCCGTCGCACGCGCCTGCCCGCCGACGGCACCGCGCGGCGCACCCGCACCGCGCCGCTGCCCGCGCTGCGGACGCGGCGGGCGGTCGTCGACCTCCGGCTCGTTGCGCGCGTTCGGGTCGAGCTCGAAGCCCGCAATCGTCTGGCGCGGGATCTGCCGGCGGACGAGCCGCTCGATGTCGCGCAGCAGCCCGTTCTCGTCGGGCGATACCAGCGATACCGCTTCGCCTTCGGCACCCGCGCGGCCGGTGCGGCCGATGCGATGCACGTAGTCTTCGGCGACGTTCGGCAGGTCGAAGTTGACGACGTGCGGCAGCTCGACGATGTCGAGACCGCGCGCGGCGATGTCGGTGGCGACCAGCGCCTGCAGCGTTCCCGCCTTGAACTCGGCGAGCGCGCGCGTGCGTGCGTTCTGGCTCTTGTTGCCGTGGATCGCCAGCGACGGGATGCCGTCTTTCGCCAGCTGCTCGGCGAGCCGGTTCGCGCCGTGCTTCGTGCGCGTGAACACCAGCACCTGGTACCAGTTGTGCTCGCGGATCAGGTGCGACAGCAGCTCGCGCTTGCGCGCGCGATCGACCGGCAGGATGCGCTGCGCGACGCTTTCGGCAGCAGCGTTGCGACGCGCGACCTCGATCATCGCCGGACGATCGAGCAGCGTGTCGGCGAGCGCACGGATCTCGTCGGAGAACGTGGCCGAGAACAGCAGGTTCTGGCGCCGCTGCGGCAGCAGCTTCAGCACGCGACGGATGTCGTGGATGAAGCCCATGTCGAGCATGCGATCGGCTTCGTCGAGCACGAGCACCTCGACCTTCGACAGGTCGGCGCTGCGCTGGCCCGCGAGGTCGAGCAGCCGGCCCGGCGTGGCGACGAGGATGTCGACGCCGCGGCGCAGGCGGTCGATCTGCGGATTGATGTTGACGCCGCCGAACACGACCGTCGATGTGAGCGACGTGTGCTTCGCATAGACGGTGACGCTCTGCTCGACCTGCGCGGCGAGCTCACGCGTCGGCGTGAGGATCAGTGCACGGATCGGACGCGCGCTCCCGCGCGCGGCTCCCGGAATCGCGCCACGGGGTGCGACACCGTTCGCGGCGAGCCGCTGCAGGATCGGCAGCACGAAGCCGGCGGTCTTGCCGGTTCCGGTCTGCGCGCCGGCGAGCAGGTCGCCGCCGGCAAGCACGGCAGGAATCGCCTTCGCCTGGATCGGCGTCGGGGTGTCGTAGCCGCATTCGGACACGGCGCGGACGAGGGCTTCGGACAAGCCCAGTGCGGAAAAGGACATGGAGCTCCAGCGACATCGGCCTGGTCGGCACGACACGCGCTCGGCGCATCGGCGTTGCGACGCCAGTCGCGGGCAGACGAATTCGGGGTGGAAAACTTCGGTACGGCGGATGCCGGGGAAGATGCGGCGCAGAGACTGGCGACGGCGCCGGCGAGGCAGCCAGGAAAGACTGCCAACCCGCAATGATACCCGAAAGCGGGCTCGGCTGTTTTCAGCCGATGTCGAAGAAGTTGCGGATGACCGCGAAGGTGATCAGCGCCAGCACGAGGATCAGCCCGAAGAAGATGATCGAGCGCTGCTCGAAGCGGCGGCCGGCGCGTCGCTCCATGTAATCGAGAATGCGATCGGCCGCCACGTACAGCACGATGGCGGTGAGCGTGAGCCAGACGATTTCCACGGCCGTTCTCAGAACCCGTCAGGGAATCGGACCTGCGGCAGATTCATCCGCAGGTTCTCAGGCGATCAGGAACAACGCCTGCTGCTCGAAGTGCTCGGCCGGCGCGCGACGAAAACCGCTCTTCGCGTAGCGCAGCCAGCGGCCGAGCACGTAGGCGAGCACGATGCCGGCGCGAGCGGTGGCGTCGGTGTCCTGCGGCAGGCGCCCCTGCGCGACGGTGACGCGGAACGCCTGCTTCAGCGACGCTTCGATGCGGTCGATCAGCTGGTTGATGCGATCCTGCAGCCGGCCGTCTTCGGTGACGAGCGCATCGCCGATCAGCACGCGCGTCATGCCCGGGTTCTTCTCGGCGAAGGACAGCAGCATCGCGACGATGTCGCGCAGCTGACGCATGCCGTCGTCGTCGTGCTGCGTGGTGATCTGGTTGATGAGCCCGAAGATCGTCGATTCGATGAACTCGATCAGGCCTTCGAACATCTGCGCCTTGCTGGCGAAGTGCCGATAGAGCGCGGCTTCCGATACCTGCAGGCGTCCGGCGAGGGCTGCGGTGGTGACGCGATCTCCACCCGGTTCCTGCAACATCGCCGCGAGTGTCTGAAGGATCTGCAATCGCCGTTCGCCCCGCTTGGGGCGAGCCTGTCTCGGCGGAGGCGTCGTCGAATCGTTCATGTCGGTATGCGCGGCGGCAGAGCGGATCAGACTGCGCCCCGCGCCGGCTTGCGCGGCAGATGAGCGACCGATTGTACTTGAAGGGCGATGCGCCGAGACGACCCGGCGTGCAGCCGGTTGACCGGCCGGAGCGAGCGGCGGGTCGTGCCGGTGACCAGTATCGTCTGCATGCCGATCGAGTGCGCGGCAGCCAGGTTCAGCGGCGAGTCCTCGACGAGAATGCAGCGCGCTGCCGGCACGCCGAGGCGCGCGACCAGCCGGCGCAACATCGCTCGCGACGGCTTCGGCTGGAAGTATCCGGCGAAACGCATCGACTCGATCGCGACGATCGATTCGATGTATGGCGCGATGCCGAGCGCACGAACGACGCGCGTCGCATAGTCGAGCGGAGCATTGGTGACGACGATGCGCCGGCCCGCCAGGCGGCGCAGCGCATGCACGAGCCGGCCATCGCGACGCACGATGCGCTCGAGATCGGGGAAGCGGTGCGTCTCGCGCAGGAAACGGTGCGGGTCGACCGCATGGTGCCGAACCATGCCGAGCAGCGTCGCACCGTAGCGGCGCCAGTAGCGGATGCGCAGTGCGTCAGCATCCTCGTGACTCAGCGACAGCTCGTTCGCGACGAAGTCGATCATCGAGCGATGGATGCGCGGAAACACGTCGGGCATCGCATCGTGCAGTGTGTTGTCGAGATCGAGCAGCCAGACGGATGGCGACCCGCCCGTGCGTACGCGACTGAAGGGCCGCGTGCAGCGAACCCGTCTGGGCAGCGGATACACCGCCGACCGATGCTCGTCTCAGCTGCTGCGGATCATCGTGCCGACGCCGTGGTCGGTCATGATCTCGAGCAGCAGGCAGTGATCGATGCGACCGTCGACGATGTGCACCGCATTCACGCCGCCGCGCGCCGCCTCGAGCGCCGACGAGATCTTCGGCAGCATGCCGCCGGAGATCGTGCCGTCGGCGAAGAGCGCGTCGATCTGCCGCGGCGTAAGGCCGGTGAGCAGTTCCCCGTCCTTGTCGAGCACGCCCGGCGTATTGGTGAGCAACACCAGCTTCTCGGCCTTGAGCACCTCGGCCACCTTGCCGGCGACGACATCGGCGTTGATATTGTAGGTCTCGCCTTCGTCGCCCGAGCCGATCGGCGCGATCACCGGAATGAAGCCGTTGCCGGTAAGCGTGTGGATGATGCCCGGATCGATGTACGCAATCTCGCCGACCTGCCCGATGTCGATCGGCTCGTCGGACTTGTCCTTCGGCGGCAGCCGCATGCGCCGAGCGCGGATCAGGCCGCCGTCCTGACCGGTGAGCCCGACCGCGCGGCCGCCGGCGGTGTTGATCAGCTCGACGATCTCCTTGTTCACCTGCCCCGCGAGCACCATCTCGACGATATCCATCGTCTCGGCGTCGGTCACGCGCATGCCCTGCACGAACTCGCCCTTCTTGCCGACGCGTGCGAGCAGCTGCTCGATCTGCGGACCGCCGCCGTGCACGACGACCGGGTTCAGCCCGACCAGCCGCAGCAGCACGACGTCGCGTGCGAAGCTCTGCTTGAGCTGCTGGTCGATCATCGCGTTGCCGCCGTATTTCACGACGACGATGCGGCCGTGGAAGCGACGGATGTACGGCATCGCCTCGACCAGAATCGCCGCCTTCGTCGCCGGCGTGACGTCACGCGTGGAAGGCAGGCCGGTCGACGGATCGGGTTTCGGTTTGGCGCTCATGCGGGCTCATCGGCGTTTCGATCGGCGACGCATTCTAGCGCGGGCACAAAGCCCGGCCTGCGTGCATTCACACCGCGCTTCGATCGACGCTGCGGGCGTAGCGCAGAACGCCCGGAATTCGGGCGATGAACTCCGCAGAGCCCGCATGCGAGAATCGAACGAGGAGAACACGACCATGACCTTGAACGAGCCCAGTAGCGTCCGGCGCAACGTCGAGCGCGCCGGCGAAGATCCGCTGCGCTGGCGCATCGGCCTCGTCGGTTATGGCGAGGTCGGACGGATCCTCGCGGAAGACCTTCGCGCGCGCGGCGTCGAACGCGTCGCAGCGTACGACGTGAAGCTCGACGGACCGCAGGCGGCTCCGCTGCGCGAACACGCAAAGGCGCACGGCATCGCGCTGGTCGACTCGCACGCGGCGCTGGCGGGCGACGCCGACTTCATCGTGTCGGCGGTCACGGCGAGCCAGGCGGTCGCGGTCGCCGCCGCGTGCGCACCCGCGTTGCGAAGCGACGTGTGGTTCCTCGACTTCAATTCCGCCTCGCCCGGCGCCAAGCGCGGCGCTGCGGCGAAGGTCGAACAGACGGGTGCGCGATACGTCGAAGGCGCGGTGATGACATCGGTGCCTCCGTATCGGATCCGCGTGCCGTTGCTGCTCGGCGGACCGCACGCTGCCGCGCTCGCGCCACTGCTGGCCGCGCTCGGCTTCGACGCGAAGACGGGTTCCGCGGAACTGGGCATCGCGTCGGCCACGAAGATGTGTCGCAGCGTGATGATCAAGGGGCTCGAGGCGATGATCATCGAGAGCTTCACCGCCGCGCGCGCATGGGGCGTCGAGGACGAGGTGCTCGCGTCGCTCGCCGAGACCTTTCCCGGCATCGACTGGGAGCAGCAGGCGAGCTACTTCTTCGAGCGCGTGATCCTGCACGGGCGGCGCCGCGCCGAGGAGATGCGCGAATCGGCGAACACCGTGCGCGAAGCGGGACTCGAACCCTGGTCGGCCGCCGGCACCGCGAATCGCCAGGCGTGGGTCGCCGACCTGGCCGAGCGCGGCGTCTTCGGCGAGCCGCGCCAGGCGCAGGCCGACTGGCGCGTGCAGGCCGACCGGATTCTCGCTGCGAGGCAAGAGGAACCATGAGCGCCGTCGAGAGGACGCCCGGATGGCTGTGTCTGCGCCGGGTGCTCATTGCGGCAGCAGTCCTTCCAGGGTTTCGCGGATCAATTCCCGGGCGGTCTGCTGCGTCAGCGTGGCCGGGCGCAGCGCGCTCACGGCGGTGAACAGCGAAATTCGCAACGGTGGCGGCCCGATGGGTCGCGTCACGAACGACGACGGGTTGATCGAGCGCGTAACGGCATTGCGGGGCAGGATCGCGTGGCCGGCGCCGTCGGCGACCAGGTCGAGAATCGCGGGAACGCCGTCGACTTCGAGCGCGACGTTCGGACGGCAGCCGATCGCGGCCATCTCCGACTCGACCCGCATCCGCATCGCGTTCGGGCGGCTCGGAATGACCAGCGGCAGTCGGGCCACTTCGTCGAGCCCGATCGCGCCGGGCGGCGGATCCTCGGCCAGGCCCCGGGGGCGCGGTCCGACCAGGTAAAGGTCTTCGTCGACCAGCGGCTGCAGGTCGAGGCCCTCCACGGGGCGCGCATCGTAGAGCACGGCGATGTCGAGCCCGCCATGCGCCAGGCGCTCCTGCATCGCGGCGCTCAGGCCTTCACTGATCGACAGTTGTGCGTCGGGCAGGCGCCGGCGGAATGCGCGCATCAGCGGGACCGCAAGCACGCGCGCGACGCTCGGCGGCAGGCCCACGGCAACGCGCCCGGCCAGCGAGCCGCGCATTCGACCGAGCTCTTCGCGCGCCCGCTCGACCTGGTGCAGGATGCCGCGCCCGTGCGCGAGCAGCACGCGCCCGGCTTCGGTCGGAACGGCGCCGCGGCCGTTGCGCACCAACAGCGTCTGCCGCAATTCGACCTCGAGCCGACGGACCTGCCGGCTGAGCGCCGGCTGTGCCACGTTCAGCGCGATCGACGCGCGCGTGAAGCTGCCGAGCTCGGCGACGCGCACGAAGTATTCGATCTGTTTCAGGTCCACTCGTACAAAGGTACCAGGTGCGAATGGTTTTGGTATTGATCGGTCGATGATATAGCGAATCGTTCTAGCTGATAGTGCCGTACAGGGCTGGTCGAGGGTCTGCGCCGTCGCGACAATGACCCGCATGGACGAGGCAACGATCACCGGCATTTCGTCGATGGCCACCCGCCGGGTGCTGGCCGAACTGGCAGCGGCCTGGGAACAGCGTTCGGGCACGGCCGTCGCCATCGAATCGGTCGGCGGCGTCGACGCGGCCAAGCGCGTGCAGGCCGGCGAGGTCTTCGACCTCGTCGTACTGGCCTCCGACGCGATCGAGCGGCTCCTTGCCTCCGGCCACGTTGCAGCCGGCAGTCGCATCGACCTCGTCCGCTCCGACGTAGCCGTCGCCGTGAAGGCCGGTGCCGCACGCCCGGACATCGGTTCCGAAGACGCGCTGCGTCGCGCCCTGCTCGGGGCGCACAGCCTTGCGTACTCGACCGGTCCGAGCGGCGTCGCGCTGGCGCAGTTGTTCGAGCGCTGGGGGATCGCCGACGAACTGCGCTCGCGCATCGTGCAGCCGCCGCCCGGCGTGCCGGTCGCCACGCTGGTCGCGCGCGGCGAGGTCGAGCTCGGCTTCCAGCAATTGAGCGAACTGATCCACGTGCAGGGCATCGAGCTGCTCGGCCCGCTGCCCGATGCCGTGCAGATCACGACGATCTTTTCCGGCGGCGTCTGCACCGCATCGACCCGGCCCGAAGCCGCCCGTGCAGTGCTCGAATTCATGGCATCGCCCGACGCGGCCGAAGCCAAGCGCCGCCAGGGCATGGCGCCGGCGTGAGCCGCCGTCCGTACATCGGCAGGAACGCGCGCCGATTCCCATTCAAGAGGAGGAACTCAGAGTGATCATCGACGTCCACGGTCACTACACGACGGCGCCGAAGGCGCTGGAAGACTGGCGCAACCGGCAGATCGCCGG
>CAZIDY010000069.1:0-9393 GCA_964538505.1 uncultured Limnobacter sp. | reverse complement strand
CGCTGCTCACGCTGATGAAGGGCCAGCCGCTCGCCTACAACAAGGACAACCAGGAAGACAAGGAGCCACTGTTCGACACGGCCGACACGCTGAACGACACGCTGCGCATCTTCGTCGACCTGGTCGGCGGCATTCGCGTGCGCGCCGACCGGATGCGTGCCGCGGCGGCCGAGGGCTTCTCCACCGCGACCGATCTCGCCGACTACCTCGTTCGGCGCGGGCTGGCGTTTCGCGATGCGCACGAGGCGGTGGCACGGGCGGTGCGTGCGGCTGCCGATCGCGGCGTCGATCTCGCTGAGCTCAGCGTCGACGAATTGCGCGCGTTCAGTCCGCTGATCGACGAGGACGTGCACGGCGTGCTCGAGCTCGACGGCTCGGTTGCGTCCCGCGATCATCCGGGCGGGACCGCGCCGGCGCAGGTGCGCGCGGCGATCGCCGCGCACCGCAGGCGACTTTCAGCCTAGCAGCGGTCAGGCCGCCGCAGTAGGCGCCGCCGTCCCGCGCCGCGTACGCACCCACTGCGAGACGATCGCGAACGCCACCAGCGCCAGCCCCGTCACGTCGGCCGCCGGGTGCGGATACACGAGCAGCAGCCCCGCAACCACCAGCGCCGCGCGCTCCCAGATCCGGCAGCGCAGCCAGATCCAGTTCTGCGCGCCGCCCGCGAGCGCAGCGATCCCGGCGGCAGCGGTGAAGACGATCCACGCCACGCGCGTCCATTCGACGCCCGGCGGCGGCGTAAGCAGCAACCCTGCGCCGGCCGGATCGAGCACGAACACGAAGGGCAGCAGGAAGGCCGGCAACGTGTACTTCCACGACTGCAATGTCGTGCGGTATGGATCGCCGTCGGTGATCGCCGCGGCGGCGAAAGGCGACAGCGCGGTCGGCGGCGACACCTCGGAGAGCACCGCGTAATAGAAGATGAACATGTGCGCGGCGTAGTCGGGCACGCCGAGGTTGGTGAGCGCCGGTGCCGCGATCACCGCGCAGATGATGTAGCTCGCGGTAACCGGCACCGCGAGACCGATGATCCAGACGATCAGTGCGGTGTACACCGCGGTGAGCAGCAGGCTGCCCCCCGCGTAGGCGATGACGATCGAGCTGAACTTCAGACCCAGCCCGGTCTTGCCGACGACACCGACGATGACGCCCGCGGCGGCACAGGTCGCGGCGACATTCAGCGCCTGGCGCGAGCCGTCCGACAGGGCGGCGATCAGCTTGCGCGGCCACATCGCGGTCTCGCGCGTGAAGAAGCTCACGACGAAGGCGGTGACGGTGGCATAGAACACCGACATCAGCGGCGAGAAGCCGTAGACCATGAAGCCGATGATCGCGACCAGCGACAGGAAGTGGAACCAGTAGCGCTGCGCCAGGCGCGCGGCGCTCATCGCCGGCGGCGCCAGCGTCGCGCGCGAGCCGTACTTGCGCGCGTCGATCTCCACCATCAGGAACAGCGACAGGTAGTACAGGCAGGTCGGGATGACCGCCATCCGCAGCACGTCGAGGTACGAGATCTTCAGGAACTCGGCGATCAGGAAGGCCGCCGCGCCGAGCACCGGCGGCGAGATGATCGCGCCGAGCCCGCCGGCCGCGAGCAGCCCGCCCGCGGCGTTGCGCTCGTAGCCGGCCTTCTCGAGCATCGGCCAGGCGACCGTGCCGATCGTCACCGTGGTCGCGACGCCCGAGCCCGACGGCCCGCCGAGCAGGAACGACGACATCACCACGGTGCGACCGGCACCGGAGCGTCGGCCGCCGAGCAGCGAGAAGCTGAAGTCGAGGAAGAACTTGCCTGCGCCCGAGTGCTGCAGGAACGCGCCGAAGATCGTGAACAGGATGATCAGCGTCGCCGAGACATCGATCGCGGTGCCGAAGATGCCCTCGAGCGACATGTACATCACGCCGACCAGGCTGCCGACGTCGTAGCCGCGGTGCGCCCAGTGGCCGGGCAGCCACGGACCGAGGAAGGCGTAGGCGAGGAAGAGGATGACGACCGCGGGCATGATCCAGCCGGTCGTGCGACGCGCCGCCTCGAGCACGAGCAGCACGAACAGCACGCCGAAGACCAGGTCGGCGGTTTCGGGGAAGGTGCTGCGGTCCCAGAAATCGTAGCCGCCGGCCAGGATATGCACGATCGTGGCGACCCCGGCCAGCGCGAGCACGACGTCGTACCACATCAGCCGGTTGCGCAGCCGTGGCGTGATCGGGTAGATCAGGAACACCAGCAGCAGCATGAAGCCCACGTGCACCGGACGCAGCGTCAGCGTCGGCACGATCCATGCAGCGGCGTACAGGTGGAACAGCGACATCGTCACCAGCACCACGGTGACGAAGATCTGCAGCGGGCCCCTGTAGCGGCTGACGGCGCCCTCTTCCTCTTCGACGAAGCGCTCGGCGGAGTGCAGCCGATCGTCGCGCTCGGCAGTGTCGGAATCGGCGGAGTGTCGTTCGTCAGTCATCGGCGGTTCCAGACGCGGGAAACGCAGCGGCCGCCCGACGCGGCGGCCGCCTCGGGCCGCCGCAATCGACGACCGTCCACGATAGCGCGTCGGCGGCACGGCGGCCGCCGCAACGCCCCGATTGCCGCCTCAGCGGGCGACCCCCGGTTGGCGAATCTCGGTTCGCCGCCTTCAGTTGGCGAACTTCACGCCGCGCTCTTCGTAGTACTTGCGCGCGCCCGGGTGCAGCGGGATCGGCGAGCCGGAAGCCTGCGCCTCGAGCGTGATGTTCTGCGCCTCGCGGTGCACGGCAACCAGCTCATCCTTCTTCTCGAACAGCGTCTTGACGATGGTGTACGCCATCTCGTCGCTCATCTTCGCCTCGGCCACCAGCAGGTTCCAGACGTCGAGGTTGGCAACGTCGCCGTCCTGGCCCTTGTAGGTGCCCGCCGGGGTGTTGCCCTTCACGTACAGCGGGCCCCATTTCCTGTTCATCGCCTCGGCGTACTGCGCGTGATCGAGCAGCTTGATCTGCATGCCGGGCGTCGTCGCCAGATCGGTGATCGCCGCCGTGGGCAGGCCGCCGACCCAGATCAACGCGTCGATCTTGCGGTCCTTCATCGCGTTCACGCCTTCGGCAACCGACAGGCGCTCGCGCTGGAAGTCGGTGCCGACGCCGGCGGCCTCGAGCAGGCGCATCGCCATCACCTCGGTGCCGCTGTTCGGCTCGCCGGTGGAGATGCGCTTGCCCTTGAGGTCGGCGACCGTGTTGATCCCCTTGTCGGCCGTCGTAACGACGTGCATCTTGTTCGGGTAGAGCACCATCAGCGTGCGCGCGTCGACCTGGCGGTCCTTGAACTTCGCGTTGCCCTCCACGGCATCCCAGGCGGCGTCAGCCATCGTGAAACCGATGTCCTGCTTGCCCTGCCCGATCAGTTGCAGGTTGGCAACCGAAGCGCCGGTGACCTCGGCGGTGGCCTCCCAGCCGGGTACATGTTTCGACAAGACCGCGGCCATGCCGCCGCCCATGGGGTAATACACGCCGCCGGTGCCTCCGGTGCCGATGGAAAGCCGGGTGGTCTGCGCGGTGGCGAAGGTGCCGATGCCGAGCGCGGCAACGGCGAGGATCGCGAGCAGGGTTCGTTTCACGACGTCTGGTCTCCTGTGTTCTTCGGCGAACGCGAAACGTGAGCCGGACGCGCACGCGACACCCGCCGCCAAGGTGCCCGATCATAAACGCCGACTGCCGCCAGCACTCTTTGGGGATACCCCCGATCCCGCCTGCGGTCGGCGCAGGCATATTCGGGGCGCGGAGCCGCGGCTATAATCGGGCCGTCTTGCAGCCTGGGCAGGTCGGGCCGAACCCTCACGCACCCCGCCTGACTGAATGAACGAATCCGAGCCTCGATGGCGCCGCACCGGCGCCCGCGTCCCGATCCGCCCGCCTGACCCGACGGTGCACGCGAACTGATGGAAATCGCCATCCTGTTCGCACTGATCGTGCTGAACGGTCTGTTTGCGATGTCCGAGATCGCGCTGGTCACCGCGCGCAAGGCTCGACTCCAGAAGCTCGCCGAGGACGGCGACCGCTCCGCGGCGGTCGCGCTGGCGCTCGGCGCGGACCCCAACCGCTTTCTGTCGACGATCCAGATCGGCATCACGTCGATCGGCATCCTGAACGGGATCGTCGGCGAGGCCGCGCTCGCGGAACCCTTCGCCGACTGGCTCGAGACGCTCGGCGCCTCGCAGCCATACTCCGACTGGGCGGCCACCGCACTCGTCGTCATCGTCGTCACCTACGTGTCGATCGTCATCGGCGAGCTCGTGCCGAAGCGGCTCGGGCAACTCAGCCCGGAGAACGTCGCACGCCGCGTCGCGCGCGCGATGACGATCCTCTCCAAGGTCACGCGCCCCTTCGTGCGGCTGCTGTCGTGGTCCACCGAACTGTTGCTGCGCGCCTTCGGCGCGAACCGCTTCACGGTGCCATCGGTCACCGAGGAGGAGATCCACGCGATGCTCGCCGAGGGCTCGGAGTCGGGGATCATCGAGCACAGCGAGCACGCGATGGTGCGCAACGTGTTCCGCCTCGACGACCGGCAGATCTCGTCGCTGATGGTGCCCCGCCCCGACATCATCTGGCTCGACGTCACCGACGGAATCGACGCCAACCTGCACAAGATCGCGGAGTCGGAGCATTCGCGCTTTCCGGTGTGTCGCAACGGGCTCGACGAAGTGCTCGGCTTCGTGCACGCCAAGCAGCTTCTCGGGCAGTCGCTGCGTGCCGGGAAGATCGACCTCACCGCGAACCTGCAGGAGATGCTCTACGTGCCGGAGACGCTCACCGGCATGGAGCTGCTCGAGAACTTCCGCAGCTCGAACACGCAGATCGCGCTCGTCATCGACGAATACGGCGAGGTGCAGGGCCTGATCACGCTGCACGACCTGCTCGAGGCGATCACCGGCGAGTTCGCCACCGGCGACATCGACGACAGCTGGGCCTACCAGCGCGAAGACGGCTCGTGGCTGCTCGACGGGCTGATCCCGACGCCCGAGCTGAAGGACCGTCTTGAGCTGCGCACGCTGCCCGAGGAGGAGCGCGAGCGCTACCAGGCCTTGAGCGGGATGCTGATGCTGATGCTCGGGCGCATGCCGCAGACCGGCGACACCGTCGTCTGGGAGAACTGGCGCTTCGAGGTCGTCGACATGGACGGCAAGCGCGTCGACAAGGTGCTCGCAACCCCGATGCAGACGGGCCTTCCGGCCGAAGACGATCCGATCCCACCGGACCCGGCCTGAGCCGGAGCGCCGAACAGAAGGGGCTCCGTTGAACGCACTTACCAGGTTCCTTCGCCCGCTCGTCGCGGTGATCGTGTTCGTCGCGGGCGCGCTGCTCGCGATGACGGTGGCCCTGCTGACCTTCGTCGCCGCGCTGTGGATCGGCCTGGCGCTGTGGCTCGGCGCGCGCTACGGCATCGGACGGACCCGCCGCGGTGCCGCGCAGGCGCACGCGCGCACCGAGGTGATCGACATCGAGATGCGCGAGATCGAGCGCGATCGCACGTACCGGAGGTCCGACACAGCCCGCTGAGCCGGCGCAGCGCGCTCTGGACCGGCGGCTTGGCGCGCGGCCGGAGGCTCGCGTTGATTGGCGCCGACTTCCGCGCGCGCCTCAGCCGCCGAAGACGAGCCGCGGCAGGCGCGTGGCCAGCTCGGGGAACGCCAGCAGCACGCCCAGCGCGATGAGTTGCAGCACGACGAACGGCACGACACCCCGATAGATCTGCCCGGTGGTGACACTGGCCGGCGCGACGCCACGCAGGTAGAACAGCGAGAAGCCGAACGGCGGCGTCATGAAGCTCGTCTGCAGGTTGACGCCGACCATCACGCCGAGCCACAGCGGATCGACGTCCATCGCGAGCAGGATTGGCGCGGTGATCGGGATCACGATGAAGATGATCTCGAAGGTGTCGAGGATGAAGCCGAGCACGAACATCACCGCAAGCACGACGACCAGCGCGCCGATCGCGCCGCCGGGCAGGTCGGAGAGGAACTCGTGCACCAGCGCGTCGCCGCCCATCATCCGGAAGACGATCGAAAACACCGAGGCGCCGAGCAGGATGACGAACACCATCGACGTCACCGTGGCCGTCGCCACCGTGGTTTCGCGCAGCCTGCGCAGCGAGAACCGGCCCTTGGCCGCCGTGAGCAGCATCGCACCTACGGCGCCCACCGATGCCGACTCGGTGGGCGTGGCGATACCCGCCATGATCGAGCCGAGTACCGCGACGATCAGCAGCAGCGGCGGAATCAGCGCCGTCAACACGTCGCGGCCGAGCGTGCGGCGTTCCTCGGCGCTGCCGGGCGCCGGCGGACAGCTCTTCGGATCGAAGACCGCCTTCGCGATCGTGTAGAGCAGGTACAGGCCGATCAGCACGGCGCTCGGCAATACAGCGCCGATGAACAGGTCGCCGACCGAGACCGGCGTCGGCGCGAAATTGCCCTTCGCCATCTGCGCCTGCGCATTGATGCCGGCCAGCATGTCGCCCATGAAGATCAGGATCGTCGACGGCGGCACGACCTGCCCGAGCGTTCCCGACGCGCAGATGACGCCGGTGGCGAGCTTCGGGTCGTAGCCGGCGCGCAGCATCGCCGGCAGGCTGATCAGCCCCATCGTGACCACCGTGGCGCCGACCACGCCGGTGGACGCGGCGAGCATCGCGCCGACGATGATCACCGAGAGCCCGAGTCCACCGGGCAGGTGTCCGAAGACCCTTCCCATCGTCGTCAGCAGTTCCTCGGCGATCTTCGAGCGCTCGAGCATCACGCCCATGAAGATGAACAGCGGCACCGCGACCAGCACTTCGTTGGTCATGAAGCCGACGTAGCGCGATGCGAGCGCTCCGAAGTTCGATGGATCGAACACGCCGAGCATCCACCCGAGCAGCGAGAAGACCAGCGAGGTTCCGGCAAGGGAGAAAGCGACCGGGAAACCCAGCAGCAGCGTGCCGATCACGCCGAAGAACATCAGGCAGGCCAGGATCTCGCCGATCAGCTCGGGGGACATCGGCTCACTCGGCGTACCGGTACGCTTCGGGCAGGTCGTCTTCTCGACCGGCCAGCACGAGGAGGCTGCGCAGCGCCATCGCGATGCCCTGCAGGCCGACCAACACGACGAACGCGAGGACGAAGCTCTTGAGGATGAAAAGGCCCGGCATGCCGCCGACGTTCTCGGAGGCCTCGCGCAGCGACCAGGACAACTGGATGTAGGGCAGCGACCAGATGCCGACGACCGCACAGAACGGCAGCAGGAACACGGCGACGCCGATCAGGTCGTAGATCGCCTTGCGGCGCCGGCTCGCCGGGCGATAGAAGATGTCGACGCGCACGTGTGCGTCGGTGAGCAGCGCATAGCCGGCGACGCCCATGAACATCGCGCCGTTCAGCCACACGTAGAGATCCTGCATCCACAGGTTCGTCGTGGAAAACACGTAACGCTGCACGACGACGACGAAGCAGACGACCAGCGAACCGAAGGCGAGCCACGACAGCAACTCGCCCACGAACCGGTTCAGCCGCCCGATCGCGACAACGACGCTCGCGAGTGCCTTCATGCAGCGAATCGGTCGGAAAACGGGCGGCGCAGCGCGCCGCCCTCACCCGCGATCAAATGCCGAGCGATGGGGATGATCAGCTCAGCGTGAAGTACTTGTCGCGAGCCCGCAGGAACAACACGTCAGTGCCCTGCGTGCGCTTGCGCACGAGGTTCAGCGCCGACACGAAGCTCTCGGCGGCCTTCTTCGCCAGCGCGTTGTCGCTGTTGCGCACCTCCGTCAGGACCTCCATCGACGCCTTGGCCCCCGCCTCCATGATCGACTCAGGGAAGTGACGCACCATCACGCCATGCTTGGAGACGAGCGTATCGAGCGCGCGCGGATCGTTCGCGACGAACTCGGCCGACACGCTGTCGTACTCGGCCTGGCAGGCCGTGCGAACGATCTCCTGCAGGTCCTTCGGCAGCGCCGAGAACTTCGACTTGTTGACCACAAGCTCGGTGGCGAGACCCGGTTCGATGAAGCTCGGGAAGTAATAGTTCTTTGCGATCTGGTAGAACCCGAGCGCCAGGTCGTTGTACGGGCCGACGAATTCAGCGGCATCGAGGGTGCCCGTCTGCAGCGCCTGGAAGATCTGGCCGGCCGCCATGTTCGTCACCGACGCGCCCATCTTCTGCCAGACCTGCCCGCCGAGGCCAGGCGTGCGAAAACGCAGGCCCTTGAGGTCCTCGACCCCCTTCAGCTCGTTACGAAACCAGCCGCCCGCCTGGATCCCGGTGTTGCCGGAGAGAAAACCCTGCACACCGAACTCGTCGTAGATCTCGTCCCAGATCTGCTGTCCGCCGAGGAAACGCACCCACGCGCTGATCTCGCCCGTAGTCATGCCGTAGGGCACGCCGGTGAAGAAGTTCAGGCCCGGGTTCTTGTTCTGCCAGTAATACGCCGCACTATGGCTCATCTCCGCGCTGCCGCCGATCACCGCGTCGAGCGCCTGCAGCGGCGGCACCAGTTCGCCTGCCGAATAGACCTTGATGGTGAGGCGCCCGCCCGACATGTCGGTGATCCGCTTCGCCATCCTTTCCGCGCCGGTGCCCAGCCCGGGAAAATTCTTCGGCCACGTCGTGACCATGCGCCACTCGAGCTTGCCCTGCGAGATCGCCGGTGCCGCGAGCACCGCCGAGCCGGCTGCCGCAGTTGCCGTCAGGCCCTTCTTCAGTATCGAACGACGATCCATCGGATGTTCTCCCTGGTTTTCGTGAAAAAGGTTGTACGGACGGGCATGTCCGCCGCATGGATCCGCGAAACGCCCACGGAAACGGTGGCGGATTGTAATCCCCGCTGTCGATGCCCGAAACCTTCGAGGCCGTGCCCGTAATGGAAAACGAGAAGCAGCCGCCGACTCGATGCGCCGCGCCGCGCCGCGGTATTCAGCGCCTCCGGGGTGGCGGAAGATCGGTGCACGTGCCTTCCGCAAGCTCCGCGGCGAGCCCGATCGATTCGCCCAGCGTCGGATGCGGATGGATCGTGCGGCCGATATCGGCGGCGTCGGCGCCCATCTCGATCGCCAGCGCAATTTCGCCGATCAGGTCTCCGGCGTGCGTGCCGACGATCGCGCCGCCGACGAGGCGGTGCGTCTCCTCGTCGAAGAGCAGCTTCGTGAAACCCTCGGCGCGACCGTTGGCGAGCGCGCGGCCCGACGCGCTCCACGGGAACGTCGCCTTCTTCACCTTCACGTCGCGCGCCTTCGCCTCGTCCTCGGTCAAGCCGGCCCAGGCGATCTCGGGATCGGTGTAGGCCACCGAAGGAATCACGCGCGCATCGAAGAAGCTCTTCTGCCCGGCTGCGGCCTCTGCCGCCACGTGCGCCTCGTGCGTCGCCTTGTGCGCGAGCATCGGCTGGCCGACGAT
>CAZIDY010000068.1:0-9870 GCA_964538505.1 uncultured Limnobacter sp. | reverse complement strand
CGCGTGAGCGTGTCCATCACCGTCTGGTTGAACGCGTGCCCCATGTGCAGCGTTCCGGTGACGTTCGGCGGCGGCAGCTGGATCGAGAACGCCGGTGCGCCTTCGGTGTCGCCCGCGGCGAAATAGCCGCGCGACTCCCACAACGGATACCAGAGCGCTTCGATGGCGGCGGGCTCGAAGCTCTTCGCGAGCTCGGTCGCGGCGGGGGCGCCGGTGGCGTCAGGGGACGGGCGGTCCGAGGGGCGGGCAGTGGTCATGGCAGGAAGCAAACGGGATTACGGTCAGGCCTGTCCGAGGTCGAGCGACTCGGGTTCGGGGGCGCCGGACTTGAAGGGGTCGAGGACACGCAGTACATCGTCGACGACGAGCCCGTCATGCAGGTCTTCCGAGAGAAGGATCGCACATTCGCAGCGGCGCGCAGCCGCGACGATGAGCGCATCCCACCATGCAAGGCGGTAGCGGTCGGCCAGCTGCCACGCTGCTTCGAGCAGTGCCCCATCGACAGGGCACGGATTCCATGCCTGCAATGCGCGGACATCGGCGCGCGCCTGCGCTGATGCGGTCGCCAGCTTCTTCGGGTGGGTAGCGACGGAATAGAACTCGGAGAGCACCTGCCAGGAAAGTCGTCCGGACCGTTGCTCGGCAAGTGTCTCGAGCCAGCGCTGCGCGATCGCCTGCTTCCTCGGCTCGCGCAGGTCGCGCGCGTAGGCGAGAACGTTGGTGTCGACGAAGATGGATCGTCGAGTCACCGGCCTCTCTTGTGCAACTCGTCGCGGGTCGGCCAGCGGCGTCCGTCGTCTCGTTCGGGCGTGCGGAGATACGGACGACGCGAGAAAAAGTCGTTCATCGCACGCTCGTACTCGTCGTCTTTGCCGAGCCTCTCCTCGAGAACCGCCCCGACGAAACGGGAAACGCTCATTCCCCGTCGAGCGGCTTCGATGCGGGCGCGACGCAGCGTCTCTTCGTCGGTATGGATGGTGAGGTTCGCCACGGGAATCAGTTCACGAAATCACGAAACCACTGTATCACGAGTTATCAGTGATTCTCCGGGCGCGCTCCAGCGATCTCGTCGTGCACGCGCGTGAGCTCATCGGTGACCGCCCGCGCGACGAGATCGCGCACGAGCTGCCCGAGCGTGAGTCGCAGCTCGGCGGCGAGCGATTCGGTGGCGCGCGCGAGCACGGCGTCGAGCCCGGCCTGCATCTCGTCGTCGATCAGCGCCTCGGAGCGGCCGAGCAGCCGTTCGAGCACGTTCTCCTGCACGCGCAGCGCGAGCTGGCCCCAGTCGACGTCGGTGAGCGCGTGCGGCAGTTCGGCGGCATCGTAGCGGGGCAGGTCGACGACTTCGGTGAGCATCGGGATCGCGTCGTCGGCCTCCTCGGAGGAGGCGTCGGTGGCGGCACGCAATTGCGCCACCAGTCGCTGCAGCTCGTCGTCGGTGTCCACGCTCGTCTCCGGCTGCGCCTCAGGCGGCGCTCGTGCCGCCGATGTCGTGGCGCGTCATCGGGTGGCCGCGATCGCGATAGAAACGCCAGCGCTCGCGCGCGGCGCTGCGGTCGTCCTCGTCGACGCCGACGATCTCGATCAGGCGCTCGAAGCGCGCGAACATCGGCGGCGTGCGGCTGCCGAGGTTCACCAGCACGTCGTGCGCATCGGTATCGACGGTGCCATGCGCGAGCACGATCGGCGTGCGCGAAGCAAGCGGGTCTTCCGCGCGCACGTGCGGGACGAAA
The DNA here is from genome assembly GCA_964538505.1 of uncultured Limnobacter sp. GTDB lineage: Bacteria > Pseudomonadota > Gammaproteobacteria > Burkholderiales > Burkholderiaceae_E > Zeimonas. Next base: position 8,137 of record CAZIDY010000068.1, on the reverse strand, counting down.
TCGGCCGGCGGATCGCTCCACAGCAGCCGGTCGAAGGCGTCGAGTCGCGCCTCGTCGTCGCACCAGACGAGCACCGGCCGCTTCGCGCGATACGCCTTGCGTACGACGCGGCAGCCGTAGGCGAGCTTGTCGGGCGCGTTGAAATGGAAGTCGACGCGCGTCATGCCAGCGGAAAGACGCTCAGCGCGCGGCGCTTTCCGCGCGCGCGAGCACGAAGCGCGTGAGCAGCGGAACCGGCCGCCCGCTCGCACCCTTGTTCGTTCCCGAGCGCCACGCGGTGCCGGCGATGTCGAGGTGCGCCCAGTTGTAGTCTTTCGTGAAGCGCGCCAGGAAGCAGGCCGCGGTGATCGAGCCCGCTGGCCGGCCGCCAATGTTGGCGACGTCGGCGAACGGCGACTTCAGCTGCTCCTGGTATGCCTCGTCGAGCGGCATGCGCCAGCAGGTGTCGGCCACTTCCGCGCCGGCCGCCTGCAGCTCGCCCGCGAGCTCGTCGTTGGGCGAGAAGAGCCCCGAGTGATGGTGGCCGAGCGCGATGACGCAGGCGCCGGTGAGCGTGGCGACGTCGACCACCGCCGCCGGCGAGAAGCGCTTCGCGTACTCGAGCGCATCGCAGAGGATCAGCCGGCCCTCGGCGTCGGTGTTGAGGATCTCCACCGTCTTGCCCGACATCGTCGTGACGATGTCGCCGGGCTTCGTTGCGCGCCCGCTCGGCATGTTCTCGGTGGTGGGCACGATGACGACGAGATTGATCTTCGCCTTCATCTCGGCCACCGCCCGCATCGTGCCGAGCACCGACGCCGCCCCGCACATGTCGAACTTCATCTCGTCCATCTCGGGCGCGGGCTTCAGCGAGATGCCGCCGGTGTCGAAGGTGACGCCCTTGCCGACGAGAACGACCGGCGCCTGCTTCGCGGACGCACCCTGGTAGCGCAGCACGATCAGCCGGGGCGGCTGCTCGGAGCCGCGCGCGACGGCGAGCAGCGCGCCCATCTTCAGCGCCTGCATCTTCTTCTCGTCGAGCACCTCGCATTTCAGGTCGAGTTCGCGCGCCATCTTCTTCGCGGTGTCGGCGAGGTAGGTCGGCGTGCAGACGTTCGACGGCAGGTTGCCGAGGTCCCTGGCGAGGTCGACGCCGTTGGCGATGGCCACCGCACGCTCGACCTCGCGTGCGACGTTGTTCGCGCCGGCGCGCTCGACTGCGAGCGCGACGCGCTTCGGGCGCGACGGCTTTGGATCGGGCTCGCTCTTCATCGAGTCGAAGCGGTATCCGAGGTCGCGGCCGGCGAGCACCTGCACGCGGGCCTTCCACGAAAGCTCGCGCCCGGCGACCGGAACGTCGTGCAGCAGCGACAGCGCGTCGTCGGCGGCGAGCTGGCCGGCCGCCTTGTACGCGGCGCGAACGGCATCGAGATACGCCTTCTCGGCGGCTTCGTCGCCTTCGCCGAAGGACGCGAGCACGACGCGCGCGATGCCGCCGTCGAGGTGCGCCGACAGCGTCGAGCCGGCCTTTTTCGCGAGGTCGCCTGAATCGAGCAGGCGAGACAGCCGACCGTCGTTCGCTTCGTCGATCGCCTGCGCACCGCTGCCGCACAGCTTTCCGTCGAGGACCGGAATGAGCGCGCAGCCTGCGCGCGACCGCGCAGCGGCGGAAGTCGTTGTGCTAAATTGCATCGCTTCGTTTTCTTCCTCGAGAGTCGACCGGCGGATTATACGAGGGTCGTCCCGCGATGCTGTTCGAGAAAGCACTGCGACGAGACCTGCTGAACCTCGCCGGCGTCGTCTTCGCGACGCTGTTCGTCATCATGCTGACGACGTCGCTGATCCGGTTCCTCGGTCGCGCGGCAAGCGATCGCGTCGACACGGCGAGCGTTCTGCCGCTCATCGCATTCAACGCCATCAACGTGCTGCCGGTGCTGCTCGTGCTCACCGTGTACGTTGCCGTGCTGATGTCGCTGACGCGCGCGTTCCGCGACTCGGAGATGGTGATCTGGTTCGCCAGCGGCATGAGCCTCACCGCGTGGATCCGCCCGGTGCTCGGCGTCGCCGTCCCGGTTGCGGTGCTGGTCGCGCTCGTCGCCTTCGTCGTTGCGCCGTGGGCGAACCGGCAGGCGAATGAATATCACCAGCGCTTCGCGCAGCGCGAGGACGTCTCGCAGGTCGCGCCCGGGCGCTTTCGCGAATCGGTGTCCGCCAATCGGGTGTTCTTCGTCGAGTCGCTGAACGAGGAGCAGACCGAGGTGCGCAACGTGTTCGTCACGCAGGCGCAGGGCGATTCGCTGTCGGTCGTCGTCTCGCGCAGCGGCAGCATCGAGAACCGGCCTGACGGCAGCCGTTTCCTCGTGCTCGAGGACGGCCGTCGCTACGACGGCACGCGCGCGCAGGCCGATTTCCGGCTGATGGAGTTCGGACGCTACGGGCTGCGGCTCGAGCCGCGCGAGACGGTCGTCGCCGCGGATCGCGCGAAGTTCAAGACCACGCGCGAGCTCGTCCAGGATCCGTCGCCGCGCAATCTCGGCGAGCTCGCCTGGCGCATCAGTCTGCCGGTGTCGACGGTGCTGATGGCGCTGCTCGCGATCCCGCTTTCGTCGGTGAACCCGCGGGCAGGGCGCTCGGTGAACCTGCTGGCGGCGCTGCTGCTCTACCTCGTCTACAACAACCTGCTCACCGTGTTCCAGTCGTGGATCGGACGCGAGCGCGTGTCCTTCGCAATCGGTGTCTGGGTGCTGCACGCGGTGATGCTCGTGTTGATCCTTTGGCTGTTCCGCCGGCGCACGACACTGCCGCGGCGCTGGTTCGCGCGCTGGCGCGCTGCACGCGCATGAGGGTCCTGCGCCGCTACCTGGGCGGGCAGATCGGTGTGGCCGTCGCTTTCGTGCTGTTCGGCTTCCTCGCGCTGTTCGCCTTCTTCGACTTCATCAACGAGCTCGACGACGTCGGTCGCGGCGGGTATCGGCTGCCGCACGCGGTGGCCTTCGTGCTGCTCGGGCTGCCGGCGCACATCTATGAGCTGATGCCGATCGCCGCGCTGATCGGGACGATCTACGCGCTCGCGCAGTTCGCGTCGAACTCGGAGTTCACGGCGATGCGCGCGGCCGGCCTGAGCCGGCGCCAGGCGCTGTCGACGATCGCGATGATCGGTTCGGTGTTCGCGCTGCTCACCGCGCTCGTCGGCGAAGTGCTCGCGCCGCCCTCGGATGCCCTCGCGCAGAAGCTGCGCCTGACCTCGATCGGTGCGTCCGCGGGCGGGCAGTTCCGATCGGGCCTGTGGCTGAAGGACTCGGTGCGCGACACGGCCGGCGCCGTCGAGCGGCTGCGCTTCGTCAATGTCGGCGAGCTGCTGCCCGACGGCACGCTGCGCGAGGTGCGCGTCTTCGAGTTCGACCCGCAGATGCGCCTGTCGGAGCTCGTCGAGGCGCAGGCGGCACGCTACGAGGCTTCCGGCGCCTGGCTGCTCGAGGGCGTCGAGTCGACGCGCTTCGACGAGGTGGAGTTGCCGGGCGACGCACCGCTGGTGCGCACCTCGCAGAGCCGCGAGGCGCAGCGTCTGTGGCACAGCGAGATCACGCCGTCGCTGCTCGGCGTGCTGCTGGTGCAACCCGACCGCATGTCGGCGTTCGCGCTCTACCGCTATGTGCGACATCTGCAGGAGAACCGGCAGAACACCGTCCAGTACGAGATCGCGCTGTGGAAGAAGATCGTCTATCCGCTCGCCGTCATCGTAATGATGGCGCTCGCGCTGCCCTTCGGATACCTGCAGGCGCGCGCGGGCGGCATCGGCTACAAGGTGTTCGCCGGCGTGATGCTCGGCATCGCCTTCCATTTCCTGAACGGCCTGTTCTCGCACCTCGGTTTGCTGAACACCTGGCCCGCGCTCGTCTCGGTGAGCATCCCCAGCATCGCGGCCTTCGTGCTCGCGCTCGGCATGCTCGCCTGGGTCGACCGCACGCGGTGAGCGCCTGGATGTCGTCCGCTTCGGGAAATCCCGGGTCCTCGATCCTGCAAAAGGCGTGGACGCCCGGTCGGTGGTCCTTTACGATGCCCGGGATTCGAGGAGGAGGAGGAGGGGCAGCGAACGCTGCCGTGCTGGCAGCGGTCTCTGCCGTTTCGGCGGCAGTCACTGCCGTTTTTGGGGCGCACAGCGATGTGCGCCCTTTTTGTTTTGTGCGCCCGTGCCTGAGCGCGGCGCTTCCGGATCCGATGACGTAGATGCTCGAACGCATGTTCGGCGACGCCGATCGCGCGCGCCGCAGTTTCTGGGTCGTACTGCTCGTGCTCACCGCGCTGCGCGCGTGGTTCGCGGCCGCGCTGCCGATGACGAGCGACGAAGCCTATTTCGTGCAATGGGGGCGCTTCCCCGACTGGGGCTTCTACGACCACCCGCCGATGATCGGCTGGTGGCTCGCGCTGCTCGAGCCGCTGTCCGACAGCCGCTTCGTGCTGCGCCTTCCGGCGCTGCTCGCGCCGCTGCTGCTCGCGTGGATCGGCTGGGCGCTGGTGCGTCGCCATGGCGAGGCGCTCGCCTGGTCGACCGCGACGCTGCTGCTGCTGGTGCCGCTGAACGCGTGGAACGTCGCGATCACCACCGACATCCCGCTGATGCTGTTCGCGGCGCTCACCGTCGCGCTGTACCTGCGCGCGCAGCAGAGCGGGCGCATGCTCGATTTCCTGCTCACCGGCATCGCGTTGTCGGGCGCGCTGCTGTCGAAGTACTTCGCCGGCCTGCTCGCGATCGCGCTGTTCGTGCACTCGGTCTGGCGTCCGACGCGCACATCGTTGCGCGGGCTGCTGTGGATCGTTCTCGGCTCGCTGCCGGCGGCCGTGATCCAGGTCGCGTGGAACGCGCAGAACTGCTGGCCGAACGTGATGTTCAATCTCGTCAACCGGCACGGCGACGCCGGGCTGTCGTGGGAGACGCCGCTGCTGTACGCGCTGAGCGTCGCCTACGTGCTCACGCCGCCCGTTGCGTGGCGCCTGTTGCGCGGCACGAGTGGCGTACACGGCGAACCCCGCGTCGACGGCGATCCGGGCATTGGCGGCGATCCGGGCGTCGGGGACGACGGGGTCTCGCGCGAGCGCCGCGCGCTGCGCTTTCTCGCGCTGGGTCCGCTCGCGATCTTCGGTGCGCTGTCGCTGGTGAAGACGATCGGGCTCCATTGGCTGGCGAGCTTCGTCTTTCCGGCGGTGCTGTGGTTTGCGCTGACCGTCAGTGCGCGTTCGATGCGGCGTGCGCTGGCCTTCGCGATGGTGTTCGCATTGCTGCACTGGATCGCGATCGGCGTGCTCGCTGCGTTGCCGACCGAGACCTTCCGCGGATGGAAGAGCTATCCCGGGCTCGTGATGACGGTGCACACCGACGAGCTCGTGGCGGCGCTCGAGCCGTGGCGCGCCACGCACACGATCGCCTCCGACGGCTACTCGCCGGCGGTGACGATCGGGCATGCGCTCGACCAGCACGTGATCGTGTTCGGCCCCGGCACCAGTCACGCGCGGCACGACGACATCCTCACCGACTTCCGCGCGCTCGACGGCAAGGACATCCTGATCGTGCGCCGGCGGGGCGATCGGATCGGCGAGTTCGATGAATATTTCGATCGCGCGACGCACACGACGGTGGCGATTCGCGGAGCAACCTTCCATCTGATCGACGGCCGCGGCTTTCGCTACGAGGCCTATCGCGACCGCGTGCTCAACGAGGTGCGGCGGCGCTTCTACGCCGTTCCGCGCTGGCTGCCCGGCGACGCATGCTATTTTTGCGATCGCTATTTCCCCGACCTTTCGTGCCGCGCGCCCTGATTGCTGCGTGCGGCCGTCCTCTGCGCGCCTCCCGATGAACCTGCAGCAGCTCCGCTTCCTGCGCGAAACCGCGCGTCACGGCTTCAGCCTCACGCGCGCCGCGCAGGCGATCGGAACCTCGCAGCCCGCGCTCTCGCGCGGCATCCTCGAACTCGAGGCCGAGCTGGGCGTCGATGTCTTCGTGCGACACGGCAAGCGCATCCTCGGCTTCACCGACCCCGGACGCGCGGTGCTCGAACGTGCCGAGCGCGTGCTCGCCGAGATCGACGGCATCGAGCGCTTGACGGCCGACTATCGCGCGCGCGACGACGGCGAGCTGCGCGTCGCGACCACGCACACGCAGGCGCGCTACGCGTTGCCGAACGTCGTGCGTGAGTTCCGCCGGCGCTATCCGGCGGTGCGCCTCACGTTGCTGCAGGGCAGCCCGAGCCAGATCACGCAGCTGCTGCTCGCGCGCGAGGTCGACTTCGCGATCGCCACCGAAGTGCCGCAGGACGCCGACGAGCTGATCGCGATCCCGGCCTTCGAGTGGGAGCACGTCGTCATCGTCCCGAAGAAGCACCCGCTCGCTGGCCAGCCGCCGTCGCTGCACGCGCTCGCCCGTCATCCGCTGATCACCTACGTCGAGGAGTTCGCCGGGCGCCGGCGCATCGATCGCGCCTTCGCCGACGCGGGGCTGCGCCCCGACATCGTGCTGTCGGCGATCGATTCCGACGTCATCAAGACCTACGTCGACGTCGGGCTGGGCGTGGGCATCGTCACGGGTCTTGCCTACGACCCGAAGCAGGATCGTGGCCTGGCGATGATGCCGGCCGGCGCGCTGTTCGGAATGAATTCGGTGAAGCTCGCCGTGCGGCGCGACGCGTTCCTGCGCGGCTATGCGCTCAGCTTCATCGAGCTCTTCGTGCCGAACGCCGACCTGCGTGTTTTCGAGCGCTCGATCGAGCCGAAGCGTTCGCTGCGCGTGCGTACCCCCGGGTAATCCCCCACCGCTGCGAATTCCCGGTAACCGGCGGTCGGGAGAGGGGCACACTTATACTTCGGCGGCGGCAGAGCTCATGGCGAGACGCGCGCGAACGGGAGTAAAGAACGAGAAATGGGCGTCGCGAACTGGCGCACAGGGGCAGCCGCGATTGCGTTTTTCGTGGCCAGCGGATCCACGGCCGCGCAGCAGGTTACGCTGAACGTGTCGAGCTGGATGCCGCCCACGCACGTGCTGTCGCAGACGGTGAGCCAGTGGTGCGACGAGGTCGCCGAGGTCACCGTGCGGCGTGTCGTCTGCAAGCTGATGCCCAAGCCGGTGTCGCCGCCACCGGGAACCTTCGATGCGGTGCGCGAGGGGCTGGCGGACGTCTCCTACTCGGTGCACGGCTATACGCCCGACCGTTACACGTTGTCGCAGCTCGCCGAGCTGCCCTTCGCGGGCGATTCGGCCGAAGCGAACTCGATCGCCTATCAGCGCATCTTCGATCGCCACCTGGTGCGCCTGAACGAGCATCGCGGGCTGAAGGTGATCGCCGTGTTCACGCACGGCCCCGGACAGCTCTACACGCTGAAGAAGCCGATCGAATCGCTCGCCGACCTGCAGGGGCTCAAGCTGCGCGGCGACGGCGGCATGGTGGCGAGCGTCGGCAAGGCGATCGGCATCAACATCGTGCTCAAGCCGTCGGCGGAAGCGCAGGAGCTGCTCGCCTCGGGCGCGATTGACGGTCTGTTCGGTCCGGCCGAAACCATCGATTCGCTGCGCCTCGAGAAACTCATCCGCTACCGGGTCGTCTTTCCGGGCGGTCTCTACAACACGAGCTTCGCGTTCGTGATGAACCAGGCCACCTGGAACCGGCTCGACACGGCCGACCAGGCGGCGATCGCGCGGCTGTCGGGCGAACATGCGGCGCGCATGTTCGGAAAGGCGTGGGACGCGGTCGATCAGCGCGCGCTGGCGGCCATGCAGGCGAGCGACGTGCGCGCGAATTTCGCCGATCGCGCCTTCGTCGAGGCAGTGCGCGCACGCACGTCGTCGATCGAGCTGAAGTGGATCGCCGACGCGCGGGCGAAGGGGCTCGAGCGCCCCGAGCAGGTGCTGCGCGAATTCCGCTCGGAGCTCACGAAACTGCAGTGATGCCTGCTTGATGCGCGGCGCGGGTGTGCGGTGCAGCGTGTATAATCCGCGCTCTTCGGGGCGGTAGCTCAGCTGGGAGAGCGTCGCGTTCGCAATGCGAAGGTCGGGAGTTCGATCCTCCTCCGCTCCACCAAATACAAGGGCTCGGATAGTCTCCGGGCCCTTTCTCGTGTGCGCCCGGCACGGGCGCACTCCCGCGGGTGCAAGTCCCGCCGTAAGTTGATC
>CAZIDY010000067.1:0-10075 GCA_964538505.1 uncultured Limnobacter sp. | reverse complement strand
GCTCGGGCATCTTCACCTGGTGGCGTTCGAGCGCCGAGAACTTCTTGTACGTGCGTTTGCCCTCGACGAAGAGCTTCTGCTCGATGCTGCAGACGTGCGCCGCGTCGTCGTTGGCCAGCGCCTCCTGCTTGCGGAAGCGCTTCTGGCGTGCGTGCAGTTCCCTGAAGTCGACCAGGTGTCCGTCGAAGTCGGGGCCGTCGACGCAGGCGAACTTCACTTCGCCGCCCACCGTGACGCGACACGACCCGCACATGCCGGTGCCGTCGACCATGATCGTGTTCAGCGAGACCATCGTCTTCGTGCCGTACGGTCGGGTCGTCTCGGCGCAGGCGTGCATCATCGGCATCGGGCCGATCGCCACGACGAGGTCGGGCTTCTCGCGATCGAGCAGGTCTTTCAGCGCCTCGGTGACGAAGCCCGCGCGTCCCGTGCTTCCGTCGTCGGTGCAGACGATCAGCTCGTCGGCGTGCTCGGCGAGCTTGTCCGCCCAGAAGACGAGCTCCCGGCTGCGAAAGCCGACGATGCAGGTCGTGCGGTTGCCGGCCTGCCGGAAGGCACGCAACTGGGGAAAGATCGGCGCGACGCCGAGCCCGCCGCCGACCAGGACGACGTGTCCGAGCTTCTCGATGTGCTGCGGCAGGCCGAGCGGGCCGACGAAGTCGTCGAAGGCGTCGCCCTGCGCATAGTCGTCGCGCATCTCGCGCGTCGTCTTGCCGAGCGCCTGCACGACGATGGTGACGGTGCCGCGCTCGCGGTCGTAGTCTGCAACGGTGAGCGGGATGCGCTCGCCGCCTTCGGACAGGCGCAGCATGACGAAGTGTCCGGGTTCGGCGGCCCGGGCGACGTCGGGCGCCTGAACCTCCCAGAGAAATGCGTTCTCCGAGAACACCTCGTGGCGGGAGATCGTGTACATCGGGGGCTCCGGTTGGCCGCGACGTTGCGCAAGGATCATGCGCGGGGAGCGGGCGGCCGTCCAGATCCTTTTCTGCTCCCGGCGACAGCTCAGAGCACGTCTTCCGATACGGTGGGGCGCCGTGCGCTTTCGGGCGGCACAGGCTGCGGTGTCGGACGCACCAGCGCACGCATCGCATCGGCGGCCATCGGCTGCGAGAACAGGTATCCCTGCACTTCGTCGCAGCCGTGCGCGCGCAGCAACTCGAGCTGCTCGGCGGTTTCCACGCCTTTGGCGATGACCTTCAGGTGCAGGGCACGCGACAGCGAGACGACTGCCTCGATGGTTTCGATGGAGCCGGCGGTGTCGGCCAGGTCGCGCACGATCGAGCGGTCGATCTTCAGTGCGCGCACCGGCATGCGCGACAGCTGCGAGAGCTTCGAGTAGCCCGCGCCGAAATCGTCGATATGCAGCGTGAAGCCCAGCGCGACGAGCTGCGCGATCGTCTGCACCGCGCGATCGCTGTCGCCCGAGAACGCCTGCTCGGTGACCTCCAGCTCGAGCCATGCGGGAAGCTCCCGGTCGCGCGCGACGAGTTCGTGCATCAGCGTCGCGAAACCAGCGTCCTTCAACTGCACCGGCGAGACGTTGACGGCGACCGGAAAGCGCAGCCCGGCGCGTCGCCATTGCAGGCTCTGGTGAGCGGCAGCGCGCACGACCCATTCGCCCAGCGTGACGATGAAGCCCGTGCGTTCGGCGGAAGCGATGATCTCGGCGGTACGGCCCCTGCCTTCGGGCGCGTTCCAGCGCAGCAGGGCCTCTGCGCCGGTGAACTTTCCGGTCGCCAGTCCCATCTTCAGCTGGTAGTGAAGCTCGAACTCGCGTCGCTCGAATGCGTGACACAGGTCCTGCAGCGATGGGCCGTGCCAGGCGAGCGGATTCGACGAAAGGAGGATCGGCGAGCGCGGATGGGCAGGACCGGAAGCGGAGTCGGTCCGCACCCGGGATCGCGCGAGCGGGAGTGCTCGACGCGCGGGCGGACCGTACGCCTGGACAGGCGGCACGGCAGGGTCTGAAGGCAGCCGGGAAGCCATGCGAGTGGGCATCGCGGCGGTGTTGCGGGCGATCTCCCGGGGCGTTTCGTGTGTGCGCGCCTGGGGAGCCGTCCGTGCAGACATCGTGGCGCCCACGGGCGGGTCCATCCGGGCGTCCGCCCGGGCGCCTGCGGGAGCGTCGTCCTGAGCGCTCACCTGCGGCATCGCGCTGCGTGCAACGCTGCGCGCCACGCACAGCACCTCGGGCTCGCCGGTACGCGAAACGCTGTGGCGAAACTGCGCCTCGATCCAGACGAAGTGCCCCTGGATGTCGCGCAGGCGGATGAGCGCCGGCGCCGACTGTCCTTCGAATCGCGCGGCGTGGACCGCCGAGAGCAGTGTCGGCAGGTCGTCCTCGTGAATGAACTCGTGGCCGTGTCGCCCGACCAGGTCGTGTCGCGAGAATCCGGTCAGTTCGAGCAGCGGACCCGACACATAGCGCACGAAGCCGTAGGCGTCATGCAGCGAGACGACGTCGCTCGCGTCGCCATCGAGCATCTGCCACTCGTCGCCCGGTTCGTCGGCGGCAGCGCGGGTGCGTCGTTGCGCCGTGCGTGCCGTTCCGTCGGCGGCGGTTGTCGCACGGCGCCGCCGTGCAGCCGAGACGAGCCAGCAGATTGCCGTCGCGCAGCCGAGGCCGCCGACGAAAGCAGCGACGACATGGCTTAGTGCGAGTGTTGCGATTGAGACGAAGATCGCAAGCGAGAAGAGGAAGGCGCGCAACATCGGCTTACGCGCGGATCGGGAACGGGCGAGACATTGGCGCCGGTGCGGGCGTCATTCGGGGGATTGCGTCTTGCTTCGCGTCGAAAGCCTATTCTCGCTGCACTACGCGGTGTGCGGGTGCTGCGGCGTGCCTGCAGCGGCGCTTTCGCGTCGGGCGGTCGCCAGGCGCCGACGAGCGCCGACCTCGGTGAACGTCGGAACGGCTGCGGCTGCGGTTCGGTCGTGCCGGCCGTGCGTCAGCCCGCGCGTCGCCGCATGCGCACCGCGGCGTCGAGCGATTCGAGCAGGCGCACCGAGTCGTCCCAGCCGAGGCACGCGTCGGTGATGCTCTGTCCGTAGGCGAGCGAAGCGGGGTCGTCGACGCCGGGGGTGAAGGGCTGACGGCCGTCGACCAGGTGGCTCTCGATCATCACGCCGAGGACCGCGCGGCTGCCGCCGGCGATCTGCGCGCAGACCGCATCGGCGACCTCGCGCTGGCGCAGCGCCTGCTTGCCGCTGTTCGCATGCGAGAGATCGATCATCAGCGAGGGGCGACAGTCGCTGTCGGCGAGTGCGCGACACGCGGCGTCGACGCTGGCGCTGTCGTAGTTCGGCGTGCGTCCGCCGCGCAGGATCAGGTGGCAGTCGGGGTTGCCGCGCGTGCGCACCATCGCGACGTGCCCGTTCTTGTGGATGCCGAGGAAGTTGTGCGGCGCGCGTGCCGAGAGCATCGCGTCGATTGCGACGCGCACGTTGCCATCGGTGCCGTTCTTGAAGCCGATCGGCGCCGACGTGCCAGACGCGAGTTCGCGATGTACCTGGCTCTCGGTGGTGCGCGCGCCGATCGCGCCCCAGGCGACGAGGTCGGCGAGATACTGCGGCGACATCGTGTCGAGCAGTTCGCTGCCTGCGGGCACGCCGAGGCGCGCGATGTCGATCAGCAGCGAACGCGCGATGCGAAGCCCTTCGTTGATGCGGCAGCTCTCGTCGAGATAAGGGTCGTTGATCAGGCCTTTCCAGCCGAGCGTGGTGCGCGGCTTCTCGAAATAGACGCGCATCACGATCTCGAGCGTGTCACGCAGCCGCTCGCGCTGCTCGACGAGACGGGCGGCGTATTCGAGCGCGGCGCGCGGATCGTGGATCGAGCAGGGTCCGATCACGACGAGCAGGCGGTCGTCGTCGTTGCGAACGATCGAGCGCACCGCCGCACGGCTGTCGAGTACGTGCCGTTCGACCGCGGTTCCGCTGATCGGGAAGAAGCGGATCAGGTCTTCGGGCGGCGGCAGCAGCACCATCTGCGCGACGCGTTCATCGTCGGTGCGCGCTGTCGGGTCGGGCGGGTCTGAGGTCATCGCAGGCGTCGGTCGCGGGATCGAGCGATGGTACTGCAGCGATGGTCCGGCGATTGCCGGATCGGCAGGCCCTAATCGAGCTCAGCCGGCCCCGAGCCACGCTTCGATCTGCGCGGCGCTCATCGCGCCTGCCGTACGCCGCAACTCCTGTCCGTTGCGAAACAGGGCAAGCGTCGGGATGCTGCGGATCTGGTAGCGCTGGCCGAGCTGCGGGTTGGCGTCGCTGTCGACCTTCAGGAACTGTACGCGGCCGATGAGCTTCTTCGCCGCCTGCTCGTATTGCGGCGCCATGATTCGGCACGGCCCGCACCAGCTCGCCCAGAAATCGACGACGACCGGCAGGTCGGTGCGACGCAGGTAGTCGTCGAAGCGCGTCTGGTCGATCTCGATCGGGTGGCCGGTGAACAGCGGCTTGCTGCAGGCGCCGCAGTCGGGCTGCTCGGCGGCGCGCTGCGCGGGCAGGCGGTTGGTCTTGCCGCAGCGCGGGCAGACGACGTGAATCGAGTCGCTCAAGCTTCCCTCAATCGGTCATGCGTAGCCCGAGCCGGCTGGCGGCGATGACGGCCTGCGTGCGGTTTCGCACGCCGAGCGCGCGCAGCACCGCACTGACGTGCACCTTGACCGTGCCTTCCGCGAGGTCGAGCTGTCGGCAGATCAGCTTGTTCGGCAGCCCGCGGAGGATCAGCCGCAGCACGTCGCACTGCCGGTCGGTAAGACCGAGATGACGCGGATCGTTCTCCACCGGGTGCGTACGCGTCGGTTCTCGCGCGCCATAGCGAGGGTCGATCGCTTCGCGCGGCACATAGATGTGCCCCGAGGAAACGAGCCGCAACGCATGGGTGATCAGGTCGGGATGGTAGGTCTTCGGGATGTACCCGGCCGCGCCGAGATCGAGGCAGCGCAGGATCGTCTCCCGGTCGGTTTCGGCCGACAGCACGACGGCGGGCAGGTGCGGATACTGCTCGCGCAGGCTTCGCAGTGCGTCGAAGCCTGCGCAATCGGGCAGGTTCAGGTCGAGCAGCGCAAAGTCGTAGGCGATGTTCGTCGACAGAACGCGCCGCGCCTCCGCATAGCTGGAGGCGAGGTCGATGCGGCTGCCGGGCGCGATCGAGTCCATCGTCATCCGGACCGCCTCGCGCATCAGCGGATGGTCGTCGATGATGAGCACGCTGGCAGCCATGACGAGTTCCCCTGTCCCGAAATCCCCGTTGTTTGACAGGGTTGTACGGCTCGCTTCGGGCGTTCGTCAAGCGACTTTGCTACGGAAGTCTTGCGTGCTCGGTCGAAGGGACTAGCGCCTGGGGGCGCCGACGAAGGCCAGCGGCGCTCACACGACGTTCTTCGTCAGGCCTCCTTCGACGCAGATGTTCTGGCCGGTGATGTAGCCCGCGAGCGGCGACGCGAGGAAAGCGCACAGCGGCCCGAAATCGGCGGCGGTGCCCAGGCGCCGCGCCGGGACGCTCGACGCCATCGCCTCGCGCACCGCCTGCTCGCTCGAGCCGCTGCGCTGCCATGGGCAGGCTCCGGTGGGAAGGCAGTGCGCGTTGAACGCGCGATGCTCGCCGGAATGCGCGTTGCGCTGCGCCCTCAGAATGGGCACTTCGGGTCGAAACCCGGCTTGCGCCGTTCGCGCAGCGACGCGATGCCTTCGCGCACGTCGGGGCCGGAGAAGCCCATGAATTCGAGTGCGAGCGACGTGTCGAAGGCGGGGCCGGCCATGCGCAACCAGTTGTTCAATGCGTACTTCGTCCAGCGGATCGCCGTGTGCGAGCCCTGCGCGAGGCGCTCGGCGATCTCGTAGGCCTTCGGCAGCAGTTCGCTCTCGTCGACCGCGAGCGAGACGAGCCCGATGCGCTCGGCTTCCTCGCCCGAGACCGGCTCGCACAGCAGCAGGTAGTACTTCGCCTTCGCCATCCCGCACAACAGCGGCCAGATGATCGCGGCGTGGTCGCCGGCAGCGACACCGAGTCGCGTGTGACCGTCGATGAGGCGCGCCGTCTTCGCGGCGATCGGGATGTCGGCGAGCAGTCCGGCGACGAGCCCGGCGCCCACGGCCGGGCCGTGCATCGCGGACACGATCGGCTTGCTGCAGTTGATCACGTTGTAGACGAGATCGCGCGCCTCGCGCCAGACGCGCGAGCGCACGTCGAAGTCGTCGGCCATCTGCTCGACGAGCGAGAGGTCGCCGCCGGCCGAGAAGCCGGCGCCTTCGCCGCGGATGACGACGGCGTGCGTGTCGGGATCGGTGTCGATGTCGCGCCAGACCTCCGCCAGCTCGCGGTGCATCTCGTGGTCGGCGGTGGAGAGCTTGCGGTTGGCGCTTCTGCCGGCGCCCATCACGAGCTCGAGCACGCCGTGCTCGCGTTCGACGACCTGCAGCGCACGGTAGGCGGCGTAGCGTTCGGTGCGTTTCATCCTCGATGCTCCGTGGTTCGGACTCAGTTTTGTCTAAACAGTTGCCTAAATCTTCTTGCGGCCCTGCCAGTACGGTTCCTTCAGCAGGTTCTTCTGGATCTTGCCGATCGGCGTCTTCGGAAAGTCGTTCACGAAGCGGATCAGTCGGGGGCGCTTCAGCCGCGCGAGCTTCTGCTCGCATCGTGCGATCACTTCGTCTTCGGTGAGCGTGTGCCCAGGGCGCAACTGGATGTACGCGGCCGGCACCTCGCCCCATCGCTCGTCGGGAATGCCGAAGACCGCGCATTCGCCGACCGCCTCGAGCGTGTAGATCGCGTCCTCGATCTCCTTCGGATAGACGTTCTCGCCGCCGGAGATCAGCATGTCTTTCGCGCGATCGATCAGCGTGATGAAGCCGTCGGCGTCCTTCACGCCGACGTCGCCGGTGAGGCCCCAGCCGTTGCCGACGCGGAAGAAGGCTTCGGTCTGCTCGGGCTCGCCGTAGTAGCCGATCATCAGGTTGTCGCCGCGCGAGGCGACCTCGCCGATCTCGCCCACGTCGGCCGGCGTGCCGTCGGCTCGAAGGATCTCGGTGTCGACGTTGTACGGCGCATGCCCGACTGCGCCGAGCTTCTCCGGCAGGTACCAGTGGCGCAGCACGGCGACGACGCCGATCTCCGACTGCCCGTAGATCTGCGTGAGCTTCAGCTGCGGGAGGCGCTTCATCAGCTCGAGCTGCACCCAGTCGGGCATCGGGGCACCGGCGAAGCTGATCTTCGTCCA
Organism: uncultured Limnobacter sp.; assembly: GCA_964538505.1. Taxonomy (GTDB): domain Bacteria; phylum Pseudomonadota; class Gammaproteobacteria; order Burkholderiales; family Burkholderiaceae_E; genus Zeimonas. The sequence goes on along the minus strand of CAZIDY010000067.1, from coordinate 2,855 downwards.
CGTTGCGAGTCGCGCCGGATCACAGGCGGCGCTGTTGACCAGCGCGTTGGCCTGCGTCGGCACCATGAAGGTGGCGGTAACGCCTTCTTCCTCGACCGCTTCGACGAAGCGCTCGGCCGACCACGGCGTGACGAAGACGCTGGTGGCGCCGGCGAGCACGGCCGGCTGGAACATGATGTTCAACGCCGCCACGTGAAAGAGCGGCGTGACGATTGCGACGCGATCGCGTTCGTCGATCGCTTCCTCGACCATCACCGTGTGCGCCGTGATCGCTCGCGCGCGGTGGCTTGCCAGCACGCCTTTCGGGCGACCGGTGGTGCCGCCGGTATAGGTCATGCAAAAGGCGTCGCACTCGTCGATCGGTAGCTGCGGAGCGCCGACGTCGTCGGCGTGCGCCTGCGACTGCAGCAGCGCGTCGAAGCCCTGCGCCCAGTCGGGCGGCTTGCCGCCGATGCAGACGAAGTGGCGGATCGAGGGGCACGAGGCGCGCACCGCGTCGACCTTGTCGAGCAATGCGGCGTCGAAGATCAGCACTTCGGTATCGGACTTCTTCAGCACCCAGGCGAGTTCGTCGGGCGCATAGAGGATCGAGACGTTGTTCAGCACGCAGCCGGTGCGCGCCACGCCGAAGAACACCGTTCCGTACTCGGGAAGGTTGCGCGAGAGCATCGCGATCTTCGTGCCGGGAGCGGGTGCGAGACGGACCAGTGCGCGTGCCAGCCGGTTCGCGTCGCGCTCGAGCTCGCGGTACGAGACGACGCTGCGCCGATCGGGCCCGCGAAAGACGATCGCCGGGCGATCGGGGAAGCGCGCGGCGGAGCGCCTGAGGATGTCTCCGGTGAGCATCACTGTTCCGTTGGGCGGAAGTCGTTTCCGCCGATCGTAAAGTCGGGTCGACCCGGGCGTCAACGGCGACCCGGTGGGCATCGTTAGAATGGATCCATTCGGGGGGACCCCGGTCGCGCAGCAGGCCCTGCGGCAGGGGTTTCGCGCGACGGCTCCCGCACGGGAACGGAGGGTGTTCGGTTGGCGGTGAAGTCCGCAGCAGGGCAGGACGGAGTGCAGTCGGTCGAGAACGGCCTGGCGCTGATGCGCCTCGTCGCCCACAACCGACGCCCGATGAAGCTCACGGCACTGGCCGAGCAGGCGGGTATCGCGCCGAGCAAGGCACACCGCTATCTGGTGAGCTTCATCCGCCAGGGATTCGTCGAGCAGGACCCGGATACCGGGCTGTACGGGATGGGTCCCGCGGCGCTCGAGTTCAGCGTCTCGTGCCTGGCGACGATCGAGCCGATCGCGATCGCAACGCGCGAGGCGACGGCGTTGTGCGAACGCACCGGGCACACGGTGGGCGTGAGCGTCTGGGGCAGCTTCGGTCCGACGGTCGTGCGCTGGGAGCAACCGCCGCGGCCGCTGATGGTCAACGTGGGGCTGGGCTCGGTGTTCCCGTTGCTCGCTTCGGCGACCGGGCGCGTGTTCGCTGCGTTCCTGCCGCCCGAGACGTTGAGCGCGCACGCCGTACAGGTGCACGAGGACGATCGTGCGCCGGTGGCCGAGAGCGTCGAGGCGGTCCGTCGTCGGGGGCTTGCACGTGCGTCCGGAGATTTCATGCCGGGGCTCAGCGCATTCGCCGCACCGGTGTTCGACGATCGGGGTCGGCTCGCACTCGCGCTCACGGTGCTCGATTACCGCGGACTCTTCGATCACCGCTGGTCGGGACCGACGGCGCGCGCGCTGCGCGAATCGGCCGAGCGCGTGTCGTTCGCGCTTGGACACCGTGGCGAGAAGGCGCCACTGCGAGGACAAGCGCGAAGATGACAGTGGCGATCACTGCAGCGGAGAGTGCAGCGGCCAGTACGACGACGGGCGAGTCGATGAGCGCGCAACGCGTCTCGCACCGTTTCTGCGTCGCACCAATGCTCGATGTGTCCGATCGGCATTTCCGCTTCGTCGCGCGCCAGCTCACGCGTGGAGCGCGCCTGTACACCGAGATGATCACGACCGGCGCGCTGCTGCACGGCCCGCGCGAGCGGCTGCTGGCCTTCGACGAAGCCGAGCATCCGGTCGCGCTGCAGCTCGGCGGCAGCGAGCCGATGGAGCTTGCGCAGGCGGCGCGTTTCGGCGAGGCGGTCGGCTACGACGAGATCAACCTGAACTGTGGTTGCCCGAGCCCGCGCGTGCAGCGTGGCGCCTTCGGCGCCTGCCTGATGCGCGAGCCGAGGCTCGTGGCCGACTGCGTGCGCGCGATGCGCCATGCCGTATCGGTTCCGGTGACGGTGAAGCACCGGATCGGCGTCGATCGGATCGAGTCCTACGAGTTCGTGCGCGACTTCGTCGGCACGGTTGCCGAAGCGGGTTGCGGGGTTTTCGTCGTGCATGCGCGCAACGCGTGGCTCGACGGACTGAGCCCGAAGGAGAACCGCACGGTGCCGCCGCTGCGCTACCCGATGGTCGCGCAGCTCGCACGCGATTTCCCGACGCTGGTCTTCGTCCTCAACGGTGGCCTGCGCACGCATGCCGAGGCGCTCGAACAGCTCGCCGGCGTCGCCGGCGTGATGATCGGGCGCGAGGCCTGCGACAACCCGTGGATGCTGGTCGACGTCGATCCGCTGTACTTCGACCGTCCGGCACCGGTCCGGTCGCGCGACGATGTGATCGACGCGGTGCGTCCGTACCTGCGTCGTCAGCTGGAGGCGGGCGAAGCGCCGCGCGCGGTCGTGCGACACCTGCTCGGCCTCTTCAACGGCCTGCCGGGGGCGCGTGCGTGGCGGCGTACGTTGAGCGATCCGTTGCTGCTCGATCGCCACCGTGGCGACGTGCTCGACGTCGCGCGCGCGGCCATGCGGAAACCGGGG
>CAZIDY010000066.1:0-11215 GCA_964538505.1 uncultured Limnobacter sp. | reverse complement strand
GCGGCAAGACGCACAGCTCGGGCAAGCTGCTGTTCTCGGCGCGCATCATTCCGTATCGCGGTTCGTGGCTCGACTTCGAGTTCGACCCGAAGGACATCCTGTACTTCCGCGTCGACCGCCGCCGCAAGATGCCGGTGACGATCCTGCTGAAGTCGATCGGCCTCACGCCCGAGCAGATCCTTGCGCACTTCTTCGCCTTCGACAGCTTCCGGCTGATGAACGAGGGCGCGCAGCTCGAGCTCGTCCCCGAGCGGCTGCGCGGCGAGATGGCGCGCTTCGACATCGTCGACCGCGACGGCAAGCTGATCGTAGGGAAGGACAAGCGCATCAACGCCAAGCACATCCGCGACATGGATGCGGCGGGCATGAAGCACGTGTCGGTGCCGGAGGACTACCTGCTCGGGCGTGCGCTCGCGCACAACGTCGTCGATCCCGAGACCGGCGAGATCCTTGCCAAGGCCAACGACGAGCTCACCGAGGAGCTGCTGAAGAAGCTGCGCGCGGCGAACGTGCGCGAGATCCGTGCGCTCTACACGAACGACCTCGACCAGGGTCCGTACATCTCGCAGACGCTGCGCATGGACGAGACGGCTGATCAGACCGCGGCGCGCATCGCGATCTACCGGATGATGCGTCCGGGCGAGCCGCCCACCGAGGACGCGGTCGAGGCGCTGTTCAACCGGCTCTTCTACAGCGAGGACGCCTACGACCTGTCGAAGGTCGGCCGGATGAAGTTCAACCGCCGCGTCGGCCGCGAGGAGCTCACCGGGCCGATGACGCTGACCAACGAGGACATCCTCGCGGTGATCAAGATCCTCGTCGAGCTGAGGAACGGCCGCGGCGAGATCGACGACATCGACCACCTCGGCAACCGGCGCGTGCGCTGCGTCGGCGAGCTGGCCGAGAACCAGTTCCGTGCGGGGCTGGTGCGCGTCGAGCGCGCGGTGAAGGAGCGGCTCGGCCAGGCCGAGACCGAGAACCTGATGCCGCACGACCTGATCAACAGCAAGCCGATCAGCGCCGCGATCCGCGAGTTCTTCGGCTCGTCGCAGCTGTCGCAGTTCATGGACCAGACCAACCCGCTGTCCGAGATCACGCACAAGCGGCGCGTCTCGGCGCTCGGCCCGGGCGGCCTGACGCGCGAGCGCGCCGGCTTCGAGGTGCGCGACGTGCACCCGACGCACTACGGGCGCGTGTGCCCGATCGAGACGCCGGAAGGCCCGAACATCGGCCTGATCAACTCGCTCGCGCTGTACGCGCAGCTGAACGAGTACGGCTTCCTCGAGACGCCGTACCGCAAGGTCGTCGACAGCCGCGTCACCGACGAGATCCATTATCTGTCGGCGATCGAGGAAGGCCGCTACGTGATCGCGCAGGCCAACGCCGCGATCGACGACAACGGCCGGCTCACCGGAGACCTCGTCTCGGTGCGCAAGGCCGGTGAGTCGGAGCTCACGTCGCCCGAGCACGTCGAGTACATGGACGTCGCGCCGTCGCAGATCGTCTCGGTGGCCGCGTCGCTCATTCCGTTCCTCGAGCACGACGACGCAAACCGCGCGCTGATGGGCTCGAACATGCAGCGCCAGGCGGTGCCCTGTCTGCGACCCGAGAAGCCGCTGGTCGGCACCGGCATCGAGCGCACCTGCGCGGTCGACTCGGGCACGGTCGTCACCGCGCTGCGCGGCGGCGTCGTCGACTTCGTCGACGCCGACCGCATCGTCGTGCGCGTGCACGATGACGAGGCTGCCGCCGGCGAAGTCGGCGTCGACATCTACAACCTCATCAAGTACACGCGCAGCAACCAGAACACGAACATCAACCAGCGTCCGATCGTGCGCAAGGGCGACACGATCGCCAGGGGCGACGTGATCGCCGACGGCGCGTCCACCGACCTCGGCGAGCTCGCGCTCGGGCAGAACATGCTCGTCGCGTTCATGCCGTGGAACGGCTACAACTTCGAGGACTCGATCCTGATCTCGGAGAAGGTCGTCTCCGAGGATCGCTACACGTCGATCCACATCGAGGAGCTGTCGGTGCTCGCGCGCGACACCAAGCTCGGCCCCGAGGACATCACGCGCGACATCTCGAACCTGTCGGAGTCGCAGCTCGGGCGCCTCGACGACTCGGGCATCGTCTACATCGGCGCCGAGGTCGAGGCCGGCGATACGCTGGTCGGCAAGGTCACGCCGAAAGGCGAGACGCAGCTCACCCCCGAGGAGAAGCTGCTGCGCGCGATCTTCGGCGAGAAGGCCTCCGACGTGAAGGACACGTCGCTGCGTGTGCCGTCGGGCATGAACGGCACCGTCATCGACGTGCAGGTGTTCACGCGCGAGGGGATCGTGCGCGACAAGCGCGCGCAGTCGATCATCGACGACGAGCTCAAGCGCTATCGCCAGGACCTCAACGACCAGCTGCGCATCGTCGAGAACGACGCGTTCTCGCGGATCGAGCGGCTGCTCGTCGGCAAGACGGTCAATGGCGGGCCGAAGCGTCTTGCAAAGGGCGAGACCGTCACCGCCGAATACCTGGCCGACCTCGATCGCTATCACTGGTTCGAGGTCCGGCTGGCCGATGAAACCGCCGCCGGACAACTCGAAGCGCTGAAGGAATCGATCGAGCAGAAGCGCCACTCCTTCGATCTCGCCTTCGAGGAGAAGCGCAAGAAGCTCACGCAGGGCGACGAGCTGCCCCCGGGCGTGCTGAAGATGGTCAAGGTCTACCTGGCCGTGAAGCGCCGCCTGCAGCCGGGCGACAAGATGGCGGGTCGTCACGGGAACAAGGGCGTCGTCTCGCGCATCGTCCCGGTCGAGGACATGCCGTACATGGCCGACGGTACGCCGGTCGACATCGTGCTCAATCCGCTCGGCGTGCCGTCGCGGATGAACGTCGGGCAGATTCTCGAGACGCACCTCGGCTGGGCGGCGAAGGGCATCGGCCGGCGCATCGGCGACCTGCTCGCGCAGAAGGCGCGTGCGGAAGAGGTGCGCGGGCTGCTCGAGCAGGTCTACAACGGAGGTGGCCAGAACGCCGACCTCTCGCAGCTCGACGAGGGTGCAGTGGTCGAGCTCGCGTCGAACCTGTCCGAAGGCGTGCCCTTCGCGACGCCGGTGTTCGACGGCGCTTCCGAGCCGGAGATCCACCGGATGCTCGATCTCGCGTATCCGGACAACGAGAAGCGCACGAAGCTGATCGGCTTCACGCCGACGAAGACGCAGGTCACGCTGCACGACGGTCGCACCGGCGACGCGTTCGACCGGCCGGTCACCGTCGGCTTCATGCACATGCTGAAGCTGCACCACCTGGTCGATGACAAGATGCATGCGCGCTCCACCGGTCCGTACTCGCTCGTCACGCAGCAGCCGCTGGGCGGCAAGGCGCAGTTCGGCGGGCAGCGTTTCGGCGAGATGGAGGTGTGGGCGCTCGAGGCCTACGGCGCGTCGTACATGCTGCAGGAGATGCTCACCGTGAAGTCCGACGACGTCACCGGCCGCACCAAGGTCTACGAGAACCTCGTCAAGGGCGAGCACACGATCGACGCCGGCATGCCCGAGTCGTTCAACGTGCTGGTCAAGGAAATCCGCTCGCTCGGCATCGACATCGACCTCGAGCGTAATTGAGTCTCACGAAACCGAGCCTCACGAAACTGAGCGAAGGATTCAGGAGTTTTTCATGAAAGCATTGCTCGATCTGTTCAAGCAGGTCCAGGAAGAAGAGCACTTCGACGCGATCAAGATCGGGCTCGCATCGCCCGAGAAGATCCGCTCGTGGTCGTTCGGCGAGGTCAAGAAGCCCGAGACGATCAACTACCGCACCTTCAAGCCCGAGCGCGACGGCCTGTTCTGCGCGAAGATCTTCGGGCCGATCAAGGACTACGAGTGCCTGTGCGGCAAGTACAAGCGCCTGAAGCACCGCGGCGTCATCTGCGAGAAGTGCGGCGTCGAAGTCACGCTCGCCAAGGTGCGCCGCGAGCGCATGGGCCACATCGAGCTGGCGAGCCCGGTTGCGCACATCTGGTTCCTGAAGAGCCTGCCGAGCCGCCTGGGCATGGTGCTCGACATGACGCTGCGCGACATCGAACGCGTGCTCTATTTCGAGGCCTTCGTCGTCATCGAGCCCGGCATGACGCCGCTCAAGCGCGCGCAGATCATGACCGAGGACGACTTCCTCGCGAAGTCCGAGGAATACGGTGACGAGTTCAGCGCGATGATGGGCGCGGAAGGAGTGCGCGAGCTGCTGCGCACGATCGACATCGACCGCGACATCGAGAACCTGCGTCGCGAGCTCGAGGCCACCGGCTCCGAGGCGAAGATCAAGAAGATCGCCAAGCGGCTGAAGGTGCTCGAGGGCTTCCAGCGCTCGGGCATCAAGCCCGACTGGATGGTGATGGAAGTGCTGCCGGTGCTGCCGCCCGAGCTGCGCCCGCTGGTGCCGCTCGACGGCGGTCGCTTCGCGACCTCCGACCTGAACGACCTGTACCGGCGCGTCATCAACCGCAACAACCGGCTCAAACGCCTGCTGGAACTGAAGGCGCCCGAGATCATCGTGCGCAACGAGAAGCGCATGCTGCAGGAGTCGGTCGACTCGCTGCTCGACAACGGCCGTCGCGGCAAGGCGATGACCGGCGCGAACAAGCGCGCGCTGAAGTCGCTGGCCGACATGATCAAGGGCAAGGGCGGGCGCTTCCGCCAGAACCTGCTCGGCAAGCGCGTCGACTACTCGGGCCGCTCGGTCATCGTCGTCGGCCCGCAGCTCAAGCTCCACCAGTGCGGGCTGCCCAAGCTGATGGCGCTCGAGCTCTTCAAGCCCTTCATCTTCAACAAGCTGGAGACGATGGGCGTCGCCACGACGATCAAGCAGGCGAAGAAATACGTCGAGAGCCAGGAGCCGATCGTCTGGGACATCCTCGAGGAGGTCATCCGCCAGCATCCGGTGCTGCTGAACCGGGCGCCGACGCTGCACCGCCTCGGCATCCAGGCCTTCGAGCCGGTGCTGATCGAGGGCAAGGCGATCCAGCTGCATCCGCTCGTCTGCGCGGCCTTCAACGCCGACTTCGACGGCGACCAGATGGCCGTGCACGTGCCGCTGTCGCTCGAGGCGCAGCTCGAGGCGCGCGCGCTGATGCTCGCGTCGAACAACGTGCTGTTCCCGTCGAACGGCGAGCCGTCGATCGTCCCGTCGCAGGACATCGTGCTCGGCCTGTACTACACGACGCGCGACAGGATCGCCGCGAAAGGCGAAGGCATGTTCTTCGCCGACGTCGGCGAGGTGCAGCGCGCCTATGACAACAGGCAGGTCGAGCTGGGCGCGAAGATCACCGTTCGACTCGTCGAGTATGCGAAGGACGCCGAGTCGGGCGAGCTCACGCCGAACCCGATCCGCGTAGAGACCACCGTCGGCCGTGCGCTGCTCTCGGAGATCCTGCCGCGCGGTCTTCCCTTCGCGCTGATGAACAAGGCGCTGAAGAAGAAGGAGATCAGCCGGCTGATCAACGCGTCGTTCCGCCGCTGCGGGCTGCGCGACACGGTGATCTTCGCCGACAAGCTGATGCAGTCGGGCTTCGGGCTGGCGACGCGTGCAGGCATCTCGATCGCGATCGACGACATGCTGGTGCCGACGCAGAAGGCCGAGATCCTGTCGCAGGCCGAACGCGAGGTGAAGGAGATCGAGCAGCAGTACACCTCGGGCCTCGTCACGCAGGGCGAGCGCTACAACAAGGTCGTCGACATCTGGGGTCGCGCGAGCGACGACGTCGGCAAGGCGATGATGCGCCAGCTCGAGACGCAGGAAGCGATCGACCGCGCCGGCCAGCCGGTGCGCCAGGAGTCGTTCAACTCGATCTACATGATGGCCGACTCGGGCGCGCGCGGTTCGGCCGCGCAGATCCGCCAGCTCGCCGGAATGCGCGGGCTGATGGCCAAGCCCGACGGCTCGATCATCGAGACGCCGATCACGGCGAACTTCCGCGAGGGCCTGAACGTACTGCAGTACTTCATCTCGACGCACGGGGCGCGCAAGGGCCTGGCCGACACCGCGCTGAAGACGGCGAACTCGGGCTACCTCACGCGCCGCCTCGTCGACGTCACGCAGGACCTCGTCGTCACCGAGGACGACTGCGGCACGTCGCAGGGCGTGTCGATGAAGGCGCTGATCGAGGGCGGCGAGGTCGTCGAGGCGCTGCGCGACCGGATCCTCGGCCGCGTTGCCGCTTCCGACGTCGTGCATCCCGAGACGCAGGAAACGGCCTTCGAATCGGGCACGCTGCTCGATGAGGATGCGGTCGAGGAGATCGAGCGCATCGGGGTCGACGAAGTGCGCGTGCGCACTCCGCTCACCTGCGAGACGCGCTACGGCCTGTGCGCGAAGTGCTACGGACGCGATCTCGGCCGCGGCGTGCTGGTCAACAGTGGCGAGGCGGTCGGCGTGATCGCCGCGCAGTCGATCGGCGAGCCCGGCACGCAGCTGACGATGCGTACCTTCCACATCGGCGGCGCGGCTTCGCGCGCTGCGGTGTCGAGTTCGGTCGAGGCGAAGTCCAACGGCGTCGTGCGCTTTACGCGCCAGATGCGCTACGTCACGAACGGCAAGGGCGACCAGGTCGTCATCTCGCGATCGGGCGAGATCACGATCACCGACGACAACGGCCGCGAGCGCGAGCGCCACAAGGTGCCGTACGGTGCGCTGCTGATGGTCGGCGACGGCAAGACCGTCAAGGCCGGCACGCAGATCGCTTCGTGGGATCCGCTCACGCGTCCGATCATCACCGAGTACCCGGGCACGATCCGCTTCGAGAACATCGAGGAGGGCGCGACGGTGGCCCGGCAGATCGACGAGGTCACCGGTCTGTCGACGCTCGTCGTCATCGACGCCAAGCGTCGCGGTCCGACGGCGAAGAGCGTTCGCCCGCAGGTCAAGCTGATCAACGATGCCGGCGAGGAGGTGAAGATCGCCAACACCGATCACGCGGTGACGATCAGCTTCCCGGTAGGGGCGCTGATCACCGTGCGCGACGGCCAGTTGGTCGGCGTCGGCGAGATCCTTGCGCGCATTCCGCTCGAGTCGCAGAAGACGCGCGACATCACCGGCGGCCTGCCGCGCGTGGCCGAGCTCTTCGAGGCTCGCTCGCCGAAGGACGCCGGCATGCTCGCCGAGGTCACCGGTACGGTCTCGTTCGGCAAGGACACGAAGGGCAAGCAGCGCCTGGTCATCACCGACCTCGACGGCAATGCGCACGAGTTCCTGATCCCGAAGGACAAGAACGTGCTCGTGCACGACGGCCAGGTGGTGAACAAGGGCGAGATGATCGTCGACGGCGCCGCCGATCCGCACGACATCCTGCGCCTGCTCGGCATCGAGGCGCTCGCGCGCTACATCGTCGACGAGGTGCAGGACGTCTACCGGCTGCAGGGCGTGAAGATCAACGACAAGCACATCGAGGTGATCGTCCGCCAGATGCTGCGACGCGTGCAGATCACCGAGCCGGGCGACACGCCGTTCATCACCGGCGAGCAGGTCGAGCGCTCGGAGCTGTACGACGAGAACGACAAGGCGACCGACGCCGGCAAGCTCCCGGCGTCGCACGCGAACCTGCTGCTCGGCATCACGAAGGCTTCGCTGTCGACCGACTCGTTCATCTCGGCCGCTTCGTTCCAGGAGACGACCCGCGTCCTCACCGAGGCGGCGATCATGGGCAAGCGCGACGAGCTGCGAGGGCTGAAAGAGAACGTCATCGTCGGACGCCTGATCCCGGCGGGCACGGGTCTCGCGTTCCATCGCGCGCGCCGCGCGAAGGAGCAGAGCGAGGCGCAGGAGCAGGCCGCGCTGGCCGCTGCCGAGGCGCTGTTCGAGCCGATGCCGGGCGAGGAGTCCGAAGAGACGGTCGAAGCGCATCCGGATGGCGAAGCTCAGGAGTGAGCGTCGGGTCGCTGGCCGCGCGTGCATCGCACGCGCGGCCGCGACGCGGTTTCGCCTCGCCGCGGTGCTCGGCTGTGCGCTCGTCGTTTCGGCGTGCGCGCAGTTTCCGATGGGCTCGCCCACCGTCGGCACGCGTGGCCCCGTGGTGGAGCGCGCCGACGGCTTCTCGTTGCCGGTGGTCCGCCCCGATCTCAAGGTCGGCGATCGCTGGGTATGGTCGGCGCACGAGGTCGGCCGCAACGCCTCCGACGACACGACGGTGATCGAGCGCGTCGTCACGAGCGTCAGCGGCAATCACGCCGAGCTGCGTCAGGTGGCGCTGCATCCGGTCACGCGCCGTCCGACCGGCACGCCGCAGACGCGGACCGTCAAGCGCTCGGTCTGGCATCTCGAGCCGGGTACGCGCTCGAGGGGAGACATCGAGGCGCTCGTCTTTCCGCTTACCGTGGGAAAGACCTGGGAGTACGAATACTGGCTCGGCGGGCGCGAGCGCGACATCGTCACGACCTACCGCTATCAGGCCCGCGTCGATGGCATCGAGACCGTTCGCACGCCGGCTGGACGCTTCCAGACGCTGCGCGTCACGCACGAGGGCCGCTGGAGCCGCCCGGTGATGGAGCAGGGGCGGGCCGTGGAGCGTGCCGGCGACGTGCGCACGACCTACTGGTACGCGCCCGCAGTCGGCACCTGGGTGCGGCTCGAGATCGACCTGCGCCAGCCCGACGGCTCGCGCGACCTCGGGCTCGTCCAGGAGCTCGTCGAGTACGACCACGGGCAGTAAATCGGATAAATCGGGGTCAGGCCACGAATTCCGCCGTGAATCGCAGTCAGGGCAGGGGTCGCGCGGGACGCAGGGCGTCACCGCCCTGCACGCGTACCCGATGCAAGGGCGTGGTAGGGCATGAAGCTGTCGGCCATCCAGTAGCGAGCGGCCATCACCAGGCCGACGATGCCGGTAGCTGCGTAGCAGGCGACGGCCAGCTTCATGCGCGTTTTCATCGGCGGTCTCCCAGGCGATCCGCCGATTCTTTGCCCGGCTCGCTCGCTTGCCAATACCCTTGCGGGGTAGCGGGCGAGGGCAGCGACTTGCCTACAATCGCCCGTCAATTTATACTGGCGGGCTTTCCGGAAAACGGCAGCGGACGTCTCGTCATCGCACATGCGGCGGTGGTCGTCGCAGCCGCATAGTCCGCGAGTGAGCCTGCCGGCGAGGGCGCCAGGCCGGGCCCGGCAGGAACCAGAGGATCTCAGATGCCCACGATCAACCAGCTCGTCCGCCAGGGTCGCGAGACGGCTACGGTGAACAGCAAGAGCCCGGCGCTTGAAGACTGCCCGCAACGGCGCGGCGTCTGCACGCGCGTCTATACAACGACGCCGAAGAAGCCGAACTCGGCGCTGCGCAAGGTTGCGAAAGTGCGCCTCACCAACGGCTTCGAGGTGATCTCGTACATCGGCGGCGAAGGGCACAACCTGCAGGAGCACTCGGTCGTGCTGATCCGCGGCGGCCGCGTGAAGGATCTCCCCGGCGTGCGCTATCACATCGTCCGCGGGTCGCTCGACCTGCAGGGCGTGAAGGATCGCAAGCAGTCGCGTTCGAAGTACGGCGCAAAGCGTCCGAAGAAAGCCTGATCGCCGGAAGCCCGCGCGCTGGATCGCGTGCGGGGGGTCCCGGACCCCGGGATCCCGGAGGTGGTCAGGTGCGCGAGCCGAGGCGGAATGGCTCGCGTTTTTCGTTTCCAGGTTCCACGGTGCGGCATCCCGATGCCGCGTCGAGTAAGCGGCGATCCCCGTCGGCCCGAACGGGTGCGACGAGTCGGATCGCCACGCAGCACCTCCATGGTGGGGGTGCGCGAGCTGAACGAAGTGAGGTGAGAGCATGCCCCGTCGTCGCGAAGTTCCGAAGCGCGAGATCCTCCCCGACCCGCTGTACGGCAGTGTCGAGGTGTCGAAGTTCGTCAACGTCATGATGCTCGACGGCAAGAAGGCCGTTGCCGAGCGCATGCTGTACGGCGCGTTCGACCAGATCCGCACCCGCTCGGGCAAGGATCCGCTCGAGGTTTTCCTGACCGCGCTGCAGAATGCCCGGCCGATGGTCGAGGTGAAGAGCCGTCGCGTCGGCGGCGCGAACTACCAGGTGCCGGTCGAGGTGCGCCCGGTTCGCCGGCTGGCGCTGGCGATGCGCTGGCTGCGCGAAGCCGCGAAGAAGCGCGGCGAGAAATCCATGGGTCAGCGCCTGGCGAACGAGTTGATGGAAGCCGCCGAGAACCGCGGCGGTGCGGTTCGCAAGCGCGACGAAGTGCACCGGATGGCGGAGGCGAACAAGGCCTTCGCGCACTTCCGGTTCTGAGGCCCGGCCTCCAGGGCGTCGGTCCAAGGCCCGGCGCAGGTAAGCCGGTCCGGTGCGGTGTTCACGAGACGCCGCGCAAACTGTAGAGAGTTCGAATCATGGCTCGCAAGACTCCCATCGAGCGCTATCGGAACATCGGCATTTCGGCGCACATCGACGCCGGCAAGACGACAACCACCGAACGCATCCTGTTCTACACCGGCGTCAACCACAAGCTGGGCGAGGTGCACGACGGCGCCGCGACCACCGACTGGATGGAGCAGGAGCAGGAGCGTGGCATCACGATCACCTCTTCGGCGGTCACCTGCTTCTGGAAGGGCATGGACCTGTCCATGCCCGAGCACCGGATCAACATCATCGACACCCCCGGGCACGTCGACTTCACGATCGAGGTCGAGCGCTCGATGCGCGTGCTCGACGGCGCGTGCATGGTGTATTGCGCCGTGGGCGGCGTGCAGCCGCAGTCGGAAACCGTCTGGCGCCAGGCGAACAAGTACCGCGTGCCGCGGCTCGCGTTCGTCAACAAGATGGACCGCATGGGCGCGAACTTCTTCAAGGTCTACGACCAGATGAAGCTGCGCCTGAAGGCCAATCCGGTTCCGATCGTCGTTCCGATCGGCGCCGAGGAGGGCTTCCGCGGCGTGGTCGACCTGATCAAGATGAAGGCGATCCTCTGGGATGAGGGCTCCCAGGGGATGCGCTTCGACTACGGCGAGATTCCTGCCGAGATGGCCGACCTGTGCGCGAAGTGGCGCGAGAACATGGTCGAGGCCGCCGCCGAAGCCGACGAGGAGCTGATGAACCGCTACCTCGAGGAAGGCGATCTGTCCGAGCAGGACGTCATGAAGGGTCTGCGCAAGCGCACGGTCGCCAACGAGATCCAGCCGATGATGTGCGGCAGCGCGTTCAAGAACAAGGGCGTGCAGCGCATGCTCGATGCCGTCATCGAGTTCCTGC
>CAZIDY010000065.1:0-11997 GCA_964538505.1 uncultured Limnobacter sp. | reverse complement strand
CGAACTGTGCAATTTTCGTCCGCCAGAAATGTGCAATTTTCGGCCGGCGTTGACAAAAATGCTGTGTTCTGCTGCATCTGGGCGCGCGACGCGGCGCGGCGGCGCGTATCGTGCCCCGATGCCAGCCAGCCCCCTGCCTGGATAGCGCCTGTCGGCAGAGCTCTGGCAGGCAAATCGCAACGAAACGCTGCATTCTGAGCGGGACGGCGGTCCGCACAGCTGAAAATGCTGTGTTCTATTGCATTTCGCGGCGCATGCGTGTGGCGGTGTACGGTGCGGTGGATGCGGGCGAGCGCGGCGAGCGCGGCGAGCGCGGCGAGTGCGGCAAGTGCGGCAAGTGCGGCAAGTGCGCTGCGGGCGCCGGGCGAGGTGGTGCGTCCAGTACGGCGAGTGCGCCGCGGCGTGTACCGTGTGCCGCACTGCGCTGCGATGCGCGCGCCAGGCCGCCCAGCCCCCCGCTCAGATCAACGACCCCCGGTTCGCCATCCCCCCGTCGATCGTCACGATCGTCCCCGTCGTGTACGACGAATGATCCGACGCAAGCAGCACGACCGTCGCAGCATTCTCCTCGACGGTGGCCGCACGCCCGAACGGAAACCCCTTCCCCAGCTCGCTCCATCGCTCCGCATCGCCCAGCCGCGTCCCGGCTTCTTTGCGCATCAACCCGACGAGGCGCTCGGTCGCGACCGGCCCCGGATTGACCCCGACGACGCGCACGCCGAAGTCGCCGCTCGTGCCGCCGAGTGCGCGCGTGAACGCCATCAGCGACGCGTTGCATGCGGCGCCGGCGATGTAGCCGACGTCGACGCGCTCGCCGCCATTGCCGAGGATGTTGATGATGACGCCGCTGCCGCGCGCCTTCATCCGCGGAAAGAAGTGGCGGCACATGTCGATGTAGCCGAACACCTTCAGGTCGAAGGCAGCACGCATCCGTTCGTCGTCGACTTCCTCGAGCGTGCCGCGCGGCGTCGATCCGGCGTTGTTGACGAGGATGTCGACATCGCCGCAGCGGCGCGCGAGCTCGGCGGCGCATCCGCGCTGCGACAGGTCGAGCGGGTGCAGCTGTACCTGCACGTCGGCACGCTCGCGGATCCGGCTGCGTGCGTCCTCCAGGTCCTTCTCGGAGCGTGCAACGAGATGCACGTGGCAGCCTTCGTCTGCGAGCATGCTCGCGATGCAGAAGCCGATTCCCTGCGAGCCTCCGGTGATCAGCGCGCTACGGCCGCGCAGTCGCATGTCCATGTCGTCTCCTCCTCATCGAGCAGTTCGACCCCGCTCGATCTCGATGTACCTCGTCTTGCCCGCCTCGCGCGGCAGCGCCTCGGGCGCGAGCCATTCGAAGGCCGGGCGGATGCGCAGTCGATCGCGGAACTGCTCGAGCAACTCCGTCTCCAACGACGCGAGCGCCTTCCCCTCGAGCCCCGCATGCTCGATCCGGATGCGCAACGGCGGCTCCACGAGCGGCCCCGGCGCATCGAGGACGATGCGAAACGCGCCGGTCACGCGCGGCTGCAGGCGCGCGATCTCATTGGCGATCGCCTGCGGATAGACGTTTACGCCCTTCACGGTGAGCATGTCGTCGGTGCGGCCGATGATCGCGAAGCGGATCCCGGGCAGTCCGCAGCGGCACGGCTCGGTGTAGACCTGCAGCAGGTCGCCGAGCGCGTAGCGCATGAACGGCCCGCCGCACCAGTCGAGGAAAGTGAACACCATCTCGCCGATCGCGCCGTGCGTGAGCTCGATCGGTGCCTTCGTCGCCGGGTCGACGAGCTCGAGCAGGCAGTGGTCCTCGGAGACGAAGTGCATGCCCTCGCAGCCTTCGTCGACCGCTTCGCATGAGATGCCGTGGAACGCGTGACCTCCGCCGGTGTGGTCGAACACTTTCGCGCCGAAGCCGTCGGCGAGCGCGCGGCGGATCGCGGGATCGCTGCCGCCGCCTTCGCCGGCGCAGAAGAACCAGCGCAGGCCGAGGTCGCGTGCGGGCCGGCCGGTGAGGCGCGGCGCCTCTTCGATCAGGTAGCGACCGAAGGAGGGCGTCGCGACGATCGCGTGTGGGCGCGTGATGCGTGCGATATCGAGGACGCGCTGCGTGCCGCCCTCGATGCCGACCGGCACCACGCAGGCACCCAGATGCATGATCCCCTGCGACAGCGGCAGGCCACCGGTGAACATGCTCAGCGACAGCGCCTGCAGCATCACGTGGCCGGGACGGATGCCGGCGCGCCAGTACTTGCGCGCGTGCATCTCGTTGACGACGGCGATGTCGTGCGCGGTCAGCGTGTACAGCGTCGGCGTGCCGGTCGTGCCCGAGGTGGCGTTGATGCGCACGATCTCGTCGGCACGCGCGCAGGCGAGCAGAGCGAAGGGGTCGCCGTGACGCTCGATCGATTCCTGCTGCGCGCGGCGATGCTCGTCCTTGGTCGTGACCGGGATGCGCGCGAAATCGGCGAAGCTGCGCACGTCTTCCGGGACCGCACCCGCTGCGTCGAACTTCGCACGCAGGAACGGCGAGCGCTCGAAGTTGTATCGCATCTGTCGCTGCAGCCGCTTCCACTGCAGCGCGCGCAGCGCGTCGCGCGGCATCGCCTCGACGGCTTCGTTCCACAGGAGCCGCTCGCCGCTCATCGCCCGGTTTCTGCGTCGTCGTCCGGCTGGCACAGCTCGAACAGCAGCCCCGTGCCCGGGTCGCGCGGCAGGAACGCGATGCGTCCGTGCGCGCCGCGGCGCGGAAAGCCCGCCGACGCCTCGATGCCCGCGTCACGCAACGCACCGAGCGCCCCGTCGAGGTCGTCGACACCGACCGACAGGTGATTCACGCCCGACGCCGAGCCCATCACCGCGCGTCCGAATCCGTCGCCGTCGTCGGTGTACTGCAGCAGCTCGACGACGATGTTCTCGGTGACGAACTCGGCGACCTCGAGGCCGGCATCGGGAATCGAGCGCCGCCGGACCGGCGCACCCGGCAGCATGCGCGTCATCGACGCGACCGACGCATCGAGGTCGTCGACGACGATGCCGATGTGGTCGATGCGCGGCGGCTTCATTGCGCGCGGCGCAGCGCGGCGGTAGCCGCCGCGTCGAAGGATCCGGTCGCCGGATCGAAGGCGACGCCGTAGTCGCTGTAGGCGGCCTCGACGCTGAGCAGGCCGTCGAGCACGTCGTCGATCACCTGCTGCACCGGCCGCTCGCGCGGATCGCCGTATCCGCCGCCGCCGCCGGCGTGCTGCCGGTACACCGATCCGCGCGGAATGTCGCGCACGATCTCCTTGGCTTTCGGTCGGCGTACGGTGCCGTCGGGCTGCACGATCTTCATCCGGTTGACGCTGCCCGCACGCCCGCCGAACAGCCCGAAGGCACGCGCCCGCTCCTCGATGCCGTCGCCGAAGGCGATGCCGGTCACGTCTTCGCCGTCGATGACGAACTCGGTGTCGACGCCGAGCCCACCGCGCCATCGCCCCGCTCCGGCCGAGTCGGGCGCGTATTCGTGGCGCAGCAGCCGGTGCGGGTCGTGCACCTCGAACATCTCGTAATCCTGCGCGAGGATGCCGCCGGCGCAGTTGATCAGCCCGATGTGGTCGTAGCCGTCGGCACCCCAGGTAGCGCCCGAGCCGCCCTTCAGCGCGAGGAACAGGATGTCGACGTAGGGCCGCTCGCGCCGCGGATCGTGTCCGGTGATCGTGAAGCCCATCATCCGGTTCCAGCCGGCGGTGACCATCTTCGGCAGCGCCTGCGCGAAAGCGCGGAAGATCGCATCCGAGGTCGGACCGGTGAGCGAGTTGCCGAAAGTGGTCGCGGCCGGAAAGCCGGCGTTCAGAAACGAGCCTTCCGGATTCACGATGCGGATCGGCCGCAGGATGCCGCCGTTGTGCGGCACCTGCGGGTCGATCAGCATCAGGAAGGTCAGCAGCAGCGCCGACGCCGTTGCCGAATACGGCGCATTGACGAAGCCGGGCGTCTGCGGCGACGAGCCGCTGAAGTCGAAGGTGATCTCGTCGCCCTGCACGTGCACTGCGAGTGCGATGCGCATCTTCGATCCGTCGCGCACGCCGTCGTAGAAGGCCCAGCTCTCGCCGTGGTAGACGCCGTCGGGAATCGCGGCGATCTCGCGGCGGACCATGCGCTCGGCAGCGGCGAACAGATAGTCGATGCAGGCGTCGAAGGTCGGCCGATCGAAGCGCTCGCAGAGCTCGTGCATCGCGCGCTCGCCGATGCGGGTGGCGCCGATCTGTGCCTTGATGTCCTCCTCGACGATCGGGTAGCGGATGTTCGCGAAGATCATTCGCCAGACGTCGCGGCGCAGCCGCCCGCGCTCGTACACCTTCACGGGCGGAATGCGCAGCGCCTCCTGCCAGACCTCGCGCGCCTCCGGGTTGTAGCCGCCGGCCTGCGCGCCGCCGATGTCGGCCTGGTGCCCCTTCACCGCGGCCCACGCGACGAGCTCGCCGTCGCGGAAGATCGGGCGGAAGACGGCGACGTCGTTGTTCTGGTTGCCGCCCGAGAAGACGTCGTTGTGCAGGATGACGTCGCCTTCATGGATGTCGTCGCCGAAGAAGCGCACGATGTGCTCGCAGGCCGGCTGCAGGGCGAAGGCGAGCACCGGGATGTACTCGGTCTGCTCGAGCATGCGGCCCTGCGCGTCGTACAGGCCGGTGACGAAATCGCGTGCCTCGCTCAGGATCGGCGAGCGCGTCGTGCGCAGCAGCGTCAGTCCCATCTCTTCGGTGATCGACTTCAGCCGGCGGTGCAGCACCGAGGCCTGGATCGGGTCGACCTGTGCATTCATCGTCGTGCTCCGCTGGAACGGTCCTCGAGCAGGAAGCCGCCGAGCGGATCGACCTCGAGCCCGAAGCCCGACGGCACGAAGACCGTCGTCGTACGCTTCTCGACGATGGCCGGACCGTCGATCCGGTTGCCGTGCCGCAGCCGGTCGCCGTCGTACACCGGCGTATCGGCGAAGGCGGCGTCCTCAGGCTGGTAGACGGCGCGCTGGCCCTTCAGCGCGTGCTGCGCGTCGACGCCATCGCGCGTTTCGTGGCGCTGCGGCGGCTTGTCGGTCTCGCCGATTGCCGCGAGACGAAGGCTCACGAGTTGCACCGGCGTTCCTTCCTCGCGCAGCGCGTATCCGTACAGCCGGTCGTGATGATCGTGAAACGCGTTGCGGACTCCGGCCCAGTCTGCTGCGCGCAGCATCGCGAGCGGCACCTCGACCGGTACTTCGTGATACTGCCCCAGATAGCGCAGGTCGAGCGACAGCACGAAGCGCTGCCGGGACGGCGCGATGCCTTCGGTTGCCAGCGCAGCGGCGGCCTCGTCGAGCATCGACTCGACCAGTGCGCCGAGCGGCGTGGCGTCGGTGTCGTCGGCGAGCAGCGTCGCGTGACTGCGCACGAAGTCGTGCCTGAGATCGGTGCGCAGCATCCCCGATGCGCAGAAGATCGACGCCTCGCGCGGAACGATCACGCGCGCGATGCCGAGCTCGCGCGCGATCATTGCCGCGTGGATGGCGCCGGCGCCGCCGGCGCAGACGAGCGGGAACTCGCGCGGATCCCATCCCTTCTGCACCGAGATCTCGCGGATTGCCGACGCCATGTTCACGTTCATCACGCGGTACATCCCGTAGGCCGCGCGCACCGCGCTCATCGACAGCGGCGCGGCAATGCGCCGCTCGATCGCCTCGCGCGCGGCGTGTACATCGAGCCGCAGGCGGCCGCCGGCGAAGAAGTCGGCCGACAGATAGCCGAGCAGCAGGTTCGCGTCGCTGCAGGTCGCTTCGTCGCCGCCGCGCCCGTAGCAGGCGGGACCCGGGTCGGCGCCGGCACTGGCCGGACCCATGCGCAGCAGTCCGTGATCGATCCACCCGATCGAGCCGCCGCCGGCACCGATCGTCGCGATGTCCATCGACGGCAGCGCGAGCGCGAAGCGGTTCACCGAAGCGTGCGTCGTGATCGACGGCGTGCCATCGACGACGAGCGCAGCGTCGAAGCTGGTGCCGCCCATGTCGACCGTGATGAAACGATCGCCCCCGTAGGGCTCGAGCGCGGCCAGGCCCGCGGTGGGTGCGGCGGCAGGGCCGGAGAGCAGCGTCGAAGCCGCAAGCTCGACCACTGCATCGGCCGACGCGACGCCGCCGTTGGACTGCATCACGCGCAGCACGCCGGCAAAGCCGCTGTCGGCGAGCCGGCGCTGCAGGTTGCGCAGGTAGCCGCGCAGGATCGGCCCGATCGCGGCGTTGAGCACCGTCGTGCTCGTGCGTTCGTAGTAGCGCAGTTGCGGCAGCACGCGGCTCGACACCGACAGGTACGCCGACGGCATGCGCTCGGCGACGCGTCGCGCAGCGGCTTCCTCGTGCGCCGTATTCGCGTAGGCGTGCAGGAAGCAGATCGCGACGGCTTCGATCCCGTCTGCCAGGAACCGGTCGATCGCGCGATCGACATCGTCGAGTGCGATCGGCTCGATCTCGGCGCCGTCGACATCGATGCGTCCGCGCACCGGCAGCCGCAGTCGGCGTGCAACGAGCGGCTCGGGTGCGGTGTACTTGTTGTCGTAGAAGGACTCGCGCACGCCGCGACGCATCTGCAACGCGTCGCGAAAGCCCTGCGTCGCGAGCAGCCCGGTGCGTGCGTGCCGACCGGTGAGCACCGCGTTCGTCGTCACCGTGGTGCCGTGCACGATCAGCGCTACTTCACGCAGGAAGGTCTCGAGTGAGGTGTCGTTGGCCTGCGCGAGTTCCGACAGGCCCTGCAGCACGGCACGCGACGGGTCGTCCGGGGTCGAAAGCACCTTGTGCACGCGCGTGCCGCCGTCCGCGTCGAGCAGAAGATAGTCGGTGAAGGTGCCGCCGACATCGATTCCGATGCGGTAGTTCATGCGAAGGGATGGTACTGAAACCGTACTACTGGTACCAGCGCTTTCTTCTGGCAGCGCTATGCTGCGCGCCGTGCCCCGACGCCGATCCCCGCCGACCACGCCCCGCCAGGAGCGCCTGCTCGACGCGCTCGAGGACCTGTTCCTCGAAGAGGGATTCAGCGCCATCACGGTTGCCGAGCTCGCGCAGCGGATGCGCTGCTCGCGCCGCAGCTTCTACGAGCTGGCGCCGGGCAAGGAGGCGCTGTTCCTGCGCGTCTTCGATCGCTATCTGAGTCGGCTGCGCGAGGCCGGGCGGCGCGGTGCCGAGGGGGCTGCCGCTGAGGGTGCTCCCGCCGAGGACGCCATCGAGCCATACCTGGCGCCCGCGATCGACGCCGCGCGCAAGCTGTCGACGACACTGATGCGCGACGTGCAGTCGTATCCGCCGGCGCAGGCGCTCTGGGAGCGACACACGCGCGAACGCATGTCGGGCCTGCAGGCGCTGATCGAGCGATGCGTGCAGGCCGGCGTCTTCCGCGGGGTCGACGCGTATCTCGTTGCCGAAGTGATGGCGGTGTCGCTGCGCCGGATCTGCGAACCGGGCTTTCTCGTCAGTTCGGGGCTTTCGTATCGTGACGCGGTCCGCGAGCTGTACAGCCTGCTGCTGCATGGATTGAAGAGCGGCGACTGACGCGACACCGCCCGGCGCCGGTTCCCGCGCCGCGGCAGCGCGTTCGTGCAATCATCGGGACTCGTACCGATCCAGCCAACGATGAAATGAACGCCGAGCTCTTCGAATCGATGCTCGCCGAACGCGCCGCCCGCCGCTCGTTCGCGATCGTCACGCGCCTGCAGGACGGGGCACAGGCACTGGTCGCCGAGGACGCGGTCCGCGGCGACCTCTCCCTCGACGACGCGCAGGTCGACGAGACGCGCCGTCGCGTGCTCGCCGACCGCAGCGGAACGCTCGACAGCGCCGACGAGCCGCTCTTCGTGCGTTGCCACGCGCGCCCGCCGCGCCTCGTCGTCGTCGGCGCCGTGCACATCACGCAGGCGCTTGCGCCGATGGCGGCGATGGCCGGCTTCGAGGTGCACGTGATCGACCCGCGGCGTGCGTTCGCCACCGCGGAGCGGCTGCCCGGCGTCAGCGTGAGCACCGAATGGCCCGATCAGGCGATTGCGCGGATCGGCATCGATGCGCGCACCGCGGTGGTTACGCTGTCGCACGACCCGAAGCTCGACGACCCGGCACTGATCGCTGCGCTGCGCAGCCGCGCCTTCTACATCGGCGCGCTCGGCAGCACGCGCACGCATGCGAAACGCGTCGCACGGCTCACCGACGCAGGCCTCGGCGATTCGATCGGTCGCATCCATGCACCAGTGGGGCTCGATCTCGGCGGTCGTGCGCCGGTGGAGATCGCGGTGGCGATCGTCGCGCAGCTTATCCGCGCGCGTTACGCGAAGCCGGCGGCGGAGCCGGCCGTCGAGGCAGGCTCGGCGCGAGCAACGTAGGCGCGAAGCGCAGGAACCAGATTCCGAAGGCGAGCGCCCACAGCAGCGCGGCGAGCGCGACCGCCGCGTTGCCCAGCGCGTGGACGCCGGCCGCCAGGCGCAGCAGCGCGGCGGCGAGCATCACGGCACCGGCGACGAGAATCGACCGCGGTATGACGAGCGATCGGCCGGTGTGCTTCAGCACCACGCGCGTCATCAGCCCGAGCATCATCATCCCGAGGCTGCCGACGGTGAAGGCGTGCACCCAGGCACTGGGTGGAACGAGACCAGTGAGCGCGGCAACAGCGCGCAGCGCGAAGGCCGTGACGAGCCACGCGAAGCCGAGATTCATCGCAAGCGCGATCGAATCGTCGGCTGCGCGCCAGCCTTTCCACCGCGCAACGCGCCAGCCGTGCACGAGCGTGCAGGCGAGGGCGGCGAGGCCGATCCACTGCAATGGCGCGTCTGCCAGGTCGACTGCGGCGAGCACGACCACGAGCGCAACGGCCGCCGCTTCGAGCGCCGGCACGAAGGGTGCCTGGTTGCCACGGCCCGTCGCACGCAATGCGTTGCCGGTGAACACCGGTGTGAGCAGTCCGCCGACGAGCACGTAGAGGACGACGATTGCGTAGACCGTACCGCGCAGCGCCAGGTGCAGCGTGTCCGCGGCCAGGCGATCGTCGACGAGGTGCGAGACGACCTGTGCCGCATACAGCGCCGCGAGCACCGGCAGCAGCAGCAGGTAGCGGCGGTTGGCGACACGCAGCAGCTGCGGCATCAGGCTCGCGAACAGCACCGGAACGAAGAGCAGGTCGACGAGGGCGATCCAGCCGAGTCCCGATGCGAACGAGAGCCAGACGCCGATGCGACCCGCCAGCCAGAGCATCGTGAGCAGCACGAGCGGCCGACCGTGCACCTCGTCGCTGCCCGCCCAGCTCGGCAGCGCGGTGAGGATGACGCCGGCGACGATTGCGAGCGAGAAACCGAACAACATCTCGCGCGCGTGCCAGGTGCGTGCAACGAAGCCCGTCCAGTGCCCGGCATCGGGCGCGACGAGTGCGAGCGCCCACGCGAGCATCAGCACGACGCCGTAGGCGACGCCGAGCAGGAAGAAGGGACGAAAACCGCTCGCCCAGAGGGGCGCCATGGCAGGCATCAGCGCACCGGAAAAGAGCGGGCAGGAGCCGAGAACCGCCCGGGCGCCGCGCACGGCGCCCGGGCGCGCACGAACTTACTCACCCACGAGAGCGAACTTGCCGTCCTTGACCGTCAGCAGCACGCGGCCGCGCTTGTCGTAACCGGAGTGGTCCTGTGCCGACATGTTCACGACGCCCTGCGAGGTGACGAGCTCGTCGGTGTTCTCGAGCGCGTCGCGCAGCGCTGCGCGGAACTCGGGCGTGCCCGGCTTCGCTTTTTTCACTGCCTCGGGAATCGCGTTCTGCAGCAGCAGCCCCGCATCGTAGACGCCGGCGCCGAAGATCGGCGGCTTCTGCCCGAACTGCTTGTCGTAGGCGGTGACGTACTCGAGCGCGACCTTCTTCGCTGGCACCGTGTCGGCGATCTCGGGCAGCACCAGCAGCATCGGACCGACGATCAGCGCACCTTCGATCTTCTTGCCGCCGATCTGGATGAAGGCGCCGGAAGCCGAGCCGTGCGTGTGGAAGATCTTGCCCTTGTAGCCGGAGTCGACAAGCTGCACGTGCGGCAGCGCTGCGCCGGCCGCCACTGCGGCGACGATCACCGCGTCGGGTTGCGCGGAGATCAGCTTGAGCACCTGGCCGGTGACGCTGGTGTCCTGGCGCGAGTAGCGCTCGCTCGCGACGATCTTCATGCCGGCCTTCTCGGCCATCGGCGCGAACACCTTGTACCAGTTCTCGCCGTACGGATCGTTGTAGCCGATGAAGCCGATCGTCTTGACGCCGCGCGCCTTCATTGCCTCGACGAGTCCGTCGGCGATCACGTCGTCGTTCGGGTGCGTCTTGTAGACCCAGCGCTTGTTGTCGTCCATCGGCAGCACGACGGCGCTCGTGCCGACCGGCGCGAGCATCGGCGTGCCCGCTTCCGCGGCGAACTGCAGCACGGCCATCGCGTTCGGCGAGCCCGACGGCCCGATCATCGCGTCGACCTTGTCCTCGCCGATCAGCTTCTTCGTGAGCTGCACGCTCTGCGTCGAATCGCTCGCATCGTCGTACGACACGTACTCGATGCTGACGTCGCCGACCTTCTGCGGCAGCAGCGCCACCGAGTTCTTCTGCGGAATGCCGACGAACGCCGTCGGACCCGTAGCCGACGTGATCACGCCGATCTTCACCTGCGCCTGCGCCGACATCGACGCGACGAGCGCCGCGCCGGCCAGCGCACACCACAGCCTGCTTCCTTTCATGTTGCCTCCTTCCCTCGATCGAGTTTCAACCCAAGAAAACCGTCCGGCCCCTTGCCGTCCGGCCAGCCCAACCAACGCTAATCGATTCCGCCCAGGTACGCCTCGAGCACTGCCGGATTGCTCTGCACTTCCTCGGGCAGGCCTTCGGCGATCTTCTCGCCGAACTCCATCACGACGAGGCGATCGGCGAGGCCCATGACGAACTCCATGTCGTGCTCGACGAGCAGCACGCCCATGCCGTCCCGGCGCAGCCGGTCGAGCAGCTCGGCGAGCGCCTGCTTCTCCAGGTAGCGCAATCCGGCCGCCGGCTCGTCGAGCAGCAGCAGGCACGGATCGGCGGCGAGCGCGCGTGCGATCTCGACGACGCGTTGCTGGCCGAGCGCGAGGCTGCCCGCCGCTTCGAACATCCGGTCGCCGAGGCCGACGCGCTCGATCTGTCGTGCAGCTTCGGCGAGCAGCCGGCGCTCTTCGGCGCGCTCGGCGTGCAGCGAAGCGGAGACGACACCGCGCGTGCCACGCAGATGCGCACCGATCGCGACGTTCTCGAGCACGCTCATCGCCGGCAGCAGTCGCACGTGCTGGAAGGTGCGACTCATGCCGAGGCGCGCGATGCGGCGCGAGCGCATCGAGTCGATGCGCTCGCCCAGGAACCGCACCTCGCCTTCGGTGGGCGTGTTGACGCCGGATACGCAGTCGAACAGCGTCGACTTGCCGGCGCCGTTCGGCCCGATCAGCGCCAGCACCTCGCCGGCGTGCACCTCGAGATCGATGCGGTGGTTCGCAAGCAGCCCGCCGTAGCGCTTGGTGACGCCGCGTACCTCGAGCAGCGTGGTCCCGTGCGCAGGCAGCGTCCTGCGCGGCAGTGGTGGCGCCTTGGGCACTTCGCGCGGCGCCGCGCGCTCGTGCGACGCGAAGCGGCGCGCGAGAATCGGCCACAGTCCATCGGGCGCGCGGTGCAGCACCAGCACCATCAGCACGCCGAAGACGATCACCTCGAAGTTCCCGGTCTGGCCGAGCAGCGCCGGAAGGATGTCCTGTAGCCACTGCTTCAGGATCGTCACGACGCCGGCGCCGAGGACGGCGCCCCAGACATGCGCCGCGCCGCCGATCACCGCCATGAACAGGTACTCGATCCCGAAGCCGAGCCCGAAGGGCGTCGGGTTCACGAAACGCTGCATGTGCGCGTACATCCAGCCCGACAGCGCGGCGAACAGCGCGGCGATCAGGAAGGCGACGATCTTCGAGCGGGCGGTGTCGATGCCCATCGACTCGGCCAT
>CAZIDY010000064.1:0-12317 GCA_964538505.1 uncultured Limnobacter sp. | reverse complement strand
CGAAGTCGTCGAGCGCGATGCCGAAGCCTTCGGCCTTCAGGTCGTCGACGAGCCGTGAGGCGGCGGCCGGATTGCGGATCGCCTCGCTTTCGGTGATCTCGAACACGATCTTCTCGGGCGGGATGCCGAACTCGGCGCGCTGCTCGCGGATGTAGCCCGCGATCGTGCCGTCGCTCATCGTGAGACCCGACAGGTTGATCGAGCATTTCCAGGTGCGGGCAAGCGCGTCGGGCGTCGTTGCGAGCCACGAGAAGATGCGCCGGATGACGCCGCGGTCCATTGCCGGCGTCATCTGCGCCTGCACGGCGAGCGACAGGAACTCGGGCGGGCGAATGAGGCCGCCGTCGCGGTCGAGCAGCCGGATCAGCACCTCGTACGAGCGCATGCCCGCCGGCGCTTCCGGGTCGATGATCGGCTGCGCGTGCAGCTCGAAGCGCTTCTCGCGGATGGCCTCGCGGATGTGCTCGATCTTTCCCTGATGTGCGCGTCGCGCGTCGATCATCGTCTGCGACAGCGGCTCGACGAACAGTTGCGGCTCGCGCACACTCGCCGCGATCGCCATCGCGTCCGAAAGCGACATCAGGCAGTCCTCGCTGTTGATCAGCGCGTGCCGGTCGACCAGCAGCCCGCCGACGCAGGTCTGCAGCCGCACGCTGCCGTTCTCGGTCTTGAAGAGCTGTCCGTTGAGCTGCGAGTAGACCTCGCGGGCGACCGCACGTACCTGCGCCACCGAGTCGGCCTCGATCAACAGCGCGAAGCGTCCGCCCGAGAGCCGCGCAGCCGACTGCGCACCCGGCTGGCGTAGCAGCAGCGAGGCGGCAGTCTGCTCGAGTTGCAGTGCGGGGATGGTTCCGCACAGGTCGTTCAGCGTGTCGAAGTTCGACAGATGCAGTCCGATCAGCCCGTAGTCGGGGCGGGTCGGCATCGCCAGTCGTTCGCCGACGTCGGCAATGAGCCCGCGGTCGTTGAGCAGTCCGGTCGACATGTCTTCTCGCGCCTGCGCGCCGACGCGCGCGAGCGCGACGCGGCGGTCGCTGGCGATCGCCTGCAGCATCAGCGCGACGACGATCGCGGTGAACGCGAGCATCGACACCTCGATCGCACGCCCGAAGGAGTCCTGGGCGACCGCTACCTGGTGCGAGCGCACGATGAGCAGCGGAATGGTGGTGACGACGAGCGTCAATGCGGTCGCGCGTTCGTTCATCCGGATCGCGATCCAGACGACGATCGGGAAGTACAGCAGCAGCAGCGCATATGCGTAGACGCCGTGCCCGAGCACCGATACGCCCAGGCTCGCGCCGACGACGCCGATCGTCAGGAAGAAGGCCGGCGCATCGAGCAGCGGTTCGTTACGCTGGCTCTCGGGGTCGACTCCCGCGAGCCCCTGGCCGAACCAGGCGAGCAGCGCGGGCGCGATCAGCAGCAGGCCGAGCGAATCGACCAGCCACCAGACCAGGAAGCGGTGCGCGGCGTGCGTGTCGCCGACGAGCGCGTTGATGCGAAGACCGCCGCTGGCGAACATCGCGTCGATCGGCGCTGCCACCAGCACGACGATCGCGATGAAGCGGGTGGCGATATCGAGCCGGTACTCCGGCGGCTTCCATTCGTTGATGCGACGCAGCACATATGCGCCGAGCGACGGACCGATCGCGCTCGCCGCGAAGGCGCTCAGCGTGACGCCCGAATTGCCGAACTCGATCCAGGCCCACAGCGCCGCGCCGGCGGCAGCGGGAACGGCCCAGACGAGCCCGTAGCGCCACGCAAACGCGAAGGCCACCGCTGCGCCCGGCCAGACGAGCAACAGGTCGATCGTATGGAACGAGACGAGTTGCGCGACGAGGCAGGCAAGGAACCCGATGCCGATGGCGAGAAGCAGGCGGGGGAAAGTAGCGAGGCCGGCTTCCCCGGGCAGCGGGCGTGCTGACGATTCGGACAAGTGCACTGGATCGGCGCTTCGCTGGACGGCGAAGTGTAATCCAGTTGAGCCGTGCGGAGCGCCGTGCGTCCGACCGTCGGCCACTCTGAGGGCAGAGAAGGGAGAAGGGAGAAGGGAGAAGGGGAAAACCAGCGCGCGAGCCCCGTGGCATGCGGGCTGTTCCCCTTCTCCCTTCCCCCTTCTCCCTTCTCCTTCCAACCAGCGCTCTCAGGCCGCCAAGAGCTCCCTCAACACAAACGGCAGGATGCCGCCGTGCCGGAAGTAATCGACCTCGATCGGCGTGTCGATGCGCGAGAGCAGGCGCACGATTTCTTCGGTGCCGTCGTTGCGACGGATCGTCATCGTGATCTCCTGCTGCGGCTCGAGCGTGGCCGGCACTTCGATGTCGAAGCGTTCGTCGCCTTTCAGCCCGAGCGTCTCCCAGCTCTGGCCGGCGGGGAATTGCAGCGGCAGCACGCCCATCCCGACCAGGTTCGAGCGGTGGATGCGCTCGAAGCTGCGTGCGACGACCGCCTTCACGCCGAGCAGCTGCGTACCCTTGGCCGCCCAGTCGCGCGACGAGCCGGTGCCGTATTCCTCGCCGCCGAAGACGACGGTGGGCGTGCCTTCCTCGACGTAGCGCATCGCGGCGTCGTAGATCGGCATCTTCTCGCCGGAGGGCTGGTGCAGCGTGACGCCGCCTTCCTCGCGCGTTCCGTCGGCGCGCGGCGGCACCATCAGGTTCTTGATCCGCACGTTGGCGAAGGTGCCGCGCATCATCACGTCGTGATTGCCGCGGCGCGAACCGTAGGAGTTGAAGTCGGCGCGGGTGACGCCGTTGTCGATCAGGTATTGGCCCGCGGGCGACGACTCCTTGATCGAGCCGGCCGGCGAGATGTGGTCGGTGGTGATCGAGTCGCCGAAGAGGCCCAGCGCGCGCGCGTTGCGGATCGAGCCGCTGGCGGCGCCCGGCGCCATCGTGAAGCCCTCGAAGAAGGGCGGCTCGGCGATGTACGTCGAGCGCGGCCAGTCGTAGACCTGCCCGGTGGCTGCCGGCACCGCGTTCCACAGCTCGTGGTCGCGCGTAAGGTCGCTGTAGAGGCGCCGGAAGGTCTTCGCGTCCATCGCGTACTGCATCAGCGCGGCGACCTCTTCGGTGCTCGGCCAGACGTCGCCCAGCCAGACGTCACGGCCCTCGCGGTCCTGGCCGAGCGGCTCGGTCATCAGGTCGACGTTGACGTTGCCGGCGATCGCGTAGGCGACGACGAGCGGGGGCGATGAGAGGAAGTTCGCGCGCAGGTTCGGATGGATGCGCGCCTCGAAGTTCCGGTTGCCCGAGAGCACCGCTGCGCAGACGAGATCGTTGGCGACGATCGCCTCGTTGAAGCCCGCGGGCAGGTCGCCGGCGTTGCCGATGCAGGTGGTGCAGCCGTAGGCGGCGAGTGCGAAGCCGAGCTCGGTGAGCGGCTCCAGCAGGCCGGCGCGCTGCAGATAATCGGTGACGACGCGCGAACCGGGGGCGAGCGAGGTCTTCACCTTCGGGTCGACCTTCAGCCCGCGTGCGACGGCCTTCTTCGCGAGCAGCCCGGCGGCGAGCAGCACGCCCGGGTTCGACGTGTTCGTGCACGAGGTGATCGCCGCGATCAGCACGTCGCCGTTCTTCAGCTCGGTGCCGTCGGCGGCGCGATAGCTGCGATCGAGCTCGGCGGCGTCCTTGGCGAAGCCGTTCTGCGCGACCGGCTTCGAGAACAGGTCGGCGAAGGTGCTCTTGACGTTTCCGATCTCGATGCGGTCCTGCGGGCGCTTCGGCCCGGCGAGCGAAGGCGCGACGGTGTCGAGGTCGAGCTGCACGGTCTTCGAATAGCGCAGCTCGCCCAGGTCGGAGACGCCGAACAGGCCCTGCGCGCGAAAGTAGCTCTCGAGCGCGTCGACCTCCTCGGCGGTGCGGCCGGTGCCGACGAAGTACTCGAGCGTCTTCTCGTCGACCGGGAAGAAGCCCATCGTCGCACCATACTCGGGCGCCATGTTGGCGATCGTCGCGCGGTCGGGCACGGCGAGCGAGCGCGTGCCTTCGCCGAAGAACTCGACGAACTTGCCGACCACCTTCTCCTTGCGCAGCATCTCGGTGATCGTCAACACCAGGTCGGTGGCGGTGCAGCCTTCGCGCAGCCGCCCCTTCAGGTGCACGCCGACGACGTCGGGCGTCAGGAAATACACCGGCTGGCCGAGCATCGCCGCCTCGGCCTCGATGCCGCCGACACCCCAGCCGACGACGCCGATGCCGTTGATCATCGTCGTGTGGCTGTCGGTGCCGACCAGCGTGTCGGGGTAGGTGATGCCGTCGCGCTGGTGCACGCCGCGCGCGAGGTATTCGAGGTTCACCTGGTGGACGATGCCGATGCCGGGCGGGACGACCTTGAAGGTGTCGAAGGCCTGCATGCCCCACTTCATGAACTGGTAGCGCTCGGCGTTGCGCTCGAACTCGATCTTCATGTTCAGGTCGAGTGCGTCGGGACGCCGGTAGTGGTCGATCATCACCGAGTGGTCGACGACGAGGTCGACCGGCACCAGCGGCTCGATGCGCTTCGGATCCTTGTCCATGCGCGCGGCGACGTTGCGCATCGCGGCCAGGTCGGCGAGCAGCGGCACGCCGGTGAAGTCCTGCAGCACGACGCGCGAGACGACGAAGGGGATCTCGTCGACGCGTTTGTCGTTCGGCTTCCAGTTCGCGAGCTGCGCGACGTGCGCCTCGGTGATCTTCTTCCCGTCGACGTTGCGCAGCACCGACTCGAGCACGATGCGCAGCGACACCGGCAGCTTCGAGACATTCGGAAAGCTGCGCGCGAGCGCGGGCAGCGAGTACATCCGGGAAGCCTTGCCGGACTTCGACCGGAATTCCTTCAGCGTATCGAACGCGTTGTGGGGCATTTTGTCAGGGCCTTCGATCAGATCACGTAGAGGTCGACGTAGTCGGGAACCGACATCGACTCGAGCTTCGAGCGCTCGAGCGAGACGTCGAGGATGCGTTGCTGCTGCCGCGCCGGGAAGCGGCGGGCGAGGTTGGTGCGGAATTTCTCGACGAGCAGCGGAATGCCTTCCTTGCGGCGGCGCCGGTGGCCGATCGGGTATTCGACGACGACCTCGGGCAGGCGCGCTCCGTCGGCAAACTCGATCGTGATGCCGTTGGCGATCGAACGCTTGTCGGGGTCGTGGTAGTCCTTGCTGAACCCCTTGTCCTCGACGCAGCTCATCTTCGCGCGCAGCGCGTCGATGCGCGGGTCGGCGGCGATCGCGTCCTCGTAGTCGGCAGCGGTGAGCCGCCCGAAGATCAGCGGCACCGCGACCATGTACTGGATGCAGTGGTCGCGGTCGGCCGGGTTGTCGAGCGGCCCCTTCTTGTCGATGATGCGGATCGCCGATTCGTGCGTGCGGATCGTGATCTTCGCGATGTCGTCGACCGAGCGTCCGGCTTCCTTCAGCTGCTTGTGCAGCGTCATCGCGCACTCGACGGCCGTCTGCGCGTGGAACTCGGCCGGGAACGAGATCTTGAACAGCACGTTCTCCATCACGTAGCTGCCGTAGGGCCGCTGGAAGCGGAACTCGTTGCCGCCGAAGAGCACGTCGTAGAAGCCCCAGGTCTTCGCGCTGAGCACCGACGGATAGCCCATCTCGCCGGTGCGTGCGATGAGCGCGAGGCGTACCGCGCGGCTGGTCGCGTCGCCCGCCGCCCAGCTCTTGCGCGAGCCGGTGTTCGGTGCGTGCCGGTACGTGCGCAGCGACTGGCCGTCGACCCAGGCGAGCGAGACCGCGTTGATCAGCTCGTCGCGCGACAGCCCCATCAGCTGGCCGCAGACCGCCGTGGACGCGACTTTCACCAGCACGACGTGATCGAGCCCGACGCGGTTGAACGCGTTCTCGAGCGCGATCACGCCCTGGATCTCATGCGCCTTGACCATCGCCTCGAGCACGGTGCGCATCGTCAGCGGCACCTTGCCCTGCGCGATCGCCGTGCGGCTGAGCCAGTCGGCGGTGGCGAGGATGCCGCCGAGGTTGTCGGACGGGTGCCCCCATTCGGCGGCGAGCCAGGTGTCGTTGAAGTCGAGCCAGCGGATCATCGCGCCGATGTTGAACGCGGCCTGCACCGGATCGAGCTGGAATTGCGTGCCGGGCACCTTCGCGCCGTTGGGCACGACGGTGCCGGGGACGACCGGACCGAGCAGCTTCGTGCACGCCGGATACTCGAGCGCCTCCAGGCCGCAGCCGAGCGTGTCGATCAGGCAGGCGGCGGCGGTGTCGAGCGCTTCGCGGCTGCCGATCTCGTGGTTCAGCACGTAGTCGACGATGTCGACGAGGACCTTGTCCGGCTCCGGCCGGCCGGTCGTGGAAATGTGGCCACTCATGTTTGGTTGCTTTCCTTGAAGAGGGGTTTCAGCCGCGCTGCGCAAGCGGTACGTACTCCCGGTCGTCGGGTCCCGTGTAGTTCGCGCTCGGCCGGATGATCTTGCCGTCGAGGCGCTGCTCGATCACGTGCGCGGCCCAACCGGAGGTGCGCGAAATGACGAACAGCGGCGTGAACATCGCCGTCGGCACGCCCATCAGGTGGTAGCTGACGGCGCTAAACCAGTCGAGGTTCGGGAACATCTTCTTCACGTCCCACATCACCGACTCGAGGCGCGCGGCGATGTCGAAGAGCTTCGTGTCGCCGGCCTGCTTCGACAGCGTGTGCGCGACTTCCTTGATCACCTTGTTGCGCGGGTCGGAGACGGTGTACACCGGGTGGCCGAAACCGATGACGACCTCGCGGTTCGCCACACGCTGGCGGATGTCGGTCTCGGCCTCGTCGGGATCGGCGTAGCGACTCTGGATCTCGAAGGCGACTTCGTTGGCACCGCCGTGCTTCGGTCCGCGCAGTGCGCCGATCGCCGCGGTGATCGACGAGTAGAGGTCGGAGCCGGTGCCGGCGACGACGCGTGCGGTGAAGGTCGACGCGTTGAACTCGTGCTCGGCGTACAGGTTCAGCGATGTGTGCATCGCGCGCACCCACGCGGCCGACGGCTCGCGGCCGTGCAGCAGGTGCAGGAAGTGCCCGCCGATCGAGTCGTCGTCGGTGTTCACGTCGATGCGCCTGCCGTTCGTCGCGTAGTGGTACCAGTACAGCAGCATCGAGCCGAGCGACGCGAGCAGCCGGTCGGCGATGTCGCGTGCGCCGGCGACGTTGTGATCGTCCTTCTCCGGCAGTGCGCAGCCCAGCGCCGAGACGCCGGTGCGCAGCACGTCCATCGGGTGCGCGGACGCGGGCAGCGCCTCGAGCGTCCGGCGCACCGTTGTCGGCAGGCCGCGCAACGAGCGCAGCTTCGCCTTGTAGGCGATCAGCTCGGCATGCCTGGGCAGCCGGCCATGCACCAGCAGGTAGGCGATCTCCTCGAACTCGGCGGCGTCGGCCATGTCGAGGATGTCGTAGCCGCGGTAGTGCAGGTCGTTGCCGGTGCGGCCCACCGAGCACAGCGCGGTGTTCCCGGCGACGACGCCCGACAGGGCGACGGATTTCTTCGGCTTGGGGCCGGCGGTGGCCCCGGCGTTGTCGGTCATCGCGGCGTTCCGTGGTTCGTTCGTGTGATTCGTGGCGCGGCGCCCGCTATTTCGAGCGCGTGAAGAGCTCGTCGAGCTTGCGTTCGTAGTCCCAGTAGCCGATGGCGTCGTACAGCTCCTGGCGTGTCTGCATGCGGTCGAGCACCGCCTTCTGCGTGCCGTCGCGGCGCAGCGCCTGGTAGACCTCCGTTGCTGCCTTGTTCATCGCGCGGAAGGCCGACAGCGGGTACAGCACCATCGACACGCCGACGCCGCGCAGCTCGTCCACCGTGAACAGCGGCGTGTGCCCGAACTCGGTGATGTTCGCCAGCACCGGAACCTTCACCGCATCGGCGAAGCGCCGGTACATCGACAGCTCGGTCATCGCCTCGGGGAAGATCGCGTCGGCGCCGGCCTCGACGCAGGCGACCGCACGCTCGATCGCGCGGTCGAGCCCTTCGACGGCGAGCGCATCGGTGCGCGCCATCAGCAGGAAGTCGGGATCGGTACGTGCGTCGGCCGCGGCGCGGATCCGGTCGACCATCTCCTGCTGCGGGACGATCTCCTTGCCCGGACGGTGGCCGCAGCGTTTCGCGCCGACCTGGTCCTCGATGTGCATCGCTGCCGCGCCCGCCTTGATCATCGCGCGCGTGGTGCGGGCGACGTTGAAGGCCGACGCGCCGAAACCGGTGTCGACGTCGACGAGCAGCGGCAGTTCGCAGACGTCGGTGATGCGGCGCACGTCGATGAGCACGTCTTCCAGCCCGCTGATGCCGAGGTCGGGCACGCCGAGCGAGCCGGCGGCGACGCCGCCGCCGGAGACGTAGATCGCACGAAAGCCCGCGTGTTGCGCGAGCAGCGCGTGGTTTGCGTTGATCGCGCCGACCACCTGCAGCGGCTGCTCGGCGGCCAGCGCGTCGCGAAAGCGTCTTCCGGCGCTGCTCTTCATGGTGCTCACCTGGGGTTACTCACCTGAGGGTGCTCAACCGAGCAGGTGCGCGATGCCGTCGCGCTCTTCGAGCAGTTCCTTCAGCGTGTGGTCCATTCGCTCGCGGCTGAACTCGTCGATCGGCAGGTCGCGCACGATCTCGTATTCGCCGCCGCCGCGGCACAGCACCGGGAAGCCGTAGATGATGTCCTCGGGGATGTCGTAGTCGCCGCTCGACGGAATGCCCATCGTGACCCAGCGATCGCCGGCGCCGAGCGCCCAGTCGCGCATGTGGTCGAGCGCGGCGTTGGCGGCCGACGCCGCCGACGACAGGCCGCGCGCCTCGATGATCGCGGCGCCGCGCTTGCCGACGGTGGGAATGAAGACGTCGCGGTTCCAGCTGTCGTCGCCGACGAGATCGCGCACCGGCTGACCGCCGACGCTGGCGAAGCGGTAGTCGGGGTACATCGTCGGGCTGTGGTTGCCCCAGACGACGAGCTTCTCGATGCTGTCTACCGGCTTGCCGAGGCGGGCGGCCAACTGCGACAGCGCGCGGTTGTGATCGAGGCGCAGCATCGCGCTGAAGTTCTTTTTCGGCAGGTTCGGCGCCGACTTCATCGCGATGTACGCGTTCGTGTTGGCCGGGTTGCCGACGACGAGAATCCGGCAGTCGCGGTTCGCAACCTCGTCGAGCGCGCGGCCCTGCCCGGTGAAGATCGCGCCGTTGGCCTCGAGCAGATCCTTGCGCTCCATGCCCTTCGTGCGCGGCCGCGCACCGACCAGCAGCGCGTAGTCGGCATCGCGGAAGGCCACTTTCGGATCGTCGGTGACGACGACGCCGGCGAGCAGCGGAAACGCGCAGTCTTCGAGCTCCATGACCACGCCGCGCACGGCTGCGAGCGCGGGGGTGATGTCGAGCAGCTGCAGGATGACCGGCTGGTCCTTGCCGAGCAGGTCGCCGTTGGCGATGCGAAACAGCAGGCTGTAGCCGATCTGGCCCGCGGCGCCGGTGACGGCGACGCGCTTGGCGGGTCTGGACATGGGGAGGGGCCTCGAGGGGGTGGTCGACAGCGGCGCCGAGTCTATTCCGAGGCCCCGCAGATGTCAAGCAGCTCGCTATCTTATATAAGAGATAACACAATAGACGTTGTGCGCATTTCGTGCTTCAATGCGGCGATGAACGAGAGTCTCCGCGGCGGCACCGGCACGCTCGAGGCGGGCGTCGACGACACCCCCACCTTCGCGCCCCTGTACCGGCAGATCCGGGCGCTGCTGCTGCGCGGGTTGCAGTCGGGCGAATGGAAGCCGGGGGAGGCCATCCCGAGCGAGACCGAGCTCGCTGCGCGCTACCGCGTGAGCCAGGGCACGGTGCGCAAGGCGATCGACGAGCTCGCCGCCGAGCATCTGCTGGTGCGCCGCCAGGGCCGCGGCACCTTCGTCGCCTCGCATCGCGAGGTGCGTACGCAATTCCGATTCCTGCGCCTGCGCCCCGACGAGGCGGCGTTCGGCGCCTCCGACGCGCCCGCGGCGCCGGAGGAGGGCGGCGAGGCACGCGGCGAGTCGGGGCCCGGCCTGGTGATGACGAGCCGGGTGCTGGAATGCCGCCGGCTGCGCGCGCCGGGTGAGGTTGCGCGTGCGCTCGGCCTGCGCGCCGGCGAAGCGGTCGTGCTGATCCGGCGCCTGCTCGAGACCGAGACGCAACCGGTGGTGCTCGACGAGATCTGGCTGCCGGGCGCGCGCTTTCGCGGGCTCAGCGTCGAGCGGCTCGACGCCTGGCATGGTCCGTTGTATGCGCTGTTCGAAACCGAGTTCGGCGTTCGCATGATCGGCGCCGCCGAACGGCTGAAGGCGGTCGCCGCCGATCGCGCGCACGCTCGCGCACTGCACGTAGCCGAGAGCGCGCCACTGCTGCTCGTCGAGCGCGTGTCGTGGACTTACGACGAACAACCGGTGGAGCTGCGGCGCGGCTACTGCGTCACCGAGCATCATCACTACTACAACCGATTGAGCTGAGCGAAAGACCGAGAAAAGGGCGTGCCGCGCCGCCTTTCGCGAGCGGCCGGCGGCGCGCCCGTTTGGTGCAATGCGCCAACATCGGTCAGAATACGAAGGTTTGCGATCGACGAGGGCGACATGGCGAGCGCGGTGGACAAGACAACAGGCAATCCGGGAACCCGTCCGGAATTCCACAACATCCACATCTCGCAGATCGTCCGATACCGACTTCCGCTGGCCGGTCTCGTGTCGATCCTGCACCGGATCAGCGGCGCGGCGATGTTCCTCATCGGCCTGCCGCTGGTGCTGTACCTGTTCCAGCAGAGCGTGGTCTCGGAGCTCAGCTTCGAACGCTACCGCGAATTCGTCGCGAACCCCTTCGCGAAGCTGGTGCTGGTCGGCATCATCTGGGCGTACCTGCACCACCTGTTTGCCGGTGTACGCCACCTGCTGATGGATCTCGACGTCGGCGTGGAGAAGGCGGCCGGGCGCACGTCGGCGGCGATCGTGCTCGCCGTCAGCCTCGTGCTCACCGTGATCTTCGCCGCGAAAGTCTTCGGACTGTTCTGATCCCGGCACACGTCTCCCGAGTCTTCCGGAAACCTCATGACCACTTCCCGCATCGTCGTCGGTGCCCATTACGGGCTGCGCGACTGGCTCGCGCAGCGCTTCACCGCCGTCATTCTCGTCGTCTATACCGTCGTGCTGCTCGGCTGGCTGTTCGCGCTGCCCGAACTGAACTACGGCACCTGGGCGGGCATCTTCGCCGCCGGCTGGATGAAGGTCTTCACCTTCGTTGCCGTGCTCGCGCTGATCTGGCATGCGTGGGTCGGCGTACGCGACATCTTCATGGATTACATCAAGCCGGTGGCGCTGCGGCTGGCGCTGCAGTTCGCGACGATCGTCGTCCTGATCGGTTATGCCGGCTGGGCGCTGCTTACCCTGTGGAGCGTATGAGATGGCCGACGTCCTGAACCACCTGTCGAACAACCTGCCCCGGCGCAGGTTCGATGCGGTGATCATCGGCGCCGGCGGGGCCGGCATGCGCTGCTCGGTGCAACTCGCCGAGGCCGGCTACGACGTCGCCGTGCTGTCGAAGGTGTTCCCGACGCGCTCGCACACGGTCGCCGCGCAGGGCGGCATCGGCGCGTCGCTCGGCAACATGAGCGAGGACAACTGGTACTGGCACATGTTCGACACCGTCAAGGGCTCCGATTACCTCGGCGACCAGGACGCGATCGAGTTCATGTGCCGCGAGGCGCCGAAGGTCGTCTACGAGCTCGAGCACTTCGGCATGCCCTTCGACCGCAACCCCGACGGCACGATCTACCAGCGCCCGTTCGGCGGGCACACGGCGAACTTCGGCGAGAAGCCGGTCCAGCGCGCGTGCGCGGCAGCCGACCGCACCGGCCATGCGATGCTGCACACGCTGTACCAGCGCAACGTACGCGCGCGTACGCAGTTCTTCGTCGAATGGATGGCGCTCGACATCATCCGCGATGCCGACGGCGACTGCGTCGGCGTCGTCGCGCTCGAGATGGAAACGGGCGACGTGATGATCCTCGAGGCGAAGGTCACCGTATTCGCCACCGGGGGCGCCGGCCGCATCTGGCACGCGTCGACGAACGCGTTCATCAACACCGGCGACGGCCTGGGCATGGCCGCACGCGCCGGCATCCCGCTCGAGGATCTCGAGTTCTGGCAGTTCCATCCCACCGGCGTCGCCGGCGCGGGCGTGCTGATCACCGAAGGCGTGCGCGGCGAGGGCGGCATCCTGCTGAACAAGGACGGCGAGCGCTTCATGGAGCGCTACGCGCCGACGCTGAAGGATCTGGCGCCGCGCGACTTCGTCTCGCGCTCGATGGACCAGGAGATCAAGGAAGGCCGCGGCTGCGGCCCCGACGCCGATCA
>CAZIDY010000063.1:0-13066 GCA_964538505.1 uncultured Limnobacter sp. | reverse complement strand
CTGGTGCACGACATCGCGCAGACGCCCGAGCTCGACGGCACGATCAACGTGGTGCTCGGCCAGCTCGCGATCGGCGGCCCGAAGGCGCTCGGCGAGGCCAAGCAGCTGATCCGCGACGTCGCCGGTCGCCCGATCGACGATGCGCTCGTCGACGACACGGCCGCGCGCATCGCCCGCATCCGCGCTTCCGACGAAGGACAGGAAGGAATTGCCGCGTTCTTCGAGCGCCGCCGCCCGGCGTGGGTGCCGACCGACCTGTGACGCCTTCGCGCCCGAGACGACGACCGAGCCACGCGCGATATCCCCGAGGACGCTGATGTTCGACAAGCTGCTGATCGCCAACCGCGGCGAGATCGCCTGCCGCATCGCCACGACGGCGCGACGCATGGGCGTGCGCACCGTGGCCGTGTATTCCGACGCCGACGCTTCCGCACGGCACGTCACGCTGTGCGACGAGGCCTGGAGGCTCGGACCGGCCCCCGCGCGCGAGTCGTACCTGAACGCCGAGCGCGTGCTGGAAGTCGCGCTCGGCAGCGGCGCGCAGGCGATCCACCCGGGCTACGGCTTCCTGTCGGAGAACGAGAGCTTCGCACGCGCGGTCGCCGACGCCGGCCTCGTCTTCGTCGGTCCACCGGCATCGGCGATCGCCGCGATGGGCGACAAGGCGGCCGCCAAGCGCCTGATGGAACAGGCCGGCGTTCCGCTCGTGCCCGGCTATCACGGCACCGAGCAGTCCGACGCGAAACTCGCCGCCG
This sequence comes from uncultured Limnobacter sp., assembly GCA_964538505.1. Taxonomy (GTDB): domain Bacteria; phylum Pseudomonadota; class Gammaproteobacteria; order Burkholderiales; family Burkholderiaceae_E; genus Zeimonas. Next base: position 12,311 of record CAZIDY010000063.1, on the reverse strand, counting down.
AAGCCGGACGCATCGGCTATCCGGTGCTGATCAAGGCGAGCGCAGGAGGCGGCGGCAAGGGCATGCGCGTCGTCGAGAGCGCGGCACAGTTCGAGTCGATGCTCGCGTCGTGCCGGCGCGAGGCGAAGAACGCATTCGGCGACGACACCGTGCTCGTCGAGCGCTACGTCGTGCGCCCGCGGCACATCGAGATCCAGGTCTTCGCCGATGCGCGCGGCAGCTGCCTGCACCTGTTCGAGCGCGACTGCTCGGTGCAGCGCCGCCATCAGAAGGTGATCGAGGAAGCGCCGGCGCCGGGCATGACGCAGGAGCGACGGCAGGCGATGGGCGAGGCCGCCGTCGCGGCTGCGCGGGCCGTCGGCTACGTCGGCGCCGGCACCGTCGAGTTCATCGCCGACCCGTCCGGTGCGTTCTTCTTCATGGAGATGAACACGCGGCTGCAGGTCGAGCACCCGGTCACCGAGATGATCACCGGCTTCGATCTCGTCGAATGGCAGTTGCGCGTCGCCGCCGGCGAGCCGTTACCTGCGGCACAGCACGAACTGCGCATCGACGGGCACGCGATCGAGGCGCGCATCTACGCCGAGAACCCCGACAAGGGCTTCCTGCCGTCCACCGGCACGCTGCGCCACCTGCGCACGCCGCCCGCGGTCGAGTTCGCGCGCACCGAGATCCCCGCCGCCGGCGCGCCGACGGCGCCGGTGCGCATCGACAGCGGCGTGCGAGAAGGCGACACGATCACGCCGCACTACGATCCGATGATCGCCAAGCTGATCGTCCACGGCGCCGATCGCGAGACGGCGCTGGCGCGCATGGCGCGCGCGCTCGCGCGATTCGAGGTCGTCGGCCCGGCATCGAACGTCGATTTCCTCGCACGGCTGATCGCGAATCCGGCCTTCGCTTCGGGCGAGCTCGACACGGGCCTCATCGAGCGCGAAAAGGAATCGCTGCTGCCGGCGCCCATGAAGCCTTCGCTGCGCCGGCGCGCGCTCGCCGTCGCCGCGGTGCTCGCCGCCGAGTTCGACGAAGCCGACGCACAGGACGGACAGCGGTGGAGGAACGATCCGTGGAATGCGCGCAGCGGCTGGCGCACGAGCGGCCGGCTCGTTCGCACGCTGCACTTCGAGCACGCCGGCGAGCCCAGCCCGGTGCAGGTCGAATACGGCAACGATGAATGGCTGGTGCGCGAAGGCGACGAATGCGCGCGCCTGGCCGAGCTGCGGTGGAGCGCGCTCGCGTCGACGGTGCACGCGAATTCCACCGCCTCGGCGCGCACCGTGCGCGGCGTCGTCGACGATCGCAGCTTCGTCGTCGACGCGGTGATCGACGGCGAGACGCTGCACGTCTTCAGCCCGCTCGGCCATTACGCGCTCGCCTACACGCCGGCGCTCGCGCACGTCGGCGAGCGCGAAGACGACTCGGCCCTTCTCGCGCCGATGCCGGGCAAGGTGATCGCGCTGTTCGTCGAGGCGGGCGCGTCGGTCGAGCGTGGCCAACCGCTTCTCGTCATCGAGGCGATGAAGATGGAGCACACGATCAGCGCACCGTCGGCAGGGCGTGTCGCCGCGATCCGCTTCGGCGTCGGCGACCAGGTCGCCGAAGGCGTGCAGCTCGTCGAGTTCGCAACGCAATGAAGCTGCGCATCGTCGTCGCCGATCCCTGGGGCGCACGCCGCCGCTGGATCGACGCGCTCGCAGCGCGCTTGCCCGACGCGCGAATCCGCGGCGTCGACGACGAAAGCGACACCGACGCCGACTACGCGATCGGATGGAACCCCGACCGCGCATTCTTTGCCGCGCACCCTTCGCTGCGCGCGTTCTTCGCGATCTCGGCCGGAGTGGACGCGCTGCTCGGCGGCGGCGCTCTGCCGGAGTCGCTGCCGCTGGTTCGTATCGAGGACGGCGGCATGGCGACGCAGATGGCCGAGTACTGCCTGCACGAAGCGATCCGGCTGCAGCGCCGGTTCGGCGAGTACGAGACGCAGCAGCGCGAGCAACTGTGGCGCACACTCGAGGCCGAAGCGAAATCGGCGTGGCCGGTCGGCATCTTCGGGCTCGGCGCGATCGGTGCGCAGATCGCGCGCCGGTTCGTAAACGCGGGCTTCCCGGTGCACGGCTACGCACGCTCGCCGAAAGACATCGAAGGCGTGCGCTGCTTCGACGAGCGGCACGGCCTGCGCAGCTTCCTCGCGGAAACGCGCCTGCTCGTCCTCGTCGCTCCGCGCACGTCGGACACCGAAGGCCTGTTCGACGCAGAGCGGCTGTCGTGGCTGATGCCGGGCGCCTGGCTCGTCAACATCGCGCGCGGCGCGCTCGTCGACGAGGCGGCACTGCTCGCCGCGCTCGACGCCGGCCCGCTCGCCGGCGCCACGCTCGATGTCGTCGCCACCGAGCCGCTGCCCCCCGGTCACGCGTTCTGGCAACATCGGAAGATTCGCCTGACGCCGCATGTCTCGGGCATCACGCAGATCGACGAATCGGCCCGACAGATCGCCGACAAGATCGCCGCACTCGAGCGCGGCGAACCGGTCAGCGGGCTCGTCGATCGCAGTCGCGGCTACTGAGAACGCTGCCGCTCCAGCCGCTGCTGCCGCGCAACCGAACGGGGAGGTCCCCTGATGAAGCTTCCGCAACGCGTACACATCACCGAGGTCGGCCCGCGCGACGGACTGCAGAACGAATCGCAGCCGGTGCCTACCGAAACGAAGATCGAGCTCTGCGAGCGCCTCGTCTCGGCCGGCGTTCGCCAGCTCGAGGCAACGTCCTTCGTCTCGCCGAAATGGGTCCCGCAGATGGCCGACGCGGCCGAGGTCATGTCCGCGATCGGGCGCCGCCCCAAGCTGCGTGTCTCGGTGCTCACGCCGAACCGCAAGGGCTTCGATGCAGCACTCGCCGCCGGTGCCGACGAAGTCGTGATCTTCGGCGCGGCGAGCGAGGCCTTCTCGATGCGCAACATCAACTGCTCGATCGCCGAGAGCATCGAGCGCTTCGCGCCGGTCGCGGCGGCCGCGCGCGAGAACGGCATCCGGCTGCGCGCGGCGGTGTCGGTCGCCTTCGGCTGTCCGTACCAGGGCGAGGTGCCGATCGAGGACGTCGTCGACGTGGCGAAACGGATGCGCGACCTCGGCTGCGACGAGATCGGCATCGCCGACACGATCGGCGTCGGCACCGCGGCACACGTGCAGCGCGTCTTCGAGGCGGTGCTACGCGAGATCCCGGTCGACCGGCTGTCGGGGCACTTCCACGACACCTACGGCCAGGCGGTCGCCAACGTGCTGGCGAGCCTGCAGTCAGGCCTGTACCGCTTCGACTCGTCGATCGCCGGTCTCGGCGGCTGCCCCTATGCGAAAGGCGCCACCGGCAACGTCGCCACCGAGGACGTCGTCTACCTGCTGCACGGACTGGGCATCGAGACCGGTCTCGACCTCGACGCGCTCGTCGAGACCGGGCAATGGATCTCGGGCAAGCTCGGCCGCGCGAGCGCGTCGCGCGCGGGCAATGCGATCTCGGCGCGCAGGCGCGCGCAGGCGGAGGAAGCGGCGTGACCGATGCGGAACGCGTGCCGTCGCCGTGCATCTCGGTGTGCCGCATCGAGCCGTCGAGCGGGCTGTGCGAAGGCTGCCTGCGCACGCTCGACGAGATCGCGCAGTGGGGCTCGATGAGCGACCGCGGGCGACGCGAAGTCCTGCACGCAATCGACACGCGACGCGGGCAACGCGCCGCACGCAACGACGCTGCATCGGGCACTCGCGCAGCGCAGCGCCAAGCGTGAACCCGCTGCCCCCTTCGCTGCGCTTCCTCGAGCGCGACTGGCTGTCGTCGAACCAGATCGTCGGCATCGACGGCAACGAGGCGACGGTCATCGACACCGGATACGCGAAGCACGCGGCGCTCACCGTCGAGCTGGTCCGCCACGTACTCGTGGAAACCGGCGCGAAGCTCACGCGCGTCGTGAACACGCATCTGCATTCGGATCATTGCGGCGGCAACCGCGCGCTCGTCGACGCCTTCGGCTGCACGATCACGATTCCGCAGGCGAGCGCGCAGGACGTCGACGCCTGGGATGAATCGCGGTTGACCTTCGCGGCCACCGGGCAGTATTGCCCGCGCTTCGGCTACGACGCGACACTGCGGCCCGGCGACATGCTGCGCCTGGGCGGGCTCGACTGGGACGTGCACGCCGCGCCCGGCCACGACCCGAAGAGCCTGATCTTCCACTGCGAGCGCGAGCGACTGCTGATCTCCGCCGATGCACTGTGGGAGAACGGCTTCGGCGTCCTCTTTCCGGAGATCGAAGGCGAGTCGGGCTTCGACGAGCAGCAGGCAGTGCTGGAGCTGATCGCGCGGCTGCGCGTCGATCGTGTCCTGCCCGGCCACGGTCGCATGTTCGACGACGTGGACGCGGCGCTCACGCGCGCCCACGCGAAGCTGGAGGCGATGCGCAGCGATCGCGAGCGCCATGCGCGCCACGCGCTGAAAGTGCTCGTGAAGTTCCTGCTGCTCGACGCGGAGCGCATTGAGGAGAGCGCGCTGCACGAGCGCGTGCGCGGCGCGGTCATCATGCACCACGCGGCGAAGCAGATCGGGATGGGTTACGAGCAGGCGCTGGACTGGGCGGTGGAGTCGCTCGTCAGCCAGGGGCTGCTGCGGCGGGAGGGGAGCACGATCGTCGACGTGTGATCACGCGTACTGATGTGCGACTCGACCAAGCAGTCGCAGCGCAGTTGCTTGACTCCCAGCGTGAATGAAGATCATTCACGGCGTGAGTAGACGATCAGTCAGCTCCAGTGTGATGTGCTGGCTGCACCGTGGTGGCGAGTGCTCTGATCAGGAACGCGGCGTGAACCCGTCCTCGCTCCAGCGCTCGCTGCCCACCCCGTTGTGCACCACGAAGAGCCCCTCTGGGTCGTACTTCTGCTTCACCGTCGCCAGCCGCGGATAGTGCTCGCCCCAGTACGCCTGCTGCCAGTCGCGCTCGAAGTAGTCGCTCTCCGCGACATACGAACCGGTTGCACCCGCCCTGCGCAACGCATTCATCCCGCGCGCGATCGCCTGCCTTCGTTCCCGCGCACGTTCGACGTCGGGCTCGCGACCCGGCACCCCGGGATACGCCAGTCGCTCGGAAGCACCGCTGATCGCCAGCGCGAAGGCATCGAGCACGACCGGGTTCGTTGCCGTGTCGCGCGCCGCGGCGACGACCTCCGGCGACGCTCCGGCGAGCCCCTTGTTCAGGTGCAGCGAGACGCCGACCTGCCGGCTCGCTTCGACCAGCGCTTCGACGAAAGCCTCGCGCCGGCCGGGTGCGAGCAGCGACATGGGCAACCATGTCGAACCGTATGCGTGATGGAACTGCCCGGCCTGGTTGCCGTCGCCCCGCCAGTAGATGTTGCCGCGCGGCGCGCCCTGCCGGTCGTCGGCGCCCTGGAAGCCCAGGACTTTCTTGAACAGCGACGGCTCCCAGAAGCCGCGCGCCGCCGTCGACATGAACTTCAGCGGCGAGAAATCGAGCGACCAGTCGTCGGAAGCCGCATCGATCGCATCGAAAAAGGGCTGCCAGACGGCCTGCGCCTGCGCGCGCTCCATTCCCTGGAAGACCATCGCGATCTGCACCGAGTCATCGGGACGCACGCGGATCTGCTCGCCCCAGTGCCCGTTCAGCAGCGTCGATGCGCAGAAATCGACGACGAGCGCAACGAGCCGGCGAAAGCTCGCCGGCGACTTCGCGCGCACGACGAAGTTCGCGGCACCGAAAGTCTGCGGAAGCGGATGCACACGCAGCACGAGGCGCGTGACGACACCGAAGGATCCGCCACCGCCGCCCTTCAGCGCCCAGAAGAGGTCCGGGTTCGTGCAGGCGTTCGCCAGCCGGATCTCGCCGTCGGCGGTGACGATCTCCGCTTCGACGAGGCTCGACGCCGCCGTTCCCCATGCCTTCGAGAAGCTGCCGAAACCGCCGCTCTGCACGAGGCCAGCGACGCCGACGGTCAGGGACCCGCCGCCCTGCACGTAGCCGCCGGCGCGCGTCGTCACCGCGTCATACACGTGAGCCCAGATCGCACCCGCCCCGACGGATACCGCCCGCATCGGCGCAACGCGCCCTTCGCAACCCGCGGGCACGAAGCTCTCGCGCACCGTGATGTCGTTCATCTGGCGCGTCCAGACGAGCAACGAGTCGGGCGCGCTCGAGTTCCCGTGATAGCTGTGGCCGCCCCCCTTGACGACGAGACGCAGCCGATGTTCGCGCGCAAAGTCGACCGCCGCGGCGACGTCCTGCGCCGAGCGCGCGGCCACCGCGTAGACGCTCGGGCGCGAGACCCATCCGTCGACCCATCCGAGCGACTGCGTCAGCCCTGCCTCGTCGCCGAGGAAATACGGGTTCTCCATCGCATCGAAGAGCTCGTCGCAATCCGTCTCTTCCGGCGACGCTACGCAGGCCGCAAGCGGCGATCGAACCTCGATGAAAGCCTCGCCGACGCGCTTCGCCAGCTGCTGCCAGCGCTCCGGCGACGGCCAACCGGGTTCACCCGGACGCACCCGCGGCCGCGCTGCACCGCCGTCGGCCATCCCCGGGACGCCGACAATCTCCGGTGCGCCGGCGGCAGCCCGTACGCGTTCGCCGACGGCGCCCGCGAGCATCGCGGCGCTACCGAGGAGCACACGCCGTCGGGGCTGCGAAATACCAGGGTGCGGACGCTTTCGTGCAGGCATGAACGCCGGATCAGCCGCGCTCGCGAACGCTCACGAAATCCCAGCGTGTCCGGCCGCGCCCTTCTTCGACGCGCTCGAGCGGCTTCGTCGCCGTGATGCCGCCGTCGAGCGAACGGCGCACGAGCTCGATGTACAGCGCCGTACCGCGCCGCTTCCACGCGATGTCGTCATCGCTCAACGTGCGGCGTACGCGCGCCGGAACGCCTGCGACGAGTACCCGCGGCGGAATGACATCGGCCACCTTGACGAAGGCCTTTGCCGCGACGACCGCCTGCTCGCCGACAACCGCGGTGTCCATGATCACCGCATGGATGCCGATCAGCGCATCGCGGCCGACACGCGCGCAATGGATGACGGCGCCGTGTCCGATGTGGCACTCCTCCTCCAGTACGCACTCGAAGTCGGGCGCCGAATGCACGATGCAGTTGTCCTGCAGGTTCGAGTTCGGCTGCATCACGATGCGGCCGAAATCGCCGCGCAGCACGGCACCGGGCCCGACGTAGCAGCCGGCACCGACGATGACGTCGCCGATCAGCACGGCGCTCGGGTGCACCCAGGCCAGCGGGTCGATCACCGGGACGACGCCCTCGAAGGCGTATACGGTCGTTTTCATGTCTGATGCTAACACCCGCCGGCGCTCCTCCGACCGGCACGCCCGCCTGTCGGAATCGGAACGTCGGCTCCGGCAGGCCTGCGGCGATACTCGTCGAAATGCCTCTTCCATTCGATCTCCGGACGATCTTCCTCGTCGCCGCCTGCACCACCGCCCTGGGCAGCGCCACCTTCGTGGCGCTGCGCCCGATGCATCCGCACGCCGCCGGCGTGCTGAGCCGCCATGCATTGGCGATGGGCACGATGAGCCTCGCGCTGCTGCTGTTCGCGATTCGCGACGCGTTCCTGACCTCGTTCGTCCACCTTGCGCCGAACCTGCTCGCCTGCGTCAGCATCGCGCTGTGCGCGGATGCAACGCTGCGCACTTTCGATCGACGCCCGCCCGAAGGGCTGCTCGCACTGCAGCTGGTCGTACTGAGCGCGATATGGATCGTTCTCGGCGAAAAGCCCGGCGACCAGCTCACCCGCGTGCTCGTCTTCTCCGGCGTGCACGCCGCCTATGGCTTCGCCATCGTCGCCCTGCTCCGGCGTACGCCGGCATGGCACCGCGAGCGTTACGTGTCGACCCTGGGGGCCGCCTTCACGGTCTACGCGACCGCGCACCTGTTGCGCGGCATCGTCGCGCTACTCGGCGGCTCCCCGGCCGGCGGTGCCACGGCGCCGGGCAACGCGCAGGTGGCCTTCATCCTGCTGTTCGCGCTGATGCCGATCGTGCTCGCGCTCGTGCTGCAGACGATCCTGCATGCGCGAATCACCGGCGAGCTGCGCACGCGCGCAACCACCGACGAGCTCACCGGGCTGTACACGCGCGGACATTTTTTTGCGCTCGCCCGCAAGCGCCTGACGCAACCCGACGCGGCCCGACCCGTCCATCACCTGCTGATGATCGATCTCGATCACTTCAAGTCGGTGAACGACCGCTTCGGCCACAGCGTCGGCGACCGAGCGCTGTGCCACGCGGCGCGCGTGCTTCGCGCGTCGGTGCGCGGCACCGGGGTGCTGTCGCGCTATGGCGGCGAGGAGTTCTGCGCACTGATCTCGAGCCGCGATACCGACGAGGCGCGGCACACGATCGACGCGCTGCGCCAGGCGCTCGAGAACGCGCCGCTGCGCGTCGGGCCGACGACGCTCTCGCTGACGGCAAGCGTGGGCGCGGTGCCGATCGACGACGCCGACGCGCTCGAGCGCGTGCTCGTGCACGCCGACCACTGCGTGTACCGCGCGAAGACCGAGGGCCGCAACCGCGTCGTGCGCTACGGCGAGACGCTCGCCGAGCCGGTGGTGTGAACAGGCCCTACCCGCGCTGCGACCGATCCTTCGCGTTCTGCGCCTCGATGCGCGCACGCGCCTCGCGCCACTGGTCATCGCTCCAGTCGCGCAGAGGGTAGAAGTTGCCGCCGGTGGCGAGCGAATGCCCGCCGTCCATGAACAGCGTCTGGCCGCTCAACCAGTCGCATCCCTCGGCCATCAGGAAGGTGGCGAGATTCTGCAGCTCGCTCATCTCCCCGACGCGGTGCTGCGGGTTCGTCTGTGCTGATCGTTCGCCCGGCTGCTCGCCCGGGTTCAGCCGCTTGCTCATGCCTTCGGTGGGAATCTCGCCCGGCCCGATCGCATTCAACCGGATGCCGTACTTCGCCCATTCCACCGCGAGCGACTTCGTCATCACCGCGACGCCCGCCTTGCTCATCGCCGACGGCACGGTGAACGGACCGCCGTTCTCGACCCAGGTGACGATGATCGAGATCACCGACTTCATCGGCTGCGGGCTCGACCAGCCGCCGGCAGCGCGCACCTGCTCGATCCAGCGCCGGCCGACCGCGTTCGTCACGTAGAAGCTTCCGTGGAAGACGATGTTGGCGATCGCATCGAAGGCGCGCGGCGACAGCATCTCGGTCGGGCTGATGAAGTTGCCCGCTGCGTTGTTGACGAGCCCGGTGAGCGGGCCATCGGAGAAGATCGATTCGACCATCGCGTCGACCGCCTGCGCGTCGCGGATATCGACGCCGAAGGTCTGGACACGCCCGCCGTGCGCTTTCGTCATCTCTTCGGCCGCCGCATCGAGCACGGCCTTGCGTCTGCCGCAGATGACGAGGTCGGCGCCGAGCGACAGGTAGCGCTCGCCCATCGCGCGGCCGAGACCGGTGCCGCCACCGGTGACGAGGATGCGCTTTCCACGGAGCAGATCCGGACTGAACATGGGGCCCTCCTTGCCGGGCGACGCCGCGCCTCACTCGTACCTGCGCGCGTCCTCGATCACCTTGCCGTCGTTCGGCAGCGCCCCGGCGGCGACGAGCTCGACTCCGCCACGCAGCTTCGTCACGTCGCGCAACGCACCGGCGATGCGCTCGACCAGCGCCGCCGCGTCGCCGCCCGTGCGCACGGCGTCGTCGACCTCGCATCGCATCGTCATCCGGTCGTCAGCCCTCTCGCCTTCGACGACCAGCCGCGCGCGTCGCACCTGCGGGAAGCGCTTCGCCACCTCCGCCACCTGCTCCGGATGCACGAACATCCCGCGCACTTTCGTCGTCTGGTCGGCGCGGCCGAGCCAGCCGCGAATGCGCACGTTCGTGCGCCCGCACGGCGAGATGCCGGGCAACACCGCGGAGAGATCGCCGGTGCCGAAGCGGATCAGCGGATACGCCGGGTTGAAGCTCGTGACGACGATCTCGCCCACTTCACCATCGCTCACCGGCTCGCCGGTGCCGGGGCGCACGATCTCGAGGATCAGCTCCTCGTCGAGGATCATTCCTTCCATCGCGCTCGACTCGTAGGCGATCAGGCCTACGTCTGCGGTGCCGTACCACTGCAGCACGGTCTCGATGCCCTGCTCGCGGAACCAGCTGCGCAGGCTCGGCGGCAGTGCCTCCGCCGCGAGCAGCGCACGCCGCAGCTTCGAGACATCTACCGAGCTCTCCTGTGCCTTCTCGACGATCATCCGCAGGAACGACGGCGTCCCCGCATACGCATCGGGCGCGAGCGCACGGAGGATCTCCAGCTGCTGCTCCACCTGCCCGACACCGGCCGGGATCACCGCGCAACCGATCTTTCGCGCCGCGCCGTCGACCATCCACGCACCGGGCGTCAGGTGATAGCCGAAGCAGTTCTGCACGACGTGTCCGGCGCGGATGCCCACCGCGTACAGCGCCCGTGCGGCGCGCCACGGGTCGTCGCCGACGCCTTCGGCATCGAAGATCGGCCCGGGCGACAGGAAGAGCCGCGACAGCCGGCCCGGCTCGACGGTGACGAAGCCGCCGAAGGGCGGGTCGGCCTCCTGCAGCGTCTTCAGATCGCCCTTGCGCAGCACCGGCAGTTCCGCGAGCGCCTTGCGCGACGCGATCTCGCGCGGCTCGACGTCGGCGAGCCGCTTCGCCCAGCCGCGCGCGTTCGCTTTCGCGTGCTCGATGAGCGGCGGCAGGCGTGCCATCAGGGCGCCCTCGCGCGCCTCGGCCGGACGCGTCTCGAGGGTATCGAAGTATTCGCTCACAGCATGCAACCCGCGTTTACAACCAGCGCTTGCGCCGCTTGTACGATTTCAGGTTCTTGAACGAGCGACGCTCTTCACCGCCGCCGCCCAGGTAGAACTCCTTCACGTCCTCGTTGTTGACGAGCTCGTCGCGCGTTCCGTCGAGCACGATCTTGCCCGACTCCATGATGTAGCCGAAGCTCGCCGTGTGCAGCGCCATGCGCGCGTTCTGCTCGACGAGCAGCATCGTGATCTTCAGCTCCCGGTTCAGCTCGCGGATGATCCCGAACACTTCCTTCACCAGCAGCGGCGACAGCCCCATCGACGGCTCGTCGAGCAGGATCATTTTCGGACGCGCCATCAGCGCACGGCTGATCGCGAGCATCTGCTGCTCTCCGCCCGACAGGTAGCCCGCCAGCCCCGTGCGCTCGCGCAGCCGCGGGAAGTAGTCGAAGACCATGTCGATGTCGCGCTTCACGCCGGAGTCGCGTCGCGTGTATGCGCCCAGGCGCAGGTTCTCGATCACCGTCATGTCCTCGACGATGCGCCGGCCCTCCATCACCTGGAAGATGCCGCGACGCACGATCGACTCGGGTTCGAGGTTCGCGATCTCCTCGCCCATGAACGTGACGTTGCCGCGCGTGACCTCGCCGTCCTCGGTGCGCAGCAGCCCCGAGATCGCCTTCAGCGTCGTCGACTTGCCGGCACCGTTCGGTCCGAGCAGCGCGACGATCTCGCCCTCGGGCACCTCGAGGCTGACGCCGCGCAGCACGAGGATCACCTCGTCGTAGACGACCTCGATGTTGTTGACGGTGAGCAGCGGTGGCTTCGACGCCACCGCCGTCTCCGTTGGCCTGGTCTGCTCTTCGATCATCGCTCCGTTCCGCCGCGTCGCTGCGCGCCGGTCGTCGCGAAGGCGACCGGCGCGGCCGACTTACCGACTTACCAGCCCAGCCACTCCGGCTTGCGCTCGATCTCGGCTTCGCCGATCTTCGCGATCGACTGCTCGCCGCCCTTCGAGTTCGCCTGGTAGATGAAGACCTTCGTCGTGCCACGGTGATCTTCCGGCGTCCACGTCGACGGGATGCACACGCCCTGCAGCTCGGCCGGGACGTGATCCTTCATCTGCTCCATCGCCTTCTTGATGTTCGGACCGGTGATTCCGCCCGCCTTCTCGGCCGCGACCATCGCGTCACGCATGTAGAAGACCGAGCAGATGCCGCGCATGTAGTGCACCACGCGGTACTGGTTGCCCGAAGAATCGGAGATCTTCGAGATCTCGCGCACCGTCTTCATGCCCGGGGCATCGGACTTCCAGTCGGCGGCGCCGACGACGAACACCGTGCCGTTGGCAGCGTCGCCCGCCGCGCGCAGCGCGTTCTCGTCCATCGCCCACACGTTGCCCATGAACTGCACGTCGACGCCGACCGTCTCGCAGGACTTCAGCAGCGAGATCGTCGAGCCGCCGGTGTTCGCGAGGAACGCGTAGTTCGCGCCCGACTCCTTCAGGCTCAGGCACTGCGCCTTGA
>CAZIDY010000062.1:0-13079 GCA_964538505.1 uncultured Limnobacter sp. | reverse complement strand
TGCCCGAAGAACCAGAAGATGTGCTGGTACATCACCGGGTCGCCGCCGCCGGCCGCGTTGAAGAACGACGTGCCGAAGTGCCGGTCGGTGAGCACCATCGTGACCGCACCGGCAAGCACCGGCATCACCGCGAGCAGCAGGTAGGCGGTGATCAGCCAGGTCCAGCAGAACATCGGCATCTTCATCAGCGACATGCCCGGCGCGCGCATGTTCAGCACGGTCGTGATGATGTTGATCGCGCCCATGATCGAGCTGGCGCCCAGGATGTGCACGGCGAAGATCGACAGATCGAGGCCCGGGCCCATCTGCACCGAGAGCGGCGCGTACATCGTCCAGCCGGCGGCGTTCGCGCCCCCCGGCACGAAATACGAGCTGATCAGCAGCAGCGCGCCCACCGGCAGCAGCCAGAAGCTGAAGTTGTTCATCCGCGCGAAGGCCATGTCGGACGCGCCGATCATCATCGGGATCTGCCAGTTCGCGAAGCCGACGAAGGCCGGCATGATCGCGCCGAAGATCATCAGCAGCCCGTGCATCGTCGTGAGCTGGTTGAAGAACTCGGGATCGACGATCTGCAGCCCCGGTGTGAACAGCTCGGTGCGCAGCGCCAGCGCGTTGACGCCGCCGATCAGGAACATCGTGAACGAGAACCACAGGTACATCGAGCCGATGTCCTTGTGGTTCGTCGCGAAGAGCCACCGGCGCCAGCCGTGCGGATGGTCGTGCGAGTGATCGTGTGCCGCGCCGCCGTGCTGACCGAGGACTGCACTCATTTCGATGTACTCCTGACTCGCTGTGTTCGGTTACCGGCACCGGCCGGGCCGGTGCGCATTGCGTCTGTCGTCATTGCCGTGTCGTGTCCGCCGCGGCGGCTCAGTTGCGGCTCAGTTGCGGCTCACTTGCGACTCACTTGCGCGCCTCGGCAATCTCCGAGGGCTGCACGATGCCGTCCTTCGCGTCGTTGCTCCACGCATGGCGGGTGTAGGTGATCACCGCCGCGAGCTCGACGTCGGAGAGCTGCTTGAACGGCGCCATCGCGGTTCCGGGCCTGCCGTGCAGCACGACCTCGATCTGCTCGCCCTGTTCGCCGAGCACGACCTTCGAGCCCTCGAGCGGCGGGAAGGCCGGCGGCACGCCCTTGCCGTTCGCTTGGTGGCAGGCGACGCAATTGGCGGCGTAAACCTGCTCGCCGCGCGCCTGCAGCTCGCCGAGCTCCCAGACCTTGTCCGGGTCGTCGGCCTTCGCGAGCATTTCGGCCTTCGTCTGCTCGACCCACTTCGCGTAGTCTTCCTCCGAACGCACATCGACGACGATCGGCATGAAGGCGTGGTCCTTGCCGCACAGCTCGGCGCACTGCCCGCGATAGACGCCGATCTTCTCGGCGCGGAACCAGCTGTCGCGCACGAAACCGGGAATCGCATCCTGCTTGATCCCGAAGGCCGGGACCATCCACGCGTGGATCACGTCGTTGGCGGTGATCACGACGCGCACCTTCTTGTTCACCGGGACGACGAGCGGGTTGTCGACCTCGAGCAGGTACTCGTTGTTCGCCGCACGCCGCTCCTTCGCGCCCGGGTAGGCCCGGTCGTCGATCTGGTCCATCGGCGTTCTCAGCGTGGACAGGAACGAGATGCCCTCGCCCTCGCCGTGCAGGTAGTCGTAGCCCCACTTCCACTGATAGCCGGTGGCCTTGACGGTGACGTCGGCGTTCGCGGTGTCCTTCTGCTCGACGACCATCCGCGTGGCCGGAATCGACAGCCCGACGATGATCAGGAAAGGAACGATCGTCCACGCGACCTCGATCGCAGTGCTCTCGTGGAACTCCGCTGCCTTGTGGCCCTTCGACTTGCGGTGATAGAAGATCGACCACAGCATGATGCCGAACACGACGACGAAGATCGCCACGCAGACCCACATCACGAACCAGTGGATCCAGTGCTGGTCGCGGGCGAGCGACGTGACCGGAGGCTGCAGGTTGAGCCCCCAGCGCTTCGGCCCGCCGGGAAGGTCCTCGATCGCCCATGCGGCCGTCGACCAGATGCCCAGCAACGCCAACGTGAGTAGGCCCGCCGCACGTTCGAGTTTCATCCGCTCACTCCGTCCCGTTCTTCGTATATCCCGCCTGCTTCAGGCCCATTGCCCGGCAGCGAGCGCTCCCCGCAACTGCTGAACCAGCACCGCCTTGCTGTCGTCCGGCACGAACCGTCCGACCGCTATCGCCTCGCCGCCTGCGACGAGCCGGATCGGCTCGCGCGCCTGCGGGTCGTACTCGACCCGGACCGTGCGCCCGCCCCGCTCGAAGCGCTCCACGCGCGGGCCGCGGCCACACTCGACCACGAGCCGGTCGCGCGTCGCCTCGATTCGCTCGTAGTCGGCTGCGTGTCGCGCATAGGCCATGAAGGCAGCGGTCAACGCGATCGCCTCGGCGATAGCGAACGGAATCACGATCCAGGCCCCGCCGGCAGCACATACGATGGCGATCGCCAGCGAGGCGAGCGCGACCGTGACGAACCACGCGGCGAGCTGCGAAGGGCGCAACGCACAATTGCGCTTGAGCAACCATTGGTGTCGATCGGCATCGACGACGTACGACCAACAGTAGCCCATACGCCATTTCCTTAACAGGGATCATGGCGCCCCTCGGCGGCCCGCATTATAGGAGGGCACCCGAAGGCCGGCAAATCAGCTTTCGTCTGCATCGCGACGGCGCGGATGGAATTCGATCGAAGCGAGGCCGTCGGAGCGGCGCTTTCGTTCCGGGCACCACGCGTGCCCGAACACGAGTTCGGCGCTGCAGCGGATGAGCCCGTCGTCGTCGCGCATTCGCTCGATCGAGCGCAGCCATTCGTCGCGCGAGCGCCGTCCGAGCAGGCCGCGGAAGCGCCCCCGCAGCGCGTTTCCGCCCAGTGCACGAACATCGTCGAGCAGCGCCTGTGGCGTCTTCCAGGTGAGCGTGAGCCGCTGCGTATCCATGACCGGCTCGGAGAATCCCGCAGCGAGCAGCGCGTCGCCGATGTCGTGCATGTCGTGAAACGACATCGTGCGCGCGCCGATCGCACGCAGTTCGGCGAGCGTGTCGACGCCGAAGAAGGAGAAGTTCAGCAGCGCGCCGGGACGCATCGTGCGGTACCACTCGTCGATGGCCCGCTGCGGAGACTCGAACCAGTGCAGCGCGAGATTCGACCAGACGAGATCGACGCTCGCGTTGGCGAGCGGAAGCGCATGTGCATCGCCGGCGACGAGCGCGGCGATCGGGTCGCCCTCCCTGCGACGCATGCGCGCGAAGAAGCCGCGCGACGGCGGCGCGAGCGCCTGCTGCGCGGCCTTTGCGACGGCGATGGAAGCGTCGACACCGACCAGGCGCGCCTGCGGATACTGCCGCTTCAGCGCAACGAGCCCTTCACCGCGCCCGCAGCCGATGTCGACGATGGTCTGCGGCACGAGACGCACCAGCGGCAGCCGCTCGAGCATGCGCGATTCGACCTCGCGCAGCAGGAAGTCGGCGCGCGGCGCGTGTCGGACGCGACGCGAGAACTGCCGACGGACCGCCGACGGATCTATGTCGGGTGGGCTAAGCATGCATTCCAGTATAGGCGCCGGTGTAATCCAATGCGGCATATGTCGGTTTTGAAGCGCACCACGCCGTTACGACCACCGGGCGCGTTGCAGGCGCTGCACGCCCTCGCACGTCTCGTCGCGCTGCAGGCCGATGCGTGGCTGCCGGCCACCTGCGTCGTCTGCGGCTGTGACGACGCGGCGGGGCTGTGCGCGGGCTGCGAGCGTGATCTGCCGGGCGCCGGTATCGCCCGATGCATGCGTTGCGGAATCGGGCTGCAGCCCGACATGGCGGCCGAAGCCGCCGTGGAGATCGAATGCGAAGCCTGCGTCGCGGCGCCGCCTGCGTTCGCGCGCACCATCGTGCTCGCCGACTACGCAGCGCCACTCGATCGGGTCGTGCACGCACTGAAGTTCGGACGCGACGCGTCGCTCGCGCGCCCGCTGGGGCGCGCGCTCGCGCAATGCGTCGAGGCGGTGCTCGCGGAACCGCGGGTCGAGGCGACCACGGCGAGCGCGAATCGCCTCGACAGCTCGGTGCACACCGTCGTCACCGCCGTACCGCTGTCGACGCAACGCCTGGCCGAGCGCGGTTTCAACCAGTCGCTCGAGATCGCGCGCGCGTTCGCGCGCCAGGGCTCGTTCGCACTCGAGCACCGCCTGCTCGCCCGCGCACGCGGAAGCGCCCCGGCCTCGACGATGCATGCGTCGGAACGCCGGCAGGCGCTGCGCGGTGCCTTCGACGCACCGCTGCGCGTCGACCGGCGTATCGTCCTCGTCGTCGACGACGTGATGACCACCGGCGCGACACTCGAAGCGGCGGCCGACGCGCTCGTGCGAGCCGGTGCCGCAGCGGTGATCAACTGCGTCGTCGCCCGCACGCCCGCCCGATGATCCACGTCGTCCTCGTCCACCCCGAAATCGCGCCGAACACCGGCAACGTGATCCGCCTGTGCGCGAACACCGGTGCGCAACTGCACCTGATCGAGCCGCTCGGCTTCGCGCTCGACTCCGCGAAACTGCGACGCGCAGGGCTCGACTACCGGGAGTACGCGACTATCCGCGTGCACCGCTCGTGGCGGGAGTTTATAGAGCAGGCCCGGCCGGCGCGGCTCTTCGCGTTCACGACCTCGGCGCGCACGGCGCCACACGAAATCGCTTTCGAGCGCGGCGACCATCTCGTATTCGGCAGCGAATCCGGCGGTCTGCCGGCGCCGGTGCTCGACGGTTTCGCACCCGAACGTCGGCTGCGCCTGCCGATGCGACCGAACAATCGCAGCCTCAACCTGTCGAACGCGGTGGCGGTCGCGGTCTTCGAAGCGTGGCGGCAATTCGGGTTCGAAGGCGCTGTGTGAGCCGCTCGTGTCGGACCACGAGATCGTCGGAATCATCGTTGGTGTTGAAGTTCCACGCGTTGTTCGGATTCGGCGCGTACTCCGTACCGGACCAGTAGTCGTTGGACTGCAGCAGGTCCATCCACTTCCCCCGCCGGGGCATGCTCACGAGCGGCGGGGCCACCGGACAGCGATCCCGCGGCGGGTACGCTGCCCTGAACGATCATGCCGGGGCCGATGCCCTCGGCGGGATGGACGCACGATGATGAGACTCGGCACGCTGCCCGCACCGGCCGGGAAACCGACACGCTGCGAGCATTCAGGCCCCCATGCGCGGCACGTCGATCAGGCTTTCGCCTTCGTGTGCCTGAACCAGCCTTCGTTCTGTCTGGCCACCGTACCTACCTGCTCGACCGCGCCGCGCCGGTCATGTTGTTCGCCCGGACCACCTGCATCAGCACCGCGCGGCTGCCTTCGCGCAACTCCGTTCCGAGCGTGTACTTGTGGTAGCGCGAGAAGCCCGCCACCATCCGCTCGAAATGCACGGTCATGTCCAGCGCCGCCTTGTAGATCGGCAGGTGCTCGTAGCGGGCCATCGCGAACCTGCATCCGGTGGGGGCAAGCCCCCACACCCCCAAAAGGATCGAAGCGTCCGAAGCGCCGAAGCGTCAATTTGGCCGCCGACGCCTCGCCACCCATAGCGCGGTCAGTCCGAGCAGTGCCAGCGCCAAAGGCTGTGGCTCCGGCACCACGGCGGCCACATCGCCGGGGCGCACAGCCAAGGCATACAACGCAATGGACTTGTGCGCGTCGTTCTGGTTGCCGTAGCCGGTGCTGCCCCCGGACGCGCTCGCGCACCGACAGGGAGAGTTCCGCAAGAGCGGTGTCCCTTTCATTTCTTTTCGGCCCGGAGCGCTCGATGCGCGAAATCAGTGCGAAGGCGCCGCGGGACTGCGAAAGCAACTCGACGACCGCAAAGGCGGGCAAGGGCGCGCGCCAGCCGCCCCCGCTCACTGCGCTTCGATCTTCGGCTCGCGCGCGAGCAACGCCTCCACCGCCTCGCGTGCCTGCGCCTGTCCGCGCAGCACCGCATTGACCGCCGCGACGATCGGCATCTGCACCGAATGACGCGCTGCCAGCGCATCGGCCGCCGCCGCGCACGGCACGCCTTCGGCGACGTGACCCAGGCGCGCGACGATCGCAGCGAGCGGCTCGCCGGCCGCCAGCGCCAGGCCGACGCGCCGGTTGCGCGACAGGTCACCGGTGCAGGTGAGCACGAGGTCGCCGAGCCCGGTGAGCCCCATGAAGGTCTCGGGCCGCGCACCGAGCGCGGCGCCGAGCCGCGCGATCTCGGCGAGCCCGCGGGTGATCAGCGCGGCGCGCGCGTTCTGTCCGAGCGCGAGTCCATCGCCGATACCGGCAGCGATCGCCATCACGTTCTTCAGCGCGCCGCCCAGCTCGACGCCGACGACGTCGTCGCTGCGATAGATGCGCGCGGCGCCGTGGTGCAGCGCCTGCACCGTCGCGGCCTGCAGCGCGTCGTCGGCGGAAGCGACCGTCAACGCGACCGGCAGGCCGGCCGCCACTTCCTGCGCGAAGCTCGGCCCGGAGAGCACTCCGCCCGCCGTATCGCGCAGCGCCTGCGCCGCGACCGCGTGCGGCAGCAGACCGGTGCCGGACTCGAGTCCCTTGCACAGCCAGACGACGCCGGCACGGCAGCGAAGCTGCGCAAGCTTCGTGTCGAGCGCGGCAAGCGTCGGCCGCAGCCCCGCCACCGATGTCGCAATCACCGCCAGCGAGCTGGCTCGATCGTCTGCCCCGTCGAGCCAGCGGCAGATTTCATCGAGATCGGCGCTCGCGCCGATGCGCGCGTCGAGCGCGACACCCGGCAGGTAGCGTTCGTTGCGCCGCTCGCGCCCGATCGACTCGACGAGCGCAGCGTCGCGCGCCCACAGGCGCACCTCGTGTCGCAGCGCCGCGTGGCACGCGAGTGCCGTTCCCCAGGCGCCGGCACCGAAGATCGCGATGCGCATGGCGCGTCCCTATGGCCCCCAGACCTCGATCGCCTCGACGTAACCGGTGGGTCCGTCGCGATGCCGGACGTGCACCCATCCGGCAGGCGCTTCACGATCGACGAGCTCTAGCAGCACGCCGCGCTCGACCTGCACGAGCAGTTCGCCCGTGCGCTGCGGAGTGCGGCGCACCGCCGCCAGCGAGCTGGCGATCACATGGCGCGCCTCGCCGAGCGCCGCGCCTTCGATCCAGAGCACGTCGCCGGAGAGATCGCGCACCTTCGTCCAGCCGGCGACCGAGGAGACCACCTCAAGCGGCGTGCCGCGCGGCACGAGGAAGAGCTTGCGCGCGCGCTCCGACGGCCCGTCGTAGAGCACGCCGGCCGCGCTCGTCACCTCGCGAAACTCGGCTGCACCCGCGGAACCCGGCGCAGCGGCCATCGCGAAGACGGCCGCGGCGACCAGCGCTGCCGCAACCGTGCTGCGCAGCCCGGGCTGCACAGCAAGGACACGCGCCGACGACCCTGCCACTGCAGCGCGCCGGCGCAGCCGAAGTCGACAGACGCCCGGCATTCAGCGACTTCCGGCGTCGCCCGCGGCCTTGTCCGCGGCCTTGCCCGCGCCCTTGTCGGCGCCATTACCCGATCCGTTACCCACGGCGGCGGCTCCCTGCCCCTGCTGCTCCGCCTGCATCTGCGCGAGCCGCTGCTGGTAGAGCCCCTCGAAGTTGATCTCGGCCAGGTGGATCGGCGGAAAGCCGGTGCGCTGGACGGTATCCGCAACGTTCGAGCGCAGGTACGGATAAATGATGTTCGGGCAGACGACATTGATCAGCAACGGCATCTGCGCGTCGGGGACGTTGCGGATCTCGAAGATCCCGCCCTGCCTGGCTTCGACCAGGAATGCAACCTTGTCGCCGACCTTCGTCGTGATCGTGATGGTGACGGTCGATTCATAGATCCCGTCGGTGATCTGCTCGCTGCCGACGTCCATCTGGACGTCGACGTTCGGCTGCTGCGTCTCGAGAAAGATCCGCGGCGCATGCGGAATCTCGACCGAGAGATCCTTCAGGTAGACACGCTGGATGGCGAAGACGGGGGCTTGCGCCTGGTCGGTCATGGGTGATCCTCGAAGAGCCGGCGCGACGGCCGGTCGGGTGGAAACTCTCGTGAATGCGCAGCACGCCGGCCCGGGCGCACGACGCGAACCGCATTGGCGTTGACGGCAGCGGCCGCCGTCAGCCCTGCAGCATCGGCAGCAGCCTGCCGTCGCGGTCGAGCGCCGCCAGGTCGTCATAGCCGCCGACGTGCTCGTCGCCGATGAAGATCTGCGGCACCGTCCGACGACCAGTGCGCTCGATCATCGCCGCCCGCTGCTCGGGATCCTGGTCGATCCGTACCTTCTCGATGCTCTCGACGCCGCGCGCCTTGAGCAGTTGCTCGGCTCGCACGCAGTACGGACAGACCGCCGTGCTGTACATCACCACTTTGGCGCTCATGATGCTCCCTTTCGCCCGGCCGATACCGGCCGCAGCCTACTTGACGACCGGCAACCCCGCCTGACGCCAGCCGTCGAGGCCCCCGGACAGATTGAAGACTTCGTCGCGACCCGCCTTCTTCAGCACGCCCGCCGCCCGCGACGAGGTCATTCCCGAAGTGCAGCAGACCAGGACCGGCTTGTTCGCCGGCAACTCGCCGACGCGCTTCTCGAGCTCGGCCAGCGGAATGTTGCGCGCGTTCGGCAGGTGCCCGGCAGCGAACTCGGCCGGCGCCCGCACGTCCAGCACGACCGCTCCGGAATCGTTGATCAGCCGCGTCGCGCCGAGCGTGTCGAGCGCCGGGCCCGAGGTGCCGCGCGTGACGAGCGGCCACAGCAGCATGGCGCCCGAGACGACGGCGATGATGATCAGGACGATGTTGTCGAGGATGAAATCCACGCGAAACCCGGTCGGCGGCACGGGCCGAAAGCGCCGGATTATAGAATAGCGGTCTTCCCCTCTGCCGCCCGACCGCCCGTGACCCACCGGATCGTCCTTCTTCGCCATGGCGAAAGCCAATGGAACCTCGAGAACCGCTTCACCGGCTGGACCGACGTCGATCTCACCGACACCGGTCGCGAGGAGGCGCGCCGCGCCGGCGAGCTGCTGAAGGCCGAGGGCTTCGATTTCGATGTCGCGTTCACGTCGGTGCTGCGCCGCGCCATCCGCACGCTGTGGATCGTGCTCGACACGATGGACCGCATGTGGATCCCGGTCGTGCCCGACTGGCGGCTCAACGAACGCCATTACGGCGCGCTGCAGGGCCTCGACAAGGCCGAGACGGCCGCCCGCTTCGGCGACGAGCAGGTGCTCGTCTGGCGCAGGGCCTACGCGGTCGCACCCGACCCGCTGCCCGACGGCGACCCGCGGCTGGCGCAGAACGATCCGCGCTACGCGTCGCTGGCGCCTGGGCTGATTCCGCGCACCGAATGCCTGCGCGACACCGTCGCCCGGGTCGTTCCGTACTGGAAAGAGGCGATCGCGCCGGCGGTGCGCAGCGGCCGGCAGGTGCTGGTCGTCGCACACGGCAACTCGCTGCGCGCGCTCGTCAAGTACCTCGACGGCATCGGCGACGACGAGATCGTCCAGCTGAACATCCCCACCGGCCGACCGCTCGTCTACGAGCTCGACGATTCGCTGCGCCCGATCGGTCATCGTTACCTGGGCGACGCGGCCGAGATCGAAGCGGCGAAAGCCGCCGTGGCCGCGCAGGGCAAGGCCCGCTGAGCGCGCGCAAACCCTACGGGAAGAATCTGCCGAAAAACACCTGCTTTCCGAGGGGCGCGGTTTATACTCGTCCGCGGTCACAGACGGCGTTTTTTCGTGGCGTGATTCTTGCGCCGGCCGGTCTGCCCGAAGGGAATCCAATGAAGGGTAAGCTCAAGCCTCTCGGCCTGCTTTCTGCGGGCGCGATCGCCGGCGTGCTGATCAGCCTCGGGCTGACGGCAGCCGCGCAACGCGACCAGCTCTCCGCGCTCCCGCTCGACGAACTCCGTCAGTTCAGCGACGTGTTCGGCGCCATCAAGGCCAACTACGTCGAGCCGGTCGAGGACAAACGCCTGATCACCGAAGCGATCGGCGGCATGCTGTCGGGTCTCGACCCGCATTCGGCCTACCTCGACGCCGAAGCGTTCAAGGAGCTGCAGGTCGGCACGCAGGGCGAGTTCGGCGGCCTGGGCATCGAAGTGGGCACCGAAGACGGCTTCGTCAAAGTGGTCGCCCCGATCGAGGACACGCCGGCCGCACGCGCGGGCGTCAAGGCCGGCGACCTGATCGTACGCATCGACGACAGGCCGACGAAAGGTCTGTCGCTGAACGAGGCGGTCAAGCTGATGCGCGGCAAGCCGCAGACGACGATCACGCTGACGCTGTCGCGCAAGGGCGAGAGCCAGCCGCTGATCATCCCGATCGTGCGCGACATCATCCGCGTGCAGTCGGTGAAATCGAAGGAGCTCGACAACGGCGTCGGCTACGTGCGCATCACGCAGTTCCAGGAGCACACGGTCGAGAACCTGGTGCGCCACCTCGAGACGCTCGCCGCGAAGGATTCGCTGAAGGGCATCGTGCTCGACCTGCGCAACGACCCGGGCGGCCTGCTGCACGGGGCAGTCGGCGTGTCGGCCGCATTCCTGCCGCCGAAGGCCACCGTCGTCACCACCGACGGACGCACCGAAGACGCGCGACGCAAGTACGTCGCGAGCCCCGAGGACTACCTGCGCGGCATGCGCGAAGACCTGCTGGCGAAGCTTCCGGCCGCCACCAAGACGGCGCCGATGGTCGTACTGGTGAACGCCGGCTCGGCGTCGGCCTCGGAAATCGTCGCCGGTGCGCTGCAGGACCACAAACGTGCGGTCGTGCTGGGCACGCAGACCTTCGGCAAGGGCTCGGTGCAGTCGATCCTTCCGCTGTCGAGCACCACGGCGATCAAGCTCACCACGGCGCGCTACTACACGCCGAACGGGCGCTCGATCCAGGCCAAGGGCATCACCCCCGACTACCTCGTCGAGGAAACGCCCGACGGCGACGTGAACGCGTTCCGGCTGCGCGAGGCCGACCTGAACCGGCATCTGAGCAACGGCGAAGACAGCGAGGTCCGCTCGGCGATTCCCACGCAGGCCGACCTGGCGAGCCAGAAAGACCGCAAGCCGATCGAGTTCGGCTCGAGCGACGACCATCAGCTGCAGCAGGCGCTGAACTTCCTGCGCGGCGCCGAGGTGGTGGTCGCACGCCAGGACGACGCGGTCGCCGCAGCTGCGGTCCAGAAAGAGACCACGCACTGAACGACGAGCAGCTGCTTCGCTACAGCCGGCACATCCTGCTCGACGAGATCGGCGTCGAGGCGCAGCAGCGCCTGCTCGACGCCACCGCGCTCGTCGTCGGTGCCGGCGGCCTCGGCTCGCCGGCCGGGCTGTACCTGGCGGCCGCCGGCATCGGGCACATCGTGCTCGTCGACGATGATGCAGTCGACCTGACGAACCTGCAGCGCCAGATCCTGCATCGGCAGGACCGCGTTGGCGAGCCGAAGGCGCAGTCCGGCCGGCGCACGATGCTCGAGCTGAATCCGGGAATCGAAGTGGAGCCGATCGTGCGTCGGCTCGACGACGAAGCGCTCGACGCGCTCGCGGCGCGCGTCGACATCGTGCTCGACTGCTGCGACAACTTCCCGACGCGACAGTCGATCAACCGCGCGTGCGTCGCGCACGCGGTGCCGCTCGTCTCGGGCGCGGCGATCCGCTTCGACGGGCAGGTCGCCGTCTACGACACGCGGCGCGACGACTCGCCGTGCTACCACTGCCTGTTCCCCGAAGGGGAGGAGGTCGAGCCGGTGCTGTGCGCGACGATGGGCGTGTTCGCACCGCTCACCGGCATCGTCGGAACGATGCAGGCGGCCGAGGCGCTGAAGATCGTCGGTGGCTTCGGCAAGCCGGCGGTCGGGCGGTTGCTGATGATCGACGCGCTGTCGATGCAGTGGCATGAGGTGCGCGTGCCGCGCGATCCGTCGTGCGCGGTGTGCGGCACGCGCAGCGCGCCGGCGCAGTCGGTTTCGCAGGAGGCGATCGGCACAGACCGTCCGGCTGATCCGAAGGGCTGAGCTTCGCCGCACACGGCTGCCCGAGCGCCCGAGCCGGCCTGCGGTCGCACGTACCGCCGCGCGCCGGTACACTCGACGCACGATGTCGACCGACTCCCTCCTCCTCGACATCGCGCAGCATCGCTCACCCATGGAGGTGCTGCGCGACGTTTTCGGCTACGACGCCTTCCGCGGCGAGCAGGCGATGATCGTCGATCACGTCGTCGCCGGCGGCGATGCGCTCGTGCTGATGCCCACCGGCGCCGGCAAGTCGCTGTGCTACCAGATCCCGGCACTCGTGCGCGACGGCGTCGGTGTCGTCGTCTCGCCGCTGATCGCGCTGATGCAGGACCAGGTCGACGCGCTGCGCGAGCTCGGCGTTCGTGCGGCCTTCCTCAACTCGTCGCTCGGCGCGCGCGAGGCCTTCGCCGTCGAGCGCGCGCTCGTCGCGGGCGACCTCGACCTGCTCTACGTCGCGCCCGAACGGCTGCTGACGACGCGCTGCCTGGCGCTGCTCGAGCGTGCGCGCATTGCGCTGTTCGCGATCGACGAAGCGCACTGCGTCTCGCAGTGGGGCCACGACTTCCGCCCCGAGTACCTGCAGCTCGCCGTGCTGCACGAGCGCTTTCCGCAGGTGCCGCGCGTCGCGCTCACCGCCACCGCCGACGAGCTCACGCAGCGCGAGATCGTCGAACGTCTCGCGCTCGATTCGGCGCGCAGCTTCGTCTCGAGCTTCGACCGTCCGAACATCCGCTACCGCATCGTCGAGAAAGGCGACGCGCGAAGGCAGCTGCTCGCCTTCCTCATCGAACACGAAGGCGAAGCCGGCATCGTCTACTGCGCCACCCGGGCGAAGGTCGACGACACCGCGCAGTGGCTCGTCGAGCACGGCATCGAGGCGCTCCCCTACCACGCGGGCATGGACGCCTCCACGCGCAGGGCCAACCAGATGCGCTTCCTGCGCGAGGACGCAGTCGTGATGGTGGCGACGATCGCCTTCGGGATGGGTATCGACAAACCCGACGTGCGCTTCGTCGCGCACCTCGACATGCCGCGCAGCGTCGAAGGCTACT
>CAZIDY010000061.1:0-13988 GCA_964538505.1 uncultured Limnobacter sp. | reverse complement strand
ATCAACTTACGGCGGGACTTGCACCCGCGGGAGTGCGCCCGTGCCGGGCGCACATGAAAAAGCCCCGCGGCGCGGGGCTTTGCCTTGCGGGCGCCGAACTGGTTACTGCTTCGGCTCGACGCTGACGGTGCTGCGTCGCAGCGGACCCTTCACGCCGAACTTCACGTTTCCGTCGACGAGCGCGAACAGCGTGTAGTCCTTGCCGACGCCGACGTTCTCGCCCGGATGAAAGCGCGTGCCGCGCTGACGAACGATGATCGCGCCGGCCCGGACGGACTCGCCGCCGTAGGCCTTCACGCCGAGCATCTTCGGCTGCGAATCGCGCCCGTTTCGCGTGGAGCCGCCGCCTTTCTTCTGTGCCATTTCGTTTACTCCTGGGCAGCGGCAGGTTCCGCTGTCGGCTGGCTTTCCGCCGCATTGGCCGCCGCATCGGCGCTATCCCCAGCGGCACCGATTTCCGCGCGCGTCTCGCCCAGCGCCGAGGCGATCCGGCCGATGAAGAGCTCGGTGTAGTTCTGCCGATGACCCTGCTGCTTGCGATAGTGCTTGCGACGGCGCATCTTGAAGATGCGAATTTTCTCGCCCCGGCCCTGGGAGAGCACCGTTGCCGAGACCGTCGCACCCGACACCAGCGGCGCACCGACCGAGAGCTGGTCGCCCGCGCCGACCGCCAGCACCTGGTCGATCGTGATCTCTGCTCCGATGTCCGCCGGTATCTGTTCTACTCTGATCTTGTCGCCGGCAGCGACGCGATACTGCTTGCCGCCGGTTTTTATGACCGCGTACATGGATTCTTCCTTTCGAGGGGAACCGGGAATTATGACCGACCCGCGGCAATCGGTCAAAGCATCGGGACGGCGCCTATAATCGCCGGCTACCCCGCGCGCCGATGAAACCCCTCGAACTTTTCCCCGTCCTCGCGTCGGACCTCGCCGAGACCGACCGCGTCATTCGCGAGCGGCTCGGATCCGAGGTTCCGCTGATCCGCAACGTGGCCGACTACATCATCGGCGCCGGCGGCAAGCGCATGCGTCCGCTGCTCGTGCTGCTCGTCGCCCGCGCCCTCGGCCAGGCCGACCCGAAGCCGGCCTTCCTGCTCGCCGCCGTCGTCGAGTTCATCCACACCGCCACGCTGCTGCACGACGACGTCGTCGACGAATCGGAGCTGCGTCGCGGCCGCGAGACGGCGAACGCGATGTTCGGCAATGCCGCGCCCGTGCTGGTCGGCGACTTCCTCTACTCGCGCTCGTTCCAGATGATGGTCGAGGTCGACGACATGCGGGTGATGAAGGTGCTCGCCGACGCGACGAACACCATCGCGGAGGGGGAGGTGCTGCAGCTGCTGAACTGCCACGACCCCGACACCGACGAAGCGCGCTACATGCAGGTGATCCGCTACAAGACGGCGCGCCTGTTCGAGGCGGCCGCGCAGCTCGGCGCGATGACCTGCCACGCGCCCGCTGCGATCGAGCAGGCGGCGGCCGAATACGGCCGGCGCCTGGGCACCGCGTTCCAGCTGATCGACGACGTGCTCGACTACTCGGGCGTCACCGGCGACATCGGCAAGCAGGTCGGCACCGACCTGCGCGAGGGCAAGCCCACACTGCCCCTGATCCACGTCATGGAACGCGGCACGCCGGCCGAACGCGATCTCGTACGCACCGCGATCGAGCAGGGCTCCACCGACCAGTTCGACCCGATCCTCGAGGCGATCCATCGCACCGGCGCACTCGACTACACCCGCCAGCGCGCGCGCGACGAAGCGCAGGCCGCCCGCGACGCGGTGACGGCGATGCTGCCCGGCTCCGGCGCTTCCGTGTACCGGGAGGCGCTGTTATACTTGACGGCTTACTCGATCGAGCGCGACCACTGAAAACCGGTGGTGCGGAGGGCGGCCAATCCCGACATTCGGGCCGCGTTTCCGGCGCAAGAAGGGTGCGATTCGCCGCTTCCTCCTCCGGGCTCCGCGCCCGGCCCTTCCCGGGAAGCGTGTCGCGGGGTGTAGCTTAGCCTGGTAGAGCGCTACGTTCGGGACGTAGAGGCCGGAGGTTCGAATCCTCTCACCCCGACCAAGAAAATCCGCCGCTAGCGCATGTAGCGCGATTCGAAGCGAGCGACGGAAACGCCCGCCTCGTCGAACAGCTCCAGTCGCTCGCCGTCGATTCGCCAGCTCGCTGCCTTGCCGAGCGCCTGATGAAAAGCACGCTCGTACTGCTCATCGTCATCCGGACACGCCATCATCGTGCCGGCCATCTGCGAGAAGCTCAGCTTCTGCCCGGACAGGGAATAGCCTCCGATCAGGCGATTGCAGCCGCCGAAGCCGGCGATGCGCCGACCCTCCGAATGCAGCACCACGTACGGCTCGCGCTCTGCGGCGGGCGTTACCGGCTTGCCGCCGAGCTCGACAAGCTTCCAGTACGTGTTCTCGAGAGTCGCGGTGGCAGACGCAGAGGAAGCCTGCGACGACTGCGCACGCACGAGCATCAGCTCGACCTGCTGCCCGGGCGGCGGCAATGGATAGTGACGGTCGGTCGCAAAGAGCAACTGATCACCCAGCGAAACACGGGCACGAAGCGCGTAGGTGTTGCGCGCCTGAAGTCGTGCCGGGTCATAGCCTATGCGGAAGCGGAACGGTGGCTGGCCGGCAGGTTCGATGCGTGTCCGGCCGATCACCTGCGCCGGCGCATCGGCCCTCGAGACATCCTCGAGAACGGCCTCGAAGACCGCACCCGGTGGCGTCGCGATACGTTCACGATAGGTGGCTGAGCCCTCCACGCTTGCCTGCGGCATGCCAGCCGGGGCCCCTGTTCGATCCGACATCGCATTGCTCCCTGCACCGGCCCCCGAGTTGGTCACGCTCGTGCCGCACGCGCCGACGACGGAGAGCACGAATCCACAGGCGATGATGCGCGTCAGGAACATGGCCTTTCCCCTGTTGCACTACTCGGAATCAGAGCTTCAGAACCAGCAGCTCTCTACTCGACCAGATCCCTCTGATCACCCACTGCGAGGAAGCACCTTGGCCAAACGCGCACGCAGTCGCGCTGGGTCGCTCGTCTCGCACTCCCATACCTCCTCGACCCGCCAGCCCAGCTGGCACAGCTCGCGGCGAACTCGTCGATCCCGCTCTTCGTTACGACGCAATTTCGGCAGCCAGTATTCCGGGCGGCTGCGCGGTACCTTCACCAGCCTGCAGTTGTCACTGTTGTGCTGATGCCAGAAGCAACCGTGAACGAACAGCGCCAGCCGATGCTTCGGAAAAACGAGATCCGGCGTGCCGGGCAAGTCGGTACGGTGCAGACGGAAACGATAACCCATCGCGTGCACCATCCGCCGAACCGCCCGCTCCGGTTTGGTGTCCTTCTTCCGTATGGATGCCATCCGGAGGCTGTTGACCGATCGATCTGGCTGCTCATCCATATGATCCAGGCAACAAGGCCGAAGCCGCCTTGCCTGCCGGGAAGTATCATCCCGCGTTCAGCATGCAGACCTCGTGAGCTACTTTCACTACACCGAGTGGCGCGTCAGCCGTGCACACAAAGCGCCGTTGCTCGACTTCATCGTCGACGCGCTGCGTGCGTCCGGATGCGTGATCCTGTTCACGAGCGACCCGGGCAAAGCGCCTTTTCTGGTCACATTCGAGACACCGCTTGGCGAGCGCCAAGGCGTGCTCGTATACGCGTTTTTCGCAAACTCGATCGCGACAAGAAATCGGCCGGCCGATGAGCACCGATTCCAGGTCAAGTACGGCAGCGATCCGAGGGCAACGCTGCAAATCGCGCAGGATCCCTCACAACTGATCACCACAATCTGCGTCGGAATAGACATCGAGAGGGGCATCGTCGTCAGCATCGATCCGGTGTTGCACGATCGGTCCCCGATGTTCATCAGCGTCGAGTTCAAACGGCGGCACGTCGAGGGAATCATCCAGGCAGGATGGCTGGCGTGGGAAAGAGCAAGCTCACGCAACAGCGATGAGCCGATCGAGATCCTTGTCGGAGTGCGTCGCGACCGGTTTCTCGATCTGATTCGATTCGAACGGCTGGCGCTGGGCATCGACCAGGGCCACCGCCAGCTGCTGGCGGAGCGCGTGCTCGGCGAGGCGCAGACGCGAGAACCACTCCCGGCAACTCACGAGCTATTGCGCGAGCTCGCACTGCCGGAAAGCGAGCTCTTCGACTTGATTCAGGGCGCCCGCCGCTTGAAGATGGCAGTACGTGGATGGGTTGCAGAACGGCATCTGGAGCAAATGCTGATCGACGTACCAGGTGTCGATGAATGCCGGCGAATCGATGCCGAAGGACGGCCGGACATCGAGCTGATTTACAAAGGCAACACGGTGCTCGTGGAGTGCAAGAATGTGCTGCGAGAGCGCGCAGCCGATGGCACCTGCAGGCTGGACTTCCAGCGGACACGTGCCTCCAGGCAGGACCCCTGCTCCCGCTACTACCGGCCGAGCGAGTTCGCACTGCTTGCCGCTTGCCTGCATGCCGTGACGGAAAGGTGGGAGTTTCGCTTTGCAGAGACCCGCTTGCTTCCGCCGCATGCAAAGTGCGAAGGACGCATCCAAAGCAGTCTCCGGGTTGGAGCCGGCTGGCTGGCTGACCCGATCGAAGCGCTGGAGTGCGCCACGGCAGCATGAGCAAGCTTTCGGCACTCAGCCTGTTCACTGGCGCAGGCGG
This sequence comes from uncultured Limnobacter sp., assembly GCA_964538505.1. Taxonomy (GTDB): domain Bacteria; phylum Pseudomonadota; class Gammaproteobacteria; order Burkholderiales; family Burkholderiaceae_E; genus Zeimonas. The sequence goes on along the minus strand of CAZIDY010000061.1, from coordinate 9,306 downwards.
CCTCGACTTCGGATTCGAGGCCGCCGGCTTTGAGACGCGCGTCGCTGTCGAGCTCGACCCGATTTGTTGCATCAGCCTCAGAGCGAGCCGTCCCGAGTGGCCGGTGATCGAGGGCGACCTGCTGGCAACGTCGACCCGACAGATCCTGCAGCTGTCGGGGCTCAAGCAGGGAGAGCCGGACGTGCTCATCGGCGGTCCTCCGTGCCAGCCTTTCTCCAAGTCCGGTTGGTGGTCGAAAGGGGACAGCCTGCGCCTCGACGATCCACGGGCCAACACACTTACCGGCTTCCTGCGGGTGCTGAAAGAAACCCGGCCGCGGGCCTTCCTGCTGGAGAACGTCGAAGGTCTGAAGTTCGAGGGAAAGGACGAAGGCCTTCGACTTCTGCTGTCGGCGCTCGGGCACATCAATACCGAAGTTGGAACGCATTACGTACCCACCGTCGTCACACTCAACGCAGCTGATTTCGGTGTCCCGCAGACGCGGACACGCGTATTCGTGATCGCCTCCCGGAATGGAAGGCAGTTCAAGCCTCCTGCGCCCAGATACTTCGACCCGGAGCAGCCAACCCTTCTCGGGGGGGGGCCGTGGCGAACGGCGTGGGACGCAATCGGTGGCATGAAGCCGCCGCAGGGTGAGGACCTGGCCGTTTCGGGAAAGTGGGCCGATCTCCTCCCCACGATTCCGGAGGGTCAGAACTACCTATGGCACACCGATCGATCCGGGGGCATCCCGTTGTTTGGATGGCGACGCCGGTATTGGAGCTTCCTGCTCAAGCTCGCGAAGAACAGGCCAGCATGGACGATCCAGGCGCAACCAGGACCGGCAACAGGGCCTTTCCATTGGGAAAGCCGCAGGCTCAGCACTGACGAGCTCGCTCGACTTCAGACCTTCCCTTCAAGCGCGCAGATCAAAGGCACGCCGCGAGATGTCCAACGACAATTGGGCAACGCCGTACCAAGCCTGCTGGCGGAAGTCCTTGCAAATGAGATCAGGCGCCAGTTCTTCGATCTGCCCCCTGCCGCGGGGACACCCGTTCTGTTGCCGGAGAAACGGCCTGGCACACCTGGACCGGAACCGGTAGCACGCGTACCGCGCAAGTACCTCGATCTTGCAGGCCGACACGCGCCACACCCGGGAACGGGCAAAGGATTTCTCTACGAGCGTCCCGCGCCAGACCAGTCGATACCTACCAGTGAGATCGAGGTCGAGTTCGCCGAACGAGAAGGGGGATAGGGCCAGGCCGGCCGATTGAGCGGCAGGGAATCGGCGCCTGTATTTCGCTCGCGCAGGTAGAGCAGCGCGCCTGCGCTACGATCGATCCGATTCCCGACGGAGAGACCCATGGACTTCGCCTACACAGACAAGGTAGAGGAGCTTCGCCGCCGCGTGCGCACCTTCCTCGACGACCACATCGTTCCGCGCATCGGGCAGTGGCGCGACGAGGTGCACGCCGGCAAATACCCGGTCTCGTTCATGGACGACCTGAAGGCGCTGGCGAAGTCCGAGGGACTGTGGAACCTGTTCCTGCCGGCGCTCGCCGAAGACGAACCGGGAACGCGGCTGACGAACCTCGAATACGCGCCGCTCGCCGAGATCATGGGGCGCGTGCACTGGGCCTCCGAGGCCTTCAACTGTAGTGCGCCCGATACCGGGAACATGGAGCTGCTGCACATGTTCGCCACGCCCGAGCAGCGCGCGCAGTGGCTGGTGCCGCTGATGAACGGCGAGATCCGCTCGGCCTTCGCGATGACCGAGCCCGACGTGGCGTCGTCCGACGCAACCAACATCACGACGTCGATCCGCCGAGACGGCGACGACTACGTGATCGACGGACGCAAGTGGTTCATCACGAACGCCGCGCATCCGAACTGCCGGATCATGATCGTGATGGGCAAGACCGACCCCGACGCCGAGCGGCATCGCCAGCAGACGATGGTGCTCGTGCCGATTGACACGCCGGGCGTCGAGGTCGTGCGCAACATCACGACGGTGAATCACGTCGCACCCGAAGGCCATTGCGAGATCATCTTTCGCAACGTGCGCGTGCCGGTGTCGAACCGGCTCGGCGAGGAAGGCAGCGGCTTTGCGCTCGCACAGGCGCGTCTGGGGCCGGGGCGCATCCACCACTGCATGCGCTCGATCGGCGCCGCCGAAGTCGCGCTCGAGCTGATGACCGAACGTGCGCAGGAGCGCAAGACCTTCGGCCGGTACCTGCATCAGCACGGTACCGTGGGCGAATGGATCGCCCGCTCGCGCATCGAGATCGACCAGGCGCGACTGCTCGTGCTGAAGACGGCGTGGATGATCGACCGCGTCGGCGCTAAGGGTGCGCGCAAGGAGATCTCGATGATCAAGGCGCTGGTGCCGGCGATGCACACCACGATCTGCGACCGCGCGATGCAGGTCTTCGGCGCGATGGGCATCAGCCCCGACACGCCGCTGGCCGACTCGTGGACCTGGGGCCGCGCGCTGCGCTTCGCCGACGGACCCGACGAAGTGCACCTGCAGTCGATCGCGCGCATGGAGATCGGCGGCAGCAAAGCGATGCTCGGTGCGTCGTCCGCGTACCTGACGCCGCCGACGCGCTGAGAGAGCGAACGGAAAAACGGGGTCAGACCACGGTTTCGCGTTGCGAAACCGTGGTCTGACCCCGTTTTTCCGTTTCTTCCGTCAACCCGGCAGCGCGCGCTCCGGACGATTGTCGGTCACCAGGTGTGCCTTCGCGCGCTCGCGCAACGCATCGTCGAGCGGCAGGCTGTGGTGCGTGTCGAGAGCGGCCTGCACCGCAACGCAGTCGCAGGTGGAGACCATCGCACCGCCCTCCTCGTCGAACATCTGGTGCAGGAAACGGAAGTACTTGTCACCCACCGCGAGGAAGCCGCTGCGTACCTGCACGAGCTCGCCGCCGCGCAGCTCGCGCATCAGCTGGTAGTTCTGGCGCACGATCGCCACGCGCAGCCGCCGCTCCTTCATCGTCGACGGCGTGAGCCCGATCGAATGCAGCAGCAGCCACGTGGCCTGGTCGAAGCGCGAGACGTACATCCGCGAATTCATGTAGCTCGACGAGTCGTACTCCGATGCGAGGACGACGCCCCGGAAAGTCTTTACCCAGTCGGACATGAGTGCCGGCTCCTTGCTCAATCGGGTTGCGGGGACTGCGCGTCGAGCTGCCCGGCCCATTCGAGGGCCCAGGCCGGCGCGACCTCCTCGGGCAGCTCTCCGGAGCTCGCATCGTGCTGCAGCATCTCGCCGGCGCGACGCGCGCCCAGCGACGCGAGCAGCTTGTCGAAGCGCACGCCCCCGTGGCAGAAGGTGTCGCCGTAGGTGCGATCGCCGAGCGCGATCACGCCATAGACGACCCCCGACAGGTCGGGTTTCGAAGTCTCGAGACTGTCGATCAGCTCCTGCGCGTTGTCGGGCACGTTCCCGAAACCGTAGGTCGACGTGCAGACGAGGAAGCGGCCGCCCGCCGCGAAGACGCCTGCGTCGAGATCGTCCATCATGCGCAACTCGACCTCGTGGCCGGCGGCCGCGAGCACCTGTTCGATCTCCTGTGCGACCATCTCCGCCGTTCCGGTCATCGTACCGACGAGGATCGTGATGGGCGACGGCATTCCTGCGCTCCTTGTCGCGATGTTCAGTGGCCTGCCGGGCATCGACGCAATAATGCGCCATCGCGCGCGGGCCGCGCAGCTTTTCCACACAGATTCGACGCGCTCGTGAAACATATTGCCATCGTCGGCAGCGGTCCTGCCGGCTGCTATCTCGCCGACCAGCTCCTTCGCCTCGTGCCCGGCGCCCGCATCGACGTGATCGAGCGCCTGCCCGTTCCCTTCGGCCTCGTGCGCTATGGCGTCGCACCCGATCACCAGGGCACGAAAGCCGTCTCGCGCCTGCTCGACCGCGTGCTGGCCCGCGACACCGTGCGCTTCTTCGGCAATGTCGAGGTCGGGCGTGACGTGCACCTCGCCGAGCTGATGCAGCTCTACGACGCGGTCGTGCTGGCCACCGGCGCACCGCGCGACCGCAGGCTCGGCATCCCGGGAGAAGATCTTCCCGGCATCGTCGGCTCGGCGGCATTCGTCGGCTGGTACAACAACCATCCCGACTGCACGGTGCCGCCGCTGCACGAGGTGCGTTCGGCCGTCGTCATCGGCAACGGCAACGTCGCGATCGACGTCGCGCGCGTGCTCGCGAAGACGCCGGCCGAGCTGGCCGGCTCCGATCTGTCGCCGTCGGTGCATGCACTGCTGCGCGAGCAGCCGATCGAGACGATCCACATCGTCGGACGCCGCGGCCCGGTCGATGCGAAATTCACGAAGGCCGAGCTGGTCGAGCTCGGCAATCTCGAAGCAGCGAGCCCCCGCATCGCCGAGCCGCAACTGCTCGAGAACGTCGAGGCGAGCGGCGAAGCGGCGGCGATCGTCGACGTGCTGCGCGGCTTCGCCGCCGATGCGCGGGAAACACCGGTGCGCATCGTCTTTCACTTCGGTGCAGCGCCCGCCGCCTTCGAAGGCGGCGTACGACTCGAGTCGGTTCGCTTCACCCGCTCCGGCGGCGAGCCACTCGTGCTGCCTGCGCAGCTCGCAGTTCCCTGCATCGGCTACGAGTCGGTCGACTGCTGCACCGCGTCGCCCACGGGCGGCTACTTCGCCAACGAAGGCGCGCGAATCTCCGAGGGCCTGTTCGTCACCGGATGGGCGGGGCGTGGGCCGTCGGGCACGATCCCGACGAACCGCACCGAAGCGCAGCGCGTCGCACAACGCATCGCCGCCGAGCTCGTCGAGCACGGACGCGACGGAGGCGAGGCGCTCGCCGCGATGCTCGCCGCGCGCGGTGTGCGCGTCGTCGATCACGCAGGATGGCGAAGCATCGACGCGGCCGAAACCGCACGCGCAGGGAGCGGCCGCTGCCGGCACAAGCTCGAGTCGATCGCCGCGATGCTCGAGGCAACGCCCCCGCGCTGACGCGTCCTGCGTTGCGCTCAGCGCGACGACTTCACGCGATACATATCCTCGTCGCCGCGCGCGAGCAGCGTGTGGATCGAGTCGTGCGGCGCGGCTTCGGCAAGGCCGACGCTGATGTCGACGCGGATACCGGGCGCGATGTCGTCCCAGGTGTAGTCGCGTACCGCCGTGCGCAGCCGCTCGCAGACGAGCCGCGCAACTGCCAGGTCGGCATCGCGGAAGACGATGACGAACTCGTCGCCGGCCAGGCGCGCGGGCAGGTCGCCCTGTCGCACGTGCGAACGCAGCAGCAGGGCCAGCGCCTTGAGCACCTGGTCGCCGGCGGCGTGCGAGTGCCGGTCGTTGATTTCCTTGAAGCGGTCGACGTCGATCAGCGCGATCGCGGGTCCGCGCCGCGTGGCCGCGCTGCGGCCGAGCACCTCGGCAAGCATCTGCTCGAGATGCCGCCGGTTCGGCAGCTCGGTAAGCGGATCCTCGAGCGACCACTGTTCGAGCCGCCGCGACTCGGCCTCGAGCTCACGCAGCTGCTGCGATCGCCGGCGCAGCTCGAGCTGGCGCTGCGCGACGCGATCGTGGTGCTCGAGACTCTCGCGACGGATCTCGATGTCGCGCCTTGCGAGCGCGCGAAGCTCGGCCAGCGATTCGCGGCTGCGGCCCTGCGCGTCGAGGATATCGCTCGCCAGCATATGTCCGGTGCGCGCGATCTGCTCGTGCTCCACCGACAGCGCCACGTCGATCATCGCGCGCACCGACGCGCTGGCCACTGGCAGGTCGCCCCGGCAGCGCGCAACTTCGCATTGCGCCCACATCGCGAGGGCATGCAGCCACGAGGTGCGCGCGTGCTTCGCCGCGTGCGACGCAACGCGGGTGGCGTGCAGATCGGCCTCTCCGACCGCACCGCGCCACGCGGCGGCAATGCACTCGGCAAAAGCGAGCAGGGTGCGCGAGGTCGGCTCCGCATCGGGCTCGAGCTTGGCGATATGCGTGCATCGGGTGAGCGCGCGGCAGACATCGAGCGACGCCTCGAGCAGCGCGCCGTCGGCCGGGCGCGAATACAGATGCCGCTCGACGCTCGCGCGCACGATCTCGCCATAGCAGCGATTCAGCCGCGGCTGGAAAGCGACCGCGACATTGCCCGAGCGCGATGCGAACTCCGCCGAACGCTCGAGCGCCTCGGCGTGCCGGTCGAAGTCGCCGTTGGCGATCAGCGCGACCCCCAGCGCGTTGTGGGCCGACGCAAGCAGGCGCACGTCGCCGACCGGCTGTGCCAGCGAAGTCGCCATGATCGCCGACGTGACCGCGAGCTCGTTGCGCCGCAGGCAGCTGGCGACGTACGCATAGATGACGAGCGAGCGGACCTCGCCGGCCGCATCGCCCGCCTGCTCGAACAACTGCACCGCGCGATGCGCCGCCCGATGCGCGCTGCGCAGCCGGGACACGAAGGTGTCGACGCGGGCGATGCGCAGCAGCGCCTCGGCCTGCCCGTGCAGGTCGGCGGCCTCGGCAGCGATCTGCGACGCGACGACCGCACAGCTTCGCGCGTGATCGTGCTCGCCGCGACGCAACGCGTCGTCGGCCCGCTTCAGATGGGCGCGCGCATCTTCGGAACGCGAACCGGACAAGGCTACTTCCTGCAGGCAGAGCATCGTTCCAGTGCTTCTAGCATCATCCTGCGCAGGACACTGCAACATGTTTCACCGCTCCCATAGGCCATTCGGCCTATTGCGTGAAATCCATCGTCCGTGCGTCCGGAGCGCGGCGCCGGGTGGCGGAAAGCGGTGAAGGGTGAAGGGTGAAGGGTGAAGGGGACTGCGGTTGCAGGGTTGCGGCACCCTTGGACCGTGTACTGCATGAGTGGGAAGGGCCGACATGAGCGGGCAGACGGGATTTCGGCTTACGTATTCGACGATGTTCGATCCGCCGGCGGAACTGCATGAGCGATTCGATGCGGCGCTGGCGAAAGTGGCGCCGACGCTGGGCGCCGAGCATTCGATGTTCATCGACGGACGGCCGCGCACGGCAGGTGCGTCGTACGAGGTGCGATCGCCGATCGACCGGGATCGGCTGATCGGGCGCTTCGCCGCCGGCGGCGCGGCGGACGCGGACGCGGCCGTGCAGGCGGCGCGTCGCGCCTGGCCCGGCTGGTCGCGTACGCCGTGGCCGCAGCGCGTCGAGATCTTGCGCCGCGTGGCGGCACTGATCGAGGAACGCGTCTACGCGATCGCCGCGGCGATGGCGATCGAGGTCGGCAAGAACCGGATGGAAGCGCTCGGCGAGGTGCAGGAGACGGCCGACCTGTTCCGCTGGTATTGCGACCAGATCGAGCAGAACGACGGCTTCGGGCGGGAGCTGCCGAACGATCCGCTGGCCGGCTTCGTCAGCCGCAACCGGACCGCGCTGCGCCCGTACGGCGCGTGGGGCGTGATCGCACCGTTCAACTTCCCGTTCGCGCTCGCCGGAGGCCCGGTCGGCGCCGCGCTCGTTGCGGGCAACACCGTCGTCTTCAAGGTGGCGAGTGCCACCTCGCTGTGCGGCCAACTGCTGATGCAGGTGCTGCACGATGCCGGCCTCCCCGCCGGCGTGGCGAACTTCGTCACCGGAGCCGGCGGCGACATCGGCGAGGCGCTCGTCGCGCATCCGGGACTCTCCGGCCTCACGTTCACCGGCTCGTACGAGGTGGGCATGGGCATCGTGCGCCGCTTCGCGCAGGAACGCTGGCCGCGGCCGTGCATCGCCGAGATGGGCGGAAAGAACGCCGCGATCGTCACCGGGCAGGCCGACCTCGATCGCGCCAGCACCGGCATCTGGCGCTCGGCCTTCGGACTGCAGGGCCAGAAATGCTCCGCCTGCTCGCGGGTGCACGTCGATCGGGCAGTGGCCGGCGAGCTGCGCGACCGCCTGGTGGCCGCTGCCGAATCGATCGTAGTCGGCGACCCCACCGAGCGAAGCAACTGGATGGGACCGGTCATCGACGAGCGTGCGCACGCGCGCTATCGACAGGGCGTCGAGCACCTTCGGAAGGTCGGACGCATCGATGCCGGCGGACGCGTGCTCGACGACGGTGCGCTCGCGCGCGGCTGGTTCGTCGCGCCGACCGTCGCGCAGGCACCGCGCGACGACGCGCTGTGGCGCAACGAGCAGTTCCTGCCGCTGGTGCTCGTCGACGAGGTCGATTCGCTCGACGAGGCGATCGCCGAGGCGAACCGGACCGACTACGGACTCACCGCCGGCTTCTACGGCGCACCGGACGAGGCGCAGCGCTTCCTGGACGAGATCGAGGCCGGCGTCACCTACGTGAACCGCCCGCAGGGCGCGACCACCGGTGCGTGGCCCGGCTACCAGCCCTTCGGCGGATGGAAGGCGAGCGGCAGCACCGGCAAGGCGATCGGCTCTTTCTGGTACCTGCCGCTGTACCTGCGCGAGCAGTCGCAGACGATCGTCGACTGAGGGAAGAAAAACGGGGTCAGACCACGGTTTTTAACCGACCTACAGCGGCTTGCGCAGCCAGTGCGCGATCTCGCCGACGATGCCGCGGCGGAACGCCAGCACGCAGACGACGAAGATCACGCCCTGCACGATGGTGACCCAGGCGCCGATCTGCGCGAGGTAGTTCTGCATCGTGATGATGATCGCGGCGCCGACCACCGGGCCGAACAGCGTGCCCAGGCCGCCGACGAGCGTCATCAGCACGACCTCGCCCGACATCGTCCAGTAGACATCGGTGAGCGAGGCGAGCTGGAACACGAGCGCCTTCACGCCCCCGGCAAGTCCCGACAGCGTGGCCGACAGGATGTAGGCGACCAGCTTGTAGCGGTCGGTGTCGTAGCCGAGCGAAGTGGCGCGCGCCTCGTTCTCGCGGATCGCCTTCAGCACCTGCCCGAAGGGCGAATGCACGACGCGCCAGATCAACAGGAAGCCGGCAAAGAAGCAGACGAACACCAGCGAGTACATCGCCTGCGTCTGGCTCAGGTCGAACAGACCGAACAGCGTGCCGCGCGGCACGGCCTGGATGCCGTCCTCGCCGCCGGTGAATGGCGCCTGCAGATAGAAGAAATACACCATCTGCGCGAGCGCCAGCGTGATCATCGCGAAGTAGATGCCCTGACTGCGAATCGCGAGCAGGCCGGTGCCCCAGCCGAGCAGCGCCGAGCAGCCGGTGGCGAACAGGATCGCCAGCTCGGGCGGGAAGCCCCAGACCTTCGCCGCGTGCGCGGCGGCGTAGCCCGCCGTTCCGAGGAACATCGCGTGGCCGAAAGAGAGCAGCCCGCCGAAACCGATGAGCAGGTTGAATGCGCACGCGAACAGCGCGAAGCACATCACCTTCATCAGGAACACCGG
>CAZIDY010000060.1:0-14198 GCA_964538505.1 uncultured Limnobacter sp. | reverse complement strand
GCAGCGACTCGGCGCCCATCTGGTCGAGGATCGTGCGCGAGTCGATCTTCGACGAGACCTGGAACGCGATCCGCGTCGGGATGTTCGCCTTGATCAGCCCGGTGATCACGTCCACCGACGGACGCTGCGTGGCGAGAATCAGGTGGATGCCGGCCGCGCGCGCCTTCTGCGCGAGCCGCGCAATCAGCTCCTCGATCTTCTTGCCGACGACCATCATCAGGTCGGCGAGCTCGTCGATGACGACGACGATCTGCGGCAGCGAGCCGAGCGGCTCGGGTTCGTCGGGCGTCAGCGAGAACGGATTCGGGATCAGCTCCTCGCGTCGCGCCGCGTCGGCGATCCGGTTGTTGTAGCCGGAAAGATTGCGCACGCCGAGCTTGCTCATCAGCCGGTAGCGGCGCTCCATCTCGGCGACGCACCAGTTCAGCGCGTTGCCCGCCTGTCGCATGTCGGTGACCACCGGCGCGAGCAGGTGCGGGATGCCCTCGTAGGTGCTCATCTCGAGCATCTTCGGGTCGATGAGGATCAGCCGCACTTCCGACGGGTCGCTCTTGTAGAGCAGCGACAGCAGCATCGCGTTGATGCCGACCGACTTGCCCGAGCCGGTGGTGCCGGCGACGAGCAGGTGCGGCATCTTCGCCAGGTCGACGACGATCGGCATGCCGGCGATGTCCTTGCCGAGCGCCAGCGTGAGCGGCGAGGCGCTCGTCGCGTACACCTGCGACGCGAGGATTTCCGAAAGACGCACCGTCTGCCGGCGTGCGTTCGGCAGCTCGAGCCCCATCAGGTTCTTGCCGGGAATCGTCTCGACGACGCGGATCGACACCAGCGACAGCGCACGCGCGAGGTCCTTCGACAGGTTGACGATCTGCGCGCCCTTCACGCCGGTGGCCGGTTCGATCTCGTAGCGCGTGATCACCGGCCCCGGATACGCGGCGACGACGTTGGCGGCGACGTTGAAGTCGGAGAGCTTCTTCTCGATCAGCCGCGACGTGTACTCGAGCGTCTCGGCCGACACCGTCTCGGTGGCCACCGGCGGCTCGTCGAGCAGCGAGATCGGCGGCAATTGCGTATCGGCCGGCAGGTCGACGAAGAGCGGCGTCTGCCGTTCGGCCTCGGCCCGCTCGGAACGCTCGATGCGTGGCGGCGGCGCCTCTATGCGCACCGGCTCGGGATCATCGTCGAGGATGCGACGCTTGACCTGCACGTGCTCGTCGCGCACGGTGGCGGCCACCTCGCCGATGCGGCGGTCCTTCCACGCGGTCACCGCGTAGACCGCTCGCTGCACGAGCCATTCGATCGCGAAACCCACGCGCTCGAAGATCGCGAGCCACGACCAGCCCGACCACAGGCTGAAGCCGGCGGCCATCATCACCAGCAATGCGAGCGTGCCGCCGACCGCGCCGAGCGCGACGAACATCGGGTCGGCGAGCAGCGCGCCGACGATGCCGCCCGGCCCCATCGGAAGTTCGGCGCGCAACGAATGCAGCCGTGCCGACTCGATGCCCACCGAGCCGAGCAACAGCAGTACGAAGCCGAGCCAGCGCTCCCACGGGAAACGGTGCGCAAGGTTCGGATCCGGCGTGGCGCGCAGCGAACGGAATCCGCGCAGCACGGCGACCGCGAGCAGCGCGACGAACAGGTAGGCGCTGAAGCCGAACAGGTACAGCAGCAGGTCGGCGAACCATGCGCCGACGCGACCACCGGCGTTGGTGATCACGCTGCCGGGCACCGCGTGCGACCAGCCGGGATCGGCCTTGTGGTAGGTGGTGAGGATCAGCAGCAGGAACACGCCGAGCGCGCCCATCGCGATCCAGCGCGCTTCGTGCAGCAGCCGCAGCGCGCGCTCGGGAATGCCGAAATCGGTGCCGGTGGTACGCGGGGCCGCTCGACGCGACGAAGCCGTTGCGGCGCTCATTCTTGCCATCGGGTGCTGCGCGCCTCGTTCAGCTGATGTACGAAGCGATCTTCTCGCGCAGCATCAACCGGCCCTCGGGCATCGGCACGATGTATCCGTCGATCTCCAGGCCCTTCATCACGCGCGAGACCATCTCGCGCGAAGCGCCGATCATCTTGGCGATCTCCTGGCGCGGCAGCCGGTTGCGCACGATGCGCTCGCCGTTGACGTGCTCGGAGAAGTCGAGCAGCACACGCGCGACGCGTCCGTAGACGTCGAGCAGCGCGAGCGTCTCGATCTTCTGGTCGGCCTCGCGCAGCCTGCGCACGAGGCCGCGCATCACCGCCATGCACATGTCGTTGCTCTGCAGCAGCATCGCCTTGAAGTTCTCCTTGGCGATCGACATGAAGTCGCAGGACTCGAGCGTGATCACGCTTGCTGAACGCGGCGCCTCGTCGATCAGGCTCATCTCACCGAAGAAGTCGCCCGAACCGAGCACGGCGAGGATCACTTCCTTGCCTTCGGAGTCGGAGCGCTGGACCTTCGCGCGCCCGGACAGCAGGATGTACAACGACTGCGACGGCTCGCCTTCGGAGACGATCGTGCGACCTTTCGGGAAGTTGCGGCGTGCGCTGCCGGCGGCGAGCGATTCGATCTGCTGCTCGTTCAGGCCCGACAGCAACGGCACCCGGCGCAGGAACGCCTTGTTTTCTTCGAGAGCCATACCCACCTCTGGTCTGGATACCGGGTGCCTGCAGGAGCGCACCGCACTTCTATAATTCTGCACTACCCGTGCCAAATATCACGAAACGCTTCTAGAATCATCGCCTAAGTTGATGATTCTTTGAGTTTTTTACAACGTAACCTCCATCCGTCCGCTCATGTCCACCGCTCGCCATATCCGTTTGCTCATCCTCGGCTCCGGCCCCGCCGGCTATACCGCTGCCGTATACGCCGCACGCGCGAACCTGCAGCCGGTGCTGATCACCGGGCTCGCGCAGGGCGGGCAACTGATGACGACGACCGACGTCGACAACTGGCCGGCCGATCCGGAAGGGGTGCAGGGCCCCGACCTGATGGCGCGCTTCCAGCAGCACGCCGAGCGCTTCGGCACCGAGATGGTCTTCGACCAGATCCACACGGTGCACCTGAACGAGAAACCGATGCGGCTGGTCGGCGACGCCGGCGAATACACCTGCGACGCGCTGATCATCGCAACCGGTGCGTCGGCACAGTACCTCGGCCTGCCCTCCGAGGAAGCGTTCATGGGCAAGGGGGTGTCGGCCTGCGCGACCTGCGACGGCTTCTTCTACCGCGGCGAGGACGTCGTCGTCGTCGGCGGCGGCAACACCGCGGTCGAGGAGGCGCTATACCTGTCGAACATCGCTCGCAAGGTCACCGTGCTGCATCGTCGCGACCGTTTCCGCGCCGAGCCGATCCTCTCCGATCGGCTGCTCGCGCACACCGAGGAAAAGGACGGCCAACCGGGCAACGTCGAGGTCCGCTGGTTCCACGAGCTCGACGAGATCCTCGGCGACGAGAGCGGCGTGAATTCGGTGCGCGTATTCGACAACCGCAGCGGCGAGCGCAGCGAGATCCCCGTGCAGGGCGTGTTCATTGCAATCGGCCATCGGCCGAACACGGAGATCTTCGAAGGCCAGCTCGAGATGAGCAACGGCTACATCATCACGCGGGGCGGGCTCGATGGAGACGCCACAGCCACCAGCATCCCGGGCGTGTTCGCAGCCGGCGACGTGCAGGACCACATCTACCGGCAGGCGGTGACGAGCGCCGGCACCGGCTGCATGGCCGCGCTCGACGCGCAGCGCTACCTGGATTCGCTGTCCGGGCGATGACACGCTCGTCGGGTCGGCGGCCGTCGCGCCAGCCGCTCGACGGACTCGAATCGCTGGAGGAACTCGGCCGACGGATGCGCGCCGAGGCGCTGGCGCGCGAGCGGGAGCGCGAGGAGCAGGCTCGCGAGCAACAGGCGCGCGAGCGTGCGCAGCGACGCGAAGCCAACGTGTTCCGCGACGCGATGGCCGATGTCGTGCCGCTACGCCCCACCGGTCGCATCGACCCGCATCAGCCCGCGGTTCCCGCCACAGCCGCACAGCGCGAGCGCGACGAACGTGCTGCGCTCGCCGCATCGTTGTCCGACGAGATCGGCATCGAGCAGCACCTGGAAACCGACGAGTCGCTGTCGTACCGTCGCGCATCGGTCGGCCCCGACGTCGTGCGCCGCTTGCGTCGCGGCGAATGGGTGATCCGCGGACAGATCGATCTGCACGGACTGCGCGTCGATGAGGCGCGCGAGGCGCTCGCCGCGTTCCTCGACGAAGCGGTGCGCCGCGAGTGGCGCTGCGTGCGCGTGATCCACGGCAAGGGCCTCGGCTCGATCGGCCGCGAGCCGGTGCTCAAGGCGAAGGTGCCGCGCTGGCTGCTGCAACGTCGAGAGGTGTTGGCCTTCTGCCAGGCAAGACCGAACGACGGGGGCGCGGGAGCAACGATCGTGTTGCTTTGAGGAAAGAGAAGGGCTATTCGATCGCGATGCCCCTGCTCGCCAGCGTCGCGAGGTCTTCGGGGGTGTCGAGGTCGACGACGAAGTGATCGTTCGGGGTCTCGACGCGATGCACGCGTTCGGGATGTGCGGCGAGCCATCCGCGACATCCGGTCGCCGGACCTGCTTCGAGGACGGGCTCGCGCATCGAACCGGCGATCACCACCGGATTGCCGCGTGCACCGCGGTGAAAGGGAATCGCGGCGCTGCCGTCGGGCAGCTCGCGCCAGCGCGCGAGCAGCCAGCGCAGGTCGTCGGTATCGACGAGCGGCTGGTCGGCGAGCGCGATGACGATTGCATCGAGCCCCTCGGGTAGTGCACGCAGCCCCGCGTCGACCGACACCTGCTGGTCGCAGCCGACGTCCACGCGACAGAACGCACGTACCGGAAAGGTGTCGAGCTCGATGCGAACGCGCTGCGCATCGCGCCCGAGCACGACGACGAGATGACCGATCGGCACACGCTGCAGCGCGCGCAGCGAGCGCCGCACCAGCGGCTCGCCGTCGATGCGCATCAGGACCTTGTTCGGTCCGCCCATGCGAACGGCGCTGCCCGCTGCGAGCAGCACCGCGCCGAGCCGGGCGGCCTCGTGCGCCGCTGGCACAATGGGGAGGCTCTCGTCGGGATGCATCCGCGTTCCGGTCGACAGACCTGGTGTCCTGTATGCGAACGAGTGTAGCCGAGCGCGCTTCGCCGTCCATCGCCGCCGCGAGGCGTTCGCAATGAACGGGCTGATGGCCCAGTGGCTCGCGCTGCTACCCGAGCCCGTGCTCGATCACCTGCCTGCGCTCGCGCTGGCGGCCGCCCTCGCCTGGGGTGCGGGCCTGCGCCTGTACCTGGTGGTGTTCGCGTTCGGCCTGCCCGGACGATTCGGCTGGTGGCCGCTGCCGGAGAATCTCGAGGTGCTCGCGCACCCGGTCGTGTTCCTCGTTGCGCTGCTCGTCTTCCTGGTGGCGGCCGTGCTGCTGCTGTTCGCGATCGCGCGCGGCCTGCGACGACTCTTCGGCAGCGAACGAGCGCCGCCTGCTGCGGTCGATCGCTGAGGCGTGCGCCTCAGACCGCGGCTTCGCCCGTTTCGCCGGTGCGGATACGCACCACCTGCTCGACCTCGGAAACGAAGATCTTCCCGTCGCCGATGCGACCGGTGCGCGCCGCACGAACGACCGCGTCGATGACCGCCTCGACGACGGTGTCGGCGACGATGACCTCGACCTTCACCTTCGGCAGGAAATCGACGACGTACTCGGCGCCGCGATACAGCTCGGTGTGCCCCTTCTGGCGGCCGAAACCCTTCACCTCGGTCACGGTCAGACCTGTCACACCGACCTCGGCGAGCGCCTCGCGCACTTCGTCGAGCTTGAACGGTTTGATGATCGCCGTAATCTTCTTCATGCTGGCTCCGAAGCTGCCCGTCTACGCGCGACGGCGTTGGCAAAGGGTGAATCCTACCCGAGTCACGAGAACGGAAAACCGGGGTCGGACCACGATTTCTGAAGAATTCGTGGTCCGACCCCGGTTTTCCTGGGTCTGACCCCGGTTTTCCGTTCTCAGTCGCGAAAGCGCGACGTGACCGGATAGCGCCAGTCGCGCCCGAAGGCGCGAGGCGTGACGCGCACGCCGAGCGGCGCCTGCCGGCGCTTGTACTCGGCGGTGCGGATCATCCGCGCAACCCGCCGCACGGTCGCTTCGTCGAGCCCGGTGGCCGCGATCTCCTCGACGCTGCGGTCGAGCTCGACGTACTGCTCGACGATCGCATCGAGCACCTCGTACGGCGGCAGCGAGTCCTGGTCGGTCTGCCCCGCCCTGAGCTCGGCCGATGGCGGGCGCGTGATGATCCGCGTCGGGATCACCTCGCCGCGCGTGTTCCGCCACCGCGAGAGCCGCCACACCATCGTCTTGACGACGTCCTTGATCACCGCGAAACCGCCGGCCATGTCGCCGTACAGCGTGCTGTAGCCCACCGCGAGCTCGCTCTTGTTCCCGGTGATCAGCACCAGCCAGTCGCTGCGGTTCGACAGCGCCATCAGCAGCACGCCGCGGATGCGAGCCTGGATGTTCTCCTGCGTGATGCCCGCCGGCCCGGGCAGGTACGGCGACAGCGCATCGGCGAACGCATCGAAGCACCCCTCGATGGGGATCTCGTCGTAGCGAACACCGAGGCGCGTCGCCATGTCGCGCGCATCGGCCAGCGAGATGTCGGCGGTGTACTGCGACGGCATCATCACCGCGCGAACGCGATCGGCACCGAGCGCGTCGACCGCGATCGCGAGCGTGAGCGCCGAATCGACGCCGCCCGACAGGCCGAGCAGCACCCCGGGAAATCCGTTCTTGCCGATGTAGTCGCGAACGCCGAGCACGAGCGCGGAATAGAGCATCTCCTCGATCGACTGCCCGGCGTGCGCGTCGGCGACGACAAACGCGGCGGGTGTACCGCGCACGAGCTCGGCGACGAAGAGCGACTCTTCGAACGCGGGCGCCTGCGCGGCGAGCGCGCCGTCGGCGTTCAGCGCAAACGACAGCCCGTCGAAGACGAGCTCGTCCTGCCCGCCGACGAGGTTCGCGGCGAACAGCGGCACGCCGAGCTTCGACACGTTGGCGCGTGCGACGTCGAGGCGCAGATGCTGCTTGTCGGTTTCGTAGGGCGAGGCATTCAACGCAAGCAGCACCTCGGCACCCGCCGCGACCGCACGCTGCGGCGCCTGCGCGGCCCAGTAGTCTTCGCAGACGAGCACGCCGAAGCGCACGCCGTCGACCTCGAAGACGAGCGGCTCGCTGCCAGGCTCGAAGTAACGGTCGTCGTCGAAGACGCGGTAGTTGGGCAACTGGTGCTTGTGATACTCGGCCACGACACGGCCGCGATACACGAGGCTCGCCGCGTTGTAGCGTGCGGCGCCGTCGTGCGCGGGATGACCGACGAGCAGGTGCAGGTCGAGCGAAGCCGTGGCCGCGCACACTGCGGCGAGCGCACGCTGCGAATCTTCGAGGAAGCTGATGCGGAACAGCAGGTCTTCGGGCGGGTAACCGACCAGCGAAAGCTCGGGCGTGACCAATATCCGTGCGCCCGATGCGGCAGCGGCCTGGGCCGAGGCGATAATCTGCTGTGCGTTGCCGTCGAAGTCTCCGACGACCGGATTGATCTGCGCGGCGGCGATGCGCATCGAAGGGAGGAAGTGGTTCTGGAGAACGCTCGGGTGCGAGGCGATTATCGCACGCAGATTCTCTCGAACGCGTCGGCGATCGATGCACGGGAATGGAACCGGCTCGCTACCGCCGGCGCGCAACGTGCACATCCCCAGCCGTTCCTGCGCCACGAGTTCCTCGACGCGCTCGAACGCTCCGGTTGCGTCGGTGCGCACGCCGGCTGGCAGGTGCAGCACCTGCTGCTGCGCGATGCCGGCGGCACGCCGGCAGCACTGGCGCCGCTGTACCGCAAGTCGCACTCGTACGGCGAATACGTCTTCGACTGGGCCTGGGCCGACGCCTATGTGCGCAGCGGCCTTCGCTACTACCCGAAGTGGCTCGTCGCCGTGCCCTTCACGCCGGTGCCGGGCGTGCGCATCGCTGCCTGCGACGCACACGCGCGCAAGGCGGCAATCGACACGCTGCTCGCACACGCACGCCGGTCGTCGCTGTCGTCCCTGCACGTGCTCTTCCCGCTCGACGACGAAGCCGCACTGCTCGAGAAGGCGGGAATGCTGCTCCGCCACGGCGTGCAGTTCCATTGGCGCAACGACGGTTACCCGAACTTCGACGCATTCCTCGAGACGCTCACCCAGCCCAAGCGCAAGAAGATCCGCGCCGAGCGTCGCCGCGTCGCGGAAGCCGGCGTACACATCCGCCGCGTGCACGGCACGCAGATCCGCGCCGACGACTGGCGCTTCTTCGTACGCTGCTACGAGGCCACCTACGATGCGCACGCATCGACGCCGTACCTGAACCTCGAGTTCTTCGAGCGCATCGGCGAGACGATGCCCGAGCACCTGCTGCTCGTCGTCGCCGAACGCGACGGCGTCCGCTTCGCCTCGGCCCTGTTCGTGCACGACGACGAGCGGCTGTACGGACGCTATTGGGGTGCGCTCGAAACGGTTCCGCTGCTGCACTTCGAGCTGTGCTACTACCAGGCGATCGAGATCGCCATCGAGATGCGGCTGCGCATCGTCGAAGGCGGCGCACAGGGCGAGCACAAGCTCGCGCGCGGATTCGAGGCCGTGCCGACGACGTCGGCGCACTGGCTCGCCGAACCGGCTTTCGCCGACGCGGTCGAGCGCTTCCTCGCGCGCGAGGATCACTGGATCGACTGCTACGTCGACGAACTGCGCGAACGCTCGCCGTACCGCGGTGGTTGATCGCGCGTCACGGAGCACCGATCGCTGACCGCGCCGGCCGATCTCCGATCACGCCGCGCGCCGACGGCCGATCGACTCTACGGAGACGTCGCTCCCGCTTCGTCGCGCCCGAGAGCCGCCAGGCGGAAACGTCGATTGGCGTCGTCCGCGCGCCCCATCTTTTCGTACAGGCGCGCGAGCATCAGATGCGCCTGCGGTCCGGGGCCGGCGTGTGCCGCCAGCAGCAGGAACTCCTCGGCCTTGCCCCAGAGCTCGCCGGCCGCGCACAACCGGCCCAGCGTCGTGAGCAGCGCGGCGTCGTCGCCGTAGCGCACGCGCCAGCGCTCCGCATTGGCCAGGCGCTCGCGCGCCGGTACCGCATCGAGCTCGGCGTACAGCGACACCAGCGAATCCGCAAAGCGCACGTCGAGCGCGCGCTCGATCGTACGCGCTGCCTGATCGGGGAGATCGACCCTCGCGAACGCACGCGCGGCCGCCTCGACCACCTCGTCGATCGCAAGGTCGGACGGCGCGAGCGATGCATGCAGGCGCTGCACGAAGCCCGCATCGGCGTGTGGCGCCGAAAAGAGCGCACGATAGGCACGGATCTTCAGCCCACGAATCGCGGCCGGATGAAGCGCATCGCGCTTCTCGAGCTCACCCAGGGTCTGGAGCAGCGCGCTCCAGTCTTCGGCCATCTCGTAGGCCCGCAGCGACAGCCGCATTGCGTGCAACGGACGCGGGCCACCGCCGCGCAGCGTCTCGATCGCGGCGAGCGCGTCCTCCGGACGCTGCTCGTCGAGCGCAAGCTCGGCGCTCGTGATCAGCTGCGCGTGCCAGGCGCCGGGCTCGTCGCCCGCCGACTCGAGCCAGCGATCACGACGCTCGCTTTCCTGCATGCGATGCGCGGCACGCGCCGCGACCAGCGACGCCGCACCGGCGAGCGAGGTGTCGACCAGCGCGTGCTGCGCAAGCCGCTCGGCCCGACCGAAACGACCCTCGAACAGCGCGAGCAGACCATCGCGCAGGGATGCGAGCGCGGTCTCGCGGCGTCGACGCTCCCGATACTCGCGCACCCGGGTGGGCAGGCGCCACACGCCCGCCAGCGCGACGAGCAGCCAGTGCAGCACGATGAACGCGAACAGCAGCAACAGCAGCGCGAAGTTCACCGACACCTCGACGCGATACGGCGGCCACAGCACGGCGACGTTGCCGTGGTTCAAGCGCATCAGCATCGCCAGGCCGACAGCGGCGCAGACGATCAGCAGTGCCCAGACGATCCGTCGCATGTCGGCATCTGCACCGGTTCAGCGCGCACCATCGCGCGTCATGCGCGCGGCCCGCGCGGCGCGCACGGCGGCCACGCTGTCGGCGAGCGTCGGCGGTTCGAGTACGAGGCGGATGCCGAGCAGCTGGCGCAATTGCGCGATCGCGCCCGCCACCGCGCGGTCGTCGTCGATGAACCAGGTGCGTAGCCAGTCGATCGCGCGCTCGAGATCGCTGCGGAACAGCGCTTCGTTGCGCGAGAGCAGCGACAGGCGCGCGTTGAGCAGCAGCAGCCGCAGGTTCTCGCGCAGGAAGTACGCCTGCTCCGGCGCAACGAGCATCGCATCGGGGCGATCGACGCGGCGCACGCGGAACAGCTGCTCGAGCTCGTCGCGCAGCGCGCCCAGGCCTGCGCTCGGTGTCGCCGCATCGGCGTTGCGGCGCGAATCCGAAACCGACGACAGCAGCGGGAAGCGGTCGATCGATCGCATCAGCGCATCGAGGCGCAGCGCGAGCGATCCGACGTCGGCCGCCGGATACGCCTTCACACGCTCGATGTCGTGCAGCAGCGACGCGCGCAGCGGCTGCAGGCTCGGGTCGTCGTGCCGCGCGAGGCGCGCCTCGATTTCCTGCAGTGCGGCGAGCGCCGCCGGCGCGCCGACGCCGAGCGCAAGCTGCTGGCTGGCGAGCACGAGCGCCGATTCGACCTCGGCGAGCAGAACGTCGGTGGAGTCTTCCGCCAGGTTGCGATAGAGCTTCTCGATCTGCGCCTGCAGACCGGCAGCATCGAGCCCACGGCGTTCGAGCGCCGCAGTGCGGTCGCGCAATTCGCGCAGCTCGGCACGGATCGGCTGGTCGGCCGACTGCAGCTCGGCGAGCTGCTGCTCGATGGCCTGCAGCCGGCGCGTAGCCTCCGACTGCAGCGTCCCGATGCGCGGAACGGCAATCAGGAACGCAAGCAACGCGACGACGAGCGCGGCGATCGAGATCCACCACGCGCCGCGACGACGCGGAGCACGCAGCCGGGACGGGCGTGGATCCTGCGAAGGCGGGCTCGCAGTCGTCGCCTCGGACCTGCTGTCACCCGCAGCGTCCTGCGTTTCGCTCTCGCGTTCAGACACCATGACGGCTCGACGAATCGGAAGCGGATTCTAGCGCGAGCATCAACGCCGGATCGCCGGGTTGCACCTGCCGTACGTCGCGCCAACCCGCCTTCCGGAGTGCCGACGCGATGCGCTCGTGAATCGTGATCGCCGTCGTGCGCTTCGCCTGCCGCTGCAGGTCGGCACCGGCGAGAACGGCATCGAGCCGATCGACGGTAGCGGTCTGCGTGACGACGAAGCGCACGGGTTGCCCTTCGTCGTCGAGCCACGCATGCAGCGTGTCGAGCGCATCGGCGCCCGGCTCGACCCTCTCGTGCCGGTACGCCGCGACGACGTCGACCTGCGCACCGCGGGCGCGCAATCCTTCGATCCACGCATCCGATCCGCTTTCGCCGCGCAGCACGAGCACGCGCAGGCCCGCGGGAGCGTCGAGCGGCGCAAGCACCGCGAGCGCTTCGCCGTCGAAGGGAGGCGCCTCGGGCGACAGGACGCGAGACGGCGGCTGCCGGAAGCCCGCGTCGACGATCGCCGCGCGGCTTCCCGGGCCGACGACGGCGACGCCGGTACCGGCCGGCCATTCGGGCGCCAGAGTCGCCGCCGCCCGAACCGCGCTCGGGCTGACGAGGATCGCCCAGTCGTAGCGGTCGAGCTGCCGGATGGCGTCGCGCACCGCCGGGTCGTTCGTTGCGTCGACGACGCGGCTCAGGCCGAGCACGAGCGCCTCGTGGCCGACACTCTGAAGGCGAGCCGCAAGCGCTTCGACGCGCGGCGCCGGTTGCGTCAGGACGACCCGAGCCACTGCGCGGCGCCCTGCTCCAGCAGCGAGCGGGCGGCACGTTCGCCGAGCTGCACAGCTGCATCCGCGCCACCTTCGTCACTCTCGGCGATCGCTTCGGCCAGCGAGCGCCCGTCCTCCGACGCCACGCGCGCGACGAGCTTCAAGCCGCCCGACGGCGTCGACACGCACCACGCAGCAAGCGGCACGCGGCAGCTGCCGCCGAGCAGCCGCGAAACGGTGCGCTCGGCCTGCACCTCCACCGTCGTGCGCGCATCGGCGAGCGGCGCGAGCCAGCGCGCGAGATCATCGCGGGCTGCCAGCGTCTCGATCGCCAGTGCGCCCTGACCGGCCGCCGGAACGCACAGCGTCGGCTCGACGATCGCCCGGATGCGCTCTGCGAGTCCGAGCCGCTTCAGCCCGGCGGCAGCAAGCACGATCGCGTCGTAGCGGCCCTCGTCGAGACGCGCGATCCGCGTGACGACATTGCCGCGCAGCGGCAGCACCTCGAGCGCCGGGAAGCGGTTGCGGATCTGCGCGGCCCGCCGCAGGCTCGACGTGCCGAGGCGCGCGCCCTCGGGCATCGCGTCGAGCGACTCATAACGCGTAGACACGAAGGCATCGCGCGGATCCTCGCGCGCGAGCACAGCGGTGAGTGCGAACGGCGCGCCGATCTCCATCGGCACGTCCTTCAGTGAGTGCACGGCGAGGTCGGCGCGTCCGTCGAGCAGCGCGAGCTCGAGCTCCTTCGTGAACAGCCCCTTGCCGCCGATCTCGGCGAGCGCACGATCGAGCCGACGATCGCCCTCGGTGGTCATGCCGAGGATCTCCACCTCGCACTGCGGATAGCAGGCGCGCAGCCGCTGCTGCACGTGCTCGGCCTGCCACATCGCCAGCCGGCTCTCGCGCGAAGCGATGACCAGCCGGCGCGGGGCGTCGGAGACTGCTTTCACGTCAGGCGACGAGATTCTTCACGGTCGACCATTGTCGCCGGCTCACCGGCAAACGCTCGGGAATGTCCCGCAGCACGACCTGCCAGTACGGATCGCCGCCCTCGGCCTCGCCGGTCGGCATCACGCGCTCGAAGCCGGCGATCGACGGACGCGCGATCAGCGCGTTGCGGTGAATGCGCACGAAGCGGTCGCCGAACTCCTCCTCGAGCGACGTGAGCGACTCCTCGATCAGGAACTCGCGCTCCTTCGAGCGCACGGTGATGTACTTGAGCTCGGCCTTCAGGTAGATCACCTGCTCGAGCGGAACGAGGATCACGCGCCCGCGCTCGTGCACCGACAGATGCCGGCGGCGCGTGTTCGTCGCGCGCGCGAGCTGGTCGATCGCCTGCGCCTGCTCGAGCGGGATGCGCGTGAGCGCGCGCTCGAGCGCCTGGCGCAGCCGCTCGGCGCGCACCGGCTTGAGCAGGTAGTCGATCGCGCGCACCTCGAAGGCGTCGACGGCGAACTCGTCGTGCGCGGTCACGAAGATGATCAGCGGCATCGGCCGCGGCGGATCGGACTGCGCCCGCGCCGAGATGTGGCGCGCGAGCTCGATGCCGGTCATGCCGGGCATCTGGATGTCGAGCAGCACGATCTGCGGATGCGAGACCTCGATCTGCGACAGCGCCTCGGGCGCGTTCGGCGCCTCGCCGACGATCCGGTGCGGAAAGTCGGGTGCCAGGTCGGCGAGCAGTTCGCGCGTGCGCGAGCGTGCGACGGGTTCGTCGTCAACGATCAGGATCGATGGAACGTCTGACATCTCGGCGTCTTCTCTCTTTTCGATAGGGAAACTGCACGAACACCCGAAAGCGCCCGTCGGCCTGCGAGGTCTCGAGCTGGCCTTCGACGTCGAAGGTCAGGTCGAGCCGCTCGCGCACGTTCGACAGGGCCATGTGGTTGCCCACCCGCTTCGGCGCCGCCGGCGGCAGCGGGTTGACGATCTCGACGCGCACGCGATCGCCGGAGCGCGAGATCGAGATCACGATCTCGCCGACGCTCGTGCTCGGCTCGATGCCGTGATGCACGGCGTTCTCGACCAGCGGCTGCAGCAGCAGCGACGGCAGCAGCGCGTCGCCCGGCATGTCGTCGAGCTGCCAGCGAACCGAGAGCCGCTCGGCCAGCCGCAGCTTCTCGATCGTGAGGTACTCCTTGCACAGCAGCACCTCGTCGTCGAGCGGAACCAGCTCGCGGCTGTCCTTCATGAACACGCGAAACAGGTCGGCCAGGTTCTCCAGCGTGCGCTCGGCCTTGCGCGGATCGCTGCGCATCAGCCCGAGCAC
>CAZIDY010000059.1:0-14372 GCA_964538505.1 uncultured Limnobacter sp. | reverse complement strand
CGACCTGGTTCGATCGCAGCTCCTTTCGTGTCTTTGAACGCGAAGCCGTATCAGACTAGCTAGTCGAGCAGCGCCCCCGCAAATTCCTCGGCCGAGAAGGCCTGCAGATCGTCGATCTTTTCGCCGACGCCGATGAAGTAGACCGGAATGGGGCGCTCCCGGCGGGTGAAGGCCAGCGCGGCGAGCGCGCCGCCTTTCGCCGTTCCGTCGAGCTTGGTCACGATGAGCCCGCTCAGCGGCACGGCTTCGTCGAAGGCCTTCACCTGCGCGAGCATGTTCTGGCCAGTGTTGCCGTCGAGCACGAGCAGCGTTTCGTGGGGCGCGCCCTCCATCGCCTTCGCGGCGACGCGGTGGATCTTGCGCAGCTCGTCCATCAGATGCTTCTGCGTCGGCAGCCGGCCGGCGGTGTCGATGATGACGACTCCGGTGCCGCGCGCACGCCCGGCCTGCACTGCGTCGAAGGCCACCGCTGCAGGATCGCCCCCCTGCTGCGCGATGACGTCGACCCGGTTGCGTGATCCCCATTCCGCGAGCTGCTCGCGCGCGGCGGCCCGGAAAGTGTCGCCGGCCGCGAGCAGTATCGACTTGTCTTCGCGTTGCAGGTGGTGCGCGAGCTTGCCGATCGACGTCGTCTTGCCGGCGCCGTTGACGCCGGCGATCATCATGACGAGCGGCTCGGCCGCATCGATGTCCATCGGTTTCTCGAGCGGCATCAGCAGCTCGACGAGCAGCGCGCGCAGTGCAACACGCACCTGCTCCGCGTCGACCAGCCGTTCGCGGCGAACGCGCTCCTGCAGCCGCTGCATCAGCCACTGTGTAGTCGCGACGCCCGCGTCGCTCGCGATGAGCGCCGTTTCGAGTTCGTCGAAGAGCTCGTCGTCGACCTGAACGTTCGAGAACAGGCCGGCCAGGTTTCCTCTCGTGCGCGACATGCCGTCGCGCAGACGGTTCACCCAGTTGCGCCGCTCCTCCGGGGGCAGCGTGACGACCGCATCGCCCGACGGCAGAACGATCGCTTCCGGGCGGGCGAGCACATCCTGCGAATAAAGGCTGCCGTAGAAACCGGTACTCGCCGCTGCAGGCGCAGGCTTGTCGGTGGCAGCAGGTGCTGCGGTCGAAGCCTGCGCGACCGGTGTCTCCGCGATCGATCGTGCCTCGGTGGGCAGCAGCGCCGGAGCGACGGGCTCCGCCTCTGCGACGGGCTCCGCCTCGGGGATCGGCTTCGCTTCGGCGATCGGCTGGGTTTCGGGGACTGGTTGGGCGCCAGGGATCGGTTGCTTCGCCTCAGCGACCGGCTGAGCGCCTGGTCTCGGCGTCACCTCAGCGACCGACGGCGCCTCGGTGACCGCCGGTGTCTCCACGCCAGGCAGTCCCGCCGGAGGTGGCTCCGCGAGAGGTGGCTCCACGGCAGGAGACTCCGCGGCCGGAGACTCCGCGGCCGCAGCTTCCGACGGTGCGCGCGACGTCGGCTCGGCCGGCTGCAGCACTTCGGCCGGGTACAGCATCTCCGCCGGATAGAGGCTCTGTGCCGGCATGCCGCTGCTGGTGCGGGCAGCCTCCGGCTGCGCCGTCGAGGCGCCGTTGGACGCGGAATCGTCGGGGGTCGGGGAGCTTTCGGCCTCGGCGGGCCTCTTGCGACGTAGAAATCCGAACATGGCTACACTCGGTTTCGATTCTACCTGCCCCGCCCATGCCGCTTTTCCCGCTTCCCCGCATCGCGCGGCCGTTGCTCGTGCTCGCTGCAAGCTACGCGTTCGCAGCGACGCTGAATGCGCAGACGCCCCCGCCTTCGACCGCCGCGCTGCCGGCTCCACCGGCCGATGCCGCGAACGCCACGTCGGAGCGCACGCTGCCGAACGGCTTGAAGGTGATCGTGCGCGAAGACCATCGCGCGCCTACCGCCGTGCATCTCGTTCTCTACCGAGTCGGTTCGGTCGACGAGTCGAAAGGCCACACCGGCATCTCGCACGTACTCGAGCACCTGATGTTCAAGGGCACCGAGGCTTTTCCCGCCGGCGAGTTCTCGCGGCGCGTCGCGCAGCTCGGCGGGCGCGAGAACGCGTTCACCACGAGCGACTACACCGGTTACTTCCAGCAGATCGGCGCTGCCCACCTGCCCGAGGTGATGAAGCTCGAGGCCGACCGCATGTCGAACCTCGTGCTCGCGCAGAAGGAGTTCGAGCAGGAAGTGCGCGTCGTCATGGAGGAGCGCCGGCTGCGTACCGAAGATCGTGCGCAGTCACTCGTCTACGAGCAGTTCCGTGCGCAGGCCTTCATCGCGTCGCCGGTGCGCCAGCCGGTGATCGGCTGGTTCAGCGACCTGGAGGCGCTGCGCCTGGACGACCTGCGCGACTGGTATCGCGACTGGTACACGCCGTCGAACGTGACCGTCGTCGTCGTCGGCGATGTCTCGGCCGACGAGGTCTACCGACTCGCCGAGAGCACCTACGGCAAGGTCGAGGTACGTGAGCTGTCGACGCGCCAGCCGCTCGACGAACCCGAGCAGCGCGGCGAGCGCCGGGCCTGGGTGAAGGCACCTGCAGAGAACCCGTACGTGCTGATGGGCTTCAAGGTTCCGCTCCTGAAGGACATCGAACGCGACGCCGAGCCCTATGCGCTCGAGGTGCTCGCCGCGGTGCTCGACGCCGACGAGAACGGCCGACTGACGCGCAATATCGTGCGCGGCTCGCGCGTGGCGAACCAGGTCGGCGCGGGCTACGGCTCGGTTTCGCGCGGACCGGGACTGTTCGTGCTCGACGGTACGCCGGCCGAAGGGCGAAGCACGACCGAAGTCGAGCAGGCGCTGCGCGACGAGATCGCGAAGATCGCGAAGGACGGCGTCTCGCCATCGGAACTCGAGCGCATCAAGACGCAGTACGTCGCCGGCGAGATCTACAAGCGCGACTCGATCATGGCGCAGGCGATGGAGATCGGCAGGCTGGAGATGACCGGCTTCTCGCACCGCGATGCCGACCGCATCCTCGCGCGCATTGCCGCGGTCACCGCCGACGAGGTGCAGGCGGTCGCGAGGAAGTACTTCGATTCCGAAGACACGCTCACGGTGGCCACGCTGCTGCCGCAGCCGATCGCCGAAGGCGAGCGACGCCCCGCGCCGCCGCCGGGAGACGCGCATGGAGAACCGATCCGATGACGGCCCCATCGACGGCTTCGTTCTCGTCTTTCGCCATGCTGCGGCTGCTGCCCATGCTCGTGCTTGTGCTCGCCGTCGCGGCTTTCCCGACGCTCGCGCAGGCAGCGCTTCCCATCGAGCACTGGACGACCTCGAACGGAGCGCGCGTGTACTTCGTGCGTGCCGACACGATCCCGATGCTCGACGTGCGAGTCGACTTCGATGCCGGCGCGCGGCTCGATCCGACGGGCAAGACCGGGCTCGCTTCGCTCACGGCAGCGATGCTCGCGCGGGGTATCGACGGCGCCGACGAGGCGCAGATCGCCGAGCGTTTCGCGCGCATTGGCGCGCTGCGCAGCGCAGGCGCCGGTGACGACCGCGCCAACGTGTCATTGCGTACGCTGATCAGCGAGCGCCAGGCCGACGAGGCCGTCGAGCTGCTTGCGGAGATCGTCTCGCGGCCCGTTTTTCCGGAGTCGGTGCTCGAGCGCGAACGACAGCGCGTGATCCAGGCGATTCGCGAGTCGGAGACGAAGCCAGGGACGATCGCGCAGAAGAGCTTCGACGCGATGCTCTACGCTTCGCACCCGTACGGTGCGCACGCTACGCCCGAGACGATCGCCGCCGTTACCCGCGACGATCTCGTCGCCTTTCATCGCGCGCACTACGGCGCGCGCGATGCGGTCGTCTCGATGATCGGCGCAATCGACCGCGGACGCGCCGAGCGCATCGCCGAGCGGCTCGTTCGCGACCTTCCCGCCGGCGAAACGCGCGTTTCGGTGGCCGACGTGCAGCCGCTCACGCGCGCCGAGGAGCGTCGCATCGAGCATCCGGCTTCGCAGAGCCACATCCTGATCGGCCAGCCGGCCATTGCGCGCGGCGACCCCGATTACTTCCCGCTGCTCGTCGGCAACTACGTGCTCGGCGGCGGCGGCTTCGTCTCGCGGCTGTACGACGAAGTGCGCGAGCAGCGCGGGCTCGCCTACAGCGTGTACTCGTACTTCTCGCCGAGGCTGCAGCCCGGGCCGTTCACGATCGGGCTGCAGACGCAGAAGGAGCAGACCGACCTCGCGCTCGGCGTCGTGCGCGACACGCTCGGGAAGTTCCTCGACGAAGGGCCGACCGAGGAGGAGCTGAAGGCGGCCAAGGCGAACCTGGTCGGCGGCTTTGCGCTGCGCATCGACTCCAACGCGAAGATCGTCGAAAACCTCGCCGTGATCGGCTTCTACGGCCTGCCGCTCGACTACCTCGACCGCTGGACCGAACACGTCGAGGCAGTGACGCTCGCGCAGGTGCGCGATGCATTCGCGCGCACGCTCGATGCGCAGCGAATGGCGACGGTGGTCGTCGGCGCCGGCGCATCGCCTCGATGAAGCGCGCCGGCGGCGCTGCCCCGACGGCGCCGACGAGTCCTGCCCACCGGTTGCGCATCGTCGGCGGGCAGTGGAAGCGCACGCCGATCCACGTTCCCGATGTCGCAGGGCTGCGTCCCACGCCCGACCGCGTGCGCGAGACGCTCTTCAACTGGCTCGGGCAGCGGCTCGACGGTTGGCGTTGTCTCGACCTGTTCGCCGGAACCGGCGCGCTCGGTCTGGAGGCGGCGTCGCGCGGCGCGGCGCAGGTCGTGCTCGTCGAGCGTGACCGCCGCGCGCGCGCTGCGATTGCCGCGACGATCGAACGGCTCGACGCGCTGCAGCTGAGCCTCGTTGCCGACGACGCCTTCGCCGCACTGCAGCGCCTCGCGCGGTCGGGCGCGCGCTTCGACCTCGTCTTCGTCGATCCTCCCTTCGGCGAGGCGTTGCACGCACGCGCGCTCGAGGCGCTGCCTCCGGTGCTCGCACCCGGTGCGCTCGTCTACGTCGAGTCGGGTGAACGGCTCGAGCTGCCGCCGGGCTGGCGCGTCGAGCGTGAAGGCCGCGCAGGGCAGGTCCGCTATCATCTGTTGAGCAGGGAAGCCGACGTACTTCCGGACGACGACACATGACGCGCGCGATCTATCCCGGCACTTTCGACCCGCTGACGCACGGCCACGAGGATCTCGTGCGGCGTGCGTCGAAGCTGTTCGGCACCGTCGTCGTCGCAGTCGCCGCGAGCCGCGGCAAGAATCCGATCTTCGATGTCGACGAGCGGCTCGCGATCGCACGCGAGGTGCTCGGACATCACGCGAACGTGGAGGTGACGACCTTCTCGGGGCTGCTCGTGAACTTCGTGAAGGAGCAGAACGCCGATGTCGTCGTGCGCGGGCTGCGCGCCGTCACCGACTTCGAGTACGAGTTCCAGATGGCGGGCATGAACCGCCATCTGATGCCCGAAGTCGAGACGATCTTCCTCACGCCCACCGACAAGTACCAGTTCATCTCGGGCACGCTCGTGCGCGAGATCGCGCTGCTCGGCGGCGACGTGTCGAAGTTCGTCGCGCCGACGGTGCTGCGCTGGCTCGACCGCAAGCTCGCGGAACTGCGCGCCGACAAGGCATCGAAGACGGGAAACGGAAAGTGAGACGCAGGCAGGACCAATGGCGCTGATCATCACCGACGAGTGCATCAACTGCGACGTCTGCGAGGCCGAGTGCCCCAACGGCGCAATCTCGATGGGCGAGGAGATCTACGTCATCGACCCGGCGCGCTGCACCGAATGCGTCGGGCACTTCAACAAGCCGCAGTGCCGGCAGGTGTGTCCGGTCGACTGCATCCCGCGTGACCCGTCCTGGGTCGAGACGCCGCAGCAGCTGATGGACAAGTACCGTCGGCTGCAGGCCGAGGCGTCGGAGAAAGCCGGAAAACCGGGGTCAGACCACGGTTTCCCCCGCGAAACCGTGGTCTGACCCCGGTTTTCCGGGCGGCTGACATCGAACGACCGTCGCCTGAGCGAGCGCGGCCGCAAGCACGCCGAGCGCATGGCGCGCTGGCTGCGCGCACGCCTTTCTGGCTGACCACGCGCGAGCGCGAGGGGCGGCAGCAGATCGTGCTGCGTGCCGCGATCGCACCCGATCTCATCTGAGCCCGACCGCACGCATTCCGATCGTCTCGTACGAGAAGCCTTCGAAGATTCCCGACCGCGACCACTGCTTCGCTTCGGCGACGAGGCTCTGGTGAGACAGCGGGAAGCGGCGCGCCCAGTCGTGCGTCGTTTCGAGTCGCACCCGTCCCTTCGAGAGAAACAGCGCAGGCGTGGGCGCGTCGTGCGCATCGCGCGGGCGATGCAGGATCGTCGCGATCCGCAGTGCGAGCACCGCGAGCCACCCCGCCTCGCCATCGACGAGGCGACGAAGCCCGTCGAGGCTGCCGGATTGCGCCGTCGCGAGCAGCGCGAGCTGGTCCTGCTCGCGCTTCGAGAAGCCGGGCATCTGGGCGTGCGCGAGGATGTACGCCGAGTGCTTGTGGAAGTCTTCGTGCGAGACCGAGCGTCCGATCTCGGCGAGCTCGGCGGCCCAGCCCAGCAGCTGGCGTCGCGGCTGCAGCGTCTCGCGCGCACCGCGTGCGGCCTGGTCGAACAGCGCGAGCGCCGTGTTGCGCACGCGCTGCGCATGCGTGCGCTCCACATGGTGACGCAGCAGCATCCGCGCGATGGTGGTCGCCCGTATGTCGCGGCCCTCGTCGCGGCAGAGCAGGTCGTGGATCACTCCCTGCCGCAACGCGCTGTCGCAGTAGCGCATCGAGTCGATGCCGAGCTCGTCGAAGGCGGCCATCATCACCGCCAGCCCGCCGGCCAGCACCGGCCTGCGATCGGACTTCAGGCCGGCCAGGCGCACCGATTCGACGTTGCCCGCCTCGAGGAGCGCCTCGTGCGTGCGCGCGAGCGATTCACGGTCGAGCGAATCGGCACCCCACTGCGTGTGCGCGATGCTCCAGAGCGACTTCGACGTGCCCGAGGTGCCTACCGCGTAGCGCCAGCAATGCGAGCCGAACGAGCGGGCGATCTGTGCGAAGACCGCGCGCGCCTCGTAGTAAGCGGCTTCGAAGGAGCCCTGGTCGACACGCCCCTCGGGGAAATGGCGTTTCGACAGCACGACGCAGCCGACCGAAGCCGACTCGAGCGTTCGGGGCTGCCTGTCGATGCCCACGATGCACTCGGTGGAGCCTCCGCCGATGTCGACCACGAGGCGGGCTTCGCCATCGACGGGCAGCGAATGCGCAGCCCCGAGATAGATGAGGCGTGCTTCCTCGAGCCCGGAGACGACGTCGATCGGAAAGCCGAGTGCGGCCTCGGCCGTCGGCAGGAAACGGTTGGCATTGCGCGCCACGCGCAGCGTGTTGGTCGCTACCGCACGAACCGCGTCGGGGGAAAAGGAGCGTAGCCGATCGCCGAAGCCGGCGAGCGCGACCAGCGCGCGCTCGCGGGAAGCTTCGTCGAGCGTGCCGTCGGGCCGCAGGCCGTTGGCGAGCCGCACCGTCTGCTTGACGCTGTCCAGAGGCACGGCGAGCTCGCCGCGTGCCGAGGCGCGCTCGCCTTGCGCCGAGGCTTCCACGCGGCAGATCAGCAGCCGGAAGCTGTTCGAGCCGAGATCGACTGCCGCGAGCAGGCGGGTTCCGGGCATTGGTTCAGTCAAGCGGGGACGATCGCGGTGTGACAGGCCCTGGTCGAGATCGAACGGCATCAGACGAAGTATCGCAGGCGGGCGGATCTCCCGCCGTCGTGATTGTCACGGAATCGTCATGAAATCCTGTGAAATTTGCCGCGGTGGACGCAAGGACCGGCTCGCTGCAGCGCCTGCGCTGCTCGAGCGTCTCGATGGCCTCGTTTCGCGGAGCGCGTGATCGTTCACGCTACAGCCGCTTCATCCAGCCGAGCATCGTGCGCACGAATGGCCGGTACGGCGGCGTGAAGAGATTCATCGCGTGCCAGCGCGACTGCCGGAACACCGGCGTGAGCTTGCTGAAGGCGTCGAAGCCCCACCGCCCGTGGTAGTGCCCCATCCCCGAAGCGCCGACGCCGCCGAAGGGCAGACTCTCCTGCCCGACGTGCATCAGCGTGTCGTTGATGCACGCGCCGCCGACGTGCGTGCGTTCGATCGCGTGGCGCGCGCGACGTGTGTCGTCGTCGAACCAGTACATTGCCAGCGGCCGCGGCATCGACTCGACGAGCTCCAGCGCCTCGTCGAGATGATCGTAGGGCAGCACCGGAAGGATCGGCCCGAAGATCTCGTCGCGCATCACGGCGAGCGACCGCGGCGGATCGACCAGCATGACTGGAGCGAGCCGGTGCGCCGCCTCGTCGCGGGCGGCGCCGTCGAAGAGATCGATGTGGCGCGCACTGCTGCGCTCGGCCTCGTCGAGATAGCGCAGCAGCCGTTCGTACTGGCGCGCATCGACGATGCTGCAGTAGTCGGGATCGGCGATGCCGCGCGGATGCATCGCGCGCGCACGCGATCGCGCCGCGTCGACGAATTCGTCGAGCTGATCGCGCGACACGAGCACGTAGTCGGGTGCGACGCAGGTCTGCCCGGCGTTCACCAGCTTGCCGTGCAGGATGCGCGGCACTGCGCGTGCGACCGGAAAGCCGGGTGCGATCACCGCGGGCGACTTGCCGCCGAGCTCGAGCGTGACCGGCGTCAGGTGCTCGGAGGCTGCACGCATCACCTTGCGGCCGACGGCGCCCGAGCCGGTGAAGACCAGGTGATCGAAGGGGAGCGCGGTGAACGCGGCGCCTGTTTCGGCGCCGCCGAGGACGACTGCGATCTCGTCGGCGGCGAAGTGTTCGGCGACGAGTCGTGCGAGCAGTGCGGAGAAGCGCGGCGTGTGCTCCGACGGCTTGATCATCGCGCGATTGCCGGCGGCGAGCACGTCGACGAGCGGGCCGACCGCGAGATACAGCGGATAGTTCCATGGCACGACGATGCCGACGACACCGAGCGGTCGCGGAACGATCTCGGCGCGCGCCGGAAGGAACCATTTCGATACGGGTGCGCGACGGCGACGCATCCAGCGTCGGCCGCCGCGCAGCGCGCTGCGCAGCGCCGACACCGACGGAAAGATCTCGACGAGCTGCGTCTCCATCGATGGGCGGCCGCCGAAATCGGCGTCGATCGCCTGCTCGATCGCAGTCTGGTTCTCGAGCACGAGGCTCAGCAGGCGATGCAGGCGGTCGCGTCGTGTCGGCCAGTCGGGGAAGGGCGCACGCCGATGCGCTTCCCGCAATGCGGCGAAGTGCGTATCGAGCTCGGTCGTGCCTTCGTCGGGCTTCATTGGGTGGTCCTGTCGGTGTTGCAGCTGCAAGAGGGGAGGCGGACGCGGATGCCGCGACCGATAACCATCAGAATAGCGGCATCGCGACTCCGGGGAGGCATCCGATGCCCTACGTACTGGCGCTCGACCAGGGCACGTCGAGTTCGCGCGCGATCGTATTCGACGGGCACGGCGCGATCCGCTCGATCGCGCAGCGCGAGTTCCGGCAGATCTTCCCGCAGCCGGGCTGGGTCGAGCACGATCCCTTCGAGATCCGCGACACGCAGTTCGCGACCGCGCGCGAGGCGATCGCCGCGGCCGCGATCGACCCCAGCGCGATCGCCGCGGTCGGCATCACGAACCAGCGCGAGACGACGATCGTCTGGGAACGTGCGAGCGGCCAGCCGATCCACAACGCGATCGTCTGGCAGGACCGACGCACCGAGCCGATCTGCGAATCGATCCGTACTCGCGGGCTTGCGCCGCTGGTTGCCGAACGCACCGGGCTCGTCGTCGACGCGTATTTCTCGGCGAGCAAGCTGCAATGGCTGCTCGAGCATGTGCCGGGCGCGCGCGAGAAGGCGCGCCGCGGCGAGCTCGCCTTCGGCACCGTCGACAGCTGGCTCGTCTGGCAGCTCACGCAGGGAGCACTGCACGTCACCGACGGGACGAATGCGTCGCGCACGATGCTCTACGACATCCGGCACGGCCGCTGGGACGACGAGCTGCTCGACGCCTTCGACATCCCGCGCTCGATGCTCCCCGAGGTCCATCCATCGAGCCACGTGTATGCGCGATGCGCTGCCGACACGATCGGTGGTGCGTGGCCGATCGCCGGCATCGCGGGCGACCAGCAGGCAGCGCTTTTCGGGCAGGCGTGCTTCCGCACCGGCATGGCGAAGAACACCTACGGCACCGGCTGCTTTCTGCTGATGCACACCGGCGAGCGCTTCGAGCCTTCGCGTAACGGACTCGTCGCCACGGCCGCGGCGCAGCCCGACGCGGTGCGCCGCTATGCGCTCGAAGGCAGCGTCTTCATCGCGGGTGCGGTCGTCCAGTGGCTGCGCGACGGTCTTCGTGCGATCGAACGCTCGTCGGACGTCGAGGCGCTCGCCGCATCGGTGCCCGATGCCGGCGGCGTGATGTTCGTGCCGGCCTTCACCGGACTGGGCGCTCCGTACTGGAAGCCCGACGCGCGCGGCACGATCACCGGGCTTTCGCGTGGCACGACGGTGGCGCATCTCGCGCGCGCTGCGCTCGACTCGATCGCTTTCCAGAGTGCCGCGCTGCTTGCTGCGATGGGACGCGACGCAGGCGCGCCGATCACCGAGCTGCGGGTCGACGGCGGCGCCGCGGCGAACGACCTGCTGATGCAGTTCCAGGCCGACCTGCTCGGCATTCCGGTCGTGCGACCGGAGATCACCGAGACGACCGCGCTCGGCGCGGCGTATCTTGCGGGGCTCGCCACCGGTGTGTGGCGCGACACCGACGAGCTCGCGCGGCAGTGGCGCGTCGAACGCACGTTCTCGCCGACGATGAGCCGCGACCGCGCGGCGTCGCTGATGAACGACTGGGAGCGCGCGGTGCGCCAGGCGACCGCGGTCTGAGCGCGAGCGAACGCGGAAGCTGCAGCGCTGCGCTTCGGCCCTGACGCTTCTGCGACGATCAATGCCAACGATGAAAGGAGATGCAGATGAACCGGGATCTGTTCGAGCAGGGGCTGAAGACGCGACGCGAGGTGCTCGGCTCCGAGTACGTCGATCGTGCGCTCGCCAGCGCCGACGACTTCTCGCGCCCGATGCAGGAGCTCGTCACGCAATACTGCTGGGGTGACGTCTGGAACCGGCCGGGACTCGACCGGCGCACGCGCAGCCTGCTGAACCTCGCGATGCTGGGCGCGCTGAACCGTCCGCACGAGCTCGAGCTGCACGTGCGCGGCGCGCTGAACAACGGCGTGACGAAGGAGGAGATCGCCGAGGTGTTCCTGCAGCTCGCCGTCTATTGCGGCGTGCCGGCCGGGGTCGACGCCTTCCGGACCGCGCGTCGTGCCTTCGAGCAGCAGGGTGCCTGATCCATAATCCGACGGTTCGCCCATTCGTTCCGCCGATCCCATGCCCGTCATCACCTGCATCGAGGACCTTCGCCAGCTCGCCCGCCGCCGCGTGCCGCGGATGTTCTACGACTACGCCGACTCGGGCGCCTGGACCGAGACGACCTACCGCGAGAACGAAGCCGATTTCACGAGGATCAAGCTGCGGCAGCGCGTTGCCGTGGATATCGACAGGCGATCGCTCGTCAGCACGATGATCGGCCAGCCGGTGGCGATGCCGATCGCGCTCGCGCCCACCGGCCTCACCGGGATGCTGCACGCCGACGGCGAGATCCTCGCTGCGCGCGCGGCGTCGAAGATCGGCGTGCCCTTCACGCTGTCGACGATGAGCATCTGCTCGATCGAGGACGTCGCCGGGAATACCGACGCGCCGTTCTGGTTCCAGCTCTACGTGATGCGCGATCGCGACTTCATCCGTCGGCTGATCGATCGCGCGAAGGCTGCCGGCTGCAGTGCACTCGTGCTGACACTCGACCTGCAGGTAATGGGGCAGCGGCACAAGGACATCCGCAACGGGCTGACGGCACCGCCGCGCATGACGATCGCCAATCTCGCGAATCTTGCGACGAAGCCGCGCTGGTGCCTCAACATGCTGCGTACGCAGCGGCGTACTTTCCGCAACATCGCAGGGCACGCGAAGGGCGTCGACGACCTGAGCTCGCTGTCTTCCTGGACGAACCAGCAGTTCGATCCGACGCTGTGCTGGGACGACGTGAAGTGGATCCGCGATCACTGGGGAGGCAAGCTGATCCTCAAGGGAATCCTCGATCCGGAGGACGTCGCACCCGCGATCGCCACCGGCGCCGACGCGATCATCGTCTCCAACCACGGCGGCCGACAGCTCGATGGCGCGCTGTCGTCGATCCGTGCGCTGCCCGCGATCGTCGACGCGGCGGGCGACGGCATCGAAGTGCACTTCGACGGCGGTGTCCGCTCCGGACAGGATGCACTGAAGGCGATCGCGCTCGGCGCGCGCGCGGTGTACGTCGGGCGCGCCTTCCTCTACGGGCTCGGCGCGATGGGCGAGGCAGGCGTCACGCTCGCCCTCGAGATCCTGCGCAAGGAGCTCGACATCACGATGGGCTTCTGCGGCGTGCGCGACATCAAGAAGGTCGATCGGGGCATTCTTGTGCCCGGGACGTGGTGAATGAGAGGTGAAGGGCAACGGCCCGCAGGCGAGCCGGCTCGCGCTGGTTTTCCCCTTCACCCTTCACCCTTTACCCTTCACTGAATCAAAGCCACGCTCCCCGAAACAGTCAGCGTGACCGTCGTCTTTCCTTCGGCGCCGGGCATCGGAACCGACTCCGCGGAGTCGGCGGCGCGCGCCATCATCATCGTCCGCGGCATCGGTTGGGGGATGATCGGACCGGAGCTGCCGATCGATACGTTGCGGATCTCGTAGTTGCTAAAGCCGAACGCACGTGCCGACGCCTCCGCCTTCGCACGGAAGGCCTGCGCCGCCTCGCCGATGAGCTCGTGCTCGACGGCGCGGTGTGCTTCGCGGCTCAGGTGATAGCTGACGGACTGCACGTTCAGCGTGGTCGCGAGCTCGCCGACGAGCACGTTGAAGGCCTCCGACGGCTTGCTGGTCAGCTCCAGCGCGCCGCGCGTACGCCAGCCGACGATGCGGCTCTGTTGCCAGATCGGGTCGGTGCGATATCCGGCGCTCCTCACCTCCACGTCGGGCACGTTCTTCAGTCGCTCGAGCACCGGCGCGAGCACCCGGCTCACCTGTGCCTGGCCGGCTGCCGGCTCCGGCGATTCCTGCTCGGCGAACAGCGTGACCACGACGCGATCCTGGATCACCTCGCGCCAGGCGGACGCGTCGAGATGCAGCTGCGGTCGCTGGTCGATCGGATGGCCGTGGAAACCGGCGACTGCCTGGGCGGTTGCCGGGGTGCAGGGCACGAACGAAAGCGCGAGCGTGGACAGTGCTGCAGCAAGTGCGGTTCTCATCGTGCGGTCTCCGGTGGCGCGTTGCCTGGTACGACGAGCAGGGGTTGCGGTGCGGATGGTTGCACGGTTCCGGCCGGGGGCGCCACCGGAACCTGCAGCACCGGTGTGGCCGGCGGGCTGACCTGCAGCGAAGCAGGCGGCGGTGTCGGGGCGGCACTGGGAACGGCCGGCACGGCGCCGGTGGGTGCCGAAGGCGCGGCGGCGGGAGCAGCAGGCGCGGTGGCCGGTGCAGGGGCTGCGCGGCCGGGAACGATCGGCTGCACCGGTGTGAAGGTCGGTCGGCCCAGCGTGCCGGCTGCGGGAGCGGCAGGCGCGACGGGTGCAGGCGCGACGACCGGAGGTGCCGTCGTCGTCGGCGGAACGATGGTCGTTGTCGGCGCCGTCGTGGTGGGCGAGGTCGCGGTCGGCGGCGTCGCCGACGGAGCGATCGGCGTCGGTGCGGGCGAGGTCGTCGGCTGCGGCGCCTGCTCGATGATGCGCAATTCGCGGAACAGGCCTCCGGCCTCTACGCTGCCGCGAACGGTTCCGGCGCCCTCGATCCTCTTGCGGCACGCTTCGCGCTGCTCCGGCGGCAGCGGCGTGCAGCGGGCCAGCGCGTTCTGCCGGAAGCGCTCCTCTTCGTCGTCCGAGAGCTTTCCCTGGCGCGCTGCCTGCGCGGCGGCGCCTGCCTCGCGCAGGCAGTTTTGCAGCGCATCACCGGTGCGATTGCGCTCGCAGGCAGCGCGGTCTGCGAGCAGGCGCTCGCGGATCTCCGCTTCGCTGGGTGTCTGCGCATGCGCGGGTGCGGCGACTGACAACAGGCTCGCGAGCCCGGCAGCGAACGCTGCGGCGGCGAGCGACGATCGGAAGAACTTCATCGCGCGTCTCCTCGTTGAAACTGCGGAAGTGAATCCGTAGCAAGCGGCGTTCCGCCGGGGCAAAACCGCAAAACCGGGGTCAGACCCCGGTTTTGCCCTCAGACGTTGAACCGGAAGTGCAGCACGTCGCCGTCGCGCACGACGTACTCCTTGCC
>CAZIDY010000058.1:0-14939 GCA_964538505.1 uncultured Limnobacter sp. | reverse complement strand
CGCATGGGCGGCGTCGACATCTTCTACGACCACGGCTACGCCGCGCTGCTGCTCGACGGCAAGTGGGTCAAGGCGGTGCCGGCGTTCAACATCGAGCTGTGCGAACGTTTCGGCGTTCAGCCCACCGACTTCGACGGAACCGAAGACGCGCTCTACCAGGAGCACGACGCGCACGGTCGACGCCACATGCAGTATCTCGCCGACCACGGCACGTGGTCGGACATGCCGTTGCAGCAGGTGCGCGACGACTTCACGGCGAAGTACCCGGGAAGCGAGTTCGCCGCCGGTGCCGACGCACCGATGGAGCGATTCGAGGACGGAGCTCCGATTCGCTGAGCGAAAAGTGTGAACGAATCGCAGCCGATTCGTTCACACCTTCCCGGGACGTCTACGCGACGGCAAGAGCACGC
This sequence comes from uncultured Limnobacter sp., assembly GCA_964538505.1. Classification (GTDB taxonomy): domain Bacteria; phylum Pseudomonadota; class Gammaproteobacteria; order Burkholderiales; family Burkholderiaceae_E; genus Zeimonas. The sequence goes on along the minus strand of CAZIDY010000058.1, from coordinate 14,529 downwards.
TCCCCATCGCGACCAGCACCGCGATGAGCGCCGCCCAGTCGGTCCAGGCCGCGGTCTCGCCGAGCATCACCATCCCGGAGAACAGACCCAGCACCGGGATCTGCATGATCGACAGGCCGCTCGCCACCGGCGGCAGGATCGTCGCCAGGCGAAACCATGCCGTCTGCGCGAAGCCGAAGATCACCGTTGCGTTGAAGATCACCGCACCCCACGCAGCCGCATCGTTCGGCAGGTGCGCCCACGCATGGCGTTCGACCGTCCCCGCGATTGCGAGCGAGACGACGAGCGCGCCGACCAGCGACCAGAAGGTGATCGCCAGCACGTGCATCTGCGTGCGACGCCGTCGCATCCTGTGCGTGCCGTAACCCCATACGAGCGCGGCCACCAGCATCAACACGGTACCGAGCGGACGACCGGCCATCGTCACCAGCTCGTTGACGACCAGCAGCAGCACGCCGAGCGCGGCTGCGCCCACACCGATCCACAAGCGCCGCGACGGATGCTCGCCGTAGAGCACGATACCGAGCAACGCCGCCCAGATCGGCATCGTGTACGCGAGGATCGCCGCCCGCCCGGACGACAGCAGCATCACGCCGTAGATCGTCAGTACGACCCACAGCACCATGTTGGTCAGCACGAGCACGAGCAGTTCGCGCACGTCTTCGCGTGGCACGCGCAGCGACACGCCCATCGAGCGTGCGATCACGCCCACCAGCGGAACCGCACCGATCATGCACAGCAGCCGGAAGGTCATCGGCGGAAAACTGTTGACGCCGATCTTCATCACCGGCCAGTTGATGCCCCACGCAAGCGTGAGCAGCGCGAGCAGGACGAGGTCGCGGGCGGACAGTCGGAACGAGGCGGTCATCGGCGGAAGCGCTGCACTAGAATCGGCCACCCGGATTGCGGAGCGGATCGGTGAGTTTCGTATTGACCCTCGAAGCAGCATGGCGCGATGCCGACTCGATGCTATGCGTCGGCCTCGACCCGGACACTGCGCGCCTGCCGGCGGCACTACGCGACAGGCCCGATGCAATCTTCGAGTTCTGCCGCACGATCGTCGACGCAACGGCGCAGTATGCCTGCGCCTTCAAGCCGCAGATCGCCTACTTCGCCGCAGTGCGTGCCGAAGATCAGCTCGAGGCACTGATCGCGCACATCCACCGCGCGCACCCCGGCAAGCCCGTCGTGCTCGATGCCAAGCGCGGCGACATCGGCGCAACCGCCGAGCGCTATGCGAGCGAAGCCTTCGAGCGCTATCGCGCCGATGCGGTCACGGTGAATCCGTACATGGGCTTCGATTCGATCGAGCCCTGGCTCGCCTGGCGCGACCGCGGCGTAATGCTGCTGTGTCGCACGTCGAACCCGGGCGGCAGCGACCTGCAGGCGCTCGACGTCGGCGGAGAGAAGCTCTTCGAACGGGTGGCGCGACTTGCAGCGAGAGACTGGAACACGAATGGGCAGATGGGACTCGTCGTCGGCGCGACCTTTCCAGCGGAGCTCGCGCGCGTGCGCGAGCTGGTCGGCGAGATGCCGCTGCTCGTGCCGGGGATCGGTGCGCAGGGCGGGGATATCGAAGCGACCGTTCGTGCGGGCGGAAACAGGATGCTCGTCAACTCGTCGCGGGCGATTCTTTATGCGAGTGCAGGTGACGACTTCGCCGAGGCGGCGGCGCGGGTTGCGCGGGAGACGCGGGATGCATTGCGGGCGGCTTGGGCGGGGTGAGGAAGGTGAGTGCTTTGACAGTAACGGCCCCGACTTCGTACAATCGTCGGTTCCCTGGCGCATTAGCTCAGTTGGTTAGAGCGACGGAATCATAATCCGCAGGTCCGGGGTTCGAGTCCCTGATGCGCCACCAGTTGCCAAAAGGCCTTGCAAGTCAACGATTTGCAAGGCCTTTTCTTTCGCCAGGTCCAATCCGACGCCAGGTCGGCATCAAGGCTTCGAGCTGTGCGCCCGCCCTGGGCGCGCCTCGGCAGCTCTGGTCGGAGCGGACCGCGCTGAACTGCGTGCGGTCGCGCACTTCGGCTCGAGTACCCCCTTCCAGCCGGCCGCATATCGCCGCCCGAGATGTTCGAGGGGCAAGTCTCTGGCGATCGCGTCATGGGCACACGCGAGGTATCTGTCGGTAGTGCCCGTTGCCGGCAACAGACTTCGCTGGTGAGCTGCTCCGGTAAGGCATTCGGGCGCCCGAGCACGGAAAAAGCCGCTCTCCCCACGGTGTTACACTTCGCGCCGTGGAGCGCTCGGGCGCGACTCCACATCCTGTAGAAACACAATCGAGGCTTCGATCGGGCTGCAAGCCCCGATGCGAAGCGATGTATCTCGAGGCATCCGTCCGGGCGCCCGCGCCGTGCCCGCCTCCTCCCCTACCGCCGAATGAAAGACGGCGGATCGCCTCGACACCGCGGATAGCGCGAACGCCAGCAGGCGATCAACCGGCATCCTGCGATCGATCCGCTGAAGGCGGATCGTCGGCCCACAGCCGGCGCGCGCGAGCGATGCGCTGCATGCAGCGCCGTCCGCGGTCGACTACAACCGAGCGAAGGAGGAATGCTCATGAGTACATCCCAGCTGCTGTATGACATCCGCTTTCCGGCGGCCGACTGCCGCGATCTGACGCAGGACGAAGCCTTCTTCTACTTGGTCGAGAACGGCGAGCAGCAGAAGCTGCGCTTCCACGACTACGACCAGATCTACCAGCGCCCCGGTCTCTACGAGCAGCTGTTCTACCAGCGCCTGCGATGTTCTTCACCGGCGAAGGCGGCCGAGTTGCTCTCCCGGGTGCTCGTCAACAACAACGAGCACATCAACGGCCTGCGCGTGCTGGACCTCGGCGCGGGCAACGGCATGGTCGGCGAACTGCTCGACGCCGCACGCGTGGTCGGCATCGACATCTCCGAACCCGCGAAGATGGCCGCCGAGCGCGACCGCCCGCATGCCTACGATGCGTATTACGTGAAGGACCTGAGCCGTCCGGACCGAGCGACGCTGACCGAGTTGCAGCGCTGGAACTTCAACTGCATGACCTGCATCGCGGCGCTCGGCTTCGGCGACATCCCGGTGCCTGCCTTCGCGCACGCGTTCAATCTGGTGTCCAACGGCGGCTGGGTCGCCTTCAACATCCGCGACACCTTCATGTATGAAGGCGACCGGTCGGGCTTCTCCCGGTTGATCAAGCATCTGCTGGCGATCGACACGATGGAGCTGCACCATCTCGAACGCTACCGCCACCGCCTGTCGAGCGAAGGCGATCCGCTCTTCTACTACATGCTGATCGCACGCAAGCACGGCGAGATCGACGAGCGCATGATCGAGGAATTCCAGTCGCAATGAGGTGAGTGCAGCACGGCCGCCCTGCCGAAGCTGCCGCTTCAGGGCGCCGTAATCAGCCCCTGCTCGCGCATCCAGTCGAAGGCAACCACGGCCGGTTCCTCGCCATCGACATCGACCCGACGATTGAGCTGCTGCTGCTGCGCGTTCGTGAGTCTCGACGAGATCTGCCGGAAGATCCGCGCCAGCTGCGGGTACTGCTCGAGCGTGCCGGTGCGCACCACCGGTGCCGCGTTGTAGGCGGGGAAGAAGCCCCGGTCGTCGTCGAGCACCTTCAGGCCGAGTGACACGATGCGACCATCGGTGGCGAACACCTCGCCGAAGTTGCAGACGCCGCGCGCGGTCGCCTCGTAGACGGCACCGATGTCGAGGATCCGCACGTTGGCCGTCGGCACGCCGTCGGCTGCGCCGGGCGTGAGTCCGTATTCCTGCAGCATCGGCCTGAAACCGTCGGGGCGCGAATTGAACTCGGCATCGACGCAGAACGTGCGTTCGTGCACCGGAAGCTCCGCGATCTGCGACAGTCCTTCGATGCCGCCCAACGCAGCCACTGCGTCGGCCCGCACGGCGAACGCATAGGTGTTGTCGAGCCGGGCAGGCTCCAGCCAGGTCAGGCCGTTCGCCCTGTCGGCATCGCGTACGGCCTCGTACTGAAGGCGCTGATCGGGGATGGCCTTTTCGTGGCCGAGATAGGTCAGCCAGGCGGTTCCGGTGTAGTCCCAGACGAGGTCGGCATCGCCCTCGAGCATCAGCTCGCGCACCGCGACGCTTCCCGGCACGTTCGACATGTCGGTGACCTCGAAGCCCGCCACCCGCGCAGCGAGCACCGCCATCTTTCCGAGGATCAACGCCTCGGTGAAGTTCTTCGAAGTGACGGTGATCGACGCCCGCGCGGGAAGGTCCTCGATCGCCCGGATCGAGCCGGGCGCCGCATCGGGAACGAAGCTCGCCGCCGGCTGCAGACCGCAGGCGGCCAGCGACCCTCCGATCGCAAGCACTACGGCGGCCAGCGCACCGTGACGCTTCCAGGCCGCGCTTCGCTCGCGCACGTTCTGCATCTACAGGCCTCGCGGGCGCGCGTAGTGCTCGAAGACCCGCCCCGCCCAGTCGACGAGCAGTGCGAGCAGCGCGATGAGCAGCGCACCCGATACCAGCACGCTCGGCAGGAACAGCGTGACGCCGGTCGTGATCAGCAGGCCGAGACCTCCGGCGCCGACGAAGGTCGCCAGCGTCGCCGAGCCGACCACCAGCACCAGTGCCGTACGGATGCCGGCCACCATCACCGGAATCGCGAGCGGCAACTCGATGCGCATCAGCACCGACAGCGCAGTCATCCCCATCCCACGACCCGCTTCGACGAGTCGCGGATCCACGCCCTGGATGCCGACCATCGTGTTCCGCAAGACCGGAAGCGCGGCGTACGCAACGAGCGCGGCCACGGCGGTCCAGAACGTGAAGCCGAGCCAGAAGGCGAAGAGCACGATCAGGCCGACCACCGGAGCCGCCTGTCCGAAATTGGCGACGGCGAGCACGGCACCGCTTGCGCGCGCGAAGGGGCGTCGCGTGAGCAGGACTCCGAGCGGAATCGCCAGCAGCAGGACGAGGACCGTCGAGACGAAGGTCAACGCGAGGTGCTCGCCGGTGTAGACGAGAAGATGGCGGGGATTGAGCGTTGCGCGCTCCGTCGACGACAGGTCGGCGATCGACAGCCAGACCGCGAATGCGCCCAGGATCAGCAGCACCACGACGGGTTGAACGACGAGGCTGCGCCAGGTCGCTCGCGCGTCAGCGGCGTGCAGGCCCGGCGCCTCATTCATTCGGCGCCTCCCGGCTCTCCGCGAGATCCGCGTTCGTGCCGACTGGCGTCTCGAGCTCGGTCGACCGCGCCGCAGCGCGCACGCGGGCGATCGCTTCCATGACGACCTCGACGGTGATCACGCCGAGGAAGGCATTGCCTCGCCCGGTGACCAGTGCGGCGCCGGCGCTGGAAGCGAGCATCGTGTCGAGCGCGTCGCTCAGTGTGGACCCCTGCACCACCAGCGGCAGCTCGGGGTTCACCTTTTCCGCGATGACACCGAGCTGCGACAGCTGGCGTCGCGACAGCCAGTTCGTCGGACGCCCACGATGGTCGACGATGACCGCGTGGCCATGCCCGGCCCGCTCGATCCGGGCCAGCACCTCGGCGGCTTTCTCGCCGGGCGACGCGGTGATCGCCTCGGCCAGCGTCACGTCGCGCACCCGCGTCAGCGACAGCTGCTTCAGCCCGGCGCCCGACCCGATGAAATCGGCGACGAATTCGTTCGCCGGCTGCGCGAGGATGCGCTCGGGCGTGTCGTACTGCACGATGCGCGCGCCCTCCGAGAAGATCACGATCCAGTTGCCGAGCTTCATCGCTTCGTCGAAGTCGTGCGTGACGAATACGATCGTCTTCTGCACTTCCTCCTGGATGCGCAGCAGCTCGTCCTGCAGGCGCTGGCGCGTGATCGGATCGACGGCCCCGAAGGGTTCGTCCATCAGCAGCACGGGCGGATCGGCCGCCAGTGCGCGCGCGACACCGACCCTCTGCTGCTGGCCTCCCGACAGCTCCTTCGGGTAGCGCGTCCGATAGAGCTCGGGGTCGAGCGAGACGAGCTCGAGCAGCTCGTCGACACGACGGGCGATCTCCGCCTTCGACCACCCCAGCATCTTCGGGACGATCGCGATGTTCGCGGCGACCGTCATGTGCGGAAACAGTCCGCCCGACTGGATCACGTAGCCCATGCGTCGCCGCAATTCGTCGCCGTCCAGGTCGGTGACGTCCTCGTCGCCGAGCAGGATGCGACCCGCGCTCGGCTCGATCAGCCGATTGATCATCTTCAGTGTCGTCGTCTTGCCGCATCCCGAAGGGCCGACGAGCATCACGATGTGGCCGGCAGGAATCTCCAGCGTGAGCTGGTCGACGGCGGGCTTCGACTGGCCCGGATAGCGCTTGCTGACCCGATCGAGCAGGATCCTGCTCGAAGCGGATGACACGCTGGAGCGGCTATCGGACATCGGCACGGATCCCCCGCGGGATGGTCAGCCGACCCAGGCCGGCAAGAAGAAAATCGAGCACGAGCGCAACGACGATCACGCCGACCACTCCGACGACGACCGCTTCGAAGGAGTTCGCTCCGCCCAGGCGCGACAGCCCGGAGAAGATGAACACGCCCAGCCCGGGGCCGAGCGCGTAGGCCGCGACCGCAGCAATGCCCATTGCCATCTGCGCCGATATGCGCACGCCAGCCAGGATCACCGGCCACGCCAGCGGGAACTCGATCGTCAGCATCGTGCGCATGCGACTCATGCCGATGCCTCGAGCGGACTCTACGACCGCCCGATCGACCTCGTTGAGCCCGACGACCGCATTGCGCAGGATCGGCAGCACCGCGTAGAAGGTGACGACGACCACCGACGGCAGGACGCCGAAGCCCAGCGGCGCAACCAGCAGGCCGATCAACGCGAAAGAGGGGATCGTCAGGCCGACTGCGGACACGCCGCTCGCCAGCGAGGCGAGCTTCGGGCTGCGATAGACGAGGAACGCGAGGACCAACGACAGCGCCGTCGCCAGGGCCAGCGACTGCGCGACGAGCGAGAAATGCTGCCACGACGCGAACCAGATCTGATCCCAGCGATCGATCAGGAAACTGCGAAGCATCTGCCCGAGTCTAGCGCAGTGTTGCGTTCTGTTTTGCGTCCCGAATTGACGGGCGAAGGTCTCGTTTGCTCCGTTCCCGGCGGCGACTTCTCCACTACGCTGCAAAAACGCCGCCGGACACATCGATGAACGATCCCGTCTCCATTCAGTTCGATCCCGCGAGTCTGTTGCTGCTCAACGCCATCCTCGCGCTGATGATGTTCGGCGTATCGCTGTCACTGCGGCCGGCCGACTTCAAGCGCGTGCTGGTATCGCCGCGTGCACCGTTCGCGGGGCTGTTCGCGCAGTTCCTGCTGCTGCCGGCGGCGACCTGCCTCGCCACCTGGGCGTTGCGCATCGATCCGCCGCTGGCGCTCGGCATGATTCTCGTCGCCTCCTGTCCCGGGGGCGCCTTCTCCAACATCATGACCTGGCTGGCACGCGGAAACGTTCCGGTCTCGGTGAGCATGACCGCCGTCTCGAGCCTGGCGGCAACGGTGTTGACGCCGTTCAACTTCGCCTTCTACGGCTGGCTCAATCCCCATACACGCGATCTGCTCACCAGCATCGCGGTCGACGGCGTCGACATCCTCGTGCTGGTGCTGCTGGTACTCGCGCTGCCGATCCTGCTCGGCATGTGGGTCGGGCGGAGATTTCCAGGTCTCTCGACGCGCGTCGAACCGCCGTTGCGCATCGTCGCGCTGCTCGTCTTCGTGGCCTTCGTTGCGATCGCCTTCGGCAACAACTTCGACCTCTTCGTCGAGCGCTTCGACACCTTTTTCTGGCTGGTGGTCGCGCACAACACGATGGCGCTCGCGCTGGGTGCCATCATGGGCCGCGCGATGCGCTTGCCCACGGCGGATCGGCGGGCCGTAACACTCGAGGTGGGCATCCAGAACTCCGGGCTCGGCCTCGTCATCCTGTTCACTTTCATGCCTTCGGCCGGCGCCATGATGCTCATCACCGCCTTCTGGGGCGTGTGGCATCTGGTGTCGGGGCTCACGCTCGCCAGCCTGTGGGCGCGCATCCCGATCCGCGATGACGAGCCGGCTCCACCGCGAGCCGCACTCGGCTGACGCGACGGCGGCTTCGAAGCGGGAGGACGGGACGGTGAGCAATCGCGTGCTCGTCACCGGCGCGGCAGGTTATGTCGGCAGCCTGCTCGGCCGTCGCCTCGCTGCCGACCACCATGTCGCAGGGACCGACATCCGCGCTCGCACAGACCTGCCGTTCACGGTGTCACGGATGGACGTGCGCGACCCCGCACTCGCAGACCTGCTACGGGCCGAGCGCATCGATCACGTCGTGCACCTCGCCTCGGTGCTCGATGCCGGACGGAACCGCGCGCTCGAATTCGACATCGACGTGAACGGCACTCGCAACGTGCTTGGCTGCTGCCTCGACGCCGGCGTCGGTCACATCACGGTCACCAGTTCGGGCGCTGCCTATGGCTATCATGCCGACCATCCCGCCTGGATCGACGAAGACCAGCCGCTGCGCGGCAATCCCGAGTTCGCCTATTCCGATCACAAGCGGCGGATCGAGGAGATGCTCGCCGAGCACCGGCAGCGGCATCCGCAGCTTCGCCAGCTAGTCCTGCGCCCCGGCACGATCCTCGGCGCCGCCACGGACAATCTCATCACCGCCCTGTTCCGCGCGAAGCGGATGCTCGCCATACGCGGCGCCGACTCCCCCTTCGTCTTCATCTGGGACGAGGACGTGGTCGGCGCCATCGAATACGGCCTGCGCAACGACCTCGTCGGCATCTACAACCTGGCCGGCGACGGTGCGCTCACCGTGCACCAGATCGCGGCCATCCTCGGCAAGCCGGTGCTCGAGCTTCCTGCGAGCCTCGTTCGCAGCGCGTTGTGGCTCGGCCGTCGCGTCGGCATCGGCCGCTACGGGCCGGAGCAGGTCGATTTCCTGCGTTATCGGCCGGTACTTTCGAACGCCAGGCTGAAGGAGAAGTTCGGCTACCGCCCGCAGAAGACCTCGGAAGAGACCTTCCGCTTCTACGTCGCGCATGCTCGCGCAAGAGGCGTCCTGTGAGCTGCGTGCTGATCACCGGCGCCGGCGGGGGGCTGGGCCGGGCACTGGCGCATGCCTTCCGTCGTCGCGGCCACGCACTGCTGCTCACCGATCTCGATGCCAACCTCGCGCGCGCCACGGCCCGCGAGCTCGGCGACGCCGGCCTCGTCGCGTGGCTGACCGGCGACATCACCGATCCGGTGCATCAGCACGCGCTGCTGCAACACGCCGACGATCGATTCGGCGGCGTCGACGTGCTGGTGAACAATGCCGGCATCACGCATCGCTCGCTGGTCGCGAAAACCGATCCCGAGGTGCTGCGCCGGGTGATGCGGGTCGACTGGCAGGCGCCGCTCGAACTCGCGCTGGCCGCACTGCCGCAATTGCGCGCACGGCGCGGCTCCATCGCCGTCATCGGCTCGATGGCGGGCTGGATGCCGGTGCTCGGGCGGGCCGCCTACTGCGGCGCCAAGAGCGCGCTGGCGCAATCGTTCGAGGTGCTGCGCTGCGAGGAAGAGCGACACGGCGTCCACGTACTGATGGCTTATCCGAGCTTTCTCGACACGCCGATCGAGCGCAACGCGCTCGGCTACGACGGCAAGCCGGCACGTCATGCCCGATCGATCGTCGGAAAACCGAGGAACGCCGACTGGATGGCCGAGCGTATCTGCGTCGCACTGGAGCGCCGGCGCAAGCGCGTCCATTCGGATGCGACGAGCGTGGCAGCCGGCCTGCTGTGGCGGCTGCTGCCCGATCTTTACCAACGACTGATGATGAAGCGCTTCGCGACGGAACTCGATCAGTGACCGAAGCCTGGGCGTGGCTCGGAGCTTTCATCCTGCTGGCGTACACGATCGAGGCGGTCACCGGATTCGGCAGCATCGTCATCGCCCTGTCGCTCGGTGCGTCGTTCCTGCCGATCGCCGACCTGCTGCCGGTACTGGTGCCGCTGAACATCGTATCGAGCGGCTATCTGAGCCTGCGCCATCGCGCGCACATCCATTGGCCGACGCTGCTGCGGCTGATCCTGCCGCTGATGGCGGCGGGAACGGTAGCGGGCCACCTGCTGCGACCTGCGCTCGGCGGGGCGGCACTGCAAGGCGTGTTCGGCGTGCTGATCACGTGGTTCGCCTGCCGCGAGCTCTGGCGCATGCATCGCGCGAACGGCGCGCGCCGCCACGGCCCGGCGGTGATGCGCACGCTGATGCTCGGCGCGGGCGTCACCCACGGCCTCTTCGCCTCCGGCGGCCCGCTGCTCGTCTACGGGCTGGCAGGGACCGCGCTCGACAAGACGTCGCTGCGCGCGACGCTGCTCGCGCTCTGGTTCAGCCTGAACTTCATGCTGACCCTTCTCTATGCCTTCGACGGCAGCCTCGCGCGGGCGCTGCCCCGGCTCGGCGTCTATCTGCCGCTGGTGCTAATGGGCATCGTGGCGGGAGAGTGGCTGCACCACCGCATCGACGAGCGCCGCTTTCGCCAGATCGTCTTCCTGCTGCTGGCCGGCACCGGTGCGCTCCTCGTTCTGCGGGGCTGAACCGGCAGCACTCAACCAGCGGGCTCCTCGTGCATCTTCTTGAAATGGAGGAGCCCGGGCGCCCACATGTGCTTGACCGGGTCTACGTCGACATGGATCACGCCGGCACCGCCATGGTCGAGCGCACGCTGCACTGCCGTGCGCAGTTGCGCGGCCGACGACACGCGCTCGCCGAACGCTCCCATCGACTGTGCGAGGGCATCAAAGCGGATCTCGCCGAGATCCGCCTTGATCGTCTCGTGCTCGTCCAGTTTCTTGAAGAGCATGGTCTTGAACGGGCGAAGCATGAACTGCTGGTTCATCTTCACCATGCCCCACTGCCTGTCGCACAGCACGATCCAGATCACGCGCAACCGGTTTCGCACGGCCGTCTCCACCTCCTGCGGATGGAAGCCGAACGCACCGTCGCCGATGATGCAGCACACCGGCGACTGCGGAAGCGCGACGGCGGCGCCGAGCGCCTGCGCCATGCCGGCGCCGAGCATGCCGAAACGGAAGGTCGACAGGATGCGATTCGGCACGCGGGCGCGATGATGGAACATCGCCCATACCGCGGCGTTGCCGCCGTCGGCCACCAGCACGCTGTCGTGCGGAAAAAGTTCGTCGCAGATCGCGCCGATGTGCGCCGGGTTCATCGGCTCGGCCATGTCCGACAGTGCCTTGTCCCAGCCGGCGCGATCCTGCGCGAGGAGCTTGCCGTAGCCGTCGACGCGGCGCTTGCGCGCCTCGACATGCTCCATGCGCGCGCCCTCCAGCCGCTCGGCGAGCGCAGCGAGAAACAGCTTCACGTCTGCCTGCACCGGCAGGTCGGCCGGCTTGTTCAACCCGAGAACGGCAGCATCGATATCGACCTGTACGGTTCGCTGCTGCGCCGGATCGCGCCAGTACGGCGGCTTGCCCCACCAGTCGGTCTCGCCGACGCGTGAGCCGAGGATCAACACCACGTCGGCGTCGTTGCGCACCTTGTGGTTGAGCTTCACATGCGGCATCGGGATGGCCAGCGGCGAGGTCTCGGCGAGCACGCCGCGCGCCGCCCAGCTCGTCGTCACCGGCGCGTGCAGAAGATTCGCCACCCGCTCGAGCTCGGCAAACGCGCCCGCGTGCACGACGCCGCTGCCGGCATGGATCATCGGCGCCTCGGCGGCGAGCAGCCATTGCGCGGCGCGCTCGACCTGATCGGCCGGCGGCGGCATCGGCGCGCCCGCGCGGTACTGCTGCGGCTGCCACAGCGGCGGCGCCTTGAATTTGCCGTTCATCAGCGTCTCGGGCACATCGAGATGCACGACGCCGGGCCGCCCGTTCCAGCAGGCGCGCAGTGCCTTGCGCATCAGCTCCGGGATCCGCTCGAAAGTCGGCGCCGCCGCACTCCACTTCGCGATGCGACCGATGACACCGGCCTGGTCGAAGCACTGGTAGGCGCCGCCGCGATCGGGATACATGATCGCCGGCCGCCGCGCACTGGTGATGGCCAGCACCCGATTGCCCTCGGCCTGTTCGACGACGAGCCCCGGCAGCAGGTTGGCGACGCCCGGGCCGTTGCTCGCCATGCACACACCGAGCCGACCGGTCAGCCGCGCATAGGCACCTGCCATGTGGGCAGCGCTGGTCTCGTGCCGGGGCGTGACGATCTCGATGCCCAGCCGATGAAGCGCGGAATAGAAGCCGAAATAGGTTCCGTCGATGATGCCGAATACCCGCTCGACACCCTCGTTCTGCAGCATGCGTGCGAGATACTCGCCACCAGTCATCTCTGCCATGTTCCTCTCCCGTGCCTCGCCACCGATGCGACGCGCCGATATGCTCCGAGCGCGGACAGCTTATTCATCCCGCAGCCGTACGTAACGTTTCCAACAGGACGCACCGGCGACGATTCGGGCCATGGAGGACAGTCTTTTCAGCGTGAACCGGCTCTACGCTCGTGCGCTGCTGCAGAGCGCCGAGCGGCGAGCGATCCTGCTTCCTGCCGAGTTGCGCAAGGCGGTCGAGGACAACGCCCGTCTGCCGCTGGCGCTCCTCGACCAGCTGTGGGATGCCTATTGCCGTGGCAGCGGGGACCGCCTGGCGGGATTGCGACTCGGGCTGGAGCTGCAGGCCGGCCATCTCGACAGCGCCGGACTCCTGCTCGCATCGTGCGACACGCTCGGCGAGGCCTTGGAGCAGTTGGTCGAGGTCGCGCCCATCGTGGGCGAAGGTGGAGACTTCCTGCTCGACCGCGACGGCGATGTCGCAGTGATCGCGTTCCGACCGCACATGGCTGTGCGTCAGGCCGAACGCGTCGAAGCGGTGCTGGCAGGCCTGCTACGACTGAGCAGCTGGGCGAGCGGCGAGGCGTTCCGGCCGGGCAGCGTTCACTTCGTCCACCAGCCACTTTCTCCCTCGAACGAATACCGATCGCTGCTGCGCATCCCCTCGAGCTTCGGCGCGTCGGACAATGCACTGATCTTCAGCGCCGACCAGCTTCACCTGCCGCTGATCCAGGCCAACGCCCCGTTGCGCGAGCATCTGCGCCAGTTGACCGACCGCATGCTGGCCGAACTCGGGCAGGACAGCCTGAGCGCCGAAGTGCAGCGACTGATCCGCGCACATCCACGTTGGGGCAAGGAACGGATCGCCTCGGTGCTCACGATCAGCGGCCGGCACCTGAACCGGCGTCTGGCCGAGGAAGGCACCTCCTTCAAGCTGCTGCGCGACGACGCTCTGCACGGCGTGGCCCTCGAGCGCCTGCGCGGATCCGGCAGCCTGCCCGACGTCGCCGAGGATCTCGGCTTTTCCGACGAGAGCGCATTCGCCAAGGCCTTCCGTCGCTGGACCGGGTCGACGCCGGCGCAGTTCCGTCGCCGACGGGAAAAGAAAGCCGTCTGACGGCTTGACGCCGGCAGTCGACCTGCCCTCTCCGTCCGGAAGAAATCTCCCGACCTTGCACCGACAACACAGCTAGAATCGCTGCACGGGACAGCCCTTCCCCTCGAGTGCATTCCCATGGCCGCCGGCCTTCTCGAACCGCTGCTGTCCTTCTCCGAAACCCCCCGCATCGGGCTTACCGCCGCCGTGCTCGCCGCCGGCTGGTTCGCCACGCGCATCGTCTCGCGGGTGCTCGCCCACCCGACGAACGGTGATCTGCGAAGCCGCCGCGAGCAACGCGTCTGGTCGCGCAATCTGATGCTCGCGCTGACCTTCTTCGCGGTGCTCGGCATATGGGGGAGCAAGCTGGCCGGTTTCGCTCTGGCGCTGACCGCGGTGGCCGGCGCAACGATGATTGTCAGCAAGGATTTCCTGACCAATCTGCTCGGCACCGCGACGCTGGTCGCGACGCGTCCGTATCGCCTCGACGACTTCATCGAAGTCGCCGGCGTGCGCGGTCGGGTCGTCGGCACGTCGCTGCTGTCCACGACGCTCGCCGAGACCTTCGACGCCAACCAGCTCACCGGCAAGACCGTCACCATCCCGAATGCGGTGCTGCTGACGCACCCGGTGCGAAACGAAACCGCCACCGGCGCCTTCATCGTGCAGATCGTGCGCATCGGGGCCGACGCAGACAGCGATCTCGACGAGCTCGAGCAGTGCCTGCTCGCGGCCGCCGGCGAGGTGTGCGATCCCTGGCTCCAGGAAGCCGCGGCGCACCTGGCGAGCATCGAGGCGCGCAGCCTCATCGATCTGCCGTCGGCCGCCCCACGCGTGCTGCTCTCGCTCGAGGATCCCGAGCACGCGAAGCTCGCGCTTCGCTTCGTGTGCCGCACCAACGAACGCGTGCGGGTCGAGCAGTTGATCCTTCGCCGGTACTGGCGCCGCGTGCGCGCCGCGCAGGCGACGTCGCCACAGGCGGCACAGGAGATCGCGCAAGCTCCGAAGCGTCGTGCGATCGAGCACCCGCAGGAAGCCGCGGCGACGGCCTGACCGGCCCCCCTCCGGGGGCGCAGCCCCTTTATACGATTTCGCGTTCAACGAATCAGATTCCGCACGGCGCCGGGCCGCAACGGCG
>CAZIDY010000057.1:0-15007 GCA_964538505.1 uncultured Limnobacter sp. | reverse complement strand
CGACCTGGTTCGATCGCAGCTCCTTTCGTGTCTTTGAACGCGAAGCCGTATGAGTCGACTCGACGCGGCGCGAGATCATGCAGTTCGAGGTTTGCGCGCTCTGACGGGCTTTGCAAGCCGACTCAAGATCACCTATGGCGACACGGCCTTCACAGTGCCGATGTTCGATCATTTCATGAAGCGGATCATTCCAGGCGATGATTGGTGAGCGGCGATCTCCCGGACAAAAATGGCGATGCCCGCTCGAAAGCGGGCATCGGTGCGGGCCTCTCGGCCCTCGGCCGGCGGGAACCCGGCCGGTTGCGGCGCCGGTGCGCCGTTACTCGCGCTCGCCGCCGAAGACGCCGAGCAGCATCAGCAGGTTGGCGAAGACGTTGTAGATGCTCAGGTAGACCGACAGCGTGGCGGTCACGTAGTTCGTCTCTCCGCCGTTTACGACGCGCTGCAGGTCGTACAGGATGAACGCCGAGAAGATCAGCACGGCGAGCGTCGACACGGTGAGCATCAGCGCCGGCATCTGCAGCCAGATGTTGGCGATGGCGGCGACGAACACGACCGCGAAGCCGATGAACAGCCACTTGCCCATGCCGCTGAAGTCGCGCTTCGAGACGGTGGCGACGGTGGCCATCACCGCGAAGATCGCCGCCGTGCCGCCGAAGGCGGTCATGATGAGGCTCGCGCCGTTCGAGTAGCCGAGGATCGCGCCGATCAGCCGCGACAGCATCAGCCCCATGAAGAAGGTGAACGCGAGCAGCAGCGCGACGCCGATGGAGCTGTTCTTGTAGCGCTCGATCGCGAAGAAGAAGCCGAAAGCGACGCCCAGGAACAGGATCAGGCCCATGAACGGGCTGCCGGCGAACAGCGAGAAGCCGGTCTGCAGGCCGATCCAGGCGCCGAGCACGGTGGGAACCATCGACAGCGCGAGCAGCCAGTAGGTGTTGCGCAGCACGCGGTTGCGGCTCGCTGCCTCCAGTGCGCCGCCGAAACCGCCGCGCGCGACTCGGGTGCCCAGTTGGTTCTGTTCGAAAGCCATTCGTGTCGTCTCCGAAAAGCGAAAGGGGGAAGCGCCAGGGCCGCGACCCGGTGCTCGCGATCTCGGGGCGAAGCGCCGGATTTCAAGGCAGCAGCAACCGGTGCGCCGGTGCCGCTTCGCCGTGAGTACGGGTGCGCATGTTAAACTTACAGGCCTGCTGCGCGTCGTTTGCGGGGAGTCTACCGCGCACGCGGCCGTGCGGTATCGTGCTCGCGCTCGGCGTTGACGATGCGCCACACGTCCGGCGCCCGGCCGGCGGAGTTCCACGCATTCTATTCAATAATTCACGGTCGAACCGACTTCGCCGCGTCGCCTTGTTCCTTCGAGCGCGCGGTGCCCTACCGGAAATTCCATGGCTGTCGAACGTACTCTGTCCATCATCAAGCCCGATGCCGTTGCCAAGAACGTGATCGGCCAGATCTACGCGCGCTTCGAGGGCGCCGGCCTCAAGATCGCCGCCGCGCGCATGATGCATCTGTCGCGCGAGCAGGCGGGCGCCTTCTACGCGGTCCACAAGGATCGCCCCTTCTACGCCGATCTCGTCTCCTTCATGAGCTCGGGCCCGGTGATGATCCAGGTGCTCGAGGGTGAGAACGCGATCCTGCGCAACCGCGACCTGATGGGCGCCACCGATCCGAAGAAGGCCGATGCCGGCACGATCCGGGCCGACTTCGCCGACAGCATCGACGCCAACGCAGTGCACGGTTCCGACGGTGCCGACACGGCGCGCACGGAGATCGCATTCTTCTTCCCGACGCTCGACCTGCACTCGCGCTGATCGGCCGGAAGCGCGCAACGGTGTCATGAACGCGCCGAAGGGGAACGAAACGACGAAGGTCCGCCTGCTCGGGCTGGATCGCGATGCGCTCGAGCGGCAGTGTGCCGACTGGGGCCAGAAGCCGTTTCGCGCACGTCAGCTGCTGCGCTGGATCCACCAGCGCGGCGTCGACGACTTCGACGCAATGACCGACCTCGCGCAGGAGTTTCGCCATGCGCTCGCGCAGCACGCCTGCATCGAGGCGCCGCTGGTGCTCGCCGATCACGAGTCGGCCGACGGCACGCGCAAGTGGCTGCTCGACGTCGGCGCCGGCAATGCGGTCGAGATGGTGTTCATCCCCGAAACCGACCGCGGAACGCTGTGCGTGTCGACGCAGGCCGGCTGCGCGGTGAACTGCCTGTTCTGCTCCACGGGCAAGCAGGGCTTCGCGCGCAACCTGCGTGCCGACGAGATCGTCGCGCAGGTCTGGCATGCGAAGCGATCGCTCGAGCGATCGAATGCAACGGGGCGTGACGCCCGCGAAACCGGGAACGACGCCCGTGGAATCGGGAACGACACCCGTGGAATCGGGAACGACGCCCGTGGAATCGGGAACGACGCCCGTGGAATCGGGAACGACACTCGTGGAATCGGGAACGACACTCGTGTCGTGACGAACGTCGTGTTCATGGGGATGGGCGAGCCGCTGCAGAACTACTCGGCCACGCTCGCGGCGCTGCGCCTGCTGCTCGACGACTACGCCTACGGGCTCTCCCGGCGTCGCGTCACGGTGTCGACCTCGGGCGTCGTGCCGATGATCGATCGCCTTCGGGATGACTGTCCGGTAGCCCTTGCCGTTTCGCTGCATGCGCCCGACGATGCGCTGCGCGATCGGCTCGTGCCGTTGAATCGCAAGTACCCGCTGGCCGAGCTGATGAGCGCGTGTCGCCGTTACCTCGAACGGGCACCGCGCGACTTCATCACTTTCGAATACGTGATGCTCGACGGCGTGAACGACAGCGACGCGCATGCCGAGGCGCTGCTCGAATGCGTGCGCGACGTGCCGTGCAAGTTCAACCTGATCCCGTTCAATCCGTTCCCGAACTCCGGACTGCGTCGCTCGCCCGATGCGCGCATCCGCGCGTTCGCGCAGCGGCTGGTCGACGCGGGCATCGTCACCACGGTGCGCCGCACGCGCGGCGACGACATCGATGCCGCCTGCGGGCAGCTCGCCGGCGAGGTCCGCGACCGCACCCGGTTGCGCGAACGTGAGCAACACGAGCGCAAGCGCGAGCAACATCCCGACAACCGCAACCGGCGCACGCGTGAGCAACCCGTGCACTTCCTCGAACGAACCCACTGAAGGATGTCCCGCTCGTGAAAGCCTTCCTGGTCGCCGGCGCGCTGGCGTCGATGCTCTGGCTTGCCGGGTGCGCCACCGACGGCGCCCCCGGCTCCGACGGCGGCACGAGCACGGCCGTAACGGTCGATCGCGCTGCGTTGCCCGGTTCTCCCGAGGAAAGCGAGGAGCGCCGGCGCGCGCGCATTCGCCTCGAGCTTGCGGCGAGCTACTACCAGCAGGGCAACTACCGCGTGGCGCTCGACGAGCTTCGCCAGGCGATCGAGATCGACCCGAACTACGCGCCGATCTACGGCGTGCTCGGCCTGGTCTATTCCGATCTCGGCGACCGCGATCGCGCCGAGGACGCGTTTCAGCACGGCCTGCGCATCACTCCGAACGACGCCGAGCTGAACAACAGCTACGGCTGGTTCCTCTGCCAGACCGGTCGCGAGCAGGCGTCGCTCGAGCGCTTCGCGCGTGCGTTGAACGATCCGCTGTACCGCACGCCGGCCAAGCCCTTGCACAACGCCGGCATCTGCGCGCTGCGCATCGGCGACGAGGAAACCGCCGAGCGCAACCTGCAGCGTTCGTTCCAGGTCGATCCGTCGAATGCGGTCGCGATGTTCAACCTGGCGGAGCTGTACCTGAAGCGCGGCGACGCGGGCCGCGCGCGCTTCTACTCGCAGCGCCTGCTGTCCACCTACGAGCCGACTGCGCAGACGCTGTGGCTCGGATTGCGCGTCGAGCATGCGCTCGGCAACGCCGACGCCGAGAAGAGTCTCGCTGCGCAACTGCGACGCCAATTCCCCGATTCGCCCGAATCGGCCCTGCTGGCGCAAGGCCGGCTCGGCGGGTGAACCCACGACACCCATGAACGCCGAAGCGAGTACGAAACCGGATTCGATTACCCCGATCGCCACGCCCGAGCAGCTGGTTGCGGCGCGCGAGGCGCGCGGCCTGTCGATGTCCGACGTTGCCGCCAAGCTCGGCATGATGCCGCGGCAGATCGCCGCCATCGAGGAGGGCCGCTGGGAAGCACTGCCGGGCCAGGCGTTCATACGGGGCGCGATCCGTGCCTATGGCAAGGCGCTGCAGCTCGACGTCGCGCCGCTGCTGGCGACGCTCGGCTCGCAGGCGTCGCCGGAACTGCGGGCCTCGTCGTCGCTCGATTCGCCACTGCCGAGACATGGTGCGCTGGGCTTCGACCACGGTGGCTCGGGCAGCCGCATCGTCTGGATCCTGCTCGGCGTGATCGGCGTGATCGCCATCGCGATGTACTTCGGGCGGGGCGCCGATCTCGGGCAGGTGCTCGAGCCGGGTGCGCAGGCGGGTCGCACGGTCGATGTCGTGCCGCTGGCGCCGGATACATCTTCGGCCGGGGGCGACGCGGGGGTGACACGGGGCGCGTCGGGTGCATCGACCGGCCCGACCGCTGCCGACGCGGGTGGGGCTTCGGATTCCGCTGCGGTCAGCAGCGCTGCTGCATCGACCGACACGACCAGCGCCACGGCTGCGCCGGCGGGTAGTGCGGCATTGCCCTCCGGCAGTGACGCGCCGGATGCGTCGACCTCGATGTCGGCTGCGTCATCGCCGACGTCAGGCGATGCCATCGTCGGCGGCTCGCCTTCCGCGGGATCGGGATCGACCCCCACCGATGCCTCCGGCGAGACGGCGGTCGCCCGGCGATCCGCTGTTGCTGCTGCCGATTCGTCGGCTGTCGCAGCCGGCAGCGCAACGAGCGCGGCGGACGCAACGGGCACAGCGGACGCAACGGGCACAGAGGACGCAACGGGCAGCAGCTCGACCGCTGCCGTGTCCGCAGTGCCGACGCGCGCCGACTCGCTCGTGATGCGCTTCGAGCGCGAGTCGTGGGTCGAGGTGCGCGATGCCACCGGTCGTGTGCTGTTGCTCGGCACGCAGCCGGCGAACAGCACGCGCGAAGTGTCGGGAGAGAAGCCGTATTCGATGACGATCGGCAACGCGCCGTTCGTGCGCGTCGAGCACGAAGGGCGCAACGTCGACCTCGGCAACGTCACGCAGAAAGGCGTGGCACGCCTGCGCGTCGAGTGAACGCCGTCCGCGAGCCGATGCCGATGACTGCTGCGCCGATAAACGTCGGTCCGTCGCCGCGTCGATCGTCGCGCGCGATGCACGTCGTCTGGGGTGCACGCAGCGTGCAGGTGGGGGGCGGCGCGCCGATCGTCGTGCAGTCGATGACGAACACCGACACCGCCGATCCGATCGCCACCGCGATTCAGGTGAAGGATCTCGCGCGCGCGGGTTCGGAACTGGTTCGCATCACCGTGAACACGGCGCAGGCGGCGGCTGCGGTGGCGCCGCTGCGCGAGCAGCTCGACCGCATGGGCGTCGACGTTCCGCTGATCGGCGACTTCCACTACAACGGGCACAAGCTGCTCGCCGGGCACCCCGACTGTGCGAAGGCGCTGTCGAAGTACCGGATCAACCCGGGCAACGTCGGTCTCGGCCGCCGGCGCGAGGACAACTTCGCTCGCATGATCGAGATCGCCTGCGCGAACGGCAAGCCGGTACGCATCGGCGTGAACTGGGGCAGCCTCGACCAGTCGCTGCTCGCGCGGCTGATGGACGAGAACGCTGCTCGCGTGCAGCCGTGGGAGGCGCAGGCGGTGCTGCGCGAGGCGCTCGTCACTTCGGCGATCGAGAACGCCGAACGCGCGGTGGCGCTCGGGCTGCCAGCCGACGCGATCTGCCTGTCGGCGAAGGTCTCGCAGGTGCAGGATCTCATCGCTGTCTACGGCGAGCTCGCGCGTCGCTGCGACTGGCCGCTGCATCTGGGCCTTACCGAAGCGGGCATGGGCAGCAAGGGAATCGTCGCCTCCACCGCTGCGCTGGCGGCGCTGCTGCAGCAGGGTATCGGCGACACGATCCGCGTCTCGCTCACGCCCGAGCCGCGCGGCGATCGAAGCCTCGAGGTCGTCGTCGCGCAGGAGATCCTGCAGACGATGGGGCTGCGCATGTTCACCCCGCAGGTCGTTGCGTGTCCCGGCTGCGGACGCACGAGCAGCACCTTCTTCCAGGAGCTCGCCGCATCGATCCAGGGCTGGCTGCGCACGAGCATGCTGACGTGGAAGGGGCGCTATCCGGGCGTCGAGGGGCTGCAGGTGGCGGTGATGGGCTGCGTCGTCAACGGACCGGGCGAGAGCCGGCATGCCGACATCGGCATCTCGCTGCCGGGCTCCGGCGAGGCGCCGGTTGCGCCGGTGTTCATCGACGGTGAGCGCAGCGTCACGCTCAAGGGTGCGCACATCGCCGAGGAGTTCCAGACGATCGTCTCCGAATACGTCGAGCGTCGCTTCGGGCAGGGGTCGTCGAGCGTCGCCGTCGACGCGCGGCCTGCGGCCGACGGCGACGCGAAATCGAAGCCCGGTGTCGCTTCGCGTACCGGCGAGAAGATCCCGAGATGAGCGCTCCCGACTCCCGACGCGCCACCGAGCGGATCGCCGGCGTGCGCGGAATGAACGACGTGCTGCCGGCCGACGAAGCGCTGTGGAAGCGCTTCGAGGATGCGGTGGCCGACGCGATGCGCGCGTACGGCTATCGCCGCATCCGCACGCCGATCGTCGAGCACACGCGGCTCTTCGTGCGCGGCATCGGCGAGGTGACCGACATCGTCGAGAAGGAGATGTACTCCTTCGTCGATGCGCTGAACGGCGAGCACCTCACGCTGCGCCCGGAGAACACCGCGGGTGTCGTGCGCGCAGTCATCGAGCACAACCTGCTGTACGACGGGCCGCAGCGGCTCTGGTACGCCGGTCCGATGTTCCGTCACGAGCGCCCGCAGAAGGGACGCTATCGGCAGTTCCATCAGGTCGGGGCCGAGGCACTCGGCTTTGTCGGGCCCGATGCCGATGCCGAGGTGATCCTGCTGTGCGAGCGACTGTGGGACGAGCTCGGCATCAGCGGTGCGCGGCTCGAGATCAACTCGCTCGGGCAACTCGACGAGCGCCGTGCGCACCGCGAGGCGCTGATTGCGTATTTCGAGGCGAACCGCGAGCGGCTCGATGCCGACGCGACGCGCCGGCTGCACAGCAATCCGCTGCGCATCCTCGACACCAAGAACCCGGCGATGCAGTCGCTGGTGGAAGCGGCGCCGCGCCTGTCCGATTTCCTCGGCGACGAATCGCGTGCGCACTTCGAACGGCTTCAGCAGCTGCTACACGCGCAGAATCTGCCGTTCCGGATCAACCCGCGACTCGTGCGCGGGCTCGACTACTACAACCTCAGCGTCTTCGAGTGGGTGGCCGATGTCGGCGGCACGCCGTTGACGATCTGCGGCGGCGGTCGCTACGACCCGTTGATCGCGATGCTCGGTGGCAAGGACGCGCCGGCCTGTGGTTTCGCGCTCGGTGTCGAGCGCGTGCTCGAGCTGCTACGCGAGCAGGCGGGTGATGCGCAGCGCGACGCGCGCTGCGATGTCTACGTCGTGCATCACGGCGACGCGACGCTCGAGGCGGCGTTCGTCGCAGCCGAGCGACTGCGCGATGCCGGGCTCGACGTGATCCTGCATTGCGGCGGCGGCAGCTTCAAGTCACAGTTCCGCCGTGCCGATGCGAGCGGTGCATCGTTCGCGCTGATCCTCGGTGTAGACGAGCTCGCGCGCGGCGAGGCTTCGCTGAAATGGCTGCGCAGCGCCGGCGACGGTTCCGGCCGGGGCGACGCCGGCGCGGCACGCCAGGAGAGCGTCGCGCTCGATGGCGTCGTCGAGCGCGTGCTCGACGCGATCACCGACGAAGATTGACGGAGACCTTTGGGAGCCATGGCCTACAACCTCGAAGAGCAGGAACAGCTCGAGAACCTCAAGGCGTTCTGGAATCGCTACGGCAATTTCATCGTCACGCTGATCACGGTGATCGCGCTGTCGATCGCCGGCTGGCGCGCCTGGGGCTGGTATCAGGACCGCCAGTCGGCGCAGGCAGCGGCGGTCTACGAGACGCTGCGCGACGCGGCCGATCAGCGCGATGTCGAGCGCGTGCGTGCCGCTGCCGGTCAGCTCTTCGACCAGTACGGCGGTACCGTGTACGGATCGATGGCGGCGCTGGTTGCGGCCGGTGTGTACGTCGATGCCGGCGATCCGAAAGCCGCGAAGATTCCGTTGCAGTGGGCGATCGCGAACTCCGATGACGAGAACTTCCGGCATACGGCACGCCTGCGGCTCGCGTCGATCCTGCTCGACGAGGGGGCCTACGACGAGGGGCTGAAGACGCTCGAGGTCGAGTCGCCAGGCACCTTCCTCGGGCTCTACGAGGATCGACGCGGCGACCTGCTCAGCGCCGCCGGTCGGCACGATGAAGCGCGCGCTGCCTACGATCGTGCGCTCGAGGTGCTCGGGCCGAATGCCGCGCTGCGCGGCGTCGTTCGCCTGAAGCGCGATGCGCTCGGCGGGGCGCCGGCGTGAGCGCGCGCGGGGGGGTCTCGGTGCTGGCACGTCGCACTGCGGTTGCAGTGCTGGCGATCGGGCTGGGCGGCTGCGCCTGGTGGCCGTGGTCTTCGTCGCGACCGAAGATTCCCGATCCGCCGCCCATCACTGCGCCGGCGAGCGCGGCGCTTGCCTGGTCCCTGTCGCTCGGCGCGGCAGGCGTGAATTTCCAGCCCGTGCTCGCCGGCGACAGCCTGTGGGCGGCGGCGCGCGACGGTACGGTCGTGCGGCTCGACCCCGCCACCGGTGCCGTGCGCTGGCGTGTCCGGCTCGAGCAGCCGCTGATCGCCGGCGTCGGCAGTGACGGCGAGAGCGTCGTCGTTGCCGGCCGCGACGGTTCGCTGATCGCGCTCGACGCAGCCGGCAACCGGCGCTGGTCCTCCCCCGCCGGAGCCGAGATCGTGACGGTACCGAGCGTTGCGCTCGGGTTGGCGATCGTGCGCACCAGCGACAACCGGGTTTCGGCCTTCGAGCTCGACACCGGCGAGCGTCGCTGGACTTTCCATCGGCAGAGTCCGCCGCTGGTATTGCGCCAGACGTCCTCGATCGCGATCGACTCGAGCAGCGCCTACGTCGGCCTTCCGGGCGGACGGCTGGTCGCACTCACGCTCGACAGTGGTGCATTGCGCTGGGAGGCAGCCGCGGCGATTCCGCGCGGCGCCAACGAGATCGAGCGCATCGCCGACGTGGTCGGCATGCCGCTGGTGGGCGCACGCCAGGTCTGTGCGGCGACTTTCCAGGGGCGCATCGGCTGCTTCGACGTGACGAGCGGACGCGCGCTGTGGGGTCGCGAGCTCTCGTCTCCGTCGGGCTTCGACATGGACGATGAAGTCGTCGTTTCGCCGGATGACAGCGGCAACGTGCATGCGTTTTCGCGGCGCGGGGCGAGCGTGTGGCGGCAGGAGGGCCTGCAGCGACGCGAGCTTGCTGCGCCGCTGCTGTTGCCGGGCTTTGTCGTGATCGGCGACCAGAGCGGGCTCGTGCATGCGCTGCAGCGGGGGGATGGTGCGGTGGCGGCGCGCATGACGACCGATGGTTCGCGGATTGTTTCGGCGCCGGTGGCGGCGAGCGGGCTGGCTGTCGTGCAGACGAGCGGCGGCGGGCTCTATGCGTTCCGCTTCGACTGACTTGCTTCGGGTTGCGCGGTCGCGTCAGACGGCCGCGGGCCGCAGCGACGGGGGGCGCAGGCGCGTACCGGGCATGCGGCCGGGCTGCGCGCCTCGGGGCGTGTGTGGGCGCAGTTGCGCCCGGACGGCGCTACGCCGCTGCGCTGTGCCGCGTAGCGCGCGCCAATGCGGTGCGCCACAGGCGTCGTGCGATGCGGGGCTCCCGCTGCGGCGGTCGGCGCTGCGCGCCGACTGCCCTCGCTGCTCGCCTCGGGGGCGTGCGGCCGAACTCGCTGCGCGCGCTTCGCGCGCTCCGCTCAGACATGCGGCCGCAAGTCAGATGTTACGAAGCGCGCTTCGCGCGCCGCCCCCGAGGCTGCGCGGCTCGGCGCCGCAGAGGTCGCTGCGCATCGCGCGACGCCTGTGGCGCACCGCATTGGCGCGCGCTACGCGGCACAGCGCAGCGGCGCAGCGCCGTCCGGGCGCAACTGCGCCCACACACGCCCCGAGGCGCGCAGCCCGGCCGCATGCCCGGTACGCGCCTGCGCCCCCCGTCGCTGCGGCCCGCGGCCGTCTGACGCTCGAGCGATGTCGGTGCTGTGGGATGCTGGCGTGCTGTGCGACGCCAGGGTGCTCTATGACGCTCTGGTGCTGCACGATGGTCGGCTGCTACAGGATAGTCGGCTGCTGTGTGACGCTCGGACGCTCTGCGACACACGGGCGTTCTGCGACGCTCGGGCACTGAGATGGCGTTGCTTCCCGTCGTTGCGATCGTTGGTCGGCCGAATGTCGGCAAGTCGACGCTGTTCAATCGGTTGACGCGCAGCCGCTCGGCGCTGGTGGCGGATGTGCCGGGGTTGACGCGCGATCGGCAGTACGGGCGCGGGCGCGTCGGCGAGCATCCGTTCATTGTCATCGACAGCGGTGGTTTCGAGCCGGTGGCGCGCGGGGGCATTGCGGCGCTGATGGCGCGGCAGACGCGGCAGGCGGTCGTCGAGGCCGACGTGGTGATCTTTCTCGTCGATGGGCGCGAGGGGCTGACCGGGCGCGATCGGGAGATCGCTGCCGAGTTGCGACGCACCGCGCAGCGGGTGCTGTTGGTGGTGAACAAGACCGAAGGGCGGCCGCGCGAGCAGGCGGTGGCCGAGTTTCATGAGCTGGGGCTGGGCGATCCGTTGGCGGTGTCGGCTGCGCATGGTGATGGGGTGCGCGACCTCGTCGAAGAGGCGCTGGAGCCTTTGGTCGTGCAGAAGCCGTCGGGCGACGACGCGGATGACGCTGCGGGCGAAGGAGTGGACGCAGACGCGGACGCGGAGGCGCACGGCGACCCGCACGACGATGCGCGCGAGGGAGCGCAGGCAGCAGCGAACGGGAAACCAGCGACGGCCGAGCGCGACGCACGTATCCGCGTTGCCGTCATCGGGCGCCCGAACGTCGGCAAGTCGACGCTCGTCAATGCGCTGCTCGGCGAGGAGCGCTTGATTGCCTTCGACCAGCCCGGCACGACGCGCGATGCGGTTGCGGTCGATTTCGAGCATGGCGGCCGCGCGTACACGCTGGTCGACACGGCGGGGCTGCGCCGGCGCAGCCGCGTCGACGAGGCGATCGAGAAGTTCTCGATCGTCAAGACGCTGCAGGCGATCGAGGATGCGAACGTCTGCGTGCTGCTGCTCGACGCGAGCCAGGAGGTATCCGACCAGGACGCCACGATTGCCGGCTACGTGCTCGAAGCCGGCCGTGCGCTCGTCGTCGCGGTGAACAAATGGGATCTTGCCGATGCCGGCGAGCGCGAGCGCCTGCGCAGCGAGCTCGATCGCAAGCTGCATTTCCTGCGCTTCGCAAAATGGCACTTCGTGTCGGCGCTCGAGGGTTTCGGCATCGCGGCGCTGATGCGCTCGGTGCAGGCAGCCTATGCGGCAGCGACGGCGAAGCTCTCGACGCCGAAACTCACGCGCGCGCTGCGCGAGGCGGTCGAGCGCCAGCCGCCGCCGCGACGCGGTGCGATCCGCCCGAAGCTGCGCTATGCGCACCAGGGCGGGCAGAACCCGCCGATCGTCATCGTGCACGGCAGTGCGCTTGCCGACGTCCCGGATGCCTACCGTCGTTACCTGGAGTCCTGGTTCCGCGAGCAGTTCTCGCTGACCGGCACGCCGCTGCGCGTCGAGTTTCGCAGCGGCGCCAACCCGTACGTGCGGCGCACTTGATTTGGACAGGCCGGCCCCCAAATTGAGATAGAGTGGTCGAACGCGGGGCCCTCGACACGCGAATCCAGTCAAAACGCGACCCGCACCGAGCGAACTGCAACGAGCGAACCACAACAAGCCGGAGTCCCCATGAGTAACAAAGGGCAGCTGCTACAAGACCCGTTTCTGAATCTGCTTCGCAAGGAGCATGTTCCGGTGTCGATCTATCTCGTGAACGGCATCAAGCTGCAAGGTCAGATCGATTCGTTCGACCAGTACGTCGTGCTGTTGCGGAATACGGTTACCCAGATGGTCTACAAGCACGCGATTTCCACGGTCGTACCCGGCCGCGCCGTCCACTTCCAGCAAGAAAGTCCGGAAAGCTGAGCAAGCAAGTCACCCCCGTTTCGTGCCTGCTGGTCGGCGTCGCCTTTGGCGCGGCGCCGGCCGGTTCCGAGTCTCTCGACGAGCTCGCCGCGCTCGCGCAGTCCGCCGGGCTCGTGCCGCGCGGGCGAGTCGTCGTGCGCCGTGCGCGACCCGATGCCGCGCTGTTCATCGGCTCGGGCAAGGCCGACGAGATCGCCGCGCAACTGGCCGCAGAAGACCTCTCGCTCGTCGTCTTCGACCAGGAGCTGTCGGCAATCCAGCAGCGCAACCTGCAGCAGCGCTGGAACGTCTCGGTCGTCGATCGCACCGAGCTGATCCTCGAGATCTTCGCGCAGCGCGCCAAGAGCCATGAAGGCAAGCTGCAGGTCGAGCTCGCACGGCTCGAGCATCTGTCGGCGCGCCTGGTGCGCGGCTGGTCGCACCTGGAGCGCCAGCGCGGGGGCATCGGCGTGCGCGGCGGTCCGGGCGAGACGCAGCTCGAGCTCGACCGGCGCATGCTCGGTATTCGCGTCAAGCGCCTGCGCGCGCAGCTCGCGCAGCTGCGCAAGCAGCGTCGCACGCGTCGCCGTGCGCGCGATCGCAAGCCGGCCTTCACCGTGTCGATCGTCGGCTACACGAACGCCGGCAAGTCCACGTTGTTCAACGCGCTCACCGGCGCCGGCACCTACGCCGCCGACCAGCTCTTCGCAACCCTCGATACGCTGACGCGCAGATTGCGCCTGCCTTCGGGCAGCGAGGTCGTGCTCTCCGATACGGTCGGATTCGTCCGCGCACTGCCGCACTCGCTGGTCGAGGCCTTCACTGCGACGCTCGAGGAAACCGCGAGCGCCGACCTGCTTCTGCACGTGGTCGACGCTTCGGCGCCCGATCGCGACGAGCAGATCGAGCAGGTCGACCGGGTGCTCGAGGAGATCGGCGCGGCCGATGTGCCGCGCATCCTGGTGCACAACAAGATCGACCGGGTCGGACATGCGCCGGAAACCGGCGCCGATCACTGTGGTAGGATCGCCCGCGTTCTTGTCAGCGCCGTCACCGGCGCCGGGCTCGACGCGCTGCGCGAGGCGATCGACCAGCAGGTCGAGTCGTGGCGCCACGCACGCATGGCGACTCCCGTAGAGTCGTCGGCAATGCCCGCACCCGGTCCCGTCGATTTACCCCATTCGCAAGAATCGGCCGCGCCCCGAGCGGCCTGAATCCGCCCTGCCCATGTGGAAGCCCATTCGTTCGATTCTCTCGCTCAACGATCCCGGCTGGGGCCGAGGCGGTGGCGGTTCCGACCAGCGCCCGCCGCCGCGTCCGGGTAACGACGGCCCGCCCGACCTCGATGAGCTCTGGCGCGACTTCAATCGTCGGCTGAACAACCTGTTCCGTCGCGGCGGCGGGCCGCGTGCGCCGAGCGGTGGCGGCGAGCCGCCGTCGATGAAGGGCGCAGGGGCCGGCTTCGGCGTGCTCCTTCTCGTCGCCGTGCTGTTGTGGCTCGCCAGCGGCTTCTACATCGTCCAGGAAGGGCAGGCGTCGGTCGTGCTGCGCTTCGGCGAGTACAAGCAGCTGATCGAGCGTGCCGGCTTCACGTGGCGGCTGCCGTGGCCGATCGAGACGAACGAGATCGTCGACGTGCAGCGTCTGCGCACGGTGGAGGTCGGCTATCGCAACGCGGTGCGCAACAAGACGTTGCGCGAGTCGCTGATGCTCACGCTCGACCAGAGCATCGTCGACATGCAGTTCACCGTGCAATACCGCGTCGGTGACGTGAAGAATTACCTCTTCAACAACGACTTCGGTCCGGTGCCCGAGGAGATCGTTCGCCAGGCCGCCGAGACGGCGATGCGCGAGACGGTCGGCCGCAACGGCGTCGACCAGGTGCTCTACGAGGAGAAGGAGCAGGTCGCACTGGCTGCGCGCGATCAGATCCAGGCGATCCTCGATCGATACCGCGCCGGCATCTCGGTCGTCGACCTCACGATCCAGCAGGTGCAGCCGCCCGAGCAGGTGCAGGCTGCCTTCGAGGACGCGAACAAGGCAGCGCAGGACCGGGAGCGGCTGATCAACGAAGGCCGTGCCTATGCGAACGACGTGATCCCGAAGGCGCGCGGAACTTCCGCGCGGCTGCTCGAGGAAGCCGAGGGCTATCGGCAGCGCGTCGTCGCGAGCGCCGAGGGCGACACCAGCCGCCTCACGCAGGTGCTCGAGGAATACGCGAAGGCGCCGGAGGTCACGCGCGACCGCATGTACCTGGAGACGATGGAAGGCATCTTCGCGAGCACCAGCAAGGTCTATCTCGACGCGCAGGCGAGTGGCAACCTGCTCTACCTGCCGCTCGACAAGCTGCTCGCGCAGGGCGGCGACGCTTCGCGTACGGGCAGCGGCATGGCGCCGGTGCCGAGCACCGCCGAGCCGGCGCCGGTGACGCCGCGCAGCGACGGCCTGCGCAGCCGCGAACGCGACAGCCGATAGCGCGGGGGGACGAACCATGCAGAAACTCATCCCCATCGTCGTCGGCCTGCTCATTGCGCTGTTCGTGCTGATGTCGACCGTGTTCGTCGTCGACCAGCGGCAGTTCGCCGTCGTCTACGCCCTCGGCGAGATCCGCAAGGTGATCGACGAGCCCGGGTTGTACTTCAAGCTGCCGCCGCCGTTCCAGAATATCGTCTACTACGACAAGCGCATCCTGACGATCGACACTTCCGACAGCGACCGCTTCATCACGTCCGAGAAGCTCAACGTGATGATCGACACCTTCGTGA
>CAZIDY010000056.1:0-15173 GCA_964538505.1 uncultured Limnobacter sp. | reverse complement strand
ACGAGGCTCCTATGACCGCTCGGCGGCTTCAAGGCGGGATCGCCGGACGCATACGGTGCAGCGGGCAGCCTTTCAGCGGATTCGACAGATCAAGCGAGGGGAAATCGGGCGTATCACCACGATTCCATCGGTAGCGAAGATACGCGGAAAGACGGGTCTGTCGCAGTCCGAGTTTGCCAAACTGATCGGAGTTTCGGTACGAACGCTTCAGGAATGGGAGCAGGGAAGGCGCGCGCCTTCCGGCCCCGCCAGGACACTGCTGATGGTGGCGAACAAGAACCCCAAGGCGTTACTCGATATTGATGCATAACAGCTTGCTCGAGCGGCAGCGCGCCTTCGGCGCGCCGCCGCTCACCGTCGACGTTATGTCGCGTAGCAATGCCTTGACATACCAAGTATGGTATAGGCATCATGTGCTATGTGGCGTGTCCTTGAACACCGTCGAGTCGACCGTCAACTGCGAGATGCTCCGCGCGAGGTCCTGGTTCGCTACGAGAAATGGAAGGACATCGTTGCCGTATCCGGCCCGCCGGGACTGCGACTGATCAAGGGCTTTCACGACGAATCGTTGTCAGGGCAGTGGAGCGGGCATCGCTCCTCGCGACTTGGGATCCAGTGGCGTGTCATCTACCAGGTTAAAGCCGCCAGGATCCAGGTCCTCGTGGTGACGGTCACCGCCCATGACTACCGGAGAGCGTAGATGAAGGATTTTCGTCCTGCGAAGAAGCGCGTCGACGTATCCGTCGGAGAGTCGGTTCGAGTCGTGCGGGAGCTTCAGGAGCTGAGCCAGAACGACCTCGCCGCCCTCACGGGGATTCCCCAATCGACGATCTCGGCCATCGAGAACGATCGTGTTCGGCTTGGCGTGGAACGCGCAAAGGTTCTTGCGCGCGCGCTGAAGTGCCACCCCGGGGTGTTGGTCTTCCCCGGGTGGATCGTCGAACATGCGAACGCGGCATAACAGGTCACTGCAGCGGACAGCTTCGGCTGCCGCTGAACTTCAACGTTATGCGTCTCCCGCGGCCGTCGAAGAGCTTGAAGATGACAACTTCTCAATCCTCGACCGGCGGGCTTTGCCCGCCTCCGAACAGAACAGGGTGAGGAAATGGTGCCCTACGAATCTTTGGAGGTCGTCGTTCCGCTCGCCCGCGCTATCGCTTGAAAGCGGCGCAAACTGTCGTTTTACAGCGCAGGTTGTAATGAGCTCGTCGGGTAGGGGCGCAGCTCTCCTTACCGATCTGACATCCTGCCTTCAGCGAGTCTGCTCCTCTTCCGCATGAAGAAGTTTTCCATGCTCCTGCTGCTCGCGCTTGTCGTCGCGACGGTGGCCAGCGTCCGTTGGGACGCAACTCCGCTCGAGGACAGGCTCGTTCGCATCCAGGCCGAGAGCGCGTACCCCGAGCTCGCCACTGCACTCGCCGACGAGCCGACCGACCTGCTCGCGACGCTGGTGGCGTACCACGACGACGAGGTGCTGCGGCTGAAAGCGCAAGCCGCCGTGCTCGAGCATCCGCGCCTCGCGCGCAGGATCCTGCCGCTGTACGGACTCGAACCCGAGTTCCGCACGATCCTGCGCAGCTACGGGTCCGCCGTCCTGCTGCCGATCGACCACTTTCTCGACAACGAGATCGGCATGCTCGCGGCCCGCGAATACGCATCACGCAGGGCCGCTGCCGCAAAAGTCGCAGCAACGCGCTGGTGGAGGTCGGTGACGTCGTCCCCATCGGGCGAGCAGCCCGGTGAACCCGACGCGAAGGTCGACCCAGCCGGCGCTGCGACCGATGCACCCGACGCAGCGACCGCTGCACCCGACACGGCGGCCGGCACGAACGCAAACACCGGGACACTGACGCCCGAGCAGCGGGGCTGGTATGCGGTGCACTTCATCGCGGCCGAAGGTCACGACTTCCTCGGTCAGTTCGTGCTGGATGCCGAAGGGCGCACGCAGTGGATCCAGACCGAACGAGTCCTCGAAGGCATCAACTGGCTGCTCGCGAGCGGCGTGCGTTCGCTCGAAACCAAGGCGCGCACCGACGAGGCGATCGAAGCGGCCGATATCGGCTGGGCCGCGCTCGACGCCGCGGCATTCATCGGTGCCGCCTATCTGTTGCGCGCCGGCAAGGCCGCCAAGGGCTCGGCCAGCGCCGCGAAGGCGGCGAACGTCTCGGGACGCGCAGCCGGCTGGGGAACACGCGCCACAAAGGCCGCGCAGGCCGGCCTCCAGACGCTGCGCCTCGCGAAGTGGCCGGCGATCGTCGCGACGGCATACGTCGTCGTGCGACATCCGTCGTTGGTCAGCAGTGCACTCGCCGCCGCGGCGGATCTCGTCGGCCTGCCAGTCCTGCTCGTGCAGGTGCTCGGCTGGACCCTGATCCTGCTACCGGTATTCGTGCTCGCCTGGTGGATCGCGCGGGTGGCCAGATGGGCCCTGCTGCGGATCGCACACGCGACCATGCATGCTTCCGACCACCGCGGTCGGCGTCGAGTCTTGAACGACCCCCTACCGTCAAGCCATCGTTGACCGCGAATCGCAACCGGCAAAATTCGCGGGCGAGCGAGCGCGACGCGAACCGCGAGTACAGCGCAACGCGCAAACCGCACGATCGCAATCACGTAGTGCGAAAGGGGCGGAGCGGCGGGCGCGCGGCGCACCTCACCGACGTTGCTGCACGTCGAGACGGCGCGCGGCGCTTTCGGCCGACTTCGAAGCCGCCGAGCAGCGCAGCCATCGCGGGGGAAGTCGGCGAGCACTGTTCGAGCTCCGAAGCGCAAGGCCCCGAAGGGGCCGCCGCGATGAGGGCGAGTTGCGCAGCCGCCCGCGATGGTGAGCAGCGCAGGGAACCCCGAAGGGGCGGCTTCGTATGAGGCCGAAAGCGCCGCACGCCGTCTCGACGTGCCGCTCGACATCAGCAGGCAAAGGCTCGGTCAGCGAGAAGTCCGCTCCGCCTCCTGCAGCACCCGCCACAGTATCTTCCCCGTCGCCGACCGCGGCAGCGCCTCGACGAACTCGACGATCCGCGGCACCTTGTACGCCGCCATCGCCCCGTGCGCCCACTCGACGATCTCCTCGGCCGTCACCTTTCCGCGCATCGCCTCGCGCAGCACGACGACGGCCTTCACTGTCTCGCCCCGATACGCGTCCTTCGCCGCGATTACGCACGCTTCCTGGATCGCCGGGTGCGCATAGAGCATCGCCTCGACCTCGGCCGGCCACACCTTGAAGCCTGACGCGTTGATCATCCGCTTCAGGCGATCAACCAGAAAGAAGTAGCCGTCATCGTCGCTGCGACCGAGGTCGCCGGTGCGCAGAAAGCGACGGCCGTCGATATCCACGAAGGCCGCCTGCGTCGCTGCCTCGTTGCCCCAGTACCCCTGAAACACCTGCGGCCCGTGAATCACGATCTCGCCGACCTCGCCGGGCGGCAGCTCGCGCATCGTCTCGACATCGACGACGCGCGCATCGGTGTCGAAGATCGGAATGCCCAGGCACTGTCGTTTCGGCCGCTGCGGCGGATTGATGTGCGTCGGCGCCATCGTCTCGGTCAGCCCGTAGCCCTCGACGTACTCGATGCCGCACAGCTCCTGCAGGCGCGCGGCAACCGCCTCGGGCATCGCCGCTCCGCCGCCGCTCATGCGATCTATGCTCGCGAGCGTCGCGCGGCTCAATCCGGGCTGCGCGAGGAAGTCGACGATCATCGTCGGAATCGCCGTCCACGACGTGACGCGATAGCGCTCGATCAGGCGCGCGGCAACCGCGCGATCCCAGCGCGGCAACAGGACGACGGTGGCACCGATGAACAGCGGCCCGTTCATGCTGCCCTGCATCCCCGTCACGTGAAAGAAGGGCAGTATCGCGAGCACGGTCGCGTCCTGCGTCACGCCGAACCATTGCAGGCCGGCGATCGCGGTGAACTGCGCACTGCGGTGCGTATGCATGCAGCCCTTCGGCCGCCCAGTGGTACCCGACGTATAGGGCATCACGCACAGGTCGTCGGGCCCGACGTCGAGCGCGCCCGGCCGATGCCCGCTCGCCATCGCCGCGTGCCACGCGCAGGCACCGTCGTCGTCGCAGGCGATGCGTGGCGCGGCAACGAAATCGGGTACGGCGAGGTCGGTCGGCGCCTCCAGATAATCGGAATAGGTGGCAACGAGCAGATGCTCGATCGAGCCGCCCAGCAGCGGCCTTGCGCGCGGATACAGCTCCTGCCCGACAATCGCCACCCGTGCACCGCTGTCGTCGACGCAATGGCGCAGCTCCGCCTCGAGGTGCATCGGGTTGACCGGAACGACGACCGCGTTCGCACGCAGGATCGCGTAGTAGCCGATGACGAACTGCGGGCTGTTCTGCAGATACAGCAGCACGCGATCGCCGCGACGCACGCCCGCCTCGTGCTCGAGCCAGCCGGCGAGCCGCTCGACCTCGTCGAAAAAGCGCGCGAAGCCGATGCGCGTGTCGTAGAAGACCAGGTACGGCTTGTCGGGGAAACGCTCGGCGGCAACGCGCGCGTTGTGAACGAGCGAAACCTCGGGTGTCGTCAGGTGATGAGGGACACCGCGCGGCCAGAAGGCGAGATGTCGTTCGCTCATCGCCGAAAACAGGCGCGACCGGCGAAACCGGGGTCAGACCACGATTTCTGCAGAAATCGTGGTCTGACCCCGGTTTCGCCGCAGGCGACCCGTCATTTCACGGCGACGCGCAGCGTGTTGCGCAGCGTGCCGCGGTCTTCGCCCGTCCAGCGCTTGAACAGGTCGTGCTCGATGCCGACCTGGTCGAGCGCCTTGCCGATGCTCTGGTGGACGATGTCCATGATCGTCTGCGGATGATGGTAGAAGGCCGGCAACGGCGGCAGGATCACCGCTCCGTAATCGGCCGCACGCGACATCAGCTCGAGATGCCCCTTGTGCAGCGGCGTCTCGCGCACCATCAGGATCAGCGGCCGACGCTCCTTCAACGTGACATCGGCCGCGCGCACGACGAGGTTGTAGGTGAAGGAGTTCGCGATCGCCGACAGCGTCTTCACCGTGCACGGCGCGACGATCATCCCGCGCGTGCGAAACGAGCCGCTCGCCACGGCGGCGCCGACATCCTTGTTCGGATAGACGACCTCGGCCAGCGCCTTGACCTCGTCGACCGTGACGTTCATCTCGATCGCGAGGTTCATCGTCGCCGCCTCGCTCAGGATCAGGTGCACGGGTTCGCCGAGCTGGTGCAGCACCCGCAGCATCTCGACGCCGTAGACCACTCCGGTGGCGCCGGTGATCGCGACGACCAGGGGCAGCTTCTTCGCTTCGCTCATCGTGAGTGCTCTCCAGCCGCTCAGGCTACCTGCTGTCGGCGGGGTTCGGCAACCGGATCGAGCACCTCGAAGCCGGCGGCCGCCAGCGCGTCGACGACGCGTTGCGGATCGCGCGCGCCGAAGCGCACGATGACGCGCGCGGGCGCCGGATCGGCGGGATGCGCAGACGACCCTTCGGACTCCGCCCCGTCGTCGATCCGCCCGACCGGGTACAGGCCGTGCAGCACGCCGCCGGCCGCTTCCGCCGTCGCACAGACGCGCGCGAGCAGGCCGGGAACGAGCCGTAGCGGCGCCAGCGCTACCGCGTGATCGCTCTCCTCGGCACCGACACAGTGCGCCGCGAGCTGGAAAATCTCGTTGGCCGAGATAACGCCGACGAGCTCGTGGCCGTCGAGCACCGGAAACTGCGCGACGCCGAGCTCCTGCCCCTTGTGCAGACAGTGCGCCATCGTGTCGTTCGCCTGCACGCACGCCGGATTGCGCACCATGATGTCGCGCACGCGCAGACGCGTGACGAAGTAATCGAACTCGTCGGGGTTCTGCGTGCGCAGCACGAACTGCCCCATGCGCAGCAGATTTGCGCGCGTGACGAGCCCGCGCAGCCGGTTGCCTTCGAGCACGGGCAGCGCGTGCAGCCGATGCTCGCTCATCAACTGTTTGGCTTCGGAGACGAGCACGTCGCCTGCAATGGTGATCGGGTCTGCCTGCATCCAGTTTCGAACGAGCATCGGGTTCTCCTACTTCGCCGCGGCGAGTTCAGGCGCCGCAGTCTTGCGATACAGGGCGAGGAACTCGTCGACGGCCACGCGCGCGAACTCCTGCGTGTAGAGGTTCAGGTCGACCTTGCGCAGCCGACCGGGGTCGTCGAGCCGCTGCTCGAGCCGTTCGACGAAGGCGGCGTCGGCCACCGGATCGTGAATGGGCCGCCCCTCGCGATCGAGCGACGACCATCCACGTAGCGGCACGAGGAAGGTCCACGGTCCTTTCGCGCGGTTCAGCCGCTCGGCGATGACGTCGGCGGCCTGGCGCAGTTCGTCTGCCGTGGTGCGCACCTGCACGCGCAGCGCATCCTGCACGTACTGCACGCGGTCGCGCGTCTTCTCGAGCATGTCGGGCCGGCCGCCATACGACAGGATGTCGAGGCCGCAAGGACCCAGCACCATCGGAATGCCCGTTTCCACCGCTGCCATCAGCCGGTCAGGGCCCGGATCGCGGTTGCCGTGGAACAGATGCTCGACGATGCCGCCGGTGCACAGGTCGATCACGCCGTGGAACATGCCGTCGCGGATCATCTCCTCCATCGCGCGATCGCCCTTGCCCTGCGCGTGACAGACGATCGGGATGAAGCCGCTCTCCTCGAGCATGCCCATCGCGCCCTGCACCGCCATCTCGCCGAAGCCGAACGACGACAGCGCGACGCAGGGCCGGTCGAACGCGATCTCGGTGCCCTGCGTCATCTCGACCATGCCGCAGATCGCGCCCACCGCATTGACGATCTGTGCGCGCAGCAGCGGATTCATCTTCACGATGTCGAGCACCGTGTGATGCATCGTGATGTCGCGCGTGCCGACGTAGCGGTCGATGTACGCCGGATGCGCCGCCATCGGCGACGCCATCACCTTCGGCATGCCGAAGGGCAAGGTCTTCATCACCGACGTGGCAACGAGCGTCGCCGTCCCGCCGCCGATGCCGATCACGCCGTGCACGCGTCCCGCACGCACCATCTCGCCGACGATCGCCGACGCCCCGCGAATCTGGTTGTTCGTCGCCGTATCGCGATCGGACCGATACTTCTCGCGCACCACCTCGATCGGCAATCCGCCACGCGCCGCGACCTCCTCGGTGCGCACGTCCCCCGCAAACGGCGGCGGCTCCTCCATGCTGAAATCGACCAGAACCGCCTCGTGCCCCCGCGAGCCGATCAGCTCCTTCACGAAGCGGATGTCCTCGCCCCGCGTGTCGAGGTTGCAGATGATTGCGATGCCTTTTGCCATTCAGTGCTCCGCACGAGAAGGGAGAAGGGAGAAGGGAGAAGGGGAAAAAGCCTCGGCCGCGGAAGTCGGGGCTTTCCCCCTTCTCCCTTCCCCCTTCCCCCTTCTCGTTATTTCTTCTTGGCCTGAGGCCGCGTCAAGCGGCCGATCATTTCCGCCACCGGACTCGCCCCCGTGAACCCATACTCGTTCCACCGGTCCGACACCCGCTGCAGCATGTCACGGTCCATGAAGATCTCGTTCGGCTTGTTCTCCCATTCGTAGGGCGTGCACGCGTCGAGGATGATGCGGCTGGTGATGTCGCGCGCCTCGATCGGCAGCCCCGGGTCGAGCGGCGTCGAGCGGCCGCGGTCGATGATCTGCGCCGAGCGTTTCGGGTCGAAGCGCGTGGCGAGCGCCCACCAGACGCGGTCCATGTCGTCAGCCTCGATATCGTGGTCGACGACGATCACGCCCTTCAGCCCGTAGTGCCCGGTGGTGCTCGCGATCACGGCGTTGCCGACGTGGTTCGAGTGCCCCGGATACATCTGTTTCACCGAGACGATCGCCCAGAAGCGACCGGTGGCCGCGGCCGGCAGGTAGACGCTCTGGATGCCCGGCACCTTCATCGTCTCGAGGTCGTACCACAGCGCGCCGGTGCGGTTCAGCGACTGGATCATGTGGATGTCGTTGATCGGCTTGCCGACCGTCGTCGACCAGAAGATCGGGTTGTTCCGGTGCAGGATGCGTTTCACGCGCAGCACGGGTTTCGGATAGTCCTTGCCCTTGTTGCCCGAGTAGTAGCCGGTGTATTCGCCGAAGGGCCCCTCCTCCATCAACTCGTTCGGGTCGATGAAGCCCTCGACGATGATCTCGGCGTTCGCCGGCAGCGTGAGACCGGTGATCTCCGACTTGAACACGGGCACCGGCCGGCCGCGCAGCGCACCGGCGATGTCGTACTCGTCGGTCTGCGAACTCACCAGCGTCGAGGCGGCCAGGAAGAGCACCGGGTCACAGCCGACGACGGCAGCAGCCGGCATCAGTTCGCCGCGCTCCTGGTACTTCTTCATGTGCATGTCGCCATGCTTGCCCTTGATGATCTGCGAGCCGAGGATGTTCTTGCCGAGCACCTGAGAGCGGTAGGTGCCGAGGTTCGTCCAGCCGGTGTCGGGATCCTGCGTTACCAGGTAGCCGGCCGTGACGAAGAAGCGCCCGCCGTCGTCGGGATAGAACCACGGCGACGGGAACTTCTCGAGGTCGACGTCCTCCTCCTTGATGACGTTCTCCATCACCGGCGGATTGGCGACGAACTCCGGCTTGACCGACTGCTTGGTCGTCAGCTCCATCCACTTGCGCGAGAGCTGGCACATCGTCAGGCCTGGGTCCTGCTCGAGCGCGATCGCGATGCGCTCGGGCGTCGTGAAGGCGCTGGTGAACACCGGGATGGTGTTGCCCTTGACGTTTTCGTACAGCAGCGCCGGGCCCTGCTTCTCCTCGTTGACCTTCGAGACGTGGCACAGCTCGTACTTCCAGTCGACCTCGGTCTTGACGCGATGCAGCTGCCCATTCGCCTCGAGTGCGGCGATGTAGCTGCGCAGGTCGTCGATCAGTCCCACTTCGGTGCGTGCGTTCATTGCGACTCCACGGTGTTTCGTTGACGGCGTTCGGAAAAGGGAAGGAAAGCTCAGTCGATTCGCTTGCCGACGAGCAGGCTCGAAACGATGTAGTCCATCGCACTGCCGCGCGGCCCTTCGGCAGGCCGGCTGCGCGTGCTCCAGACGGTCTCGGGGCGGGCCTGCAGGACGAACACGTTTCCGCCGGACGGAAGGTCCTTGTCGACCGCCCATTCGATGTCCATCGGACGCCCGTAATGGCGCTCGATCTGCTTGCCCATCCACGCGAGCTGCGTGATCTCGTCGTCGATCAGCGACTGCACGGTCTGCCGCTCGAAAGGCACCTCGACCGCGCGCGAGCGCTGCGCCTTGAAGTCGACCGTGTAGCAGAGCTCCTTGCGCGAGATCGTGCGATCGATGATGTCGAGCGTGATCTTGTTGACGACGAAGTGATCGGGCGTGACCTCCCCCGACACCACCGACTCGCCGAAACCGAAGTTCGAGTCGATGACGATCACCGAGCGGTCGCCGTTGCCCGGATGCAGCGTGAACATGACGCCGGCGGTGTACGAGTTCGCCATCTTCTGGATGCCGACGGCGATCGCGACCTGCTCGTTGGCGAAGCCCCGGTTGGCGCGATACGCGATCGCGCGCCCGGTGTACAGGCTGGAGATGCAGCGCCGTACGTGCTGCAGCACCTCGTCGATGCCGCGGATCCACAGGTAGGTGTCCTGTTGCCCCGCGAAGCTTGCATCGGGCAGATCCTCGGCAGTCGCGCTCGATCGCACCGCGACCGGAACGCCAGGCGTGCAGCAGCGCACGGCCAGGCGCCGGTAGCACTCGGCGATCTCGTCCTCGAGCTCGGCCGGGAACGCCTGCTGCTCGATCAGCGTACGGATGCGCCCGCTCACCGCCTCCACCGCATCGGTGTCGGCGGCGTCGACACCGGCAAGCATGGCCGCGATCTCGTGATCGACACCCGCCTGCTGCAGGAATGTGCGCGTGCCCGCGGTGGTGAGTGCAAAGCCGGGCGGCACGTTGACGCCGGCGTGGATCAGCTCGCCGAGCGATGCGCACTTGCCGCCGACGAGTGCGATCGAACTCGCATCGCACTCCTCGAACCAGCTCACGCTTGGTGCGTCGGCGGCCGGCGACGCTTCGCGCGCCGGCCGCACGGGGTCTGTGATGGTGCCCATCGTCGCCCCCGCTCAGCGGTCGATCGTGATCGCGCCGGTCGATCCGTCGACGCGCAGCTTCATGCCGGTCTTGATGATCTTCGTCGCGTGTCCGGTGCCGACGACCGCCGGCATTCCGTACTCGCGACAGACGATCGCCGCGTGGCTCATCACGCCACCCACGTCGGTGACGCAGGCGCCGATCTTCGCGAAGGCGGGCGCCCACGACGGCGATGTAGTCGGAGCGACGAGGATCTCTCCTTCGCGCAGCTCGCCCACCTCGCTCACCGTGCGGCAGACGCGCGCCTTGCCCTCGACGATGCCGGGGCTGCCGGCGAAGCCCTTGAGCTCGCGCACGTTCTCGGGATCGAGGATCTCCTGCACGGCGGCCCAGTCGGCTAGCGACTTGTTCGTCACGCCCCAGAGCACGATCGTGAACGGCTCCTGGATCACCTCGGGCGCGATACCGATCGCCGGCGGCGGTCCCCACTCCTTGAACTTCGCCATGACGCCCTTGCGCCACTCGATCTCGGCCGGCCAGGTCTTCGTGCCGCGCGGCGTGACGCCGGTGGCCCAGGCGGTGACGACGTCCCACAGCGCCTGCTTGATCTCGTCGCGGCGCAGCAGCCAGACATCCTCGATGTCCTCGATGATGCCGTGCTCCTGCAGGACGGCGGCGACCTCGCGCATCTTGTTCCAGAACACCGAGTGGAACCAGTGCTCGACATAGAACAGGTGGTTCTCCACGTACGGGAACACCGTCTTCGCGCAACCGAGCAGCTCGTCGAACTGCTTGCGGTCTTCCTCGGTTTCGATCAGGTCGCGGTACTCGGCGGTGATGCGATCACGCTCGGCGCGCACCTTCTCGGTGGGCCGGTCGATGCTGTGCCCCTTGCGCAGCTTGTCGATGTAGGTAGCGATGCCCGACAGCGGAACGTTCATCTGGTCGTTCCACGAACGATCGTGGTGGAACCAGCCGGTGCCGGTCGACACGTTGAACCACGGCTCGCGCGCAAGGTTCAGCGAGGTGAGCCACTCGGTGCCGCGCGGCGCTTCCTTCAGCGCGCGCTCGACCTCGGTCCATTCGGCGCTCGAGGTCACCGCCTTGTCGACGCCGAGCTCGATCGCCAGGCGCGCGAGCTTCTTCAGCTCCTCGTCGGGCTGGTACATCAGCACGTCGATGCCCGAGATCATCTGCGTGACGCGCTGCGTCGGGATGCTCGGGAACAGCTTCTGCACGAAATCGAGGAAGAACACGTAGGCCGCGTAGCCCAGGTTCAGGAACTCGAAGTGGTACTGCCAGCACTTGATGCCGAGGTTGATCAGGTCGTCGTAGTTCTTCAGCAGCCGGTAGCCCTGCGACTCTCCGATCGCGTCGGTGACGACCGAGATGTCCTCCATCTCGGCCAGGCGCGGAATCTTCAGCGCCTCGAGCTCGCGGATCGTGGCCTCCATCTTCACTTTCCACTTCGCCTCGAGCGCGTCCCAGTTCTTGTAGTAGTGGCCGGCCCGCTCCATGAAGTGCGGCACGCGGCGGCCGATCTCCTCCGGATCCTTCACCGGCACCGGCGAGATGTAGACGTAGCCGTTGATGATCCGGTGATCGACGCCGCGCACCGGCGGCACCATGAAGATGCGGTTGTTGAACTGCGAGAGCGCGAGGTACCAGGCCTCGTCCCAGATCGTGTCGAAGGGGTACAGCGGCTCCGGATAGTGCAGGCCGTCGTAGAACCAGAAGGTCTCCTTCTCGTACGCGTTGCGCTGCGCGTCGTCGGTGACGAACTGGTACTGGTACGGGTACATGCGCTCCCAGCCTTCGGTGCCGGGAATCACGTCTTTCTTCACGTCGTGCGGAACGGGGAATTTCATCGCTGGCCTGCTCCCTGGATGTCGTGGTTCGATGGGCCTGGATCAGCGGCGCATCGGGGGCGCTGCAAGGGATGAATCGCAAGGCCTGTGCCATTTCGCGGAGGCGTCGATGACGCACCGCAACAGAGCGCAACGCTGTGCCGACTGTCGACTGCGGCAGGCCGACGAAGGGACGGTTATCTCGGGCAGGCGCAGCCTGCGCATCACGCCTTGTTGCGCCGCGTCAAGCGAACGCCAATCCGCTCCGGCAGCGCCGTCGGCGACGATCGACTGCGCGCACCCCTCACTTGATCCTTTGATCGAATGCACGCCGTGCGGAGGCCTGCATTGATCTTTTGATCAAACGCGAACGCTCAGGCAGCCGGGGCGATCGTTGATCTCCATCAAGGTACGCGGCTGCCCCGAAGCCTCGAATGCGTATTGGGGCCTCGACGGGTCCCAGGCAGGAGACAACGATGACCAGGCTGCGCAGCGTTCCGCGCGATGCCGACGACGATCGTGCAAGAGCCCCGATCGGCACCGACGACCTGCGCGCGCAGGTCCGTTTCTGCTCGGAGACCGGACAGATCTGGCTGCGCGAGCACCGCATGCTGCTCGTGCACGCCGAGGCGCAGGCGCTGCTGCGCAAGGAGCTGATCGACACGCTCGGCATGCCGCGCGCACGCGGGCTGCTGATGCGCATGGGCTACGCGTCCGGCGCACGCGACGCAGAAATTGCGCGCATGCGCTCGCAGAACGCGAGCGATCTCGACGCATTCATGACCGGCCCCCAGCTGCACACGCTCGAGGGCATCGTGCGCGTCGTTCCGCTGCGCCTCGAGCTGGATCGCTCCGCCGGGCACTTCTACGGCGAGTTCCGCTGGGAGAACTCGTGGGAGGGCCAGTGGCACCGGCACTACTACGGCACGCACGACGAGCCGGTGTGCTGGACGCAGATCGGCTACGCCTGCGGCTACACGTCCACGTTCATGGGCCGGCCGATCCTCTACAAGGAGGTCGAGTGCAGCGGCATGGGCGACGAGCACTGCCGCATCGTCGGCAAGCCGATCGAGGAATGGGACGACGCTGGCGAGCACCAGCAGTTCTTCAACCGGGAATCGATCGCGGAGCAGCTGCTCGAGCTGCAGACGCAGGTCGTCGAGCTGCGCTCGACGATCGACCAGAAGGAACGGCTGACGCCCGACATTGCCGGCAACGCACCGGCGTTTCGCCGTGCGCTCGAGCTGCTGCGACTCGCCGCCGGAAGCCGCATCGTCGT
This sequence comes from uncultured Limnobacter sp., assembly GCA_964538505.1. Classification (GTDB taxonomy): domain Bacteria; phylum Pseudomonadota; class Gammaproteobacteria; order Burkholderiales; family Burkholderiaceae_E; genus Zeimonas. Next base: position 1,991 of record CAZIDY010000056.1, on the reverse strand, counting down.
GCTGCTGCTCGGCGAGACCGGCGTCGGCAAGGAGTTGTTCGCCCGCGCATTGCACCGGATGAGCGATCGACGCGCGAAGCCCTTCGTTGCGCTGAACTGCGCGGCGATGCCCAATGAGCTCGTCGAGGCCGAGCTTTTCGGCGTCGAGAAAGGTGCGTACACCGGAGCGCAGGTCACGCGGCCCGGGCGCTTCGAGCGCGCCGACGGCGGCACGCTCTTTCTCGACGAGATCGGCGACCTGCCGCTGCCTGCGCAGAGCAAGCTGCTGCGCGCGCTGCAGGAGGGCGAGATCGAGCGCGTCGGAGACCACCGCACGCGCCGCGTCGACGTGCGCGTCGTCGCGGCAACGAACTGCCACCTGCAGGAAGCCGTACGCGACGGGCGCTTTCGCTCCGATCTCTATTACCGGTTGAACGCGTTCCAGATCGAAATCCCGCCGCTGCGCGAACGCAAGGAAGACATCCCGCTGCTCGCCAAGCGCTTTCTCGCCGAGCAATGCGCGATCCAGGGCAAGAAGCTGCTCGGCTTCAGCGACAAGGCCAAGCGCGCCCTGCTCTCCTACGAGTGGCCAGGCAACATCCGCGAGCTGCGCAATGTCGTCGAGCGTGGCGTGCTGCTCGCACCGCCCGCCACGCGCGTCGAGGTGCACCAGCTGTTCGCCTCGCATCCGGGCGACGAGGACACGACGCTGTCGGTCGACGCGCACGGCGCGCTCGGCGTACGCACCTGGGAGCCCGGACGCGCCCTCTCCGAGGCGGTGTTCAACGGCGTGCTGACGCTCGAGCAGGTCGAGGCGATGCTGCTGGAGACGGCGGTCGACAAGGCGCGCGGCAACCTCTCGTCGGCGGCGCGCATGCTGGGGATCACGCGTCCGCAGCTTGCCTATCGGTTGAAGCGCCTGCACGGGGCGACGGCATCGGACGACAGCGCTCGATGAGCGGAGATGCTCGCGCACGCGTGGAAGCGCTGCTCGCATCGCAGCGTGTGATGACGCTGGCGAGCAGTAGTACCGAGGGTCCGTGGACGGCACCGGTGTTCTATGCGGAGCACTTCGAGCCGCGTCGCGCCCTTCTCGTCTTCGTTTCTGCGCCGTCGAGTCGGCACTGCACCGAACTCGCCGCCGACGCGCGCGTCGCCGCCGCGGTGTACGAAGGTGCCGATGACTGGCAGACGATCCGCGGCGTGCAGATCGCGGGCCGCGTGCTCGCGCTCGAGGGCGACGAGCGGGCGCGCGCGCTCGCCACCTATGCGCGCAAGTTCCCGCAGATCGGCGACCCTGCGCAGGCGCCCGAGCCGATTGCCCGCGCCTTCGCACGCGTGCGCTGGTTCGCGCTGCAGATCGAACGCGTATTCCTCACCGACAACACGATCGCGTTCGGACAGCGCGACGAAGTCGTCTACGAATCGGCCGACGGCAACTGAACCGGTTCGGCGATGTTGTAGCGGGGGACGAAAGGCAGCAGCTCGAGGACGCTGAAGCCCTCGATGATCGAAGCGTCGGGCCCGTAGAGCACGTAGCGGCCGCACATCGGCGTACGCTGCCGTGCGCTTTCAGACGGCGGCGCGCCCCGCCGGCGGCGGCACATCGGGGCCGCGCGGAGTCGCGGACGAAGTCCCGGCCGAGGGCTGCGCGGCCGCGCGCGACGGCGACGAAGACTGCGCCTGCGACGGCGCAGCGGGCCGCGATGTGCCCCCCGGCCCCGCCCCCGGCGCCAGCGTGCTGCGCAGCGCAGTGAGCATGTCGCCGATCTCGACCGGGAACGGGAAGACGACGGTCGTGTTGTTCTGCGTGCCGATCGTCGCCAACGTGTTCAGGTAGCGCAGCTGCATCGCCTCGGGTCGACCCGAGAGGATCTCGGCCGCTTCGAGCAGCTTCTGCGCGGCCTGCTGCTCGCCCTCGGCGCTGATCACCTTCGCGCGCCGCTCGCGCTCGGCTTCGGCCTGGCGCGCGATCACGCGGATCATGCTCTCGTCGAGGTCGACGTGCTTGA
>CAZIDY010000055.1:0-15763 GCA_964538505.1 uncultured Limnobacter sp. | reverse complement strand
TCAGGAAGGCGACGATCTTCGAGCGGGCGGTGTCGATGCCCATCGACTCGGCCATCACGACGCCGCCCTTCAGCGCGCGGATCGCACGTCCTTCGCGCGAGTCGAGCAGGTTGCGCGTGATCCAGATCGCAGCGAGCACCACGATCCAGATCAGGTAGTAGAACGCGCGCTCGCCGCGGATCGGCGCACCGAAGATCTCGAGCGAGGGGATGCCGGTGAGGCCGGTGTGACCGCCGAGAAAGCCGAAGTTGCCGAACAGGAAGTACAGGCTGATGCCCCAGGCGATCGTGCCGAGCGGCAGGTAGTGGCCGGACAGGCGCAGCGTGAGCGCGCCCAGCATCCACGCGACGATGAGCGTGAGCGCCACGCCGAGAACGAGCCCGACCCAGGGCGAGCCGCCCGTCCACGCGAGCCACGAAGGCAGCGACGAAGTCGTCGTCAGCCATGCGCTCGTATAGGCGCCGATGCCGACGAAGGCCGCCTGGCCGAAGGACATCAGGCCGGCGACGCCGGTGAGCAGCACCAGCCCGAGCGCGACCAGTGCGTACAGTCCGATGTAGTCGAGCAGTGTGACGTGGAAGTCCGGCAACACGAGCGGTGCGACGGCCAGCAGCACGACGAACGCGACCAGCGCGATCGAGCGCATCGGCATCGCGCGCGTGCTGCGCACCGCCCGCGTCTGGGCCGCCGGCGTGCTCATTCGTCGTCCCCGGTGCTGCGCGTCGTCAGCGATCGCCACAGCAGTACCGGGATGATCACGGTGAAGACGATCACCTCCTTGTACGCGGAGGCCCAGAACGACGAGAACGACTCGAGCAGTCCGACGAGCAGCGCGCCGACGGCCGCGAGCGGGTAGCTCGCGAGCCCGCCGACGATCGCGGCGACGAAGCCCTTCAGGCCGAACAGAAAACCGGTGTCGTAGTAGATCGTCGTGATCGGCGCGACGAGCACGCCGGAGAGCGCGCCGATCAGCGCCGCGAGCGCGAACGAGAGCTTGCCGGCGAGCACCGTGGAGATGCCCATCAGTCGTGCGCCTGCACGGTTGATCGCGGTGGCACGCAGCGCCTTTCCGTACAGCGTGCGCTCGAAGAACGCATAGAGCGCGGCGATCAGCGCGAGCGATGCGCCGATCACCCACAGCGTCTGGCCGTTGATGCCGATCGGGCCGAGCGCGAAGCGCGCGTCCGAGAAGGCCGGCGTTCGCGTGCCTTCGGCACCGAAGAAGAGCAGGCCCAGGCCGACCAGCGCCAGATGCACGGCGACCGCGACGATCAGCAGCACGAGCACCGATCCGTGTGCGATCGGCTGGAACGCCAGCCGGTAGATCATCGGCCCGAGCGGGACGATCAGTGCGAGTGCGAGCGCGATCTGCAGCGGCAGCGCGAGCGCGGCCGGATCGATCGCGAACAGCAGCGCCGCCGCGATGGCCGGATAGACGAGATTCCAGCCGACGATCGACATCACGCGCGCGTGTCCGGTGCCTTCGCGCGACCTGCGCCAGGCGAGGAAGCCATCGACGATCGCGACCGCGATGCCGGCGCCGACCAGCAGCCACAGCGTTCCGGGTGTGCGCCCCGCCTGGAAGCTCGCCAGCGTGAGCGCGCCCATCGAGACGAACTCGCCCTGCGGTATGAAGATGACGCGGGTGACCGCGAACAGCAGCACGAGCGCGAGTGCGAGCAGCGCGTAGATCGCGCCGTTGGTGATACCGTCCTGCGACAGGAGCATTGCGATCTGCAGGTTCATGCAGCGTGGATCCGGAGGAGCATGGGATGAAGGCGGTGCGGGTGCACGGTTGGGGTGAGCCGCCGGTGCTCGAGACGCTGCCCGAGCCGCGCGAAGCCGATGGACACAGCCTCGTTCGCGTCGAGGCAGCCAGCGTCGGTCATCTCGACCGCACGATCTGGCGCGGCGAGTTCCTGCATCCGCCGGCGCTGCCGTACGTGCCGGGTGTCGAGGGTAGCGGCGTGGTGGAGCGCAGCGCTCGTCTTGCCGCCGGCACGCGTGTGTGGTTTCGCGGCGGCGGGCTCGGCACGCGCGGCGACGGCAGCTGGCGCGAACGCTGCCTGGTGCCCGACGCGATCCTCGGCGTACTGCCCGATGAGGTGCCCTTCGACGCGGGAGCGACCTTCTTCTCCCCGTGCACGTCGGCGTGGGTGGCGCTGCACGAGGTCGCCGTGTTGCGCGCCGGCGAGCGCGTGCTCGTGACTGGCGCTACCGGTGCAGTGGGCAGCATCGTGTGCCAGCTTGCGCGGCAGGCGGGGGCGCAGGTGATCGGTGTCGTGGGCAGTCGCGAGCGTCTCGTGCATCTCGACGACGGCGTCGTCGAGGCGGTTGTCGTCGATCGCGAGGATCCGCGTGCGCCGCAAGGGCTGCACGCCGATGTGCTGATCGATACCGTGGGCGGTGCGACGCTGCAGGCGTTGCTGCCCGCCGTGGTGGGTGGCGGGCGCGCGGTGCTCGTCGGCTACCTGGGCGGATCGAGGCTGGTGCTCGACCTGACGGAGTTCATCCAGCGTGACGTGTCGTTGCTGCCGCTGAACATGATTCGGCGCGAGTCGGCCGGGCGTGCGGCGGCGCCCCGTCTGCTCGAGCGGATTGCCGATGGGACGCTGCGCGTGGAGCGGCGGGCGTTTGCGTTTGCTGATGCAGGCAAGGCGCTCGACTGGCTGGGCTCGCCCGGTCATCGTGGGCGCGCGGTGTTGCGCTGGGAGGGTTGAGCGCAGCAAGCGCCCGGGCCGCAGCAAGCGCTCGGGCCGCCACAAGCACACGTTTGGGACTTCAATTTGTTGCGTTTCCGCTCGTGGAATCGATTCCACGGGCGGAAACGCTTCAAAAAATGGTCCGAAACGTGCGCGAACGAGTGCCACTTCAGCGTCCCGGGGCGGGCGCGCCGATCAGCGCAATGATCCGCTTGTATTTTTCGATGTCCCGGCGCACCAACTGCTCCAGTTCCTCCGGGCTGCCGGTCGTCGGCTCCAGTCCGGCCCGCGCCAGCCGCTCGATGACCTCGGGCTCCTTCAATACCTTTTCAATTTCGTGGTTCAGCCGCTCGACGATCTCGCGCGGCGTGTTCGCAGGCGCGAGGATCGCGTACCAGTTGACGAGCTCGAATTCCGGGTATCCGCTCTCGGCGATCGTCGGCACGTCGGGTGCAACCGGTGCGCGTTTCGGGCTCGTGACGGCGAGCGCAACGAGCTTGCCCGCCTGCGCGTGACGGATGCCGTTGCCGGCAACGATCAGAGACAGGTTGATCTGTCCGGCGAGGTTGTCGGCGAGTGCCTGGCCGCCCCCCTTGTAGGGCACGTCGAGCACGTCGATGTCCGCCATGCGCTTGAACCATTCGAAGCCGAGATAGTGCGGGCTGCTGTTGCCGAGCGATGCGAAGCTCAGTTCGCCGGGGCGGCGCTTCGCCAGCTCGACGAGCTCGGGAACCGATTGCGCGCCGAGTGAAGGATGCGCAACGAGCATCAATGGCGAGGTCGTGAGTTGCGCGATGAAGCTGAAATCCTTCCACGAGTCGTACGGCAGCGATTGGCCGTACGCGGCGTTGATTGCGTGGATGTCCGTGGTCAGCAGCAGCGAGTGTCCGTCGGGTTTCGCGTTGGCAACCTGCTCGCTTGCAATTACCGAGTTTCCACCGGGCTTGTTCTCGACGACGACGTTCTGTCCGAGAACGGGCGTGAGTCGCTCGGCAAGGATCCGTGCTGCGGTATCGGTGCCGCCCCCCGGACCGAACGGAACGAAGATGCGCACCGTCTGTGTTGGATAAGGCGCTGCGCCGGCCCCCTGCATGGGGACGAGTGCCGCGGCCAGCGCGAGCGTGAGCCCAAAGATCGATCTCATCGTGATCCTCTCCCGGCAAGGTTGTTGCCGTGTTGCGGTGTCGCCGCTCCGTTCGCGCCACCTCACCCCGTTCGCCCGAAATCAGGGCTGCGCCGCTCGCCGAACGCCGCAATCCCCTCCTGCGCCGCCGCTGTGCACGCGCTCGCACCAAAGGACGCGTAACCCACCTCGAGCGCCTGCGCGAGCGTCGGCGCCGCGGCCGCATCGCGCACCGCTTTCTCGATGATCCCGATCGTCGTCGCGCTCAGCGTCATGCCGTTCGCGGCGCGCTCGACGCGCTCGTCGAAGCCGGGCACGTCGACCGGCGCATCGGCAATCCGCGGCACGCTGCCCGATAGCGCGTGTACGCGATCGACCGCGAGCGCGATCAGCGCGCGATAGTCGTCGGCGAGCCCGTCGACGATCCCCAACTCATGCGCTCGCTCCGCACCGAGCTTCTCGCCCTGGCGCAGCATCGCGTGGAAGACCTGCGCCGCTGCCGGCCAGCGTCGATACGGCACGACCATCGCGCCGATGCCGGGGACGATGCCGAGCGTGACCTCGGGCAGCTGCATCGACGCCTCGCGCACGGCGACCAGCGAATGGCAGCGCATCGCGAGCTCGAAGCCGCCGCCGAGCGCCATGCCGTTCAACGCGGCGACGACGGGCTTGCGCATCGCATCGAGATGTACGAGCAGCCGCGAGCAGTCGCGCGCGTATTGCGCGGACGCCTGCGCGTCGCCGAGCATCGTCGGAAAGCGTCCGATGTCGGCGCCGGCGCAGAATGCGCGCGTGCCGTAGCCGACGAGCACGAAGCCGGCGACCGCCGGGTCGTCCTCGTGGCGGCGGATCACCTCGAGGATCTCGTCGGTCATCTCGTCGTGCAGCGCGTTCAGCGCTTCCGGACGGCGCAGCGTGATCACTTTCACGTCGCCCACGTCGTCGACGAGCACGTGGCGCTCGAATCGCTGGTAGTCGCCGAGCGCGCGCGTTGCCTGCGGCATTCCGGGGCGCTCGTCGACGAAACGCTTGAGCACGCGTGCAGCTTCGGCTTCGCCGAGATCGCGCATCAGCGCGAGCGGGCCGTCGCGAAATCCGAGCGCGATCCGGCAGCCGAGATCGAGATCGGCGGGCTCGCCGATCCGGCGATCGAGAATGTCGACCGACTGCGAGAACAGCACGCCGAGCAGCCGGTCGCGCACGTCGGCCGCGGTCTGCTCGTCGACGTCGACCGACTTCCCGGGCGCAATGGTCTTCCAGCGGTCGACCGATTCGAAGATCGACGCCGGGCGATAGTGCTCGCCTTCCTCGTCGGCCTGCAGCGTGTTGGTCTCGACGATGATCGGGTTGCCGTTCGCCAGGTTCAGCACGAAGAACGGGCCCGCGTGCACGAACTGCCCGGCCACCGTGTCGATCTGCGCAGCCTTCGCGCGGTCGAGCAGCAGCGCCGACTCGTTGCACCAGTTGTCGAAGATGCGATCGAGCATGAAGCAGGGCGCATCGGAGGTGACCAGCGGCAGCTTTCCGGTTTCGCAGAAGAAGCGGCGCAGGTGCTCGACGAGCTGCGGGTCGGCGCGCTCCCAGTCGATCACCTCGACGGCCGGGTTGCGCCAGGCGGGCGCGAAGAAGTGCGTGACGGTCGCACGTTGCGGATGTCGTAGCTGCGCGAAGATGCGCGCGGCCGGCAGCGAGCTCGTGTTCGACGTGATGATCGCGTCCGGCGCGACGCGCTTCTCCACGTCGGCGAAGATCCGGCGCTTGAGCTCGAGATTCTCGGTGGCGGCCTCGAGCACCCAGTCGCATCCGGCGAGCGCGTCGTAGTCGGTGGTGCCGTGCACGTTCTGCAGCACCTGCTCGGCCTGCTGCGGCTTCATCTTCCTGCGTGCGACTGCCTTGTCGGCATAACCGCGAAAGCGCCCGATCGCGGAATCGAGCGCGGGCTGCGCGAGGTCGACCAGCGTGAGCTTCAGGCCCGGCAGCGCGCTCTTCAGGTAGTAGCCGATGTCGGGGCCGATCGACCCGGCACCGATGATCGCGACGTGCTGCGGCATCGCGCGCGTCGGCTCGGCCAGCAGCGGGTTCGAGAAGCGGCGGTTCATGCAGTGACTCCTTTTCTTTCGTTCGTGCGACCGGCGAGCCCCAGGTAGGACTCGACGACCTTCGGGTTTCCGCTCAGCTCGGCCGAGGTGCCGGCGAGCGCGATGTCGCCGGTCTCGAGCACGTAGCCGTGGTCGGCGACCTGCAGCGCCGCGCGTGCATTCTGCTCGACGAGCAGGATCGAGACGCCCGTCGTGCGCAGGTCGGCGACGATGTGCATGATCTCGCGCACGATGCGCGGTGCGAGCCCCAGGCTCGGTTCGTCGAGCATCAGCAGCCGCGGCTTGCCCATCAGTGCGCGGCCGAGCGCGAGCATCTGCCGCTCGCCGCCCGACAACGTTGCGGCCAGTTGGGTGCGCCGTTCGAGCAGGCGCGGGAAGCGGGCGTAGACCTCGTCGAAGTCGGAGTCGGCGCCGCGCTCGCCGTTGCGCACGCGCTGGAACGCGCCCAGGCGCAGGTTGTCCTCCACCGACAGCTCGCCGAAGAGCTCGCGACGTTCGGGCACGAGGCAGATGCCGCGCGCAACGCGCGACTCGACCTCGACCGTGCCGAGATCGGCGCCCGCGTAGCGCACGCGGCCCGTGCACGGCAGCAGCCCCATGATCGCGCCGAGCAGCGTCGACTTCCCGGCGCCGTTCGGGCCGATGACGGTGACGATCGAGCCCTCGTCGACGCGCAGCGAGACGCCGTGCACCGCCTCGACCTTTCCGTAGCAGACCTTCAGCTCGTCGACTTCGAGAAGCGCTGAACTCACTCGATTCCCCCCAGGTACGCTTCGAGCACCGCGGCGTCCGTCTGGATCGCCTGCGGTTCGCCTTCGGCGAGCTTCTCGCCGAAATCCATCACGACCAGCCGGTCGACGAGGCCCATCACGAAATCCATGTCGTGCTCGACGAGCAGCACGCTGATGTGCTCGTCGCGCAGCCGGCGCAGCAGCTCGGCGAGCGCCTGCTTCTCGCCGAAGCGAAGGCCGGCCGCCGGTTCGTCGAGCAGCAGCAGCATCGGATCGGCGGCAAGTGCGCGCGCGATCTCGACGATGCGCTGTTGGCCGAGCGCCAGGCTTCCCGCCGGTTCGAACAAATACTCGCCGAGGCCGACGCGGTGCAGCTGCCGTGCAGCCTCGGCGAGCAGGCGCTCGTCCTCGACGCGCTCGACGTGCGCCATCGCGGCGAGCGTGCCGCTGCGCCCGCGCAGATGCGCGCCGATCGCGACGTTCTCGAGCACCGACATTGTCGACACGAGGTTCACGTGCTGGAAGGTGCGCGCGAGACCGCGTTGCGCGATCCGGCGCTGCCCGAGCGTGTCGATGCGCTCGCCCTGGAAGCGGATCTGTCCGCTCTCGGGATGGAGCACGCCGGTGATCAGGTTGAACATCGTCGTCTTGCCGGCGCCGTTCGGTCCGATCAGGCCGAGGATCTCGCCGCTCTTCACCGAGAAGCTCATCCGGTTCACCGCGATGAGTCCGCCGAAGCGGATGCGCACGCCGTCGACCTCGAGCAGCGGAGCGCCCGGATTCGGTTGCTCGCGGCGCGGCAATGGCTCGGCATCGGGCGAGGGCGCGTGCTGCGTGCGCTTCGGCATCCATCGCATCAGCGCCGGCGCGATGCCGTTGCGCGTGCGTTGCAGCAGCAGGAGCATCAGCACGCCGAAGACGACGATCTCGTAGTTGCCGGTCTGCTGGATCGCCGCCGGAAGGATGTCCTTCAGCCATTCGCGCAAGAGCGTGAGCACCGAGGCGCCGATCACCGCGCCCCAGACCTGGCTCGCGCCGCCGATCACCGCCATGAACAGGTAGTCGATGCCGGCGTGCACGGCGAAGGTGTGCGGACTGACGAAACGCAGGAAATGCGCGTGCAGCCAGCCTGAGATGCCGGCGAGCAGCGCCGCGTACAGGAATACGATCACCTTCAGGCGCGCCGTGTCGATGCCGAAGCTCTCGGCCATCACCGCACGGAAACGCAGCGCGCGCAGTGCACGCCCGGCGCGCGAATCGAGCAGGTTCAGCGCGGCGACGATCGCGAGGATCGCGATCGCCCAGATCAGGTAGTAGATGCGCGGACCGCTGTCGAGCGTCCAGCCGAGCAACTCGATCGACGGCACGTTGTCGATGCCACTGAACTGCCCGAGCCCGGGGATGTTGCCGAACGCGTAGTAGATCGCGATGCCCCAGGCGATCGTCGCGATCGACAGGTAATGACCGGACAGGCGCAGCGTGATCGCACCGAGCAGCAGGCCGAAGGCGCCGACGACGACGAGCGACACCAGGAGCGCCAGCCACGGCGACATCGCCGTCGCCGTCGTGAGCAACGCCGTCGTGTACGCGGCGATGCCGACGAAGGCCTGCTGGCCGAAGGAGACGATGCCGGCGATGCCGGTGAGCAGCACGAGACCCAGCACGACGAGCGTCGCCATGCCGATGTAGTTCATCAGCGTGATGTAGAACGCGGGGACGAACCACGGCGCGAGGACAATGAACAGCACGAAGAGCAGCACCGGCCACCGGGCCGACCATATTCCTGACGACCTGGGGCGCCTCGCCCCCGACGACGGAGTGCGGCTCACTTCCGGGGACTGAGGGAGCGACTGAGGACGCGTCATTCTTCCTCGTCCTCGACGTGGTGGTGCCGCGACGTGAGCGAGCGCCATAGCAGCACCGGGATGATGATCGTGAAGACGATGGTTTCCTTCAGCGCGCTCGCCCAGAACGACGAGAACGATTCGAGCAGCCCGAGGCCGAGCGCGCCGAGCGCCGCCAGCGGGTAGCTCGCCATGCCGCCGAGGATCGCGCCGACGAAGCCCTTCAGGCCGATCATCAGCCCGGTGTCGTAGTAGATCGTCGTGATCGGCGCGATGAGCACGCCCGAGAGCCCGCCGATGAAGGCCGCGAGCAGGAAGCTCAGGGTGCCCGACAGCTCGGTGCGCACGCCGACGAGGCGCGCACCCACGCGGTTGATCGCGGTGGCGCGCAGCGCCTTGCCGTACAGCGTGCGTTCGAAGAACAGCCACAGCGCGACCATGACGGCGACGGTCGTCACGAGGACGACGAGGCTCTGTGCGCTGACATTCAGCACGCCGACGTCGAAGCTCGCGTCGGAGAACGCGTTCGCGCGCAGCCCTTCACCGCCGAAGATGACGAGGCCCAGTCCGGTGAGCACGTAATGTGCCGCCATCGCGGCGACGAAGAGCACGATGACCGAAGCGTTCGCCAGCGGCTGGAATGCGATGCGATAGAGGATCGGCCCGAGCGGCACCACCAGCCCGAGCACAACCAGCGCCTGCAGCCACGGCGAGAGCTGCCGCGGCGCCGCCCACACGGCGATCAGCGACATCACGATCGGCACGACGATGTACATCGCGACGATGCGCGGCAGGCGGCGCAGCGCATTCTCGCGCCACGCCTTCGCCGCGTCGAAGGCGGCGGCGAGCAGCCCGCCGCCGATGAGCACCCAGACCGTACCCGGCGTCTGCCCGAGCTGCAGCATCGCCATCGACAGCGCCGCGTACGAGATGAACTCGCCCTGCGGCACGAAGATCACGCGCGTTACCGCGAACACCAGCAGCAGCGCGAGCGCGAGCAACGCATAGATGGCACCGTTGGTGATGCCGTCTTGCGTGAGCCAGAGCGCGATGTCTGTAGACACAGTGAAGGGTGAAGGGGGTGAAGGGTGAAGGGGACTCAGGGGCGAGCTTGTCTCGTCGAGCGAGAGGCGGGGTGCAGGGGAAGGGCTACATCAACGTGGTGCGCGGGCCGGGTTGCCCTTCACCCTTCACCCTTTACCCTTTACTTCTTCAAAGTCCACTCTCCGTCTTTCACTTCCACAAGCACCCGTGCGCGTTCGTCGAGGCCGTTGTGGTTGTCGGCGCTCAGGTTGTAGACGCCGTGCGTGCCGACGACGTTCTTCACGTGCTCGAGGGCGTCGCGCAGTGCGGCGCGGAACTCGGGGGTGCCGGGCTTCGCTTTTTTCAGCGCCTCGGGTACGGCGGCGTCGAGCAGCAGCGTCGCGTCGTAGCTGTAGCCGGCGAAGGCGTTGCGCGTGTCGGGGCCGAAGGCTTTCTCGTAGTTCTGCGTGAACTCGAGCGAGACCGCTCTCGTTGCGTAATCGGCGGGCAGGTCTTCGGGGACGATCAGCGCGCCGGTGGGGGCGATCGCGCCCTCGACGGCTTTCTTGCCGTTCTGGATGAACGCGAGGTTCACGGTGCCGTGGTTGTGGTAGATCGGCCCCTTGTAGCCGCGCTCGCGCAGCGCGACGTGCGGCGTGGCCGCAGGTGAGCCCGAGCCGCCGACGACGACCGCGTCGGGTTTGGCCGCCATCACCTTCAGCACCTGCCCGGTGACGCTCGTGTCGGCGCGGGCGTAGCGTTCGTTGGTGAGGACCTTCATGCCGGCCTCGGGCGCGAGCTTCTGCATCGCGTTGTAGACGAGGTCGCCCCAGGTGTCGGAGAAGCCGATGTAGCCGATCGTCTTGACGCCCTTCTTCTTCATGTCCTCGACGACGGCGCTCATCATCAGCTCCGTGGTCTGCGGCACGACGAAGGTCCACTGCGCGCGCTCGCCGTCGAGCGGCGGGATCGGCGTCAGCGCGATCATCGGCGTCTTCGTCTCGGTGGCGACCTGCGTCATCGCGACCGCCGACGGCACGCCGTTCGAGCCCATGATCGCGTCGACCTTGTCCTCGGTGACGAACTTGCGCGCGTTCTTCGCCGCGTTGTCGGGCTTGGATTCGTCGTCGAGGATGATGTAGGTGACCGGTTCGCCGCCGAGCGTCTTCGGAATCAGCTGAAAGGCGTTCTTGTAGGGAATGCCGAGCGACGATCCCGGCCCGGTCGTGCCGAGCGAGACGCCGATGCGGATCTCCGCGTGCGAGGCGGTTGCGACGAGCGCGGCCGCGGCCGCGAAGGCCAGTACGTGCACGGTGCTGCGTTTCATGAGGCTCCTCTTGTGGACTTCGATCGATCGGGTTCGCGATCGGGTTCGTGTTTGACGGGCTGCCGAAGCAGCCCGAGATGGTCGAGCATGTCGAGCATGCGACCGAGAGTCTCCGAACGGTATCGCGCGAGATCGACGCCGCCGAAGTCGTAGAAACCCCTGCCGTCGCGCAGGCCGTTGCGGCCTTCGCGCATGTGGCGATCGACGATCGCCGGAGACGCGTAGCGTTCGTCGCCGAGCGCCTGCGCGAGGTAGCGGCTCGCGTAGTACAGGATGTCGTTGCCGCCGTAGTCGATGAACTCGACGACGCCGATGTTCGCGAAGCGAAAGCCGAGCCCGAAGCGCGTCGCGCGGTCGATGTCCTCGGCGCTCGCGACTCCCTGCTCGATCATGCGCGCCGCCTCGTTCATGATCAGCGACTGCAGTCGCGGCACGATATAGCCGGGCGCGGCCCGGCATTCGACGGCCACCTTGCCGATCGACTCGAGCAGCGCACGCAGCGACCCTGTCGCTTCCGGCGAGGTTGCGTCGTGTGCGCTGAGCTCGACGAGCGGAACGACGTGCGCCGGGTTCAGCCAGTGCGCGTTCAGGAAACGCTCGGGGCGCTCGACCAGGCCGGCGAGCTGCGTGACGAGAAAGGTCGATGTCGTCGACGCGATGATCGCGTCGGGCCGAGAGTGCGCGCCGGCGAAGGCGAAGGCCTCGCGCTTGGCGTCCAGCACTTCGGGTACGCCTTCGAAGACGAAGTCGGCGTCGGCGAGCGCCGCGGCCGCCTCGCCGCGCGCAACGAACCGTATGCGCTGCAGCACCGGCTCGCGCAGCGCGTCGTCGAAGGCGCCCCATTCGGCCATCGCATGCAGTGAGGCGTCGATCTCCGCGAGGGCTTCGGCCTGAAGCGCGTCGACCGCTTCGCGCGTGCGCGGCTTGATGTCGACGAGCCGTACTTCGTGCCCGGCATAGGCGAAGGCCGTCGCGATGCCGCGGCCCATTCGTCCGGCACCGAGGGCGGCGACGGGCGCGCGGCGCCGGGCGGCGACGTTCACGTACCGGCTCCGGTGCGCAGCAGTTCGCGCAGCGCGGTCGGTTCGAGCGAAGCGAGACCCAGCGCCCCGAGCGTGCGCGCTCCGCGGTCGAGCGGCTCTTCGACCAGCGCCGACGCGATCGACAGCAGCCCGCGTGCGACCGGGCAGGGCACGCCCGCCCAGTCGGCGACCGAGACGAGGAACGCGAGCCCGCAGGCGATGTCCTCGCGCATGTAGCGGTGCTGTCGCAGGTCGATGTGCTCGCGCCAGTCGCCGCTGTCGACGAGCTTGTCGTGCGCGTTGCCGTACATCCAGCGGTCGTTCTCGTAGTGATCCGACAGCGGGAAATGCGGCGCCGAATAGCCGAGCTTCTCGCGCACCGCGATACGCTCGGCGTCGAGCGCGTTGGTGACGCGCCGGATCGACGGCTGCGTGCCCTCGTTGTGGATGTCCCAGCGCTCGAAATGCTCGAGCGGCCCTGCGTTCATCAGGATGAGCGGCGGATGGATCACCGGCCCGGCGTTCATCAGCGCCCCCGACAGCGCGTCTTCCACCGCCTCGATCGTCGGGTACGCGCGGGCGATCGTCGCCAGCGCGCGTTCGCTGTCGTTCGCCGGAAAGACGCCGGTCGGCAGGCGCGTGGCGCGTGTGGTGATCACGACCTCGGTCGGTCCGTGCTTGCGCGTGAGATAGGGCAGCGTGCCCGTCTCGGCGAAGGCGACGCGCGCGGGGTTGCCGGCATCGCGTACGATGCGCGCCATCGCGTACGAACCGAAGGTGCCCGGCGGCAGATAGACGACCTGCCCGTCGGAGAGGTACGGTGCGATCGTCCGCGCGATGTCGGCCTGCGCGAAGGCGGGGCAGGGCGCGAGCACGAGATCGGCGTCGCGCACGGCTTCGCCGGCATCGGCGGTCGCGCGATCGATTTCGATTTCGCGGCGGCCGCGATGGTCGACGAGCACGAGGCGGGGCGATGCGACGAGCGGCGCGAGCGCCTCGGCGTCGCGGCGCCACAGGCGTACTTCGTGTCCCTGCTCGGCGAGGTCGGCGGCGGCGGCATAGCTGCCGTTGCCGCCGCCGAGAACGGCGATGCGCATCAGTGGAACCCTCCCGGGATCGTTCGCATCCTGCGTGCGGTGTCGGTGTCGGCGTTGGCGTTGGCGTTGGCGATCGCGGTCGTGCTCACGCGGCGACGCCGTCGGCGACGAATCGGTCGACCTGCGCGCTGTCGTAGCCGGCTTCGGCGAGCACGCGTCGCGTGTCGGCGCCGTACTTCGGCGGGAACGGCAGCTCGGTGCGTGCGCCCTCGACGTCGACCGCCATCGGCTGCATGCGGATCGTGCGTCCGTCGGGCGTCGTCGTCCGCGTGAGCCGGTCGCGCAGCGCGGGCAGGTCGCGTACCTGCCGGATGTCGAGGATGCGCGTCGCGGGGATCTTCGCCTGCTGCAGATCGGCGAGGATCTCGTCGACCGGATGCTGCGCCGTGACCGCCGCCATGTCGCGGTGGATCGACTCGCGCTGCTCGTGCCTGCCCTCGTTCGTCGCGCGCACTTCGTTGGCCACCGGCGCGAACTTCGGAATCGCGGTGAGTCGGCGCCATTGCACGTCGCTGCCGATCGCGAGGTAGACGAAACCGTCGCTGGCCGGATAGACGTTGGTCGGAATGAACTTGCGGTGCTCGTTGCCGGCGCGCGTGACCTCGCCCGGTGCACAGTCGAAGTCGAGCAGCGGCAGCACCGTGGTCAGCCACGAGGCGGCTGCCTGCAGCATCGATACGTGGATCTCCGTGCCCTGGCCGGTTTCGTGCCGCTCGAGCAGCGCACGCATCACGTTGGCGTAGACCTCGTCGCCCGCCTTCAGGTCGATGACCGGGATCCCGCTCAACATGGGCGGCCCGTTCGGGTCGCCGGTGACTTCCATGTATCCGGCCATCGCCTGCAGCACCGGGTCGTAGCCGGGCGCTTCGGGAAAGCGCGGCCCCATTGCCGAGATCGCCGCCCAGATCAGATCGGGCTTCGCCGCACGCAGCGTCGCCGGATCGATGCCGAGCGACGCGTAGCGCGACGGCACCGTGTTGCAGCAGAAGATGTCGACGTCGAGCTCGTTCAGCAGCCTGCGGACGATCTCGTGCGCGCGCGGATCCTTCAGGTTCAGCGCGATCGCTTCCTTGCCGACGTTCGGTGCGACGAAATAGCTGCGCCGATCGTCGTCGGCGACGCGCGAGCCGATGTAGCGGTTCGGGTCGCCGGGCAGCCCGCCGCCGCCCACCGACTCGATGCGGATCACGCGCCAGCCGAGCTGCGCGAAGCGCAGCGTCGCGTGCGGCAGCGACAGCGCCTGCTCCATCGAGAGTACCGTTCGCTGCTTCATCGTGCTTTCCTCATCCGCCCGCGATCGGTGGCGCGAGCAGGACTTCGTCCTTGTCGTGCACCGGGTGGTTGCGATCCGCGTAGTGCGAGTTGACCGAGACCAGCACGACGTCGATGAACTCGAATGCCTTGCGGAAGCGCTCCTCCTGCGTCGGCAGCCAGTCGAGCAGCATGCCCACGGTCTCGATCTCCTTCGGCAGGACGATCTCTTCCGAGTCGCAGCCCAGGCTGTCGCGTAGCCAGGCGAAGTACTTCAGCTTCATTCGCGCTCAAACCGTCACGTCTTCGACGCGGGCGGCCACCTGGCGGGGCGCGGCCTGCGTGCGCTTGTCGTGGATTGCGCGCGCAACCTTCTCCGGCGACATCGGCGGATCGAAGATGCGCACGCCGGTCGCGTTGTACAGCGCGTTGGCGACGGCCGGCGCGATGACGATCGTCGGCAGCTCCGAGATGCCCTTCGCACCGTAGGGGCCTTCCGCGCAATCGCTCTCGATGAAGTGCATCTCGATCGGCGGCATCTCCGGCGCGGTGATCAGCTTGTAGTCGCGGAAGGCGGCGTTCTTCAGCAGGCCCTTCTCGAGCCGCATTTCCTCGCTCAGCGCGTAGCCCAGGCCGATGGCGATGCCGCCTTCGACCTGGCCTTCCAGGCCCATCCGGTTGATGACCCGGCCGACGTCCTGCGCCACCGTGACCTTGTCCACCTTGATCTCGCCGGTGAGCGTGTCGACGGTGACCTCGGCGATATGTACGGCGTGGGCATACGCGGCGGAGTGATCGGAGACGTGCCTGGCGCCTTCCGGTTCGCTCTTCGGCTCGTAGTAGTCGGTGACCATCACCAGCTCGGGCTCCGCCTGGAAATGCATCTGCCGCAGCAGGCGGTCGAGCTTGATCAGCGGCGTGCCGTCGGCGTCGCGCACGACCGAGCCGCCGCGCAGCTCGAGCGTCTCGGCGGGTTCGTCGAGGAACTTCTCGGCGGCTTTCAGGATCTGCGCCTTCGCCTTGCGGGCGGCGCGGCGCGTTCCGTTGCCGGCGATGAAGGTGGTGCGCGAAGCGTGCACGCCGACGTCCCAGGGGGCGATGTCGGAATCGTTGTTGACGATCGTCACGTGCTCGAGCGGCACGCCGAGCTCCTCGGCGACGATCAGCGTGATCACCGCGTCGATGCCCTGGCCGATCTCCGATGCGCCGGTGATGATCGTGACGCGCGCGTAGTCGTCGACCTTCAGGATCGTGCCGATGCCGTCCGACTTGTGGATCTTCGCGCCGCCGGCGTTGTGCACCGACGAGGCAAGGCCGATGCCTTTCTTGTAGCGACCGGGCTGGTCGCGCAGCGCCGCGTACTCCTTGCGCTTGCGGCTGTAGTCGCTGGCCTTCGCGGCGGCTTCCAGGCACTCGGCGAATGCGCACTCGCGCAGGAACGAGTTCTGCGGCGTGGTCTCGCCGGAGCGCTGCGCGTTCTTCAGGTGGAACTCGAGCGGATCGATGTCGACCATGTCGGCCAGCATGTCCATCTGCTGCGCCGT
>CAZIDY010000054.1:0-16403 GCA_964538505.1 uncultured Limnobacter sp. | reverse complement strand
TCGGCGACGAAGCTGCGCAGCGGCGCGATGCTCTTCTCGATCGACGGACCGGTGATCATCGTGCGCGCGGCTTCGGCGTCGACACGCCGTTTGAGTTCCTCCCAGAAGCGGTCGTCCGACCAGTTTTCCACCTTCTCCTCGAGCGGCACCTGCAGGTAGTAGCGGCTGCGCGTGCGCGAGCGCATGCTGCACAGCGCGAAGCCGCGCGGATGGTTCACGTAGATGAGCTCGTCGGAAACGGGCGGCACGTCGGCGAGCAGGCCGAGCCAGCCGAAGGGGAACACGCGTTCGTATTCCTTGACGGCGCTGCGCGGCAGCGTCTCGCGGCATACGCCGTGGAAGCCGTCGCAGCCGGCGATGAAATCGCATTCGATCTCGTGTGTCGCGCCGTCCTTGCGGTAGCGCACCTTCGGCCGGTCGCCGTCGAAGTCGTGGATCGATACGTCCTCGGCTTCGTAGATCGTTTGTGCGCCTTCGGCGGCGCGCGCGTCCATCAGGTCGCGGGTGACCTCGGTCTGGCCGTACACCGTGACGTGCTTGCCGCCGGTGAGCTCGGCGAGCGGGATGCGGTGGCGCACGCCGTCGAAGCACAGCTCGATGCCGTCGTGCACGAGGCCCTCGGCGTGCATGCGCTCGCCGACCCCCGCTTCGCCGAGCAGGTCGACCGCAACCTGCTCGAGCACGCCGGCGCGGATGCGACCGAGCACGTACTCGCCGCTGCGGCGCTCGAGAATGATCGCGTCGACTCCGGCGCGGTACAGCAACTGTCCCAGCAGCAGACCGGCAGGGCCCGCCCCGATGATCGCGACCTGTGTTCGCATGATGCGTTTCCTCTCCCTGGAAAGCGGCGGCCCCGGAACCGCAGCGCATCGCGGCGGCCGTCTCCCGCAATGTTAAGCGTTCATGCGGCGATAATGATCCGATGTCCATCGTCCATCTCGTACGGCACGCGCAGGCCTCGTTCGGCGCCGAAGATTATGACGCGCTCTCCGAGCTCGGTTTTCGCCAGGCACGCTGGCTCGGCGAGTACTTCGGGGCGCGCGGGCTGCGCTTCACGCGCGTGCTGTCGGGCACGATGGTTCGCCAGCAGGCCACCGCGCGCACGATCCTGCAGGCAATGGGCGCGGCCGACGAAGCGCTCGTGCTGCACGAAGGGCTCAACGAGTATCCCGGCGAGGCGCTCTACACCGCGCACACCGGCTTCGATCCGCGCGAGCACCAGCTCGCCGACGCGCGGGCCTACTGGCGCACCTTCCGCCTGGCGATGCAGGCGTGGTCCGAGGAGCGGCTGCTCGAGGTTCCCGAGAGCTGGATCGATTTCGGTGCGCGCGTGCGGGCGGCGCTCGCCGAGGCGGTGCGCGACACGGGGCGCGACGACTCGGTGCTGGTCGTGAGCTCGGGGGGCGCAATCGGACGCACGATCGCCGACCTGATGGACGCTCCGGCGAGCGCCGCGATCGAGCTGAACCTGCAGTGCCGAAATACGGGCGTCACCGAGCTGATCGCGGGCCGTGGCACGCTGCGCCTGCTCAGCTTCAACAACGTGCCGCATCTCGACACCGTCGAGCGGCGCGCGTCGATCACTTTCGCTTAGGGTCTGTCGGAGTTCATGGGAGAGGAACCGATGTTTCGCGATCGCGAAGATGCCGCCGACAGGCTCGCCCGGGCGCTCGAGCCGTTCTCGGGAAAGCAGCCGCTGGTGCTGGCGATTCCGCGCGGTGCCGTCGCGATGGGGCGACGCATCGCCGATGCGCTCGGCGGCGACCTCGACGTCGTTCTGGTGCGCAAGATCGGCGCGCCGTACCAGCCGGAACTCGCGCTCGGTGCGATCGACGAGGACGGCGAGCTGCATTGGGCGTCGCCCGACGCGATGCACAGCGTCGACCCGATGTGGCTCGAGCACGAGCGGCGCACGCAACTCGAGCTGCTGCGCGCACGGCGCGATCGCTACCGCGCCGGACGCGCGCCGGTAGACCCGTCCGGGCGCGTGACGATCGTCGTCGACGATGGGCTGGCGACCGGCTCGACGATGATCGCCGCGCTGCACGCGACTCGTGCGCGTTCGCCGTCGCACCTGATCTGCGCGGTGCCGGTTGCGGCGCCCGACAGCCTGGAGCGCGTCGGCCCCTATGCCGACGAAGTCGTCTGCCTCGCGGCGCCCGACGACTTCCGCGCGGTCTCGCAGTATTTCGATCGCTTCGAGCAGGTCGACGACGCCGACGTGGAAAGGCTGCTCGCCGGGCGTTGAGGAGAAACGGAGGCGAAAACCTCTTGCGCAGGCCGATCGGCTAGCCGCCGAGCGAAGGCGCGAGCGGATCGCAGCGCGCGGCCGGCGCGTCCTGCAGCGCGGGGTCGATCCACTCCTGGCAGCCCGTGCCGCCGTCGGTGCGTTGTCCCCACCAGGCCGGGCCCAGATGCACCAGCACGAGTGCCCACGCCGCGAGCCAGGCGAGGGACGACAGCGCGATCAGCGTGTCGGCCGGTGCGCCGGCGATGCCCGCGCCGGCACGCATCAGCGCGCCGGCAACGAGCAGCGCTGCGCCGGTCGGCGTCCACAGGCGATCGTCGAGCGGCCGGCCGGCGTGCATGCGCCCGGCGATGTTCAGCACTGCGTAGATCGAAAGACCCATCGCGCCGACCGTGAGCAGATGCGTGCCGCCGCTCGGCGCGATCGGCACGCCGAGCAGCGCGACGCCGAGCCATGCGTAGCCGAGCGCCATTGTCCAGTAGACCGCGTACAGCATCGAGGCCCAGCGTCCGAGCAGTGCGCGTCCGACGTGCCAGTCGTTGAGCAGGTTGAGCACCGCGGCGCCGGCGGCGAGCGCGATCCATCCGGTGATCGCCGAGCCGGGCGCGACGAAGGCAGCGAGCGCGTGCAGTGCGATCGTGACGATCGCTAGGTTGCGCCGTGGCGGGCGCGCGCGGTATTCGGGCAGGTCGTCGGCATCGACGTCGACTTCGGTTGCCTGCGCGCGGCGTGCGTCGAGCGCGTCGTTCACGATGCGCATCGAGATGCGGCTCATCGCAACGACGACGAGGACCATCATCGCGTCGAGCGCGGCGTGCACCCAGCGCATCGGCCAGCCGTCGCGCAGCACGTCGAACCAGAAGCCCGCGGTGACCAGCGCGAAGGCGAGCAGGCCCCAGAAGAAGCCGCGGTGCCGGCGTTGCGGATCGCGCAGCAGCCGCGCACCGAGTATCGCCGGCAACGCCGCGGCGAAGCCGACCTCGAGGACCGCCGCCGGCCACAAACCGATTGCGGGCGACAGCCAGAACGCGATGCGCGCGGCGACCCAGCCGAGCGCGACCAGGAAGGAGACGCGCGCGGCGAAGGGCGGCGTGTCGGTGAATTCCGGCACCGCGGTGAGCACGAAGCCCGCGATCGCGGCCAGCCCGACGCCGAACATCAGTTCGTGCGCATGCCAGAGCAGCGCACCGCCGGGCATCGTCGACAGCCCGAAGCCGAGCGAGAAGGCGGCGCCGGACAGTGCAATGCCGATGAAGGACCACAGCGCCGTCACGAGGAACATCGCGCGAAACGGGCATGAGAAGAGTGCGAGACGCTCGATGCGTGCGAGCGTCAGCATCGCGGCCCCCTGCGCTCGAAGGGGAGCACCGGCGCGCGCGGAGCGGCCTGCGCGTCGCCGGTGGAAGGCACAGCCGTGGCGCCGCTCGCACCGCCCGCTGCCGCCCATGCAGCCGGCGGGTTGCCTGCTTCGCGCGGGGGCCGCGCGGCGATCGGCGGAAGCCCGAAGCTCTCGCGAACCTCCGGTCGCGCGAGCAGTCGCGCGGTGCCGGCGTGGATCCACTCGTCGTCGCGCAGCGCTGCCGGCGTATCCAGCTCGATGCGCGAGACGATGCGCCCCGGGTGTGCCGCCATCACGAGAATGCGATCGGACAGACGAACCGCTTCGCCGAGGTCGTGCGTGATCATCAGTACGCCGACCGGGCGCTCGGCGAGATGGTCGAGCAGCAGCCGGTACATCTCCTCGCGCAGGCCGATGTCGAGCGCGGAGAAGGGTTCGTCGAGCAGCAGCAGGTCGGGCTCGATGACGAGCGCACGCGCGAGCGCGATGCGGCTCTGCATGCCGCCCGAGAGCTGGTGAGGAAACTTCGTGAAGTCGGCGTGCGAGAGCCCCAGGCGCAGCCCGATCTCGCGCGCGCGATGCTCGCGTTCGCCGCGATCGACGCCGCGCGCCGCGAGCACGAGCGCGACGTTGTCGAGTGCCGACTTCCACGGCAGCAGCCGCGGCTGCTGGAACATGCAGGCGCGCGTGACGAAGCTGTCGTCGATCGTGCCGCTGTCGGGATGCAGCAGTTTCGCGCACAGGTGCAGCAGCGTCGTCTTGCCGCAGCCCGACGGGCCGACGAGTGCGACGATCTCGCCGGCGCGCAGGTCGAAGTCGATGCCGTCGAGGACGGTCTCGCGCGCGAACGCGTGCTGTATGCCGCGTACTCGCAGTGCCGGGGCGGGCGCGTTCATGGCATCGCTCCGCCCGCTGCGCTCGGCTCGCGCCAGCGTTCGACCTCGCGCTTGATCGGTTCGAGCAGCAGGTACTCGACCGTGAGCAGCAGGCCGACGACGGCGATGATCCAGCCCATCGTCGCCGCGGTGTCGAGCTGCGAGCGCGCGATCGCGAGCGCTGCGCCGACGCCGTCGGGGCTCGACAGCAGCTCGGCCATCACGACGACCTTCCACGAGATGCCGAGCGCGCTGATCCACGCCGGGAACAGATACGAAACGACGTGCGGCAGATAGACGTCGACGAACATCATGCGCGGCGGCAGCTCGAAGGCGCGCGCCATCGTCTTCAGCTCGTTGTCGAGCGTGCGCGCGCCCTGCAGCGCTCCGACGAAGACGACCGGGAAGGTGGCGACGAACACGGTGAAGATCGGCGTGCCGTCGCTCGCACCGAACCAGAGCATCGCGAGCACGAGCCAGGCGATCGGCGGGGTGCCGAGCAGCACGGTGACGATCGGACGCGACATCATCGAGGCGGTCATCGACACGCCGGCGAGCAGTCCGAGCGCGCTGCCGAGGACGACCGATGCGGCGAATCCGGCGAGCGCACGCCGCGCAGTGGCCGCGATTTCCGGCCATGCGTCGCCGGCGGCGAGCGAATGCGCGAGCGTTGCGAATGCGGTGCGCGGGTCGGGCAGCACGAGCGGGCCGTAGAGCTGCGCGATCGTCTCCCACGCGGCGATCAGCAGCAGCAGGCTTGCCACTGCGCCCCAGCCGCTCCACAGATACGCGGGCAGCTTCGCGAGCGCAGTGCGCAGCGACTTCATCGGCCGGCTCGTGTCATCCGCTCGCGCCCGTTGCAGCGGGCGACGCGTAGAAGTCGTCGGGCGGCAGCTTGCCGCCGACGAGCCCCGGGCTCTTCTCGAGCAGCATCTGGAACAGCGACTCCAGCGCGGGGCGCGCCTGCTGCGCGGGAACGGCTTCCATGTGCCCGTGCGTGATCGCGTCGGCGACGGCTTCGGCCTGCAGCATCGGGATGTGTTTCGCGACGCTCTCGCCGCAGGCGCTTGCGTTCGACTGGCACCAGCCGAGCGAGCGGGCGTAGGCGGCGGCAATGCGCGCGACGTCGTCCGGGCGATCGCGCAGCGCGCCGAGCACTGCGATGCCGGCCTGCGGGATGCGCGCATCGCCACCGAAGGCGCGCGCCCATTCCTCCTGCAGATCGACCCCACGATGCAGCTCGGGGGCGACGATGCTCGCCGGAAACGAGCCCGACTTGCGCAGCGCCATCGACACCGACGGCTCGGCGAGCAGCGCGTGGCCGACGCGGCGCGTGAGCAGCAGCTGCATCGCGTCGATCGGCGAAGCCACGTAGCGCAGCTGCAGGTCCTTGCGCGTGTCGATTCCGGCACGCTCGGCGAGCAGCCCGAAGATGATGTCGGGCATGTCGCCGCGGAAGGGCATCGCGATCTCCTTGCCGACGAGGTCCTTGAGGGTGTGCACGTCGGGATCGCGCGAGACGATCCACAGGATGCCCCAGGTGGAGACGTTGACCAGCTGCAGCTTCGCGCCGCGGTTGTACAGGTTCGCCGCGACGTTCACCGGCATCGCGAGCACGTCGGCCTTGTTGTCCAGGGCCATCAGCCGCAGCTGGTCGGGATCGCGCCAGCCGGTGAAGCGCACCTGGTCGGCGAGATCGGCGAGCGCGCCGGATTCGACCATGTGCACCAGCGGATTGGACACGCTGGCCGGTGGTCCTGCGAGCGTGAGCGTCGCGAGTCGTTTTCGCGGGCCCGATGCCGCATCTGCGCCAAACGCGTGCCCGCCGATGGCCGCGGCGCCGAGCCCCGCGAGGCAGGAAGCGAGCAAGCGACGGCGAGTAGCCTTCATCCTGGTTTCCCTCTCATGTCAAAAGGGAGAAATCGGGGTCAGACCACGGTTTCGCCTCGAAACCGTGGTCTGACCCCGATTTCCCGGTCTGTGCATCCGCCGTCGATGTGAGCGACACTGCAAGCAATGCCAGCGCAGTCGGCGGGAATCGCAGGAAGGGCGTGTTCCGGAACGGGCTTTGAGCCCTCTTCCGTGATCGTAGATAAATGATAATCGTTTTTGATTGAGCAGAATCAAGTGATCGACGAACCGTTTCCGCTTGCGCCGCCGCTGTCGGTATCGCAGTGGTTCAACACCGCACAGCCGCTGTCACTCGAAGCGCTGCGCGGTCGTGTCGTCGTCGTGCATGCCTTCCAGATGCTGTGCCCGGGCTGCGTTGCGCACGGGATCCCGCAGGCGCAGGCGGTGCATCGCCAGTTCGCCGGCGAGGAAGTCGCCGTGCTCGGCCTGCATACGGTCTTCGAGCACCACGAGGCGATGACGCCGGTCGCATTGGCCGCTTTCCTGCACGAGTACCGGATCGGCTTCCCGGTCGGTGTCGACGCGCGTGCGGAAGACGGCAGCGACATCCCCACGACGATGCGCGCCTACGGGATGCGTGGCACGCCGACGCTCGTCGTCATCGACCGCGCCGGGCGCATCCGCATGCACGCGTTCGGCCGCGTCGAGGATCTCGCGGTCGGCGCGCTGATCGGGCAACTGCTCGCCGGTTCCTGAGCAAGCGTCGTCAGCCGCCGCGCGCGCCGACGATCTGCCCGTCGACCACCTGAATCGTCTTGTCGCAGCGCGCGGCGAGCTCCGGGTTGTGCGTAACGAAGAGCACCGTCGTGCCGTCGTCGCGGTTGACCCGTCGCAGCAGGTCGAAGACCGCGTCGGCGCTCTTCGTGTCGAGGTTGCCGGTCGGCTCGTCGGCGAGCAGCACCGGCGGGTTCATCGCAAGCGCGCGCGCTACCGCGACACGCTGCTGCTGGCCGCCCGAGAGCCGGTTCGCCGGGTGATCGCGCCACGCGGCGAGACCGACCTCCTCGAGCAGCGCTTCGGCGCGCGCGTACATCGCGGCGTCGGGTCGGCCGGCTGCGCCGAGCATCGGCAGCACGACGTTCTCCACTGCGCTGAACGCCGACAGCAGGTGGTGATACTGGAAGACGAAGCCGATGCTGTGGCCGCGCAGGCGGGTGAGCGCGGCATCGTCGAGGCTCGTCGTTTCTTCGCCGCAGACGGAGAGCGTCCCGCTCGTCGGCCGATCGAGCAGCCCGACGATGTTCAGCAGCGTGCTCTTGCCCGATCCCGACGGCCCCATCACCGCGCAGAACTCGCTGCGGCGCAGCTCGAGATCGATGCCGTGCAGCACCTCGGTCTCCACCAGCGTGCCGATGTTGAACGACTTGCGCACCCCGCGCAGCGAAACGACGATCGGCTCGCCGTCGCGCGCGGCGACGGATTCGAAGGGCTCAGCCACGGATCGCCACCACCGGGTCCAGTCGCGAGGCGCGCAGCGCCGGCGCGACCGCGGCGGCGAGCCCGGTGAGCGTCGCCAGCACCAGCGCCGCGATGAACAGCCACGGCTCGAAGGCGAGCGGAAAGAGCTCCGTTCCGTCGGCATTGCGCGCGAAGTGTTGCCAGAGCCCGAGCGCGATCGCGCCGATCGCCGATCCGACCAGCGAGCCCGACATCCCGAGCAGGCTGCCCTGCAGCAGGAACAGCCGCAGCACCTGCCCGCGCGAGATCCCCATCGCGCGCAGGATGCCGATCTCGCGCGAGCGCTGCACGACCGACACGACGAGCACGCTGGCGATGCCGAAGGCGACCGACAGCGCCACGAAAAGGCGGATCACCGTGTTCGAGGCCTGCTGTGCGTTGATCGCCGTGAAGAACTGCGCGTTGGTGCGGATCCAGCTGTCGGCCTGCACGCCGGTTCCCGCGGTGATGCGCTGCGCGATGCGTTCGGCCGCGTAGACGTCGCTCACGGTGACGTTCAGGCCGGTGACGCCGCCGGGCAGCCCGAGCAGGCTCTGCGCGGTGTGCAGCGCGAGATAGGTGGTGCGCTGGTTCGCGCCCTTGTTGCCGAGGTCGAAGATGCCGGTCACCGTCAGCGTGTTGGCGGCACCGAGCGCGGTGGAGACGCGCAGCTTGTCGCCGACCCCCACGCCAAGGTCGCTCGCCAGCTCGGTGCCGATCAGGATGTCGGTAGCGCCCAGGCGCGTCGACCCCTGCACCATCTTCCCGGGGATGTCGACGATGCGGAAATAGCGCTCGGGCTCGATGCCGATCGCCGAGATTGCGCGGCTCGCGGTGCCGCGCACGGCGAGCGCCGATCCGGTCGCTTCAGGCGAGACGACTTCCACCTCGCGCATCGCGCGGATCTGCTCGGCGATCGCCTGCCACTGGTCGATCGATCGCAGCCGCTGCAGCGGCGGCTGCACGATCGCGCCGTGCTCGACGCTGCCGTCGTCGGCAGCATCGCGCTGCGGGCGCGCGACCTCCTTCGGCGGCAGCAGCTGGATGTGCGGCTGTGCGCTGAGCACGCGACGGATGAAGTTCGACTGCAGGCCGCTCAGCAGCGCCGACATGAAGACGATGACGCTGACGCCGATCGCAACGCCGGAGATGATGAACGCCGTCTGCATCCGCCCTTCGCGCAGGAAGCGCAGCGCGACGATCCATTCGAAGGGCGCCCAGCGCGGCAGCTGCGCTGACATCGATCCCGAAGTGCCGCTCACTCGGGGCTCGCCGAGTCGACCCGCGCGCGCATGCGCATTCCGTCGGACACGTTCGCCACGCCCGCCGGTACGACGAGGTCGTCGGGCGCGAGCCCGTCGAGCACCTCGCTCCAGCCGCCGCTGCGCAACCCGATCTGCACCGGCTGGCGATGCGCACGTCCGTCGACGACGCGCAGCACCCACGGAGTCGCGCTCTCGGGCCGGTGCACTGCATCGCTCGGCACGAGCACGGCGGCCTCGCGCCGTGCGACTTCGATGTCGACCGACACGGTCATGTCCTGTTTCAGCTCGGGCGGCGGATCGGGAACGTCGAGCTTGACCTCGACGGCGCCGGTCTGCGCGTTCACGCCTGGATTGATGTAGGCGAGCGTCGCGTCGAAACGCCGGCGCGGATACGCATCGGCCGATGCGATCGCGTGCTGTCCCGCCTCGAGCAGCGCGAGGTTCTTCTCGTCGATCTGCACGACGAGCTGCGTGTCGCCGGCCGGCGACAGCGTCATCAGCACTTTGCCCGGCTGCACGACGTCGCCGCGCTCGACGTTGCGCCCGATCAGCGTGCCGGCAACCGGCGCGACGATGGTCGCGTACGATAGCCGTGCGCGTGCGGCGGCGGCGTTGGCGCGCGCCTGCGCGAGCGCCGTCTCGGCGACCGCCACCTCGCTGCCGCCGGCGAGCGCCGATTCGAGCTGACGCTGCGCGGCGCGCAGCTGCGCATCGGCGAGTTCGACGTTCTTGCGCGAGTCGTCGAGTGCGGCGCGGCCGATGAAGCCCTTGCCGAACAGCTCCTCGTTGCGGCTGTGCTGCTTGCGCGCGTAATCGAGCGTCGCCTGTGCCTGTCGCACGTTCTGTTCGGCGACCGGCGCCTGCACCTCGTGCAGCTGGCGCAGCTGTGCCTGCGCCTGCGCCACTGCCGTCTCGGCCTGACGCATGGCCGCGTTCAGTTCGGTGGCATCGAGCTCGACGAGGACCTCGCCGGCGCGAACGACCTGGCCTTCGTCGACCGGAACGCCGACGACGGTCGCGGTGATCTGCGCGCCGATGTCGACGCGATGTGGCGTCTGTACACGGCCGCTGGCGACCACCGACTGGACGAAGTCGCGCTTCACGACGGCGACGACCGGAACCACCGGGCCGAAGAGCGCGCGCGGCAGCGCGAGCGCCGCGATCGCGACGACGACGAGCGCGAAGATCGCCTTGCCGAGATGACGGCGCAGCGGACCCCTCAGTGGCTCCCTCTGTGCGGCGGCGTTCATCGGCGCACCCCGCGCAGTCCGTCGAGCAGCAGCGCGAAGGTCGCCTGCGCCGCATCGACGATTCCGCTCTCTCCGCCGAGCAGCGAGCGCTGCACGGCGAGGCCCTGCAGCGTTGCGACGAAGAATGTCGCACCGATCTGCGGGTCGAGCGCCGGCGAGAGCTCGCCCGCGTCGCGCGCAGTGCGCAGGCAGGCGGCGACGCGTTTCGTGTAGGCGGCGACCATCGTGCGCACGCGTTCGTGCGTCGGCGTGCGCTCGGCGTCCTGCAGCGCGTGATAGAGGATGCGCGGCGCTCCCGGGTAGCGGGCGACGAAGCGCGCGTGCGCGATAAACACGCGCTCGAGGATTTCGACCGGCCCGCCGCCGCTGGCGAAGGCCTCGTCGATTGCCGCGCCGAGGTCGTGCTGCACCCAGTCGAACACCGCGCCCCAGATCGCTTCCTTGTCGGCGAAATGGCGGAACAGCGCGCCGTGCGTGAGCGCGACACGGTCGGCGATCGCCTGCGTCGTGATCGCTTCGGGTCCGCGCTCGCGCGCGAGCTCGACGACCGCGGCGACGATCTCCGCGCGGCGCGCCTGCGACGAGAGGCGCCGCCGGGGGCGCAGGGAAACCGGCGATTCCCGGGTCGACATGCGGGGGGAAGAGGGCGGAAGTGAGAGGGTAAGTAAGTAACGCGTTACTATTTTACTTCCCCCCGCAACCCAGGGTCTTCGAGTCATGTCCGCCGCTCCTTCCTCCGCTGCCGAATCCTTTCCGCGCTTCTTTGCCGATGCTCCGGTCCTCGATGTCGAGGACCCGCTCGCCGAGTTCCTCGGCGCCGCCGAAGGCGGTCGATTGCGCTATCGCTACGAGGACGTCGTGCGCATGGCCGGACATTCGTGCCCTACCGTTGCATCGGCTTTCCTGATGACGCGGGCGGCGCTGCGCAGCCTGTACGGTGACGCGTTGCCGCGGCGCGGCGAGATCCGCGTCGAGATGCGCGATGCCCGCGACGCCGGCGTCACCGGCGTCGTCGCCGCGGTCGCGACCTTCATCACCGGCGCTACCGAGGACAGCGGATTCCCCGGCCTGGCCGGGCGCTACGGTCGACGCGAGCGACTGTTCTTCGGCCGGCCGCTGGCCTTCGGCGAGATGCGCTTCCGGCGCCTCGATGGCGAAGGCGTTCCGGTGGAGGTCGCCGCGCACCTGCAGCGCGTGGCGGGCGATCCGCGCACGTCGATGCTGATGGGCCGATGCCTGCACGGTGAGGCGAGCGACGAGGAGACGGCTACCTTCCGCGCCGCGTGGCAGCAGCGTGTGCGCACGCTGCTCGTCGAGCACGCCGACGACCCCGACGTGATCGAGGTGCGCGAAGTGCCGGCCTGAGCCTGCATCGCATCGGGTTCTCCTCTGCGTTGGTACGCCAGTTGCTCAAGAGGGCGGCAGCCGCGAAAGCGCCTCGATCGACGGGCTCGGGGAAGTCACCCACGCGCCCCGAACACTCGGCAAGCCTGACTTTTCGGCGTGTAAGATCGAAGCGCCTCGGCTAACTGCGCAGCGGGCGTCGGCAACGGCGGCTTCGGTGCGTGGAAGGGAGATCGGGATGACCTCTTCGCAAGCGAAGATGACCTCCTCTCAGGCGATGCTCGATGCATTCCTCGCTACCGTCGTGCGGCTGGCGGGTGCTCGTGCAGGAACGTTGTGCATCGCGTCGTCGAATGGCCAGCCCGAGCAGGTCGCTTCATGCGAGTGCGTGCAGGCTTCCGACACCTCGGGCCGGGCGCCGGCCACGAGCATCGTTCTGCCGCTCGAGCACGGCGGCGAGACCCTCGGCCAGTTCACGCTGCTCTACGATGCTCCGGCGGAGAACGCGCGCGGGCGCACGGCGAAGCTGCCGCGCCTGCGAACGACGGTGTCGCGTGCGCGGATGTCCGAATCGCTGACGGCGCGCGAGTGCCAGATCCTCTCGCAGGTCGCGCTCGGCCAGAGCAACAAGGCGATTGCCCGCGTGCTCGGCATCAGTCCCGACACCGTCAAGCTGCACGTGCGGCATATTCTCGCCAAGCTCGGTTGCGCGTCGCGCGTCGAAGCGGCGGTGCTTGCCGCCCAGCATGGTCTCGGGCGCGATGCCGCATTCGCCGTATCATGAGAGGTTTTCCCGGTAGTCTTTTCCGATGGAAATGGAACTGCCCTCGGCGGCACTGATCGCATGGCTGGGCTTCGCCCTCGGCGCCGTGTTCGGCTACGTGGGCAACAAGACGAACTTCTGCACGATGGGTGCCGTCTCGGACATCGTCCACATGGGCGACTGGACGCGCATGCGTATGTGGCTGCTCGCGATCGCGGTCGCGATGCTCGGCGTCTGGGCGATGCAGACGCAGGGCATCGTCGACACGCACAAGTCGCTGTACGCGAGCCCGAACCTGATGTGGCTGTCGAACCTGGTCGGCGGGCTGCTGTTCGGTGTCGGCATGACGCTCGCCTCCGGCTGCACCAGCAAGACGCTGATCCGCATCGGCGGCGGCAACCTGAAGTCGGTCATCGTGTTCGTCGTGCTGGCGATTTCCGCGTACGTCACGCTGAAGGGGCTGTTCGGTGTCTGGCGCGTGAACACCCTCGACACGGTGTCGATGCGCCTGTCGACGACGCAGGACCTGCCCACGCTCGTCGCGGCGAGCTGGGGACTGACGGCCGAGGCGGTGGGGCGCTGGCTGCCGCCGCTTGTCGCCGCGGCGCTGCTCGTCTTCGTCTTCGCCGACCGTCATGCGCGCGATTCGAACACGCTGCTCGGTGGCATCGTCGTCGGGCTGACGATCGTCGGCGGCTGGTACGTCACCGGCCACGTCGGCTACGTTGCAGAGCACCCGGATACGCTCGAGGAGGCGTTCATCGCCACCAACGGCAACCGGCCCGAGTCGCTGTCGCTGGTCGCGCCCTTCGCGTACACGCTCGAGCTGCTGATGTTCTGGAGCGACCAGAGCAAGTACGTCACCTTCGGCATCGCGACGGCGCTCGGCATCATCGCGGGTTCGCTTGCCTACGCGCTGCTCACGCGCACCTGGCGCGAGGAGAGCTTCCCGGACGCGGCCGACCTGAAGCGGCACGTGCTCGGTGCCACGCTGATGGGCTTCGGCGGCGTTACCGCCCTGGGCTGCACGATCGGGCATGGCCTGAGCGGGTTGTCGGTGCTCGCCGTCGGCTCGGTGCTGACTTCTCTCTCGATCGTCGCCGGAGCCGCGCTGATGATGAAGCTCGACTACTGGCGGCTGATGCGTGAGGCGCACGCGTAACGGAAAAGCACGCCGGCGGCACGGGGCGGCGCTCGCCGATCGATGTGCCTCACGTTATAATGTGAAGCACATCCCTCTGTACCGCCCCCCGCAACTCCCAAGCCGATGATCGCACTGCTCGAAGCGCGCAGGGCCGGCCTACTGCGCCGCGAGCACTGGCTCCCGAACATCGTCGCCGGCATGATCGTCGGCGTCGTCGCGTTGCCGCTCGCGATGGCTTTCGCGATCGCCTCCGGCGCCAAGCCCGAGCAGGGCATCTATACGTCGATCGTCGCCGGCTTCCTCGTGTCGGTGCTCGGCGGCAGTCGCGTGCAGATCGCCGGCCCTACCGGCGCGTTCATCGTGATCCTCGCGGCGATCACCGCACGCTACGGAATCGACGGCCTGCAGATCGCGACGATGATGGCCGGCGCGATGCTGTTGCTGCTCGGTGTCGCGCGCATGGGTGCGATCATCAAGTTCATCCCCGATCCGGTCATCGTCGGCTTCACCTCGGGGATCGCCGTCATCATTTTCGTCGGGCAGTGGAAGGACTTCTTCGGGTTGCCGCCGGTGGAAGGCGATCACTTCCACGAGAAGCTGTGGCACCTGCTGCAGTCGCTGCCGGAACTGCACATCGCGACGACGCTGCTGTCGATCGCGTCGCTCGCGCTCGTGATCTTCGGCAATCGCATTCCCCGGCTCGCGCGCGTGCCGGGGCCGCTGATCGCGCTCGTCTTCGCCACGCTCGTGCAGGCGGTGTTCCGCTTCGACGGCGTCATCACGATCGGCAGCGCCTTCGGCGGCATCCCGCTCGGCCTGCCCGAGTTGCGCCTGCCCGAGATCACCGCGGCGCGGATGATCGAGCTGATCGGCCCGGCGTTCACCATCGCGATGCTCGGTGCGATCGAGTCGCTGCTGTCGGCGGTGGTCGCCGACGGCATGGCGGGCACGCGGCACGACTCGAACCAGGAGCTGGTCGGGCAGGGCATCGCCAACCTTGCCGCGCCGCTGTTCGGCGGCTTCGCCGCCACCGGCGCAATCGCGCGCACGGCAACGAACATCCGCAACGGCGGCACGAGCCCGATCGCGGGTATCGTGCACGCGCTCACGCTGCTGGCGATCGTACTCGTGCTCGCGCCGCTGGCGGTGCACGTGCCGCTCGCCGCGCTCGCCGCGATCCTGTTCATCGTCGCGTGGAACATGAGCGAGGTGAAGCACTTCGCGAAGATGGTGCGCCGCGCGCCGACTGCCGACGTCGTCATCCTGCTCGTCACCTTCGGGCTCACCGTGTTCGCCGACCTCGTCGTCGCAGTGAACATCGGGGTCATCCTGGCGACGCTGCATTTCATGCGCCGGATGGCGTCGAGCGTCGAGGTGCAGAACGTCACGCACCAGGAGCTGCACCAGGAGTTCGCGCACCGCGGCTTCCAGCAACTGCCGCCCGGGGTGCTCGTCTATTCGATCGACGGGCCGTTCTTCTTCGGCGCGGCCGAGAACTTCGAGCGTGCGCTGGCCACCACGCGCACCGACCCGCGCGTGCTGATCGTGCGCCTGGGCTGGGTGCCGTTCATTGACGAGACCGGGCTGCAGACGCTCGAGGAGGTCGTGATCGACCTGCGCCGCCGCGGCGTAACGGTGATGCTCAGCGGAGCGAACCCGCGCGTGCGCAACAAGCTCGAGCGCGGTGGCCTGATCGATCTCGTCGGACGCGAGAACTTCTTCGACGATCTGGCCGACGCGATCGAGGCGTCGCGTCCGCCTCCCGGCGACGATTCGCCGACCACCACCGTCGGTCGCCAGACCGTGCTCAGCGACACTGCGCAGGCCGTGCTGCGCACGACCCGGAAGTTCTTCTCGCAGCCGCCGCCGGATTCGTAGCGCCTTCGCCTGCGGCTGCTGTGGAGACCCTCCGGCGGACGATCGTCCTTACTTCACCTTCGGATTCGATACGCCGGGCTGTGTGCTATAGCCGACGCCGTGCTGCGCCAGATAGTCGCGGATCAGCTGGCGCACGACCTGCGACGGCGTGATGTCCTGACGCGCGCACAGCGTCTCGAAGGCCTTCTTCTTCGCCGGGTCGATCAGAACCGTCAGGCGCGCGGTCTTGCGTTCCATCGAGGGTAGTTCGGTGGGGTGGTGATCATCCAATTCTAATTGCATGTGCGCTGGGTGAGGCGGGCGTCGGTTGCGCGCGTCGCGTTCGCGCGCGACCATCGCATCGATGAAGATCACGAAGCGCTTGCGGATCTCCGGGCTCGTGCAGGGCGTCGGCTTCCGTATCTCGCTCGCCGACGAGGCGCACCGGCGCGGGCTGGGTGGGTGGGTGCGCAACCGCAGCGATGGAACGGTCGAGGCACTCGTTCACGGTGACGCGCAGGGGGTCGACGCGCTCGTTGCGTGGGCGAGGCGTGGGCCGCGTGCGGCGCGGGTGGATCGGGTCGACGTCGAGGACGTGGCAGCGGAGCTGGTGGAGATTTCTGGGCGGTTCGAGCAGAGGCCTACGGCGTGAAGGGGCGGGTTTCCCGCATCCCCTCTCGCCTTTGCCATTGCCCCCTTCGACGCCTCGTCGCCTGCCCCTATACTGATCCTGGCTATTGGGGAGGATGCGGTGCGGCGCGGGCTCCACTTTCATTCCCAAAGGCGTCTATCGTTTTCGGACGCTCGAGGAGGCGGACCGGCAACGACGCGAGTGCCTGGTTGCGGGAATCGCCGCGCTCGCCGCTGAGCGTTCCCGGCGATGACCGAAGCCAGCCGCGCGGCAACGCTCGAGGATCTGATACGGCTTCGCGTTCAAAGACACGAAAGGAGCTGCGATCGAACCAGGTCG
>CAZIDY010000053.1:0-16839 GCA_964538505.1 uncultured Limnobacter sp. | reverse complement strand
GTACGACGATCCATCGCGCCGATATAAAGCCGTTTCTTCCGTTTCAGTGAACTAGGAAGCGTCGATCCCGGCGCGCAACGCGGCGGCGAGAATCGCCTGACGCAGGTCATCGTTGCGCGCGAGCGGCGGTCCGATGCGTGTGCCGTCGAGTCCGCTTCCCAGGCGATCGCCGAATAGCACGAGTGCACGGTCGCGATCGCGCTGGCGCGACATCCAGACGAGTCCGTCGAGGTCATCGAACTGATGATGCAGGGCCTGCGCCCAGGACGCGGTCTGCGCGTAGTCGCGCGCGGGACTCGCGATGAGCTCTTCCTTGGGAACGCGCAGGCGGTGCAGGCCGTCGGTGGTGAGATCGACCAGCCGCAGGTCGCGCCGGGGAAGAATCTGTCCGTGGCCTCGTTGCGCCGAGTCGGCCAGGTCGACGGACTTGTCCGGTGCGTCGATCGGGACGTTGTGGAAGATCGTCTCGAAGATCGCGCACTCGCGGGTCGAGCCGCCGTAGAGGTAGGGAACGAACGTCCCGACGACATCACGGATGGGAGCGAAGCGGGTCGGACGCACCGGGTTGCCGCGTTCGTCGACGCCCGGATTGAAGCTCTCGGGCGCCCACTTCACGTCGTGCAGGACGTGGATCACCTGCCCGGCGGGCCAGGTCTCGAACAGCGGGTCGAGCGGCGGTACCGGCGCGCGGCAGCTCAAGCCGCGCTCCCGCCGGCGTCTCGTCGCGCCGCCTCGACGACTGCCTGCGGATCCGAGGTGAGCAGGTCGACCGGACGCGCGCTCTGCGGCAACCATCCGTTGTTCGACGTGAACCACAGCGCGATCTTCCACGGACGCTTGTGCTCGCCGAATACCTCGAGCACTTCCTGCACGGCCTTGATCGGCTGGTGGTCCTCGAACTGAAAGGCGGGATACACGTCGCGCGAGCGCGGCTTTTTCCGAGGATGCGGAACCGCAAAAATGCGGCGGCGCTTGCGCCAGTTATCGGCCAGCGTCGCGGGATCTGCGGCCTGCGAGCGGTTCACGCGCGCAAGCTCCTCCGCCGTGTAGAAGCCGAACTCATTGAGGATCCGGGCGTGACGCGTTGCCAGGCGCTGCGCCATCTCGGCCTCGACCGGACTGGGCGCCAGCAGCTGCGCGGTCAGGAAGTCGACCATCTCCTCCATGCGCTGCTCGCGTACTTCGGCGGCTTTCTCGACGAGCAGACGATCCAGCACGGGGACGGACGCGCGCAGGACATCGGAGGCGGCTTCGTCACGGACTTCGAGCACGAAGGTGCGACCGGCCGCATCGGCATCTTCGTCGTTCGACTCGCACGCGGTGAGGGTGAGGACGTCACCCGAAAACGGGTTCACGGGGGTTCTGGACACGACAACTCCCTGCCTTGACCGTTATGACCAAATAATATGAGATCAGGTCATTCAGGTCAAAGAGTTCATCGTCGTCCCGAATCACCCCCGCTTCGCGCGCTCCCAATCGGCGACCGTCCTCCCCTTCGCCACCAGCTCCTCGAGCAGCGGCGCCGGCTCCCAGTGCATCGGGCCGAAGCGGTCACGGTACTTGCGGATGCCCTCGAGCAGCGTCGGCAGGCCGATCGTCTGCGCGTGGAACATCGGGCCGCCGCGATAGCGGGGAAAGCCGTAGCCGGCGGTCCAGACGACGTCGATATCGCTGGCGCGCATCGCAACGCCCTCGCCGAGGATGCGGAAGCCCTCGTTCATCAGCGGATACAGGCAGCGCTCGAGGATCTCGTCGTCGCTGTGCTCGCTCTGCGGGACACCGAGCGCCTTCGCGCGCGCACGCAGCAGCTCGATCGCTTCCGGATCATCGATGCGCTTGCGACCTTCGTACCGGTAATAGCCCTTGCCGGTTTTCTGGCCGAGGCGGCCCGCTTCGTGCAGCGCAAAATCGGCCTGGTAGTAGGTCGGGTCGGGCGGATACTTGTCGGCGTTCGCGCGATGCACGTTGACGCCTACATCGACGCCGGCCATGTCGAAGACGGCGAGGATGCCCATCGCCATTCCCCAGTTCTCGAGCGCGGAATCCACCTGGCGGGGCGTAGCGCCTTCGAGCACCATGCGCTCGGCTTCGCGCGCGTAGCCTTCCATCATCCGGTTGCCGATGAAGCCGTAGCAGACGCGCGCAAGCACCGGCGTCTTGCGCAGGCGCTTCGCGAGCTCGAGCGCCGTGCGGATCACCTCGGCCGAGGTGTCGTTCGTGCGGACGACCTCGAGGAGCGGCATCACGTTCGCCGGCGAAAAGAAATGCAGGCCGATGACGTCGGCGGGACGCTTCGTCGCTGCGGCGATCTCGTCGATGTCGAGCGTCGACGTATTCGTCGCGAGCACCGCACCCGGCTTCATGACCTCGTCGAGCTTCGCGAAGATCTTCCGCTTGAGCGACAGATCCTCGAACACCGCCTCGATGACGACGTCGGCATCGGCAAGCGCTTCGTACTCGAGCACGCCGCTGATCAGCGCCATGCGCTTCGCCTTCGCGTCTTCGGTGAGTCGACCGCGCTGGACCATCGAGTCGTAGGTCTTCGCGATGCCCTTCATGCCGCGATCGAGCGCGTCGCGGCTGGTGTCGAGCACGATGACCGGGATGCCGGCGTTCGCGAAGGCGATTGCAATGCCGCCGCCCATCGTGCCGGCGCCGATGATCGCGCCGCACGCGATCGGACGCGCCTTCGCCGACGACGGGATGTCGGGCACCTTGCGCGTCTCGCGATCGGCGAAGAACGCGTGCACGAGCGCCTTCGACTCGGTCGTCTCCTTCGCCTCGTTGACGAGCTTCGTTTCGTAGGCGAGACCTTCGTCGATCGGCAGGCGGGCCGCCGCGCGGATCGCGTCGATCGCGGTGTGCGCCGCGCTCCGGTTGCGGTACTGCGTGTTCGCCTGCTCGACGAAGCGCGCAACGATCTCGTCGGTGGCCGTTGCGGGGTCGACCTTCAACTGCCCGGTGCGACGCGGCTCGCCGCCTTCGTCGGCCAGCGAGCGTGCGAAATCGACCGCGCCGGCGAGCAGGTCGCCTTCGATCACGCGGTCGAGGAAGCCGTATTGCTGCGCAACCGCGGTGTCCACCGGGCGCGCCGACAACACCATCTCGAGCGTGCGTTCGACGCCGATCAGTCGCGGCATGCGCTGCGTGCCGCCGGCGCCGGGGATGATGCCGAGCGTGACCTCGGGCAACGCGAAACGCGTTCCGGGCGCCGCAACGCGGTAGTGGCAGGCGAGCGCGATCTCGAGTCCGCCGCCCATCACGGTGCCGTGCATCGCGGCGACGACCGGATAGGGCAGTTTCTCGATCGCGTTGAACAGCGTCCGGTATTCCTCTTCCTTCGGCGGACCGCCGAACTCGCCGATGTCGGCGCCCGAGAAGAAGGTGCTGCCTTCGCAGGCGAGCACCGCCGCGCGCACGTCGTTGCGCTTGCGTAGTTGCACGAGCGCATCCGAGAGGGCAGCGCGCACGCCGGCGTCGATCGTATTGACCGGCGGGTTGCTGACATGGAGAACGGCAATGCCGTGCTCGCCGACCTCGATGCGCACGATCGAATCGCTCATCTCGCTTCTCCCTGCCCGGATGGGCACAAATAGTTATGCATCATAACCGACCCACCGAGGCCGCGCACCTGCGGCGGATTTCACGCAGCGCGGGCGGTTCGCTGGGCTATTCTGACCGCTACCCTCTGATGGATCGTCCCCGTGATGGTTGTCGCCGACAACCCGCGCAGCACTCGCTTACAGTGACATGATGACCGAAGCGACCCGATCCGCCTCCCGTCCTCGCCGTGGCAACGCGGTCCGAATCGGCTCTGCCTGCAGCTATGCGCTGCTGCTCACCGTAGCGTTCACGACGCCTGCGCCAGCCCTCGCGCAGGGTCTGCCCGACGCGCCGACGCCGGTCCCCGGCTCGCTGCTCGACCGCGGCAGCAACACGCTGCCCGCACCACTTCCTTCGCCACGTTCGGCGTCGCCCGACGATCGCGCGAGCAAGGCACCCACGAAGCGGATGCGCGTCTCCAGCGGCACCGGCTTCTACGTGACGAACGACGGGCACCTGGTCACGAACCACCACGTCGTCGACGACTGTGCGCGGATCGCGCGCGGCGACGGCACGCCGCTCGAGCTCGTCGCTGCCGACGAGAAGAACGACCTCGCGCTGCTCAAGGGACCGAGCGTCGTCGACTTCGCGCGGCTGCGCGTCGCCCCCGATGCGATGCAGGGCGAGGCGGTACTCACGTACGGCTATCCGCTGCAGGGCGTACTGTCGTCGTCGGGCCAGCTCGGCGCCGGAATGGTATCGGCGCTCGGCGGGCTGCGCGACCACCCCGGCCACCTGCAGATCGACGTTCCGGTGCAGCCCGGCAACAGCGGCGGACCGCTGCTCGACCGGCGCGGGCTCGTCGTCGGCGTCGTCGTCGCGAAGCTCAACGCATTGCGCGTCGCGCAGATGACGGGCGACATCCCGCAGAACATCAACTTCGCAGTGAAGCTCGAGCCGCTGAAGGCCCTGCTCGACGCCAACGGCGTGGAGTACGACGGCGGCAGCGCGCACGGGGCTGCACTCGAGACGCAGGACATCGCGGCGCGGGCGCGGTCGTTCACTACGCCCGTGTTTTGCGCTCGATGATCTTCAAAAGCTCTCCTTCATACGGACGAACGCAGAACACTCGCGGCGCTCGTAACCGGGCGTTCACCGGAAGAGGAGTGTTGCCAGGCCGAGGAAGATCAGGAAACCCATGCTGTCGGTGCTGAAGGTCAGCAGCACCGACGAGCCGAGGGCGGGGTCACGGCCGAGGCGCTCGAGGGTGAGCGGGACGACGAAGGCGATCACGGCGCCGACGACGAGGTTCAGCAGCATCGCGAGCATCATCGTCAGCCCGAGCAGCACGCCCCAGGGCGTGTCGCGATACAGCAGCCAGGCGAAGACGCCGGCGATGCCGCCCCAGACGACGCCGTTGAACACGGCGATGACGAGTTCCTTGCCGAGCAGCCGGCGCGCATTGCCCGGATTCACCTGGCCGAGAGCAATCGAGCGGATGATCAGCGTCATCGTCTGGTTGCCCGAGTTGCCGGCGATGCCGGCGACGATCGGCAGCAGCGTCGCGAGTGCGACGACGCGCGCGATCGTTCCCTCGAAGGCGTCGATCACGCGCGACGCGACGAAGGCCGTGCACAGGTTCAGCGCGAGCCACAGCCAGCGGTTCTTCACCGACGCCCAGACGCTGGAGAACAGGTCTTCCTCCTCGCGCAGGCCGGCCTTGGCGAGCATGTCCGACTCGGCCTCCTCGCGGATCAGGTCGAGCACCTCGGCGACGGTCACGCGGCCGATCA
Source organism: uncultured Limnobacter sp. (assembly GCA_964538505.1). Taxonomy (GTDB): domain Bacteria; phylum Pseudomonadota; class Gammaproteobacteria; order Burkholderiales; family Burkholderiaceae_E; genus Zeimonas. The sequence continues at coordinate 11,503 of CAZIDY010000053.1, read as the reverse complement.
CGCGGTTGCCCGGATCGACCACCGGCGCCGAGACGAGGTCGTAGCGCTCGAAGGCCTGCGCCGCATCGACGGCGTCGTCGAGCGTCTGCAGCGTGAGCACGTCGCGCTGCATCACGTCCTCGACCTGCACCTCGGGCTGGTTCACCAGCAGCCGGTCGAGCGGCAGCGACCCGAGCAGCTCGCCGCGTTCGTCGACGACGTAGACCTGGTCGGTGTGGTCGGGCAGCTCGCCCAGGCGGCGCAACTCGCGCAGCACCATCTCCAGCGTGAACTCGCGGCGCACCGTGATCGCCTCGAAGTCCATCAGTTCGCCGACCGAACCCTCGGGGAAGGACATCGACGCGCGTAGCTGCTCGCGCTCCTGCTGCGTCAGCCCGCGGCGCACTTCCTCGACGACGTCGCGCGGCAGGTCGGGCGCGAGCTCGGCGATCTCGTCGGCATCGAGCGTCTCGATCGCCTCGACCAGCTCGTCGCGATCCATCGAGCGGATCAGCGATTCGCGCACCGAGTCGGAAACCTCGAGCAGGATCTCGCCGTCCTGGTCGGAGTCGACGAGGTCCCAGACCAGCATGCGGTCTTCGTAGGGAAGCCCCTCGAGCACGAACGCGATGTCGGCCGGGTGCAGTCGCTGCAGCCGCGCGCCGAGGTCGTGCAGGTACTGCTGGTCGATCAGCGCCTGCGCCGGCGCATCGTGCGCCGTGTCGTCCTCGTCGTCGCGGTCGCGCGCGGCGGCGTCGACAACCGAATGGTGAAGGCGCAGCAGCTCCTGCACCGCGGCGAGCGCGCGCGAGGCCTCCTCCGGGTCGCGCGGCTGCGCACCGGCGCGGGGCACTTCGGATCGATCGACGGCGGCGTCGGCCGCCTCGTCGAGCTGGTGCTCGGCCATCGGTTCGGTCTGCTGCAGGTTCAGGGGGGATCGACCGCGCGCATCCAGCGCGCGACGACCGCGGCGCGACGAGCCAGCGCGGCCGACCCGGGGTGGGCGTCATAGTAGCGCGGACGCGGCAACATCGCCGCCATGCGGGCGGCCTGGTCGGGGCCGAGTTGCGCCGCCGACACGCCGTAGTGATGGCGCGCACCCGCCTCGGCACCGAACACGCCGACGCCCCATTCGGCGACGTTCAGGTACAGCTCGAGGATGCGCTGCTTCGTCATCGCCGTCTCGATCATGTACGCGATGACGAGTTCCTGCACCTTGCGCAGGTAGCTGCGCCTGCCGGACAGGAACAGGTTCTTCGCCAGCTGCATCGTGATCGTCGAGCCGCCCAGCACGATGCGCCCGCGGCTCTGGTTGCGCGCGCGTGCGCGCTCGATCGCCTGCCAGTCGACGCCGTCGTGATCGCTGAAGTTCGCATCCTCGGCGGCGATCACCGCGCGCTTCAGGTGCGGCGAGATGCGGTCGTAGTCGACCCAGTAGTGGCGCAGCGTGCGCTTCGGATCGTTTTCCTGCAGGCGCGCGAGCTCGCTGCGCATGAAACGCGTCGAATCCGGATCGAAGCGGCTCCACCACAGCACGTGCGCGAAGTACCAGAGCTGCAGCGCGAGCACCGCGCTCACCAGCAGCGTGACGGCCCAGCCGAACATGCGCAGCGCGCGCCGTCCCTTCGCGGCGCGCGCCCGGGCCTTGCGCTTCATCGGACGGTCGGTGGCCGCGTGCCGCGACCCGTGCCCGACGCGGAAGCACCGGCACCCGGCGTGTCGCGCAGCCTGCGAAACACGGGCTCGGTCTCGGGGCGAACACCGTGCCAGACGAGAAACGATTCGGCGGCCTGCTCGACGAGCATGCCGAGCCCGTCACAGGCGCGCGCGCAACCGGCAGCACGGGCCTGGCGCACGAACGCGGTGGGCTGCGTCGAGTAGTAGAGATCGTAGGCGAGCGACGCGGCCGCCAGCACCTCGCCGGCGAGTGCAACCGACTCGTTGCGCAGACCGCTTCCGCTCGCCTCGACGATCAGGTCGAAGCCCGGCTCGACCGCATCGAGACCGACGACGACCGGGTGCACCGCACGCGCGGCGAAAGCTTCGACGAGCCGCTCGGCATTCGCGCGGCTGCGGTTGGTAACGACCAGTCGCGCGATGCCCGCGTCGAGCAGCGGCCCGACGATGCCGCGTGCGGCGCCGCCCGCGCCGACAAGCAGCACCGAGCGACCGGCGAGCGCAAAGCCCTGTCGATCGAGCAGGTCGCGCACGAGGCCGGCGCCGTCGGTGTTGTCGCCCCAAGCCGGGGCGCCGGGCGCCACGCTGCCGTCGAAGCGCAGCGTGTTGACCGCACCCGCCTCGACGGCGCGCTCGCTGTGCCGGGTGGCCCACTCGAAGGCGTCGACCTTGAACGGCACGGTCACGTTCAGGCCGCTGCCGCCCGCATCGCGGAAACGCTCGACCGCTTCGACGAAACCGTCGACCGGCGCCAGGATGCGCCCGTACTCGAGCTCGATGCCGGTCTGCGTTGCGAACTGCTGGTGGATGGCCGGCGAGCGGCTGTGCTCGACCGGGTTGCCGATGACCGCGTAGCGTCGGCTCACCGCGTTTTTGTACCGCGCTCGGCGGCAGCACTCTGCACGCGTCCGCCCTTTGCCGGCGCCTTGGCGGGAGCCTGCACGGCCTTCGCGGTCCTGGCGGAAGCCGACCCTGACTTCCCGGGTTGGTTGGAAGCCTGCGCTGCCTTCTCCGGCCCGACGGGCGACTCGGCCACTTCCTCACCAGACTGCAGCGCAGCGGTCTCGAGCGTGTCGTTCGTGAACTTCCAGGTACGCACGATCTGCAGGATGTCGCCGTCGCGCGCCATCTCCGGCGTGAAACGCTCGTACGGCGCCCCCGCCTTCACGATCTCGCGCACCGCGCGGTTGAGCACCTCGTGCTTCGACGGGCGATTGACGATGACGTCGACGACCTCGCCGTTGCGGTCGATCTCCACCGTGATGATCAGCGACCCGTACAGGCGTCCGCGCGCTTCGCGCGGGTAGCGTTCGGTGCCGATGCGCTCGATGCGATCGGCCCAGTCCTCCACGTAGCGCGCATAGCTCACGCCGGTCGCATTCACACCGTAGGTGAGCCGCTTCGGTCGCTTGTTGTAGTCGGAAACCTGTCGGTCGATCTGCGCCTGCAGCCGCGCAATCGCTGCGTCTACGTTGTCGGCGTCGCGGCCGGCCTGCACGATCGGTGCCGGCTCGACCGGCTGCTCCTGCTGCAGGTACGACTGCGGCCCGCGCGCGAGCGCGAGCAGCTCGCGCTGCTGCGCCTCGAGCTCGGCGACGCGGCGGCGCTGCAGCACGAGTGCGTCGCCGTCCTGCACGGTCGCCTGCGCAGGCAGCGGCGAGCGTGCGCGACCCTGCTCGTGCTCGCCGCCGCCGACGAGGTTCTCCTGCGCGAGCAGCTCGGGCTTGAGCGGTCGCGCTTCGGTCTTCGCATTGACCAGCACCACCTCGAGCTGCGGATCGATCGGCGCGAAGCTGATCGGCTCGGGCGGTGTGAAACGAAGCGCGAGCGCGAAGGCGTGCAGCACCACCGACACGACGAGCGCGAAGGCGAGCGGATCGCGTCGATACAGCGCGCCGATTCCGCGGCTGTCCATCGCCTCGAAGCTGCGTGCGATCCGCTTCACGGCTCAGAGCGCCGGCTCGGCGACGGCACTTTCGCCCTCGTCGCCGATCGCAAGGTCGTCGGATGTCGTCGTCGAAGTGGCGATCTCGACGAAGCGGGCCTGCACCGACAGGTCGATCTCGTCGGTGGCGAGCAGCTCGACGACGATGCGCCGACCGGGCGCGAGCGCCGGCATTCCGGCGAGCCGGAAGTACAGCGGCGCGTCGGCCAGCCGCACGAGATCTTCGCGCACGACGACCGCGTCGGCACGACGCAGCTGCTGCTGCACGATCCAGCGCAGGCACCAGTAGCGCTCCATGCGCTGCTGGAACTCGAGACAGGCGCCGTAGCGCGCTTCGAAGGCTGACACGATCGAGAACAGCTCGGTGTCGTTCGCGGCGAGCGGCGGCTTGCGCCCGCCCAGCACCGCGAGCAGCTGGCGCTGGTTGACCAGGTCGACGTAGCGGCGCAGCGGCGACGTCGACCACATGTAGTACGCGACGCCGAGCCCCTGGTGCGGCGCGGCGTGCGTCGCGGTTCGCACGCGCCCCGCCTGCTGCGAGCGGAACACCGCAGGCACGCGTGCGAGCGACAGCAGGCGCGCCCATTCGCTGTTGGCGAGGATCATCGCCTCGGAGACGATCCGGTCGAGCGGCGCATCGCGTCTGCGCTGCACGATCCGCACGCGCTCGGTGTCGCTTTCGCGGTCGATGTAGAAGCTGAAGTCGGTGGCGAAGCGCGGCTCGGGCTTGCCTCGCACGCGCTCGCGCTCGGCGCCCAGCGCCTTCGCGAGCCGCCACAGCACGCGGATCGTGTCGGCGCGCGGATGATCGATCGGCGCAGCGGTGTCGAGCGACGCTTCGTCGAAGCGCGCATCGACCGTGTCATGCCGCAGGTTCTCGGCGACGACGATGCGCTCGACGCGCGAGGCCTTCGAGACGATGCGCTCGCCGCTCGCGTCGACCTCCACGTACAGCGACAGCGCCGCGACCTCGCGCCCCGCGTCGAGCGAGAACGCCGCGATCGTCGGCTGCGGCAGCATCGTGATCTTGTCGCCGGGCAGGTAGACGGTGGCCATGCGCGCGCGCGCGAGCGCGTCGACCTCGCCGCCGTGCTCGATCGCGACGCCGGGCGCCGCCACGTGGATGCCGATGCGCCAGCCGCCGTCGGCGAGCGGCTGCACCGACAGGCAGTCGTCGATCTCGGTCGTCGTGGAATCGTCGATCGAGAATGCGTCGACCTCGGCGCGCGGCAACGCATCGATCGCGCGCCGCGCTTCGGCGAGCGGGTCGGCATGCAGCGCGACACCGAAGCCCTGCGGAAAATGCTCGGCCTCGAAACGCGCGACGTGCATCGCGCGCGGCGACTCGAAGGCGCCGAGCGCGCACAGCAGCCGCTCGGGGGTCGGATGCTCGGGCGAAAGCGCGCGCTCGAGCGACTTCCAGGCAGCGGAGTTGCGATCGGGGCGCGCAAGCAGCTGCGCCGCCTGCACGGCGACCTCCTCGGGCAGCTCGCCGCGGCGCATCGCCTGCGCATTCGCCTCGATGCTCTCCTGCTCGCGACGCCGGCGCTCGAGCGTGGCGAGCGCGGAACGCAGCACCTCGGGCGGCGCCGCGCGGAAGCGACCGCGCCCCTTGCGGTGAAAATACACCGGGGCCGAATGAAGCTTCAGCAGCAGTGCGGTCGCCTCGACCGCATCGGAGCGGTGGCCGTGATATTCGTCGGCGAGCTCCTCGAAACCGAACTCGTCCTGGGGTGCGCATTCCCACAGGAAGTCGATGTCGATGGAATCAGCGAGCTGGCGCGCAGCGGGAATCAGCGCATCGGGCGCCGGCGCGTCGAAGCGCAGCAGCACGTGGCTCGCCTTCACCTTCGCGCGCTTGCCGCTGGCCGTCTCTACCTGCAGGCTGCCGCCTGTCTCGGACAGCGCCGTGCCGGCGCGAAAATCACCGTTGTCGTCGAACAGGAGATGCTTCATCTGCGGGCGTCGTTCCCGGCCGATTATAGAGGGCGGGTGCCGCGCGGGACCCGCGCCGGCGCGCCGTTCGGCTACAGCATGATGCCGCCCGATACCTCGATCACGGCACCGTTGATGTACGCCGCCTCGTCGCTCGCCAGGAACGCGTAGACGCTGGCGATCTCCTCGGGCTCACCGAGCCGCCCGAGCGGCACCTTGTCGATCGTCTTCTGCATCACGGCGGGCGGAATCGAAGCCAGGATCGGCGTGCGCACGAAGCCCGGACAGACGACGATGGAACGTACGCCCTTCGGCCCGAGCTCGCGCGCCCAGGTCTTCGTGAAGCCGATCACGCCGGCCTTGGTCGCCGCGTAGTTCGTCTGCCCGAAGTTGCCGTACAGACCGACCACCGACGACGCGTTGAGAATCACTCCCGAGCCCTGGCGGATCATCGGATCGGCGACCGCCTGCGCGCACAGAAAGACGCCCTTCAGGTTCACGTCGATCACGCGGTCGAACTGCTCCTCGGTCATCTTCACCAGGCGCGCGTCCTGCGTGATGCCGGCGTTGTTCACCAGGCAATCGACACGGCCGAACGCGTCGAGCGTCGACGCGACCATCGCGTCGACGCTCGCGCGATCGGTGACGTCTACGCGGGTGCCGATCGCACGCACGCCGCTGTCGACGAGCGACGCGACCGCTTCCTCGACGCGCGCACCGTCGAGATCGGCGACGACCACCGCCGCCCCCTCGCCCCCGAACTTGCGTGCCGTCGCCATGCCGATGCCGCCGGTGGCGCCGGTAATGATCGCGATCCTGTCCTTCAACCTCACTTCCGCTCTCCCTCGTTGAGTTCGTTCCCCGCCGCGCCGAAGCCGCCGAAACCACCAAAGCTCAGCACTTCATCGGCGAGCGCATCGAAATCGGTCAATCCGTGGTCGCCGCCCTCGAGCAGCTTCGTGCGAACCGTCGGATAACGCCCGACCATCTCGCGCCAGTCGAGCACTTCGTCGCCCTTGGCCGCGACGAGCAGATAGCGCGACGGATCGCGCAGCGCGCCCGCTTCCAGCGCACGCAGCTCGTCGAGATGGCGGGCCTCGAAACGCAACGGCAGATCATCGTGGTAGCTGCGCAGATCGCCGACGTAGGGCGCGAGATCGCGCGCCGGATCGATCGCCGGGTTCAGCAAGACTGCCCGCGCGCCTGTGCGCTCGGCGAGCCAGGTCGCGTAGTAGCCACCGAGCGAGCTTCCGACCAGCGTGTCGTCGGAGCCCGGCGCGATCTCGCGCAGCACGAGCTCGACAGCCGCTGCCGGCGACGGCGGCAGCTGCGGGCAGACGAAGGCGTCGCCGCGGCCGCGCGCCACCAGCCGCTCCGCGAGCAGGCGCGCCTTGAACGACTGCGGCGACGAACGGAATCCGTGCAGGTAGATGAGCCGTCCGCCGACGTGGTGCCCGCCCGCGCCGAGCGCGTCGAGCAGCCGCTGATGGATGCCACCGAAACCGCCGTTGCTCATTGCGAGCACATAGTCGCCCGGGCGTGCGTCGGCGACGATCGCATCGACCAGCGCCGGGAGCTCGCGCTCGACGCGCGCGCGTGCACCGAGTGGCGCCAGCGCTCCAGCGACGTCCCAGTCCAGGTTCGCCGCAAAGCAATAGACGAGATCGGCATCGACGAGCGACGCCGGCAGCTGCGCCGACATCGTGCCGAGCTTCATGGTGTTCGAGCGCGGCTCGAGCACCGCCAGGATTCGCGCCTTCGGGCCGACACGCTCGCGCAGCCCGGCGAGCGTCATCGCGATCGCAGTCGGATGGTGCGCGAAATCATCGACGACGGTAACGCCGCCGGTCGACCCGCGCGTCTCGAGCCGCCGCCGCACGCCGGCGAAATCGGCGAGCGCGCCGATCGCGTCCGCCGGCGCGACGCCCGCGTGTCGCGCCGCGGCAATCGCCGCCAGCGCATTCGCCCGGTTGTGCGCCCCGGCCAGCGCGACTCGGCAGCGCCCGAGGCGCTGTCCAGCGAAATGCACGTCGAACACACTCGCCTCGCCATCGTCCTCGACGGCGTCGAGGTGCCAGCCATCCGGAGACAGGAAGCGCTCGCTCTCACTCCACAGGCCGCGCGCAAGCACCCGCTGCAGCGCAGGCTCCATCGCGTTGTGGACGATCCGCCCCGAGCGCGCCACCGTTCGCACCAGATGGTGAAATTGGGTTTCGATAGCTGCAAGATCCGGGAAGATATCGGCGTGATCGAACTCGAGATTGTTCAGCAACAGCGTACGGGGACGGTAGTGAACAAACTTCGATCGCTTGTCGAAGAAGGCCGTGTCGTACTCGTCGGCCTCGATGACGAAGAGTTCGCCCTCGCCCAGGCGCGCCGAAACCGGAAAGTTGGACGGAACGCCGCCGATCAGGAAACCGGGCCTGCGTCCATTCGCCTCGAGGATCCACGCGAGCATCGACGCAGTGGTCGTCTTGCCGTGCGTACCCGCTACAGCAAGTACCCACTTGCGCGCCAACCCATGTTCGGCGAGCCATTGCGGGCCAGACGTGAAGGGATCGCGCGCATCGAGGATCGCTTCCATCAGCGGATTGCCGCGCGAGACGACGTTGCCGACGACCCAGAGGTCCGGCGATAGCGAGCGCTGCCCGGCGTCGTAGCCCTCGATCAGCTCGATGCCCAACGCGCGCAACTGCTCGCTCATCGGGGGGTAGACGTTGGCATCGCAGCCGGTGACGCGGTGGCCGGCCTGGGTCGCGATCGCCGCAATGCCGCCCATGAACGTCCCGCAGATGCCGAGGATATGAATGTGCATCGGGCGATAATGTGCGGTTGCGGATTCTACAGACAATGAACGAGTTTCCCGATCCCCTGCGACTGGAGATCGCCGCCGCCGCCGCCCGGCTGCTCGCCGACGGCGCCACCGACTACGCGAGCGCCAAGCGCAAGGCGGCGCAGCGTGTGCTCGGCGAGCGTGCGGCCGCGAAAGCGTCGATGCCCGACAACGAAGAGATCGATGCCGCGCTGCTCGAGCACCTGCAGCTCTTCGACGACGGCCACGCCGAGCGCGTCGTGCAGCGCCGGCGCGCGGCAGCCGAGCTGATGGGGCTACTCGAGGCCTTCCAGCCGTACCTGACGGGCGCCGTCTGGAAGGGCATCGTCACCGAGCATGCGCCGATCCACCTGCAGCTGTTCCACGACAACACGAAAGACGTGCAGATCGACCTGCTGAACCGCGGCGTCGATTTCGAGGTCGCGTCGGTCCCGCACTTCCGCGGCGGCCCCGATGTCGAAGCGATCACCTTCTGGATCGCCGACACGCCGGTGCTGCTGTCGCTGTACCGGCACGACGACCTACGCGGCGCGCTGAAAGGCGCACGCGGCAGCGACGCCGGCCCCGAGCGCGGCAACCGCCGCGCGCTGCTCGAGCGACTGGGCGAGGCGGCATGAGCACGAACGCGAATACAAATACGAGCCGACGCATCTGGATCGCCGGCGCGGCGCTCGCGCTCGGTTTCGGCGGCTTCGGTGCGTGGGTCGCGTCGCGCCAGTACGCGCTCGACTCCGCCGATCACTCGGCGGTCGAGCTGCTGCTGGGGCTGACGATGGCCGATGCGAACGGCCGCGAGGTGCAACTGGCCGAATGGCGCGGACAGCCGCTCGTCGTCAACTTCTGGGCCACCTGGTGTCCGCCGTGCATCGGCGAGATGCCCGAGCTGAGCGACATCCAGCTCGATTACGCCGATCGCGGGCTGCAGATTCTCGGCATCGGCGTCGATTCGGACAAGAACATCCGCGAGTTCGCCGAGAAAATGCCGATGAGTTACCCGTTGCTCGTCGCCGGCGCGGGGGGAAGCGAGCTGACACGCCGTTTCGGCAACCAGTCGGCGGCCCTGCCCTTTACTGCCGTCGTCGACCGCGAAGGCCGAATCCGGCACCGGATCCTCGGTCGCTTCGACAACGCCGACCTTCGCGCAGCGATCGCCGCAACGCTCTGACGGCCGACATCTCTTCGAAACGGGTCGCTGGCGTTCATCGCCCAACAGGCGTATAAAGGCGTCCAATTTCATGCAAAAGTGCGAAAAACCTCGCCTCGTGTCCGCTTGACCCCGTCTCCGAAACTGCTCTGGGCACTGCATGGCCCCAACCTGAACCTGCTGGGCACGCGCGAGCCGGAGGTGTACGGGTCGACCCGACTCGAACAGATCGACGCCGGACTGGCGCAGCTCTGCACCGAGCACGGTCATCGCTTCGAGAGCTTCCAGTCGAACCACGAGGGCGCACTGGTAGATCGCGTACAGCAGGCGCGCGAGCGCGAGGTGGCCTTCATCGTGATCAACCCGGCGGCGTTCACGCACACCAGCGTCGCGCTGCGCGACGCGCTCGCCGCGGTCGCAGTCCCGTTCATCGAGGTGCACCTGTCGAACATCCACCGCCGGGAGTCGTTCCGGCGCCACTCGTACTTCTCCGACCTCGCCGCCGGCGTCGTCGTGGGTCTCGGCCCGCTCGGCTACCGACTCGCGATGCAGGCGGCGATCGAATCGCTGCGCACGTCCGCGCCCGCTTCCCCAATGGAAGCCGCCGGCGCAAGGCGTACGCGCAAAGGCTGAAACCGACATGGACCTGCGAAAGCTGAAGACACTGATCGATCTCGTTTCCGAATCGGGCATCTCCGAGCTGGAGATCACCGAGGGCGACGGCAAGGTGCGCATCGTGAAGAACGCCCCTCCGGTGATGATGGTGCCGCCGGCGCAGCCCGCGGCTGCGGCCGCGCCGGTGCCGATCGTCACCCCGTCGACGATCAGCGGCGCGCCCGGCGCCGGGGCCGCACCGGCCGCTCCCGAAACACCACCGCCGCCGCCCGGCCACCTGGTGCGCTCGCCGATGGTCGGCACCTTCTATCGCTCGGCGCAGCCGGGCGCCGACCCGTTCGTGTCGGTCGGCAGCGAAGTTTCCGAAGGCGACACGCTGTGCATCATCGAGGCGATGAAGCTGATGAACGAGATCGAGGCCGACAAGAGCGGCACGATCAAGGCCGTGCTCGCCGACAACGGATCGCCGGTGGAGTTCGGCCAGCCGCTGTTCGTCATCGAATGAGAAAGCCCGCGCGCTGATGTTCGAGAAGCTGCTGATCGCCAACCGGGGCGAGATCGCGCTGCGCATCCAGCGCGCGTGCCGGGAACTGGGCATCAAGACGGTCGTCGTGCATTCGCAGGCCGACACCGAGGCGAAGTACGTCAAGCTCGCCGACGAATCGGTCTGCATCGGGCCACCGCCGTCGCGCGACAGCTACCTGAACGTGCCGGCGATCATCAGCGCGGCCGAGGTCACCGACGCCGAGGCGATCCACCCCGGCTACGGCTTCCTGGCGGAGAACGCCGACTTCGCCGAGCGCGTCGAGAAGAGCGGTTTCGTCTTCATCGGCCCGCGACCCGAGTCGATCCGGATGATGGGCGACAAGGTGTCGGCGAAGGAGGCGATGAAGAAAGCCGGCGTGCCGGTGGTGCCGGGTTCCGACGGCGCATTGCCCGAAGAGCCGAAGGAGATCCTGCGCATCGCGCGTGCGGTCGGCTATCCGGTCATCATCAAGGCCGCCGGCGGCGGCGGCGGCCGTGGCATGCGCGTCGTGCACACCGAAGCAGCGCTGCTCGGAGCCGTGGCGATGACGCGCAACGAAGCGCAGGCCGCCTTCAACAACCCGAACGTCTATCTCGAGAAGTTCCTCGAGAACCCGCGGCACGTCGAGATCCAGGTGCTTGCCGACGAGCACCGCAACGCCGTGCACCTGGGCGAGCGCGACTGCTCGATGCAGCGCCGGCACCAGAAGATCATCGAGGAAGCCCCCGCCCCCGGCATCCCGCGTCGGGCGATCGACCGCATCGCACAGCGCTGCGCCGATGCCTGTCGCAGGATCGGCTATCGCGGCGCCGGCACCTTCGAGTTCCTGTTCGAGAACGGCGAGTTCTA
>CAZIDY010000052.1:0-16868 GCA_964538505.1 uncultured Limnobacter sp. | reverse complement strand
GGCGGAAGACGAGCGTCACCATCAGCACGAGCCCGATCAGGATCACCTGCGCCGCTCCGCCCTTCACCTGCAGGTTGGCGGGCAGCACCTGCTGCGCAATGGTGCCGCTGAGCGTCCACACCGCCCACATGACGATCGCACCGAGCACGGCGCCGCGGTTGTTGCCGCTGCCGCCGACGATCAGCATCGTCCAGATCTGGAACGTGAGGATCGGCATGAAATCCTGCGGGCTGACGAAGCCGATGAAGCTCGCATAGAGCGCGCCCCCCAGCCCCATGATCGACGAGCCGATCACGAAAGCCTGCAGCCGGTAGCCGAAGGCGTTCTTGCCGAGCGACGACGCGGCGGTTTCGTCCTCGCGGATCGCCTTGAGCACCCGGCCCCATGGCGAGCGGACCATCGCCTCCAGACCGGCATAGACGAGCAGCATGACGACGAGCGCGAGCGAAAGCATCAGTACGTTTCGCCCGAGCACGGTGTCGAAGAGCCCGGGCAGCGGCCGCGGAATGCTCGCCGCGCCCTGGCTGCCGCCGGTGAGCCACTGCGCGTTCAGCGCAACGAGCTGCAGCGTCGTCGCGATGCCGATCGTCACGATCGCCAGGTAGTCCTCGCGCAATCGCAGCGTGGGGATGCCGACGATGAAGGCGACGATGCCCGAAGCGAGCAGCGCACCGATCAGCCCGACCAGGTACGGCAGCTCGAAGCCGCCCAGTTGCATCAGGTACTCGGGCCCGCAGAGGATCGCGAAGCTGTAGGCGCCGACGAGGAAGAAGCCGGCGACCCCGATGTTGAAGAGGCCCGTGTAGCCCCACTGCAGGTTCAGCCCGAGGCAGACGATCGCGAAGATCGACGCCTGGGCGAAAAAGAAGACGAGATACGAGACCATGCCGCTCACCGGCTTCGTCGAAGGCCGTTCAACTGCGATCTCCGAAAATGCCCTTCGGATAGACGAGCAGGATCGCGAACATCAGCAGGAATGCCACTGCCGGCTTGTACGCGGAACCGATCAGCGGAACCGACATCTCCTGCGCGAGCCCGATGATGAGCCCGCCGAGCACCGCTCCGTAGATGCTGCCGATGCCGCCGAGGATCGCCGCGGCGAACATCGGCAGGATCAGGTTGAAGCCCATCTCCGAGGAGATCTGCACGGTGAGGCCGAACAGGATGCCGGCCACCGACGCGAGGCCGGCACCGATGATCCACGTCCAGCGGATCACCGCGCGCACGTCGATGCCGGCGACGCGGGCGAGCGTCGGATCGTCGGACACCGCACGCATCGAACGGCCGAGCGAGGTGCGCGTGAGGAACAGGTGCAGCGCGAGCATCAGCAGCGCGGTGAGCGCAACGACGAAGATCTCGTCGCCGCTCATGCGCACGCCGGGAAAGATTTCGCTGGAGACGGCGATGTTGCGCGAGTAGTACTCGGGGCGCGAACCCCAGACGAAGACGACGACGTTGCGCAGCATCAGCGACGCGCCGAACGAGGCGATGACGAGCGTCACGGTCACGTCGCTCACGCGCAGCGGACGAAACAGCAGCCAGTCGAGCACGAGCGCGAGCAGCGCCGTAAGCACGACGGCGATCGCCACCGCCACGAGAAAGCCCCAGCCGAAGGTCAGCGGTCCGATCGTGGTGGCACTCGCGAAGAACACCGCGAAAACGAGCGCGAAATACGCGCCGAAGGTGAGGAACTCGCCGTGCGCGAAGTTTGCGAAGCGCAGGATGTTGTAGGTGAGCGTGAGCCCGATTGCGCCGAGCGCGAGCGTCGCGCCGGCGATGATGCCGTCGGCGAAGTACTGGATCATGCGAGCGCCTGCCGCGCGCCGAGATACAGCGCGCCCACCTCCGGGTTCTCGAGCAGCGCGCGCGCCTCGCCTTCGATGCGGTCGCGCCCCTCGGCGAGCACGTAGCCGCGATCGGAGATCGCCAGCGCCGCACGCGCGTTCTGCTCGACGACGAGGATCGTGAGCCCGAGGTCGCGTACCTCGCGCACCTTCGAGAAGACGATGCCGACCAGCAGCGGCGACAGTCCGGCCGAGGGCTCGTCGAGCATCAGCACGCGCGGACGCGACATCAGCGCACGCGCGACCGCAACCATCTGTCGCTCGCCGCCGGAGAGCGTTCCGGCCGCCTGGCGGCGCCGCTCACCGAGCCGGGGAAAGAGCGTGTACATGCGATCGAGATCGTCGTCGACGCCGTCGCGCACGCCGCGCGCCGCTGCGCCGATCTCCAGGTTCTCCTGCACCGTAAGGCGCGCGAAGACGTTGCCCGTCTGCGGAACATAGGCGAGGCCGCGCGAAACCATCCGGTGCGCGGGCACGCCGAGCAGGTCGTCATCGAACATGCGGATCGACCCCGAACGCACCGGCACGAGCCCCGCGATCGCCTTCATCAGCGTCGACTTGCCGGCGCCGTTGGGCCCGAGCACGGTGACGATCTCGCGTTCGCGCACCTCGAGCCCGACGCCGCGCAGGATGTCGACCTCCGGGATGTAGCCGGCGACGACATCGCGCACGACGAGGGCGGGAACGCCCACGTTCCGCCCGATCTCGCTCACGAAGGCACCCCGCCCAGGTACGCCTCGAGCACGCGCGAATCGCTGCGCACCACCTGCGGCGGCCCTTCGAGCAGCAGCTTGCCCTGCGCCATCACGAGGATCGGATCGCACAGGTTCATGATCAGGTCCATGTTGTGCTCGATCACGAGGAACGTGATCCCGCGATCGTGCAGCGCGCGCAGCTTGTCGACGATCGTCGCCAGCAGCGTCGGGTTCACGCCGGCGCCCGGCTCGTCGAGCAGCACCAGCTTCGGCTCCGACATCAGCACGCGCGCGAGCTCGAGCAGCTTCTGCTGGCCGCCCGAGAGGTTGCGCGCGAACTCACCCGACAGCCGCAGCAGCCCGACGAAATCGAGCACCTCGCGCGCGCGCTCGCGCACCGCCCGCTCCTCCTCGCGCACGCGGGCACGGGCGAACCAGTTGTTCCAGAAGCGCTCGCCCGCCTGGTGCTGCGGCACCATCATGCAGTTCTCCAGCACCGTCATGCCGGCGAACGGACGAGGGATCTGGAACGTGCGGACCAGCCCCTCGTCGAAGATGCGGTACGGCGCGAGCCCGTCGATGCGGCGCCCCTGGAACGAGATCGTCCCGGAGTCGGGTCGGTGCACGCCGGCGATCGTGTTGAAGAGCGTCGTCTTGCCGGCGCCGTTCGGCCCGATCAGGCCGGTGATCGTGTTCGCGCGCAGCGTGAACGAGACGTCATCGACTGCGCGCAGTCCGCCGAACTCCTTGACGAGTTGCCCGACTTCGAGCATCGGCGGGGGTTACTTCGAGCCCGAACGCAGTTGCCGGATCTCCTCGACCGTGACCATGCCCGTCGGCGTCACCTTGCCGTCCTTCACGGCCCAGACGACCATCGGCGCATCGATGTCGCCGTTCCCGTCGAACTGCAGCGGGCCCGATGCACCGATGTACTGGATCGGCTTGCCCTCGGCCGCCATCTGCAGCCCTTTCTTCAGGGAGTCGACGCCGGCGTAGATCTTCTCGCCCTTCGGATCGGTGACCCGGCGGATCGCGTCGCGAATCGCGGTCGCCTCGTTCTTCTTCGACTGCGCCATCGCCAGGCCGATCAGCACCGTCGCGTCATAGGCGTTGGTGATGTACGGCTGCGCCGGCAGCTCGCCGAATTTCGCCTGGTATTCCTTCCGGAAAAGCTCGAGCGACGGAGTCTCCACGGAACCGGCGGCGGTGCCGAGCACATCCTTCAGGTACTGCCCGCCTACGTCGTTGGCGAAGTCCTGCGACTGCAGGCCGTCGGGCAGCAGGAAGCGCTGCGGACCGCCGGCGCCGATCCACTCGCGCGCGATCGTCGTGCCGTCGCCCGGATAGCCGATCAGGAACAGCGCGTCGGGCTTCGGATTCATCGCCTTGCTGACTTCGGAGCGATACGACGCCTGGCTCGGGTTGTAGACGACGTTCTGCGTGATCGAGCCGCCGGCCTTCTCGAAGGCCGCGATGAATTCCCGGCTCAGGCCCTGGCCGTAGGCGTTGTTCAGGTACAGCACCGCCACGTTCTTGATGCCGGCGTCGGTGGCGAGCTTGGCCATCGCCACGCCCTGCAGCGCGTCGGACGGGCAGGTGCGGAACCAGTAGCCGTGCGTCTTGCCCTGCTCGGCGAGCTCGGTGAAGCTCGGCGACGTCGACGACGGCGAAATTTGCACGATGCTGCTGCCGGCCGTCACCGACGTGAGAATGGCCGCACTCACACCGCTCGAGAGCGCGCCGACGATTGCCGGCACCCGTTGCACGTCGACCAGCCTGCGCGCCGCATCGACGCCCACCGACGGACTCGTCTGGTCGTCGAGCAGCGACAGCTCGAGCTGGCAATTATTGACGCCGCCCGCGGCGTTCAGGTCCGCGATGGCCAGTTGCGCACCCTTGGCGATCTCCTGGCCGAGTGCGCCGAGCGAGCCGGTGAGCGACATCACGCTGCCGATCGTCGTCGTGCATTTCTGCTGGGCCTGGACGGGTGCGACACCGAACGCCGCGAGCACGGCGCCAGCGAATACGAGCTGCTTGAGCATTGCAATTCTCCTGTGCGAGCCTGTGGGAACTCTCCCCCGCGCCCGGGCCTTTTACACGAAAGTCCGACAGGCGGCTACAGGGATTCGTGTGGATCAGTGCCGGGCGGCGGCGGCGGCGATTCGAGCCCCAGCGGAGCCCGCGACGCGGCGACGATATCCCACGCCGCCATGAACAGCGCCGCGATCACCGGCCCGATCACGAAACCGTTGATGCCGAACATCGCAATACCGCCGAGCGTGGAGATCAGCACGATGTAGTCGGGCATCTTCGTGTCCTTGCCGACGAGGATCGGGCGCACGAGGTTGTCGACCAGCCCGATCACGAGCACGCCGAACGCGATCAGCCCGATCCCCTGCCACAGCGAACCCGAGCCGATCAGGTACAGCGCCACCGGCAACCAGATCAGCGCCGCGCCGACGGCAGGCAACAGCGACAGGATCGCCATCGCCACGCCCCACAACACCGCGCCGGGGATGCCGAGCACCCAGAACGCAAGACCGCCGAGCGCGCCCTGCAGCACGGCGATGACGATATTCCCCTTCACGGTCGCGCGCACGACCGTCGTGAACTTCTCGCCGAACTGGTCCTTCAGGTCGGGCTGCAGCGGCAGCGCGAAGCGGATGCGGCGCACCAGGCGATCGCCGTCGCGCAGCAGGAAGAACAGCAGGTACAGCATCACGAAGAACGCGATGACGAACTGGAAGGTGCCCTGCCCGATGTTCACGCCCTGCTGGACGATGAACTGCACCGCGCGCTGCAGACCCGCGGCGAAGCGCTCCTGCACGTCCGCGACGCTGGTGAGGTTGAAACGATCGAGCAGCGAGGTGATCCACGGCGGCACCGCATCGAGCATCGCGCGGAACCAGGTTCCCGGGCGCACCTCGCCTTCCTGGATGCGCGCATACAGGCTGGCCGCCTCCTGCGTGATCATCGCGCCGATCCACGCCAGCGGCAGGATGACGACGACCAGCACGAGCACCAGCGTGGCGAGTGCGGCGAGGTTGCGCCGGCCGCGGAAGGCACGCACCAGCCTGCGCTGCACGGGCGCGAACAGAACCGCGACGATCGTCGCCCAGAACACTGCGCCGTAGAACGGCCACAGGATCCAGAAGAACGCGACCGTGACCGCGACGACGAGCAGCCAGAACGTGCGGTCCTGGATATCCAGGAACGACTCGGCGTCGGATTCGAGGCGGGGCGTGCTCATTTCCCGTCACGCTATCACCCGGGCAAGCCCGTACTTGTTGCGTCGGTACAAATGGATATACTCGATAACCTTGTCGGTCGTGCCCTTCAGGCACCCACCCGGAAAGCCGCCACAGAGCGGAGACGGACGGAGATATGAGCAACACGTCTTCCCCGCACGGCGATACGTCCGGCGCAGCACCACGCTATCGCCCGCTGGCCTTCGGCGTCACGCGCGTCGCCATCGACGAGCGCGCCGACGGCTCGCGCATCGTGCGCTCCGAGCAGCCGCTCGCGGCCTACCCGCCGCGCCTCACCGATCGGCTGCTCGAAGTCGCGCAGGCCTTCCCCGATCGCGTCTTCCTCGCACGGCGACAGCGAGTCGGCGACGCGCGCACCGGCGACTGGGAGACGATCACCTACGGCGAAGCGCTCGCGCGCGCCCGCTCGATCGCCCGCTCGCTGATCGACCGCGGACTCGACGCCGAGCGGCCGGTCGCGATTCTCAACGAGAACGGCATCGAGCACGCGCTGCTCTCGCTCGGCTGCCTGCTCGCCGGCATCCCGTGGTGTCCGGTGTCTCCGGCCTACTCGCTGATGAGCCGCGACTTCGGCAAGCTGCGCCACACGATGACGACGCTCACGCCGGGGCTCGTCCTCGCAGGCGAGGCAGCGCGATTCGGGCGGGCGGTCGAGGCGGCCGTCCCCGGCGACATCGAGCTCGTCACGCTCGAGCGCGACGGGAAAGCCTTCGCCGGACGCCGTACGACGAGCTTCGAGGCGCTCGCCGCGGCGACGCCGAACGAAGCGGTCGACGCTGCGATCGCCGCCACCGGCCCCGACACGATCGCGAAGTTCCTCTTCACGTCGGGCTCCACGCGCGATCCGAAGGCGGTGATCAACACGCACCGCATGTGGTGCGCGAACCAGCAGCAGATGCGCCAGTCGATGCCGGTGCTCGCCGAAGAGCCGCCGGTGCTCGTCGACTGGCTGCCGTGGAATCACACCTTCGGCGGCAACCACAACTTCGGTCTCACGCTGTACAACGGCGGCACGCTCTACATCGACGATGGTCGGCCGACCCCCGCGGGCATCGGCGAGACGCTGCGCAACCTGCGCGAGGTCGCGCCCACCGTCTACTTCAACGTGCCGCTCGGCTTCGAGGCGATCGCGCAGGCAATGAAGGACGATGCCGCGCTGCGTCGCAACCTGCTGTCGCGCGTGCGGATGTTCTTCTATGCCGGAGCCGGGCTGGCGCAACCGGTGTGGGATGCGCTGCACAGCGTGCAGGAGCAGGAAATCGGCGAGCGCATCGTGATGGCGACGGGCCTGGGCATGACCGAATCGAGCCCCTTCGCGCTGTTCGTCACCAGCCCGCAGGTGCGTGCCGGCGACCTCGGCATACCCGCCCCCGGAGTGGAGCTGAAGCTCGCGCCGATCGGCGACAAGATCGAGGCGCGCTACCGCGGGCCGAGCATCACGCCCGGCTACTGGCGCGGGCCGCAGGAGACGCAGGAGGCCTTCGACGACGAGGGGTTCTTCTGCACCGGCGATGCCGTCCAGTGGATCGACGAGCACGATCGGCACAAGGGGCTGCGCTTCGACGGCCGCGTGGCCGAGGACTTCAAGCTCTCCAGCGGAACCTTCGTCAGCGTCGGGCCGCTGCGCACGCGCATCATCGCGCTCGGCGCACCCTGCGTGCAGGACGCCGTCCTCACCGGCCTGAACCGCAACGACGTCGGTGCGCTGATCTTCCCGACACCGCGCGTGCGCGAGCTGGCCGGGCTGCCTGCCGATGCGCCGCTCGCGCAGGTGCTGGCGAGCGAGCCGGTCGTCGCGTATTTCCGCAGGCTGCTCGATGCGGTCGCCGCGCAGTCTGCCGGCAGCGCCACGCGCATCGCGCGCCTGCTGCTGCTCGCCGAGCCGCCGTCGATCGACAGCGGCGAGATCACCGACAAGGGTTCGATCAACCAGCGCGTGGTGCTGCGCCGGCGCGATGCGCTGGTGCAGGCGCTGCACGACGAGACCGCCGAAGGAATCATCAAGCCGACGCCCGCGCGCTGAGCGCATCGACCTCTCACGCAACGCACACGCCGATCGGCTGCACCCTTCCCACCCCGCTGCGACCCAAGAGGAGACCCCGCAGATGACCCGCACCAAAGCCCTGATCGCCGCGCTCGCGCTCGGCGCATCGACGATGGCGCTTGCCGACATCACCGTCGGCGTCGTCGTACCGCTCACCGGCCCGGCCTCGGGCCTGGGCATCCCGATGCAGAACGGCGTCAAGCTGTGGCCGTCGGAAATCGCCGGCCAGAAGCTCAACGTGATCATTCTCGACGACGCCACCGATCCCACGAAGGGCGTGCAGGCCGCGCGTCGGCTCGTCACCGAAGAGAAAGCCGACGTGCTGATCGGCTCGGGCGCCACGCCGGTGGCCGTGGCGATCGCCGAGGTTGCCAACGAATCGAAGACGCCGCAGATGTCGTTGTCGCCGCACCCGCTCGCTCCCGGCAAGGACGAATGGAGCTTCCGGCTGCCGCAGTCGAACGGCGTGATGGCCAACGCGATCGTCGCGCACATGCAGAAGAACGGCGTGAAGTCGGTCGGCTTCCTCGGCTACACCGACGCCTACGGCGAGTCGTGGCTGAACGAGCTCAAGCCCCGCCTCGAGAAGGCCGGCATCAAGCTCACCGGTGCCGAGCGCTTCCAGCGCACCGACACGAGCGTGACCGGACAGGCGCTGAAGCTGGTCGGGACGAACCCCGACGCGATGCTCGTCGTCGCCTCGGGCAGCGGCGCCGCGATGCCGCAGCTCGGGCTGGTCGAGCGCGGCTTCAAGGGCAAGTTCTACCAGACGCACGCCGCAGCCACGCGCGACCTGATGCGCGTCGGCGGCAAGGCGGTCGAGGGCACCTTCGTCGTCACCGGCCCGGTCGTCGTCGTCGAGCAGTTGCCCGCCGAGCATCCGGCGAAGGCAGAGGGCATGAAGTTCGTCGCCGCCTACGACAAGGCCTACGGCGCCGGCATGCGCAACCAGTTCGGCGCGCACGCCTGGGACGGCTTCCTGCTGCTCGAGCAGGCGGTACCGGTCGCCCTGAAGAAGGGGCAGCCCGGAACGCCCGAGTTCCGCGCGGCACTGAAGGAAGCGCTGGAGTCGATCCCGAGCATGGCGCTGTCGCACGGTGAGCTCGACTACACGCCCGACAACCACTGGGGCTTTCACCCCGACGCCGGCGTGATCATGAAGGTCGTCGACGGCGACTGGAAGCTCGAGCAATAAGAAGAAGCGCAGCGTCGGCAACGCGACGGACCCGCCCGCATGGACCTCACGATCGCCAGCATCCTGCTGCTCGATGGCCTGACCAACGGCGCCATCTACGCGCTGATGGCGCTGGCGATCGTGCTGCTGTTCGCCGTCACGCGGGTGATCTACATCCCGCAGGGCGAGTACGTCGCGTTCGCCGCGCTCACCGTCGGCATGTTCCAGCTCGGACAGGTTCCGGGCACCGTCTGGTTCCTGCTCGCGATGGCGGGACTTGCCGCGCTGCTCGATGTCGTCGCCGACCTGCGGGCCCGCCGTTCCGTCGCGCACATGCTGCGGCACGCAGCGACTACGCTCGCGTTTCCGGTGCTCGTGTCGGCGCTCACCATCTGGCTGGCGCCGCAGAAGCCGCCGCTGCTCGTGCAGGCGCTGCTCACGCTCGCGCTCGTCACGCCCTTCGGCGCACTCATCTACCGGCTCGCCTACCGCTCGCTGGCGAGCGCGAGCGTGCTCGTGCTGCTGATCGTGTCGGTGGGCGTGCATTTCGCACTCACCGGCCTGGGCCTTTTCTTCTTCGGTGCCGAGGGTTTCCGCATTCCCGCGTTCTGGGATGCGCGCTTCTCGGTCGGAGCGGTATCGCTGTCGGGGCAGGCGCTGATCATCTTCGCGGCCACCGCAGCGCTGATCGTGATGCTCGCGCTCTTCTTCGAACGCACGCTGCGCGGCAAGGCGCTGCGCGCCACCGCCGTGAACCCGCTCGGCGCGCGCCTGGTCGGCGTCTCCGCCGAGGCTGCGGGCCGCATCTCGTTCACGATGGCCTCGTTCATCGGCGCGCTGTCGGGGCTGCTGATCGGCCCGACGACCACGATCTTCTACGACAGCGGCTTCCTGATCGGGCTCAAGGGCTTCGTCGCCGCGGTGTTCGCCGGGCTGGCGAGCTACCCGCTGGCGATGGTCGGTGCCGGCCTGGTCGGCATCCTCGAAGCCTTCAGCTCCTTCCAGGCAAGCGCATTCAAGGAAGCGATCGTCTTCACCTTCATCCTGCCGGTGCTGCTGTGGCGCTCGCTGCGCGACCCCGACCGCGAAGAGGAATGAGCCGATGAGCGAATCGACCGCGCAGCGGCTTGCCGACGAGGCCTCGCCGATCCCCTGGCGCAAGGCAGGCGTCATCGCTTTCGCATTGCTGATCTTCGCGCTGCCGCTGCTGCCCGTACCCGATTTCTGGATCACCCAGATGAACTACATCGGGCTCTACGCGCTGGTCGTGATGGGGCTCGTGCTGCTCACCGGCGTGGTGGGCCTCACGTCGTTCGGACAATCGGCCTTCGTCGGCATCGGTGCCTACGCCACCGCATACCTGTCGACGACGCTCGGCTGGTCGCCGTGGATCAACGTGTTCATCGGCCTCGCCGTCACGCTGGTGGCGGCACTCGTGCTCGGCTGGATCACGCTGCGCATGAGCGGGCACTACCTGCCGCTGGCCACGATCGCGTGGTGCCTCGCGCTCTTCTACACGATGGGCAACCTCGATGCGCTCGGCAAGTACGACGGCATCCTCGGCGTCCCGCCGATCCGCCTCGGCGCAATCGACTTCACCGAAGGACGCCGGCTCTACTACCTGATCTGGATCATCGGGCTGGGCGCCGCATGGGCGATGCTCAACCTGCTCGACTCGCGCACCGGACGCGCGATCCGTTCGCTGCACGACGGGAAGACGATGCCCGAGGCGATGGGCATCCCCACCTTCCGCTACAAGGTGCTCGTCTTCGTGCTCGCGGCGCTGCTGGCGTCGATCTCGGGCTGGCTGTTCGCGCACTTCCAGCGCACGGTCAACCCCTCGCCCTTCGGAATCAAGTTCGGCATCGAATATCTCGTCATGGCGATCATCGGCGGCGTCGGCTCGATCTGGGGCGCCTTCACCGGTGCGGCGGTCGTCAAGCTGCTCGAAGACCAGTTGCAGGTGCTGCTGCCGAAGCTGATCGGCACCAGCGGCAACTTCGAGATCATCGTCTTCGGCCTCGTGCTCGTGCTCGTGCTCAAGTACGCACCGCAGGGTCTGTGGCCGCAGCTCGCATCGCGCTTCCCGACCCGCCCCCGGCCGCGCGACTGGGCCGACGCAGGCGCACTGCCCGAACGCCCGAAACCGCAGCCCGGTACGCCGCTGCTCGAGGTCGACAACGCGCGCAAGACCTTCGGCGGCCTGATCGCCGTCAACGACGTGAGCTTCGACGTGCGCGCCGGCGAGATCGTCGGGCTGATCGGCCCGAACGGCGCCGGCAAGTCGACGCTGTTCAACCTGATCACCGGCGTGCTGTCGAAGACCGCCGGAACGATCCGCTTCGCCGGCAACGACATCACCGCGCTGCCTTCGCGCGCGATCGCCCGTCTCGGGCTCGCACGCACCTTCCAGCACGTCAAGCTCGTACCCGGCATGACGGTGCTCGAGAACGTCGCGCTCGGCGGGCACCTTCGCTCCGACGCGGGCGCGCTGCGGGCGATGCTGCGCACCGATCGCGCCGAAGAGCGGCGCCTGTTCCGCGAGGCCGAGCGGCAGCTCGAGCGCATCGGCCTGCAGGCGCATCTGCACGAACCGGCCGCATCGCTCGCGCTCGGCCCGCAGCGGCTGCTCGAGATCGCGCGCGCACTGTGCAGCGATCCGTCGCTGCTGCTGCTCGACGAGCCCGCCGCCGGCCTGCGCGCCAACGAGAAGAAGGCGCTGGCGAACGTACTGCGGCAGCTGAAGGCCGAGGGTGTCACGCTGCTGCTCGTCGAGCACGACATGGACTTCGTGATGAACCTCACCGATCGCATCGTCGTCGTCGAGTTCGGCACCCGGTTGATGGAAGGCACGCCGGCCGAGGTGCGGGCGAGCCCCGCGGTGCGCGCCGCGTATCTCGGCACGGAGCACTGACCGCATGGCCGAAGCCCTGCTCGAAGTCGAAGGTCTGTGCGCCGGATACGGCAAGGCGCAGGTGCTCGACGGCCTGGCGCTGCGCGCCGATGCGGGCAGCGTGGTCACGGTCATCGGACCCAACGGCGCCGGCAAGTCGACATTGCTGAACGCGATCATGGGCGTACTGCCCGCGCGCGGACGAATCCGCTACGACGGGCATCCGATCGAGGAGCTCGCGCTCGAGGCGCGCGTCGAGCGCGGCATGGCGCTCGTGCCCGAGACGCGTGCGCTCTTCGGCAGCATGTCGGTCGAAGACAACCTGGTGCTCGGCGGCTATCGCTTTCGCGCGCGCAAGTCGCCCGGCGGGATGCTCGGGCGCGTGCTCGAGCTGTTTCCGCGTCTCGGCGAGCGACGTGCGCAGCGCGCCGGCACGCTGTCGGGCGGCGAGCGCCAGATGCTGGCGATCGGTCGCGCGCTGATGAGCGAACCGAAGCTGATCCTCCTCGACGAGCCGAGCCTGGGGCTGGCGCCGCTGATCGTGCGGGACATCTTCACGATCATCGCCGGCTTGCGCGAGACCGGCGTCACGATCCTGCTCGTCGAGCAGAACGCGCGCGCTGCGCTGGAGGTGGCCGACTACGGCTACGTGCTCGAGACCGGCGAAATCGTGCTGCAGGGGCCCGCCGCCGAGCTTGCGCAGGATCCGCGCGTCGCCGAGACCTACCTCGGGGCGCGGTCGGCAGCCGAGCCTCTATGATGGCGCCTTCGTCGTCCGCTGCCCCTTCGATCGAATGAGCAAGTTCACCACCATGACCGTCGAAGTCCGCTTCGGCGACTGCGATCCGGCCGGAATCGTCTTCTTCCCGCGCTATCACCGCTGGATGGACGCGGCATCGCTGAATTTCTTCATGACCTTCGGCGTGCCCCCCTGGCACGTACTCGAACGCCTCAGCGGCGTGATCGGCACGCCGATGCTCGAGCACCACACGCGCTTCATGAAGAGCGCCACCTACGGCGAGACGCTGCAGATCCGCACCGAGGTCGAAGAGTGGCGCTCGAAGATCTTCGTGCAGAAGCACGTCATCACGCGCGGCGACGACCTGCTGTGCGAGAGCCGCGAGACCCGCGCCTTCTGCGTCCGCGACCCGGACGATCGCTCGCGCATCCGCGCGATCCCGATTCCCGAGGACGTCCTCGCACGCTGCCGATGAGTTCCGACGCGGCCACCCAACTGCCGCACGGGCAGCGCGCACTCGGCGCGCTGGTCGGATACAACTGCCGTCGTGCCTACCTCGCCGTCGTCGAGCATTCGATGAAGCACATGGCCGAGCACGAGCTGCGGCCCACGTCGTTCTCGGTGCTTTCGCTCGTGCATCACGAGCCGGGGCTGAACAGCCGGCAGGTCTCGAAGGCCCTCGGCGTGCGCCCGCCGAACCTGGTGGCGATCATCGCATCGCTCGAAGCGCGCGGATGGATCGAGCGCCGTCCCGACCCCGCCGACGGACGCTCGCTCGGCCTGCATCCGACGCCTGACGGCAGCCGTCTCGTCAGCCGGCTCGAGCGCGTTCTCGTGCGTGCGGAGACCGAAGCGACCTCGATGTTGAGCAACGCCGAGCGCCAGACGCTGATCGCGCTGCTCGGCCGCATCTGGTCGCCGCCCCAAGACTGATCCGGATGCGCGAGCGAGCGGCGGCGACGCAATCGTCGGCACCGTTCTACGGCTGGATCGTCGTCTGGGCCGCCTTCGCGGTGATGACGGTGATCTTCGGTGTCGCCTACTCGTTCGCCGCCTTCTTCGAGCCACTGGCCACCGAGTTCGACGCCCGCCGCGCCGATGTCTCGTGGATGTTCGGGCTCGCGTCGCTGCTGTACTTCTCGCTCGGCGTCGTCGGCGGTGCACTCGCCGACCGCTACGGGCCGCGCGCGACCGGCGTCGCCGGCATCCTGTTGCTGTCGGCGGGGCTGCTGCTGTCGAGCTTCGCCACCGATCTGTACACGATCTACCTCGCGTACGGCCTGGGCATCGGCCTCGGCGTCGCGATGGCCTACACACCGTCGATGGGCGCCGTGCAACCGTGGTTCGTGCGGCGGCGCGGGCTCGCCTCGGGAATCGCGAGCTCGGGGATCGGCGCCGGAACCCTCGTCGTGCCGCTGCTCGCCGCGTGGCTGATCCAGGCCTTCGACTGGCGCGATGCGATGCGCGGGCTCGCGTTGTTCTCGCTGCTCGTCGGGCTCGTTTCGGCATGGTTGCTCGATCGCGACCCGGCCGCGCGCGGGCAGGCGCCGGATGGTGACGGCGACCGCTCGGGAGCGACGGCTGCGGGCGTATCGAGAGTCGCGAGCGCGTCAGCGGCCGCAAGCGCGTCTTCAACCTCAGGCGCACGAACGATCCCGCCCGGACTGCGCCTGAGCGAGACCATCCGCACGCGACGCTTCCACTGGCTCTACGCTGCCGCGCTCTTCGCCGGCGCCCCGATGTTCGTCCCTTTCGCCCACCTGTCGGCGGCCGCCCGCGACATCGGCATCGGCGACGCGCAGGCAGTCGCGCTCGTCGGCGTGATCGGCATCGGCAGCCTCGTCGGACGCTTCGCGATCGGCGCCCTCGCCGACCGGCTCGGCCGCCTGAAGACGCACGTGATCGCGCAGGCCGCGCTCGGCGCCTCGTTCGTGCTCTGGTGGCTCGGCGGCCCCTACGCCAACTGGGCGCTGTTCGCCGTCGTCTTCGGGCTGTCCTACGGCGGAATCGTCTCGCTGCTGCCGCCGATCTGCTCCGACCTCTTCGGCCTGCGCGCGGTGTCGAGCACGATCGGGCTGCTCTATTCGGGCGCGGGCTTCGGCGCGCTGCTTGGGCCGGTCCTTGCGGGTGCCCTCTTCGACCGCTATGGCAACTACGACGCGGCGATCGCGATGTGCGTGGTTGCGTCGGCGCTGGCGACGTTCGCCGCGTTGCGGGTGCTGCAACTGTGGGCGCGCGAAGGATCGGTTGCTTCTCGCACGACGTAGGGTTTCCGCGGACGGTTTGGCGTCGCCGGATTATCCCGGGTCGCGGAAATGATTCACGGCGATGGCAACATCGACACAGAGCGGGAGTCGCACGATACGTTACGTCAGCGCCGATGCTGGAAGAACGACGAGAAGTGTTGCAGCATCAAAAGCTTGCCGATGATTCGTTCGGACAGGTTATGTCGTCGGGTCCACGTTTATCCGACGGTGCGGTAGGAACCAAAACACGTTAGACCTCTCTCCAGATATTCGCAGAAGCATGCTCCCCACCCCGCCAAAATTTACCGAGGAAGAGCTGGCTCGGTGCCGAGAAGCTGATGACTTCTGCCCTTTGCTTTTCGAGTGGTACAAGTTCACGAGCGCACTATGCAATTTCTATGCGTGCCTGCAGGCCGACTCGCCGGCAGTTACAGCTCCACCACCCCGTGACTACGCTGTTCTTGTTGGCCTGCTAAATCGCATGTCCAGGCTCATGTTCTCCAATGTAGCCCTGTCCCATGAGGGGCTGTTTGGAGAGACAACAGCGATCGTCGACCGGTGCATCTTCGAGTCCGCCATCAAACTGATTTGGCTCTGTGAGACAAACAATCAGGACAGATTCGATCGATTTGTGGCTGACGGCCTTAAGACGGAACTTAAGTTCAGAGAGAAAATTCAAGCAATCATTGCCGAGCGCGGAGGGCCTCTCGCGATTGAAACGCGGATGCTTGAGTCAATTGAGCGGCATATTCAATCATCAGGCATGGACGCAGCATCTATTGCCGCCAGCCCAAAGTTGCCTGACCTCGCATCAATGATTTCTGCTATCCGAGGGGATACGCTGCTTTACCTCGTCGGGCAAAAGATTGGGTCTCATCATGTCCACGGGACTTGGCCAAGCCTACGACTCCACTACCTACAAGAGCTAGATGGCGTTCTGGTGCCGCGAGACCATGACTGCAGCACTCACGTCAACCAGTACGTTTTTGTTCCGCTCTTCGTCCTTGATGCACTCCGTTCGTTTGCTACGTTCGTACTGAGAGATCCGGCTGATCGCGATGCAATGACTGGACTGTTCGATTCTGTCGGGCAGGAGATCATGGCAATCAACGCAGAGGTTGTGGGCAATGATTTTGAGCGTACAGCAGAGGTCTAACAATTCATTCAAGCCGACGCCGCTTCGCGGCGCGGCTTAATTCAGGCGTTAGATCGACCACCACCCTCTCCGCAGGCATTTGCCCGTTCATAACAAATTTGTTATTATTGCGCTGTGGACTACATCATCGAGTACTACAGCGAGGCTGTTCAGGAAGAGATCCTGAGTCTGCCTGACTCGCTCGCCGCTCGATACGTGATTCTCACGCGGCGCATCACCGCTGTCGGCCCGAATCTGGGAAGCCCGCACACCGAGGCGTTCGGTGACGGTCTCTTCGAACTTCGATTGAAGGGCCAAGAAGGCATTGCCAGGGTGTTCTTCTGTGCATTGATCGGGCGTCGAGTGATGATGCTGCATTCGTTTGTGAAGAAAAGTCAGAAGACGCCGCCGAGAGAACTGGAGGTGGCACGAAAGCGCATGAAGGAGGTCAAACATGCGAACTCATGACCAAGTCGTCGCCAAACTGATGCGGCGCCCCGGGGTGCGTAAGGAAGTCGAACGCATCGAGCGAGACGAAGGAGCGCTCCTGGACCTGCTGCTGAAGGCGAGACAGGAAGCTGGTCTCACTCAAGCGCAAGTCGCAGAGCGCATGGGAACGTTGCCGCCCGCTGTAGCGCGCCTGGAAAGAGCGCTCGCCACAGGGAAGCATTCCCCTTCACTGGCGACGCTGCGTAAGTACGCCCACGCCGTGGGGAAGAAGCTCGTTCTAGAGCTTGCGTAGTGGACGAACTCACATCTAACTTGGCGGTGCAGCGTAAGCGTCCGGCGAAGGCATATTGACGCCGAACGCTGCGTTGTTCCGAACGAG
>CAZIDY010000051.1:0-17575 GCA_964538505.1 uncultured Limnobacter sp. | reverse complement strand
GTTGCGGCCCGGCGCCGTGCGGAATCTGATTCGTTGAACGCGAAATCGTATCAAACGGAGCAAAGCCTGGCGCAGCTGAGGCGCGATCATCGCTGGTAGCGACCTGCCTTCCGGCGCCTCGATTCGGATCGCGTGGATACCCGCCGCTTCAGCATCGCCGCGGACGCGATCGAGCAACACCGTCTTCCCGACGCCGCGCAAGCCGACCAGCATGGAGCTTTTCGCCGGTCGACCGAGCCTCGCACGTTGCAGCGAGACCCTCAACGCCTCCAGCAAGTCATCTCGACCGGCGAGTTCCGGTGGAGGCGTCCCGCCCCCGGAGCAAAAGGATTCCGGACCGCGTCCATAGAGCCGTCCGATTTATTAGAATGTCAGGGCCTGTTCGGTTTATCCGATAAAGATAAATCACTAAAGCTGCAACTAAACGCTAACGAGTGCGATCCGCTCGAACACCGCCAGCGACTCGACGTGCGAGGTCTGCGGAAACATGTTCACCGCCCCGACCGCTCGCAGCACGTAGCCGCCCTGGTGCACGAGCACCGCGGCATCGCGCGCGAGCGTCGCCGGATTGCACGACACGTAGACGATGCGCCGCGGCTTCGCCGCGTCCTCCGCAATCGCCTTGACGACCTCGATCGCACCCTCGCGCGGCGGATCGATCAGCGCCGCATCGAAGCGGCCGAGCGCACGCCAGCCTTCGGCATCGACCTCGAAGAGATTCGCAACCCGGAACTCGCAGCGCGCGCCGAGCCCGTTGAACGCCGCGTTCGCCGCCGCGCGCTCGACGAGCGTGCGATTTCCCTCGATGCCGACGACCTGCGCGCCGCGCGCCGCGATCGGCAGCGTGAAGTTGCCCAGGCCGCAGAACAGGTCGACGACACGCATGCCGGGTTGCGGATCCAGCCAGCGCAGCGCCCGACGTACGAGCACCTCGTTGATGCGCGCGTTGACCTGCGTGAAGTCGGTCGGCCGAAAGGGCATCCGCACGCCGAACTCCGGCAGCGCATAGCCGAGCGGCGAAGACGCGCCATCGCGAGCGAGCCGTCCCTCGGCGTCGCAGAACAGCTCGATCGAGTCCGGTCCCTTCGGCTGCAGCCACCACTCGATGCGATGCTCGGCGGCGAAACGGCGCAACCGCTCGAGGTCGTCATCGTCCGGCGCATCGAGCACGCGCAGCACGAGCGCGATGCATGCGTCGTCGCGAACCCGGGTACTCTCGACGCGATCGAGGCCCCCGCCGCCGCCACGCTCGCCCGCCGGCTCGGGCCTCTCGCCCACCGCAACCTCGATCTGCGGGGCGCGGCGCCGGATGCTCAGCGATTCGACCAGCTCGCGCAACGGCAGCAGCAGGTCCGAGACGCACTCGGGCAGCACGTGGCATTCGCGCATGTCGGCGACATAGCTCGATGCGCGCTCGTGGAAGCCGACCAGCACGCCGCCCTTCTTCGGTACATCGCGCACCGACAGCCGTGCGCGGTGCCGATAGCGCCATGCCGGCCCGGAAACGGGCGCGAGCCAGGTCTGCGGACGCACCTTGCCGAGATGCCACAGCTGGTCCTCGAGCGCGCGCTGCTTGATCGCCATCTGCGTGCCGGCGTCGACGTGCTGCATCGAGCATCCGCCGCAGACACCGAAGTGCGGACAACGCGGCTGCACGCGCGCGCTGCTCGCACGCAGCACCTCGACCGTCTGCGCCACATCGAACTTCGGCTTGCGCCGCACGAGCGCGACGGCAACGCGCTCGCCGGGCAGCGCGCCGCGCACGAACACGACCTTGCCCTCGTTGCGGGCGACGCCGTTCGCTTCCAGATCGAGCGACTCGACCTCGAGCTCCAGGCGGATCAACGCTCGGGCCACGCCTCGAGGAACTCGCGCCAGTGCGGCGCCTGCTCTGCCTCGTCCGCGAGCGTCTCGCGCAGCAACGTCAGCTCGTTGCGGTAGCGCTCCGGCGTCCACACGCCGCGCATCGTCTGGAAGCGACAGAACACGAGCCAGGTGTTCGCGACGTCGGTCTCGCAATAGGCGCGGATCTCGCCGAGACCTCCATCACGGTATGCGTTCCACACCTGCGAACCGTCCATGCCCAGCTTGCCGGGGAAGCCGCACAGCTTCGCCAGCTCGTCGAGCGGCGCATTCGCGCGCGGGGTGAACAGCGCAAGCGTCGCCATCAGGTCGAGATGACGCGTGTGATAGCGGTTCAGGTAGTTGTTGAAGCGGAAATCGCGATCGTCGTCGCCCTGCTCCCAATAACGCGCTGCCTGCACGCCGTTGACCAGCGCGCGGTAGTGCATCACCTGCAGGTCGAAGCCGCCGCCGTTCCACGAGACGAGCTGCGGCGTATGCCGATCGACGAAGCGGTAGAAGGCCTGCACGAGCCGCGCCTCGGAATCGGCCGGCTGGCCGACGCAGCGCACCGTGAGTCCGTCGTCGTCGCGCAGCAGGCACGCGATCGCGACCACGCGCTGCAGGTGCAGCGGCAGGAAGTCGCTGCCGGTCTGCTCGCGTCGCCGCGTGAACGCCAGCTCGGCGACCGCCGCATCGTCGAGCGAATCGTCGAGCGACCACAGCGTACGCAGCCCGGCGACGTCGGGAACCGTCTCGATGTCGAAGCAGAGGGTCGGTGTCATCGCATCCGCTGCGCGCGAAGGCACGCGCTAGCGCGCGGGCAGCACCTTGCGCGGATCGACCGGCCGGCCATCCTTGCGGATCTCGAAGTGCAGCTTCGGCGAATCGGTACCCGAGCTGCCCAGCTCCGCGATGCGCTGACCGCGCTTGACGTTCTGGCCTTCCTTGACGAGCAGCGCGCGGTTGTGCGCGTAGACCGACAGGGTTTCGTCGCTGTGCTTGACGATGACGAGGTTGCCGTACGAGCGCGGACCGGCACCGCTGAAGATGACGCGACCATCGTTGACCGCGACGATCGGGTCGCCGGGCTTGCCGGCGATCGCGATGCCCATGCTGCGCGGCTGCGCGAAGTCCTGAACGACCTGGCCCGACGCGGGCCAGATCCAGTCGCCGGTTGCAGCGGCGCTCGCAGGAGCGGCCGTGGTCGCCGGATCGTCGAGCACGCGGGCGGGCACCTGCGGAACAGTCGATGTCGCGGCGGCAGCGCTCGGCGCGGCGGTCGCCACCGGCGGAATCGGTGCCGCGGATACCGCCGGAGGCGGCGCGGCCGCGCGCATCTGCGCGAGCGCCGCGTCGGAGTACGGCTGCTTCAACGCCTTCGGCTCGGTCTTCAGCAGGTTCGCCGATGCGACCCCCGCCGGCCCCGAAGCGCTGCCGGTAGCGGGAACACCCGGCAGCGGTCGCGTCTCGACCGGACCGCGTGCGATCGGCGTCGTCTCGACGCCCGGCGCAGCGTCGGCTGCGCCGGGTGCCGCGGCGGCGCCCGGAACCGCAGTGCCCGGCGTCGCAACGGCGGGCGGCGGTACCGCAGGCACCGGTACGACCGGCTGCGTGGCGATCGGACCCGGTGGGGCCCGATGCACGATCGGCGCCGGATGCGGGCTCGCGCAGCCGGCCAGCACGAGGGCGGCCACGACGGCCATCGAGGAAAGACGCGGAACTGTCGAAAAGGCTTCGCCGCGAGCAAAGCCGGCTCGAAGAATGCTCATCGGTGATCGCGCCGTGCGCGCGCTGTCGCAGGGACCGAACGAGTCCGGCCCGTTCTGGGTCGGTTCACCGGCCCTGGTGCAGTGTGAAACACTGCACTAGACGGTGCCGGTGCGCAATGGAACGAATCGTACCGCATCGAGAATCGTGAGCTGCCATTGATCGCGCTCGACACGCTCGACGAGATGCAGCGACTGTCGTGTGGAGCCGACCGGCGCGACGAGCCGCGCGCCGATGCACATCTGCTCGAGCAGCGCATCGGGAATCGAATCGCCGGCTGCAGCGACGACGATCGCATCGTAGGGCGCCGCCTGCGGCACGCCGAGATTGCCGTCGCCGAAGACCAGGCGCAGGTTCGTCAGGCGCATCGTGCGCAGGTTCGCGCGCGCCTGCTCGTGCAGCCCGCGCACGCGCTCCACGGATACCGCTTCGCCGAACACACGCGCGAGCACCGCCGCCTGGTAGCCGCAACCGGTTCCGACCTCGAGCACGCGCGCCGACGCGCGCTGTGTCGTCGACAGCGGCTCGGCGGCGAGCTCGATCATGCGCGCCACCGTGCTCGGCTTCGAGATCGTCTGCCCGTGCCCGATCGGCAGCGAGACGTCCTCGTAGCTGCGGCTGGCGAGCGCCGCGTCGACGAAGATGTGGCGCGGCACCTGCGCCATTGCCTCGAGCACCTGTGCGTCGCGCACGCCGAAGCGGCGCAGCGCATCGATCATCTTCGCGCGCGCGCCGTCGCTGGCGAGCGACGGTGCGCTGCGCTCGGGCTGCACGGGCGCGGTGCCGCTTCGCCTGCGCGCCGCCGGGGGCGGCAACGGAAACCACGACGGACGGTCACGCATCGGATTCGTTCATCCAGTCGCGAAGCAGCGGCAGCGCGTTCGACAGGGTGAGGTCGATGTCGAGCGGGGTGACCGACGCCCAGCCGGTCTCGACGGCGTGGAAATCGGTACCCGGTCCGGCTTCCTTGGCGCCGCCGGCCGGGCCGATCCAGTAGATCGTGTCGCCGCGCGGGCTCGTCGTGCGCACGACGGGCTCGGCCAGGTGACGCCGGCCGAGCCGCGTGACCTGCACACCGCGCAGTTCGGCGAGCGGACGCGCCGGCACGTTGACGTTGAGCAGCACCGGTGCCGGCAGCCGGCGTCGCGAATGGCGCTCGAGCATCCCGCGCGCGACCTCGGCAGCGGTATCGAGGTGCTCGTGCCCGCGCCGCGCGAGCGAGAAGGCGATCGACGGAACGCCGAGCAGGTATCCCTCCATCGCCGCCGCGACGGTTCCCGAGTAGATCGTGTCGTCGCCCATGTTCGCGCCGTCGTTGATGCCCGACAGCACGATGTCGGGCTTGTGCTCGAGCAGTCCGGTGACGGCGATGTGCACGCAGTCGGTGGGCGTGCCGTTCACGTACAGGAAGCCGTTGTGCGCGGCGCGCACCGACAGCGGACGGTCGAGCGTCAGCGAGTTCGATGCCCCGCTGCGATCCCGTTCGGGGGCGATGACGGTGACCTCGCCGAAGGCACTGGCGACTTCGGCGAGTTTCTCGATCCCGGGGGAAAAGTAGCCGTCGTCGTTGCTGATCAGTATGCGCATGCAGCAGACATGCGCGCGTGGACGGCGGCATTCATTTCGTTGGTCTCAGCTTCTCAGATCTCGGAGGGTGAGTTGCGGATGTAGGCCTTGAGCATCCGGTTCTCGAAACCCTGCTCCTCGAGCACCGCGCGCGCTACGTCGTGGAAGGAGATGACACCCAGCAGCGTGGTGCCTTCCATCACCGGCACGTAGCGCTGGCGCGTGTCGAGCATGATGCGGCGCAGTTCGTTGATGTCGGTTTGCGGGGAGACGACCAGCGGGTCGTTCTTCATCACCTGCTGCACGATGATCTCGGCCATCGGAGGCGTCGGCCCGGAGCGGTGCTCGACCTGGCGGCGCGCGAGCACGCGCAGGACCTCGCGGAACGTGAGCATGCCGGCGAGCCGCCCGCGGTCCATGACGACGAGCGACCCGACATCGTGCTCAGCCATCGTGACGATGCAGTCGGACAGCATCGACTCGGGATTGACGGTGAACAGGGCATTGCCCTTCACCCGAAGCACTTCACTGACTTGCATGGCGACCTCCGGAACGCGGCCCGGCTGCGCTTACGTCCCCAGGCGCTTCGATGCTATCTCACCGGCGAAAACCGAACAAGCAAGGGGGGCGCCGGCGCAACGCACATCCTGCGCAGCGCCCTCACTACCCGCCGCGGGGCTGCAGCAGCGCGGTGATGTGCGAGGCGAGCACGTCCTCGGTATACGGCTTGGTCAGGAACACATCGACGCCGGCGTCGTGGGCGAGCGCCCGGTGCTTCTCCGAAGAGCGCGACGTGATCATCACGACCGGCACCTGCCGCGTCGCGTCGTCCGCGCGCAGCGCGCGCACGAACTCCACGCCGTTCATCCGCGGCATCTCGAGGTCGACGAGAACGATCGACGGCACGCGGCGTCGAACGCGCTCGAGCGCCTCGACGCCGTCGCCGGCGCTGTCCGGCTCGTATCCGAGGTCGCGCACGAACTGCTCCATCGTTCGCCGCACGCTGACGGAATCGTCGACGACGAGGCACACCGGAAGCGCCGGCCGCGTCGCATGCAGCGCCGGTGCGGCGCGTCCGCCTTCGCGCTCGACGAGCAGGCGCGGCAGGTCGTAGACCGGTGCCACGGCGCCGTCGCCGAGCACGGTCGCCCCTTCGAAGCCGGCGATCGGCGGCAGGAAAGTGGCGAGCGGCCGCAGCACGACGTTGCGCGGCTGGCCCGGTTCGGGCACGCGCACGGCGATCCGCTCGCCGTCGGGCATACGCACCTCGAGCAGCACGCTCGCCGGTGCTTCGGCGCCCCTTTCGACCGCGAACGCATCCTCGGGCAGTCCGAGCACGTCCTCGAGACGCAGGACGCGCCGGCCGGCCCTCGCGTGGACAACCCCGACGCTCGCGTCGACGGCCCCGACGCTTGCGTCGATGGCCCCCTCGCTCTCGTCGCCCGACAGGATGCGCTCGACCTCGCGCACCGACAGGCCGATCACGTGCGTCGCCGAGCGCACGACGACGACCGGCAGCGCAGCGAGTCGCACCGGCAGGCGCAGGCGCACCCGCGTTCCGGCGCCGCGCTGCGTGTCGATCGTCACCGAGCCGCGCTGCTCACGCACCATCTGCTCGACGACGTCCAGGCCGATGCCGCGGCCCGACAGCTGCGTGGCGCGCTCGCGCGTGGAGAAACCGGAGACGAGCACCATGCGTGCGAGCGCGGCGTCCGACGGCGCTTCTTCCGCGCCGATCAGCCCGGTGGCGATCGCACGTGCGCGAATCGCCGGCAGGTCGAGCCCCTGCCCGTCGTCGGCGCAATCGATGACGAGGTCGCCACCGTCGCGTTCGAAGCGAAGCACGACGCGACCCGCGCGCGGTTTTCCGAGCCGCTCGCGCTCCTCGGGTGACTCGATGCCGTGGTCGACCGCATTGCGCAGCAGATGACCGACCGGCTCGACGAGCGCCTGCAGCAGTTGCGCGTCGACCTCGACGCCCTCGCCCTGCACCTGCAGCGCCGCCTCGCGCCGTGCCATGCGTGCCGCCTGGCGCACCGTGCGGGTCCAGCGCGGGACGACGGTCTCGACGCGAATGGTTCGTGTCTGCAACGCCGCTTCGCGCAGCTCGACCTGCAGACGCTCGAGCTGCGACAGCGAGTCGCGCAGCGCGGCCACGTTGCGCCCGAGCTGCTGCTCGATCAGTCGCCCGTCGGCACCCGATTCGGCGATCCGGCGCGACACCATCTGCAGGTCGTTGTGCTCGTCGAGCTCGAGCGGATCGAAGTCGTCGCGTTCGCGACGCTCGCTGAGCATCGAGCCGCGCATATCGACCAGCCGCTCGAGCTCGGCGGAGAGGTCCTGCAGTTGATCGGTACCGCCGACGAGCGTCGAGCGGACACGGTCGACCTCGACCGCCTGCTCCTGCGCCTGCGACAGCAGGATCGATGCCTCGTTGGCAAAGGCGAGCAGCCGCTCGATCAGCGACGCGGGCACGCGCAGCCATTCCTGCGACGCAGGCTCGGCGGGACGCTTTTCCCCATCGACCGGAAGCGGCGACTCCTGCTGCGTCGTTGCGGGATCCAGCGTGGTTGCGGCCGAGGGCATCGACGCGGAGTCCGGCGTTGGTTGCGCAGGCTCCGGTACGCCCTCCGGCGCTTCCGGGTCCGGCAACGACACCAAAGGCGCAGCGGCCGCCGAAGCGCTGGCTTCCTTTTCCCCTTCGCCCTGCACCGGGTCGAGCAGCTCGCTGTCCTGCGGGGTCGGGGTCGGGGTGGGGGTCGGCGCCGCCTCTGCGTCGGATTCGCCGAGCAGGCGCGCGATCCATTCGGCGACTGCGCGGTGCACTTCGCGTGCATGCGCCGGAGGATCGCCCATTCCGGCAACGGCCTCGCTCATCTCGGCGACGCAATCGGCCGCATCGGACAGCACGTCGGCCAGACCCGCCTCGAGGGGCGCGCCGTCGGTGCCGTCGAGCAGTTGCAGCAGGTCCTCGAGCCGGTGCGTCAGCGATGCAATGCCGCGCACCCCGACGGTGTTCGCCGAACCCTTCAGCGTGTGTGCAATCCGCTGCGCGCGTGCGAGGCCTTCGCCGGACCCCGCCTGCGCGAGCTCGATCGCCACCGAGAAGGCCGTCGACAGCGCCGGCAACTCGCGCAGCAGATTGTCGACGACCTCGCGATCGGCGTCGGGCGGAATCGACAGCGACATCGCCTCGTCGTCGAGCTCGCCATCCGGGGCCACGACACGGCGCGTGCCGACCGTGACCACCGACGCGAAAGCACGGCGCGCCGCGTCGATCGTCGGCGGATCGACCGGTACCGGCCACGAAGCGTCGGCGAGCGGCGCGAGCGCTTCGCGCGCACGATGCGGCGACGGCGCCTCGAACAGCGACTCCCACAACGACGGAAACCATCCGAGCAGTCGTCGATGCGCCTCGTTGAAGCGCTCGGGATCGTGCGCGAAACGCTCGAGATTTCGATGCCACGCGAACAGCGCATCGCTCACCGGGACGAGCCCTACGTAGGCGATCGCACGGGCGTAGCGCTCGATTGCGTCGCCGATCTGCGCGAAGGACTCGAAATCGACGGCACCGGCAAGCGCCTCGCCGAATTCCTCGTCGAGCTGCGCGGCCGCCTCGGCGAGCATCTGCAGCTCGTCGGCACCGATCTTCAGCGCAGTGCCTTGGACGGCATCCGCGGTATGCGCGGCGTCCGTGGTGCGTCCGGCATCCGCAGCACCAGCAGCGGCACTGGCTGCATCCGCGGCACGGGCTGCATCTGCGACACCAGATGCGTCCGCGGCATCCACGGCGTGCGCCGGCAGCGCCCCGGACGGCTCCGGCAGGCTCGCCCGCGTCGCCTGCCCGATCCGGTGCGCATCCGCGCGCAGCCGCATCGCGAGCGCGCTCGCGCGCTCGGGCGTGAGCCGCCCTTCCAGCCCGGGCCAGTCGCGCAGGCGCCCGACGAGGCTCGCCGATTCGTCGCTGTCGAGCTGGCCGCTGCAGAAAGCGATCGCGTCTCCGACCCAGCCTTCGGCCAGCGCAAGCTCGAGCGCGGCGTCGCTGTCGCGCAGCACCCCGCTCGCCGCGTCGCGCACGAGCACGTCGTGTCCGCCGACCGGCGGTTCGCGCAGGTGGCCGGCGAGCAGCGTCGCCGTCTGCGCGAGCCCCGCCAGTTCGAGCGGCAGCGCAGCAAGCGACAGGCGATCGAGCGCCTGCGCAAGACGTACACGCCAGTCGCCGGCGCCCTCGGCGCCGCCCGCCTCGAAGGGCATCGCGACGATCAGCGGCTCGAGCAGGCCGACCGCTGCCGCGTCGAGTGCATCGAGCCGTGCGTCGGTGGCGGGATGCGCGCCGGCGTTCATGATCTCGTCGGAGTGCGGAACACCTGCACTTCCTCGACGAGCGAACGTGCGTACTCGACGAGCCGGCGCGTCTCGATCGATTGCGCACGCAGCTGCTTCGCGGTTTCCGCACTCGCCTCGCGGATCACGTCGGCGCGCGCCTGCAGCCCCGAGCTCGTGCGTGCCTGCTCCTCCGAGGTAGCCGCGATCTGCTTCACGTCGGCAACCAGCGACCCCGTCTCGGCCTGCGTACGGCGCATCGCCTGCCCGGCGTCATCAGCCATCCGCGTGATCGCGACGACCTGGCTGATCGCCTCGTTCATCGCGCGCACCGTGTCGTGCGCTTCAGTCTGGATCGCGGTGACCAGTCGCGCAATGCGCGCCGTCGACTCGCGCGCCGACTCCGACAGGCGTTTCACCTCGTCGGCGACGACCGCAAAGCTGCGCCCGGCTTCGCCCGCCGAGGCCGCCTTCATCGACGCATTCAGCGCAAGGATGCCGGTGCGCTCGGCAATGCCCTGGATGATGCCAACGACGAGGCCGATCTCCTGCGTACGCTCGCCGAGCCGCTTGATGCGCTTCTCGGTCTGGCGGATCAGCTCGCGCGACTGCACGATGCCTTCGATCGTCACGCCGACGACGCGTACCGCCTCTCCCGTCTCGACGAGCGCACGCCCTGCCGACTGGTCGACCTGGTGCGCGCGCTGCGCAACGACGACGAGCGCCTGCGCCGCCTGCGACAGTTCGCTCGCCGCCATCCCGACCTCGCGCTGCTCGCGCGCGGCGGCGGTGATCGCGAGATCGGATTGCCCGCGCAGCGCGAAGGTGGCCTGCGCGACGTCGTCGGCGAGCCGGCTCACGCTCTCGAGCACGCGCGCCATCTCGTCGGTGAGCAGGTTCAGCGCATCCGCGATCGCGCCGGTGACGTTCTCGGTGACCGGCACGCGCACGCCGAGATCCTTCGTCGTCGCAATCGTGCCGACCGCCTTCATGATCTCGATCACCGAGGTGTTCAGCTCCTCGCTGTCGCGGATCGTCCGGTTCAGGCTCGCGACGCGATCGTCGAGCAGCCGGTCGAGCGCGTCGGCGAGTCCGGCGAACTCGTCGCGTCCCTCCCAGTTCACGCGCGCGTCGAGATCGCCGTCGGACAACGACTCGAGCGTCGACTGGATGCGGGCGACCGGCCCGCTGACCGAATCGGCCAGGCGCCGTCCGTAGGTCGCGCCGCCTACAGCGAGCAGTGCGGCGCCGACCAGCACCACGACGCCCACTACCTCGAAGGCACCGGTGCCGCCGGCATTGCGCGCGAGCAGCCAGGCCGCCGCGGCGGCCACTGCGACGACGAGCGGCACGGCCGCGAGCACGGAGATCCCGGTACGAAGCCGACGCGCAAACGATCGCTCGGCCACGCGCTCAATCCGCCAGCAGCGCGGCGAAAAGCCGCGACGGATCGACCTCGTACCACTGCACGCCGTCGACGCCCTCGACGATACGGTGGGACACGATCGCCTCGAAGAACGGGCAATCGACAAGCACGCCGGCGCGCTCGATCGGCAGCCCGAGTGCAGCGACATCGTCGGGCACCGATTGCGGCGCGCCGTCGACGAGCAGCGCGGCCGCATTCGGCAGCGTGCCGACGACGAGCACGTCGTGCGTCGCGAGCGTGGCGCCGGAGCCGGATGCGTCGTCGGGTGCGGCATCGAGCACGACCAGCGGCTGCCCGCGCAACTGCATCAGCCCGGCCACGCGCGCGGTCGCGAGCGGCAGCGGATGCAGCGTCGCCTGCGGTACGAACTCGAGCGGCGTGCCGGCGGGCATGCGCACCGGCAGGCCCGCAAGGCGAACGCCGAAGGACGCCTGCGTCATTGCGCAGCGAACTTCAGCGCCTCGAGCAGCTGCGCATCGCTGTAGGGCTTGCCGATCAGCGCCTTCGCGCCCTGCATGCGCGCCCAGACCTGGTCGGCGCGCTGGCATTTGGTGGAGACGAACACAACCGGAATCGCGCGCGTGAGGGGATCTCCTGCGAGCTTGCGGCAGGTCTGGTAGCCGTCGAGGTCGGGCATCACGATGTCCAGGAAGATGATCGCCGGCTTCTCGGCACGCGCTTTCTCGATCGCTTCGAGACCGCCGACAGCGGTGCTCACGCGCCAGCCGGCGTCGGTGAGGATCGCCGACATGCGCGCGCGCTCGGTGGCTGCGTCGTCGACGACCAATGCAATGTTCATCGGTTGCTTCTCCGGGACGGCTTGCTGGCACGAACCCGCCATTGTGCCGGCATCGTGGCCCGGCCCGCGCACCCCCGGCGTCTCGTTCATCCGCCCGCACCCGCGCCGCCCGGCGTGCGCATCGGCGGCGTCTCGTTCGACGTCGACCCGGGCGCGCTGGCGGCGGCCTTTGCCGCACGCGCTGCGGCGAGCTGCTGCGGATCGGGTGAGAGCCGCAGCAGTCCGGTGAGGTCGTCGATCGCGAGCGACTTGCGCAGATGCTTGACGACGGCCGCCTCGAGCTGGCGCAACGGGACGGGTTTCACCAGATAGCTGCTGCAGCCGGCGAGCGCGCCACGCGCAAGATCGAACGGCGACGAACGGCTCGTCAGGATGATCACCGGCACGCCGCGATGGCGACGCCGGATCTGGCGCGTGAGCTTGTAGCCGTCGACGTCCGGCATCACGACATCGACCAGTGCGAGGTCGTAATGCTGTGCCGACAGGCGGGCAAGCGCATCCTCGGCGCTGCCGACCGCATCGCACAGCACGCCCATCCGCGTGAACGCGATCGTCAGCTGCTGGCGCACGGTGGGGCTGTCGTCGACGACGAGCACGCGGATGCGCGGCGGCGTCGGCTCGGCGCTGCGAGGGAAGGCAACGAGGTTCGACGGCGCAGGCGGGGCCGCGCCGGACGGGCCCTGCGCAACAGGACGGGCCGGCACGGAAGCGGCTGGCGCAGCGGGTGCGGCCGGCTCGCCGCGCGCACGCATCGCCACCTCGCGTGCGTGGTCGCCCTGGCGCGACTTCAGCGCGGCCTGGCGCAGGAACTCGCGCGTGGAACGCTCGGTGTCGCCGTCGTCGCTGGAGGAGCCTGCGCGCGCAGCGCTCGGCGCCGCGGGAGCCTGCGCGGCGGCGCCCTCTTTCGGGCTACGCAGCTCGAGCTCGACGACACGGTTCAGGATCGGCAGCAACTGCAGCGTGAGGCGGTCGATGGCGATCGCATGCCGGGCGCTGCTGCTCGCACCGTGCGGCACCGCCGAGATCACCGGCAGGTTGCGTCCGGCACTGCGCATCCGCGCGACCGCGCGCAGCCCCTCGGGGGCGAGCGGATTGACGATCAGGATGTCGACCGCGAGCGGATCGGGTTTCGCCTCGAAGCGGAACGCGTAGCGGTTGTACTGGCTGTGCTTGAAGACGATCTCGATCAGGCGCACGTCGCGCGGGTCGAGCCCTGCCGCCGCCACCCGATATTCCGGTCTGCTTTCCATCCCCTGCTGCCCGTGATTTTCTTCGTCCACCGCGGCGATGGACCCCGCCGACGCGCGTCGCCGCGCATTGTCGCGCCAAGCCCGGAACTCACCAAGTGGCGTGCTAGCATCGCTTCGACCTTCCGTCGGATCGATCGCATGTCCCAGCGCGATTACTACGGCTTCGACACGCTCACGGTGCACGCCGGCGCGCGACCCGACCCCGCCACCGGCGCGCGCATCACGCCGATCTACCTGTCGACCGCGTTCGCCTTCCGCGACACCGACCAGGCGGCGGCACTGTTCAACATGGAGCAGTCGGGCCACGTCTACTCGCGGATCAGCAACCCGACCGTGTCCGCACTCGAGGAGCGCATCGCGGCGCTCGAGGCGGGCGTCGGCGCGATCGCGACGGCGAGCGGACAGGCGGCGCTGCACCTGGCGATCGCGACGATCGCCGGCGCCGGCTCGCACCTCGTCGCCTCGCGCGCCGTCTACGGCGGCACGCACAACCTGCTCCGCTACACGCTGCCGCGCTTCGGCATCGAGACCACCTTCGTCGACCCGCGCGACCTCGACGCCTGGCGCGCCGCGCTGCGCCCGAACACGAAACTGCTGCTCGGCGAGACCCTCGGCAACCCGGGGCTCGACGTGCTCGACATTCCCGCCGTCGCCGACATCGCGCATGCGCACCGCGTGCCGCTGCTCGTCGACGCCACCTTCAGCACGCCGTGGCTTGCCCGACCCGGCGAGCACGGCGCCGATCTCGTCCTGCATTCGGCCACCAAGTTCCTCTGCGGCCACGGCAGTGTCGTCGGCGGCCTGCTGGTCGACATCGGCCGTTTCGACTGGGACGCCTCGGGGCGCTTCCCCGAGCTCACCGAGCCGTACGAGGGCTTCCACGGCATGGTGTTCTCGGAGGAATCGACGGTCGCACCCTTCCTGCTGCGCGCACGGCGCGAAGGGCTGCGCGACTTCGGCGCCTGCCTGAGCCCGATGAACGCCTTCGAGATCCTGCAGGGCCTCGAGACGCTGCCGCTGCGCATGGCGCGCCACGTGGCGAACGCGCAGCACGTTGCCGAATTCCTTGCTTCTCATGCGATGGTCGAGCGCGTGCAGTATCCCGGGCTGTCCTCGCATCCCGATCACGCGCTCGCGCAGCGGCTGATGCCACGCGGCTGCGGTGCCGTTCTCGTCTTCGAGCTGAAGGGCGACCGCGCCGCCGGACGCCGCTTCGTCGAGGCGCTGCGGCTGTTCTCGCACCTGGCCAACGTCGGCGACGTGCGCTCGCTCGTCATTCACCCTGCCACGACGACGCATTTCCGGATGGACGCCGCCGCGCTCGCTGCCGCCGGCATCGGCGAAGGCACGCTGCGGCTGTCGATCGGGCTGGAAGACCCGGCCGATCTCGTCGCCGACCTCGAGTCGGCCTTCCGCGCAGCGGCGCGCGGCTGAAGGAGCCGAAGGTGCAGGTGCTCGTCGACGGCCACCGCGTCTACGCCTACACCGGAGGCACGGCCTTCGACCCGGCACGACCGGTCGCCGTCTTCGTGCACGGCGCGCAGCACGACCACAGCGTCTGGATCCTGCAGTCGCGCTATTTCGCACACCACGGCCACGCGGTGCTCGCGCTCGACCTGCCCGGCCACGGGCGCAGCGAGGGCGAACCGCTGCCGACGATCGAGGCGCTCGGGCGCTGGCTGGTCGCCGCGCTCGATGCCTTCGGTGTCGAGCGGGCGACGCTGGTCGGTCACAGCATGGGTTCGCTGATCGCGCTCGAGGTCGCCGGCGCCGCACCCGAGCGGGTCGACCGCATCGCGCTCGTCGGCACCGCGTTCCCGATGAAGGTCTCCGACGCACTGCTGTCGGCCGCCCGCGACGACGAGCCGCGCGCCTTCGACATGATCAATTTCTGGTCGCACTCGACGATCAACGCCCGCCCCGGATCGCCGGCGCCGGGCTTCTCGATCTTCGTGCAGAACCGCCGCCTGATGGAGCGCCAGCGCCGCGGCGTGCTGCTCGTCGACTTCTCGGCCTGCAACGA
This sequence comes from uncultured Limnobacter sp., assembly GCA_964538505.1. Lineage (GTDB taxonomy): Bacteria > Pseudomonadota > Gammaproteobacteria > Burkholderiales > Burkholderiaceae_E > Zeimonas. Next base: position 2,576 of record CAZIDY010000051.1, on the reverse strand, counting down.
CTGGCAGGGCGGCTTCGACCGCGCCGACGCACTGCGCTGCCCGGTGCTCTTCGTGCTCGGCGAGCGCGACGCGATGACGCAGCCGCGCTTCGCCCGCAAGCTGATCGATCGCGTCACGGCGTCCGCGGCGGCCGCCAGCCTGCCCGCCCCGCGCGTAGTGGAAATCCCTGACTGCGGCCACGCAATCCCCGCCGAAGCGCCCGATGCGTTGCGCGAGGCACTACGCGACTTCTTCCGCACGGCTCCCCAGCCCGCTACACTTTCCGGTTGATCGGGCGGCTACCAGCCCGACACGACGCCGCGCTCGAACGCGGCGCGACCCGCTGCCGGGGAGGGCAAGCATGAATGCGACTGCGGAAGGGCCCTATCGGTCCTTCGAGGACTTCTATCGCTTCTACCTGAGCGAGCACCGGGTGCCGTGGTGTCGCCGGCTGCATTTCTTCGGCTCGCTCGGCGCCCTCTTCTGCCTGGCGAAGCTTCTCGCCACGCTGAACCCCTGGTGGCTGCTCGCCGCCCTCGTCTGGGGCTATGGACTCGCCTGGATCGGCCACTACGGCTTCGAGCACAACCGCCCGGCGTCGCTGCGCCAGCCGTTCTACAGCTTCGCCGGCGACTGGGTGATGTTTCGGGACATTTTGTTCGGGCGCATTCCGTTCTGAGCAAGTCAGCCCCGCGCGCGGGCCCGGTATTCCGGATGGTTATCGCCCTCCGTGGCCGAAACGCTGCGAAACACAGCATTCCTCGGCGTAGATGCGACTGCCCAGCTCAGGACGCAGCGTTTCGCAGCGAAGCGGCTCCTGAGACTGCACCCACGAGCGGCTCGTCGACCCCCTGCGGCACCGCTCCCGCCGGCGTCGCTCGTCCCGCATTCCAGATCTCCTCGAACAACGCCCGCTCGCTCATCCCGCACGGGTCGTCGGCCCACGCCCAGCGTTCGGCCCAGATCGTGTCGGCATCGTCGTGCGGCCGACGTCGTCGACGCAGCGCGCGACCGATGCGTGCACGACGCGTCGCCGGCTGCGGCTCAGCTGAAACGGACGCACCGCCGAGCTGCACGAAACGCGTGAGGTAGCCGAGTCGGGTGAGCAGCAGCGCCGCCTCGAGCGCACGCTCGGGGTCGCTGTCGAGCGCAGTGGCAATCCCCCCGACCGGCATCGCCGCGTGCAGATCAGCGCCGACCGACTCGCGCATCGCGGCCAGCACCGCATGCGCGTCGTCGTAGCGATCGGCCGGTGCGCGCTCGAGGTGCGGCTCGCCCGCCGACGACCAGAAGCGCAGGTTCGCCGCCAGCAGCGCGCCGAGCAGCACCGACATCCAGCCGAGGATCAGCCACAGCAGGAACAGCGGCAGCGCCGCGAAAGTGCCGTAGACGACCGTGTACGTGGGCAGCCGCGTCACGTACAGCCCGAGCATCGTACGCAGGAACTCGAACAGGAAGGCCGCGAGCACCGCGCCCAGGAAGGCATCGCGCCAGCGCACCAGGGCACTGGGCAGCAGTCGATACAGCAGCGTCAGACCGGCGACCGCCGTCGTCCATGGCAGCACGAAGGTCCAGACGTTGCGCACCTCGTTGAGGTCGGCACCGCGCAGCCACGAGGTGGCGACGATCCCGTGGAAGACGAGACTGGCGCCGAGCAGCAGCGGCCCGAGCGTGAGCATCATCCAGTACAGCGCGAGGCGGTGCGCCACCGGACGCGGCCGGTCGGCGAGCCAGATCCGGTTCAGCGTTGCCTCGATCGTCTGCAGCGCGACGAACGCGGTGAGCAGAAACACGGTGAGCCCGATCACGGAAAGCTCGTTCGCCTTGGCAGCGAACTGGTTCAGCAGCTCGATCACGGTGTCGCTGATCGACGACGGGAACAGGTTCACCATCAGGAAGCCCTGCAGCGCGTCGCGCAGCCGACCGAACATCGGCGATGCGGTCGTCACCCAGAATACGATCGAGAACATCGGCGCGATCGCCAGCAGCGAAAGGAAAGCGAGGCTGCCCGCGGTCTGCGGCAGGCGCAGCTGCCGGGCCTGGCGCCACATCGCGCGCCCGAGACGCGCGAGGCGGTGCAGCGTCGAGCCACCGGAAGCGCCACCGGTCTTGAGCGACCGACGATGCACGTCGCCGTCCTCTCGGCTACGCTCGTCCTCCCGCCCTTCCGCCCGGCCCTCGTCGCTCGCGCCACTCACGCCCATGTCATCCGTTTCGCCGTCGTGGCTTCGCCGGATCGTCGTCGCCTGCTTCGTTGCGCTGATCGTGCTGGGCATCGCATGGGAGATCTGGCTCGCGCCGCTGCGGCCCGGCGCATGGCTGCTGTCGCTGAAGGTCGTTCCGCTGATTCTCGCGCTGCCGGGCCTCGCCGCCGGGCGCGTGCGCGTCTATCAATGGTGGTCGATGCTGATTCTCGGCTATCTGGCCGAGGGCCTGGTGCGCGCCACCTCCGATCCCGGGCTGTCGGCTCATCTCGCATGGATCGAGGTTGCGCTCGCCGCAACCGCATTCACGGCGATCGTGCTGTACGTTCGTGCGTCCCGTGCGGCCATGCGGAAACCGGGGTCAGACCACGGTTACCGGTAACCGTGGTCTG
>CAZIDY010000050.1:0-18321 GCA_964538505.1 uncultured Limnobacter sp. | reverse complement strand
CCGAACAGCACCAGCATCATCGTGACGATCCAGAAGCGCACGACGACCTGGCTTTCCTTCATGCCGCCCACCTCAAAATGGTGGTGCAGCGGCGCCATCCGCAGGATGCGGCGCCCCTCGCCGTAGCGCCGCTTCGTGTACTTGAAGTACCCGACCTGCAGCATCACCGACAGCGTCTCGGCGACGAAGACGCCGCCCATGATGAAGAGCACGATCTCCTGGCGCACGATCACCGCGACGGTGCCGAGCGCAGCGCCGAGCGCGAGCGCGCCGACGTCGCCCATGAACACCTGCGCGGGGTACGCGTTGTACCAGAGGAAGCCGAGGCCGGCGCCGGCGATCGCCGCGCAGAACACCGTCAGCTCGCCCGCGCCGGGGATGTGCGGGATCAGCAGGTACTTCGCGAAGACGGCGTTGCCGGTGACGTACGCGAACAGGCCGAGCGCCGATCCGACCATCACCGACGGCATGATCGCCAGTCCGTCGGCACCGTCGGTGAGGTTCACCGCGTTGCTCGAGCCGACGATGACGAACCAGGTGAGCACGATGAAGCCGTAGACGCCGAGCGGGTACGCGACGTTCTTGAAGAAGGGGACGATCAGGTCGGCGCCGGCCGGCAGGTCGGTGAAACCGTGCGAGACCCAGTCGACGAACAGCGCGAGCGCTTCGGCGTTCGACTGCGCCGGCACCGAGAACGCGAGATAGACCGCCGCGAACAGGCCGAGCAGCGCCTGCCAGAACAGCTTCTGCTTCGCCGACATGCCGCGCGGGTCGCGGTGCACGATCTTGCGGTAGTCGTCGATCCAGCCGATCCAGCCGAAGCCCAAGGTGACGATCAGCACGATCCAGATGAAGCGGTTCGACAGATCCGCCCACAGCAATGTGGCCGCGGCAATCGAGATCAGGATCAGCGCGCCGCCCATCGTCGGCGTGCCCGACTTCGTCAGGTGCGTGCGCGGGCCGTCGCTGCGCACCGCCTGCCCGATCTTCATCCCGACGAGCTTGCGGATCAGCGACGGACCGAAGATCAGTCCGATGAACAGCGCGGTGAGCGCGGCGAGCACCGCGCGCAGCGTGATGTACCCGAAGACCGCGAACGCCCGCGTGTCCTGCGCCAGCCACTGGGTGAGCTCGAGCAGCATCGCGTTCAGGCGGGAACCGGCGTTTCGACGAGCGCATCGACGATGCGCTCCATCCGCATGAAGCGCGATCCCTTGACGAGCACGGTCACGTCGTCGCCCAGTAGCGCCTCCGTGCTCGCAACCAGCGAGCCGACATCGCCGTGATGCACGGCGCCGGCGCCGAAGGCGTCGACCGCTTCGGCGCTCGCTGCACCGAGCGCGAGCAGGTGGTCGATGCCGCGCTCGCGTGCATAGGCACCGATCTCGCGATGGAACTGCGGCCCGCTTTCGCCGACTTCGCCCATGTCGCCGAGCACGAGCACGCGCCGCCCCCGGCAGGCGGCGAGCACGTCGATCGCGGCGCGCACCGAATCGGGATTCGCGTTGTAGGTATCGTCGATGAGTGCAATGCCGCGCATGCCTCGTCGGCGCACGAGGCGCCCCGGCGCCGGAACGAAACGCTCGAGGCCGCGCGCGATCGTCGCCGCGTCGATCGCGAGCGCATGCGCGCAGGCGGCGGCCGCCAGCGCGTTGCGCACGTTGTGCGTGCCTTCGACCGGCAGGCGCACCGTCACGCGCGCCTCGCCGACCTTCATCTCGAACCGCGAGGACTCGGCGTGCGCGGGCGCGGCGACCTCGAAGCGCTGCAACGCGTCCTCGAGGCCGAATTCGATCCGCCTCCGCGCCCCGGCAAGCGTTCGCCATAGCGGCGCCTGCGCGTCGTCGCCCGGAAAGACCGCGACGCCTCGATCCCGCAGTGCGGCGATCGACGCACCATTCTCGCGTGCAGAGCCTTCTGTGCCATCGAGAAACTCCTGGTGTTCGCGCTGCGCGTTGTTCACGAGCGCAACGTCGGGCCGCGCGACCGTCGCCAGCCAGGCGATCTCGCCGGGATGGTTGGTGCCGAGCTCGATCGCCGCCGCACGGTGCGAAGCGCGCAGTCGCAGCAGGGTCAGCGGAACGCCGACGTCGTTGTTGAGGTTGCCGCGCGTCGCGAGGCGCCCGTCCTCGCCGCAGGCCTCGGCCAGCACCGCCGACAGCATCTCCTTGACCGTCGTCTTGCCGTTGGCGCCGGTGATCGTGACGACGCGCACGTCGAAACGGGAACGCCAGCCGCGCGCGATCTCGCCGAGCGCGCGGCGCGTGTCCTCGACCTGGATCGCCGGCATCCGGATGCCGGGCACCCAGCGTTCGAAGAGCACGGCTGCCACCCCCGACGCCTGCGCCGTGCCGATGAACGCATGCGCATCGAAGCGCTCGCCGCGCAGCGCGACGAAGAGCTCGCCCGGCGCGAGCGAGCGCGTGTCGGTGCAGACGCCGGTCACGCGCACCGACGGATCGCCGTACAGGCGCGCGCCCGAGAGCGAATCGAAGACTTCGCGCAGCTCAAGCATCGTCGTCTGCCTGCGGCGCCTGCAGCCACCGGCGCGCGACTTCGATGTCGGAGAACGGCAGGCGCTCGCCGGCGATCTCCTGCCAGGCCTCGTGCCCCTTGCCGGCGATCAGCACGACATCGTCGGGCGACGCCGACTGCAGCGCGCGACGGACCGCCTGCTCGCGATCGAGCTCGGTGAGCCACGGCTCGTGCATGAAGCCCGCGCGGATGTCGGAGACGATGCGAAAAGGCGTCTCGCTGCGCGGGTTGTCGCTGGTGACGACGACGCGGTCGGCATAGCGCTCGACGACCATGCCCATCAGCGGCCGCTTGCCGGGATCGCGGTCGCCGCCTGCGCCGAAGATGCACCACAGTGCACCGCGTCGCGCCTCGGTGATCGGACGCAGCGCGTGCAGCACGTTCATCAGCGCGTCGGGGGTATGCGCATAGTCGACGACGACCAGCGGCTTGCCCTCGACGACGACACGCTGCATGCGCCCCGGGATCGGCTGCAGACTCTCGAGCCGGTGCATCGCCTCGTCGAAGGGCATTCCGTGCGCGAGCCAGACGCCCGCCGCGGCGAGCGCGTTGACGACGTTGAACTGGCCGATCGTCTGCAGGCGGATCTCGGCTCGACCGTAGTCGCCCCCGATCGAGACCTGCGAGCCGCTCGCGTGCTCGGCGATCCGGTAGGCGGAGAGTTTTTTCCGCGCACGCCAGCCGTGCTCGCCGGGCAGGTGACCGAAGGCGAGCGACGCCAGGGTGGCAGGCAGCGGATCGAGCACTCTCGGCGCAATCGGGTCGTCTCCGTTGACGAGCGCGTTGCGCAGCCCCGGCCACGAAAAGAGCCGCAGCTTCGCCGCCAGGTACGCCTCCTCGGTGCCGTGATAGTCGAGATGGTCGCGCGTGAAGTTCGTCAGTACGGCGGTCTCGATCGGCAGGCCGTTCATGCGTCCCTGGTCGATGCCGATCGACGACGCCTCCATCGCGACCGCCTCGACGCCGGCGTCGACGAAGGCAGCGAGCATGCGCTGCAGCGCTGCCGCGTCGGGCGTCGTCAGCCCGAAGGATTCGAGTCGCGGCGGTGATTCGGCGCCGACGATGCCGCTGCCGAGCGTGCCGATCACCGCGCAGCGCTTGCCGGCCGCGGAGAAGCCGCTTGCGGTCCACTGCGACGCCGTCGTCTTGCCGTTGGTGCCGGTGATGGCGACGATCTCGAGCTGCCGAGCCGGGTGTCCATGAAACTCGGCGGCGATCGGTCCGGCGAGATTGCGCAGGTCGTCGACCGCACGCAGCTTCGAGGCACGCGACGCGTCGCTGCGCACGCCGGCGCCCTCGGCGTCCTGCGCTTCGTGGAGCACGGCGGCCGCGCCGGCGGCGAATGCAGCATCGATGTGGCGGCGTCCGTCGTCGTGCGCGCCGGGCCATGCGAGGAACGCGTCGCCCGGGCGCAGCGCGCGGCTGTCCGAAACGAGCGCGGCGCCGGGCGCGAGCACCGAGCGCAACCACGCGCCGAGCGTGGCCGCACGCTCGGACCCGTCGTCGGCGGCACGAGGCCCGGTCAAAGCGAGGCCCCCTCGGGCTGCTCTGCCACCGGAGGCGGAAGGTCGAGCTTCACGACAGTGGAATCGGGCGCAACGCGCAGCGTGCGCAGCGTGTCGCCGGCGATGCGCGAGAACACCGGCGCGGCGACCAGACCGCCGTAGTACTTCCCGGCCGTCGGCTCGTCGATCATCACCGCGACGATCACGCGCGGGTCGGACACCGGCGCGAAGCCGACGAAGGACGAGATGTACTTGTTCACGTACTTGCCGTCGTCGCGCTTGTGCGCGGTACCGGTCTTGCCGGCGACGCGATAGCCGGAGATCTGCGCCTTCGGCGCGGTGCCGCCGGGGCCGGCGGCGAGCTCGAGCATGTGCCGCACGGAACGCGCCGTCGCCGGCTGCAGGACCTGCTCGCCTTCGACCGGTCCGTCCTGCCGGAACATCGAGATCGGCAGCAGCTCGCCGTCGGTGGCGAACACCGAGTACGAGCGCGCGAGCTGCAGCAGCGACACCGACAGCCCGTAGCCGTAGGACATCGTCGCCTGCTCGATCGGACGCCAGCTGCGGTGCGGGCGCAACCGCCCGGCGACGGCTCCGGGAAAGCCGATGCGCGGCGCCTGCCCGAGGCCGATCGCCGAGAACAGCTCCCACATGCGCTCGGCCGGCATCGCCAGCGCCATCTTCGCCGTGCCGACGTTCGATGACTTCTGGACGACTTCCTCGACGGTGAGCGGGCCGTGCGGACGCACGTCGCTGATCGTCGCGCGGCCGATGCGCAAACGCCCCGGATCGGTCTCGATCACGGTGTCGGGCCGCACCTGCCCGAGCTCGAGCGCGAGCGCCGCGGTGAACGGCTTGATCGTCGAGCCGGGCTCGAAGGTGTCGGTGATCGCGCGATTGCGCAGCTGCGCGCCGGTGAGCTGGCCGCGCTCGTTCGGGTTGTAGGTCGGCCAGTTCGCCAGCGCGAGGATCTCGCCGGTGTGCACGTCGAGCACGACCGCCGCGCCCGCCTTCGCCTTGTGCTCGTGCACCGCATCGCGCAGCGCGTCGAAGGCGAGAAACTGGATCGTGCTGTCGATCGACAGCGCGAGGTCGCGGCCGTTGTGCGGCTCGCGCACCGCCTCGACGTTCTCGACGACGCGGCCGTAGCGATCGCGGATCACGCGCCGGCTGCCCGGCTTGCCGGCGAGGTCGGGGTTCTTCGCGAGCTCGATGCCTTCCTGCCCGATGTCCTCCACGTTGGTGAAACCGACCACGTGCGCGATCGTCTCGCCCTGCGGGTAGTGGCGCTTGAACTCGCGCTGCTGGTGGATGCCCGGGATGCGCAGCGCCGCGACCCGCTCGGCGACGTCGGCATCGACCTGGCGCTTCAGATAGAGAAAGCTGCGGTCGCCCGCATCCGACAGCTTGCGGCGCAACTCGCGCTCGCTCGTCTGCAGCAGCTTCGCGAGCTGGGCGAGTTGCTGCGGGCTCGCGTCGACCTGCTCGGGAATCGCCCACACTGCGCGCGCCGGCAGGCTCGACGCCAGCACGACGCCGTTGCGGTCGAAGATCTTTCCGCGCGACGCCGGCAGCTCGATGGTGCGCCCGTAGCGCAGCTCGCCCTGCTGCTGCAGATACGACTGCGCGAACACCTGCAGCCAGACGGTGCGGCAGGCGAGCGCGATGAACGCGACCGCGACGAACAGCATCACCAGCTGCGAGCGGTACGCCGGCAGCCGCACCTGCAGCAGCGGGTTCGACGCGATCGGCACATTACGCCGCGACCTGCGCGCCATCAGCGGTTCCCTCCGGTGCGGGCGCGCACACCGGCGGCGCCGGCCGCGGGACGATCCGACGGCCGCTTTCGAGCGGTGGCGGACGTCGATGCCGGCTTGCGCTGCAGGTCGTCGGTTTCCGGCGCGGTGGAGCCCAGCCGCACGATCCGCTCGACCGGGTCGACGATCAGGTGCAGCGTGCGCTGCGGCGAGATCGACTCCATCGACAGCTCACCGCGCGCCTTGGTGTCGATGCGCGACGCCTTCGCCAGTGCCGTCTGCTCGATCTGCAGATGGTCCCACTGCACCTCGAGCCGTGCGGCTTGCGTGCGTGCGCGCTCGAGGTCGCCGAAGAGCTTTCGCGCGCGGTCCTGCGAGCTCACCAGGCCGAGTGCGCAGACGACCAGCATCATCGACAGCACGAGGTTGACGCGGACCATCGCGGCCTCAGGTCCGCTCGGCAACGCGCATCACCGCCGAGCGGCTACGCGGGTTGTCGAGCCGTCGACGACGTGGGCGGCGGGCGGAGCGGGCGTCGGAGCCGGGCGCGGCCGCGGGCGCGTCCACCGTCGTCGCGGCAGAGGCGAGCGTGCGAGAGATCGCGCGCAGACGCGGAACTTGCGAGACGACCGAGGCGCCGGTGACCGGATCGCGCTGCGGATCGCGCCCCGACTCTGCGGCGATGAACTGCTTGACCATCCGGTCTTCCAGCGAATGAAAACTGATGACGACGATGCGCCCGCCTCGCGCCAGGCGCCCGACGACCCGATCCAGCGCTATCGGAAGCTCTTCGAGCTCCTGATTGACGTGAATCCGTAGAGCCTGAAACGTGCGTGTGGCCGGGTCCTTGCCCACCTGCGCCCGCCCGCGGCGGCGGACGACAGCGGCGACGAGCGCGGCAAGCTCTCCGGTCGTGCGCAGCGCGTCGGCACCGAGCTCGCCGCGGCGAGCAACAATCGCCTCTGCAATCGGAACAGCAAACCGTTCTTCCCCATACTCGCTTACCACCCTTGCGATTTCGTCCTGGTCCGCCTCGAGCAGCCACTGGCGGGCCGGAATTCCGCGCGTCGGATCCATCCGCATGTCGAGCGGGCCGCTCGCGCGAAAGCTGAAGCCGCGCGCCGGATCGTCCAGCTGCGGCGAGGAAACCCCGAGATCGAGCAACGCGCCGTCGACGCGCTCGACGCCATGCGCATCGAGGACGGCTTCGAGCTCCGAAAAACGGGCGTGGTCGATCGTGAAGCGCGGATCGGTCCACGCACGGCCGACGGCGACTGCGGCAGGATCGCGATCGATCGCGAGCAGGCGCCCCTGCGGCCCAAGACGCGCGAGGATCGCCGCGCTGTGGCCGCCGCGCCCGAAAGTGCAATCGAGATAGCGTCCGTCGTCGCGGATCGCCAGCGCGTCGACCGCCTCCTCGAGGAAAACCGTCTCGTGACCGAGCCCTGCCTGCACCTGTACACGCCGTTCACGATGTCGTGATTCAGAAGTTGAAGTTGGCGATCGCCTCGGGCATGCCCGCTTCGATCGCCTCGCGTTCCTTCGCGGCCAGCAGCGCGCTGTCCCAGATCTCGAAATGGCTCCCCATGCCGAGCATCATCACTTCGCGAGTGAGAGAGGCTGCGGTACGCAATTCGGGCGAAATGAGGATGCGTCCGGTCGCGTCCATCTCGACGTCGAGCGCATTGCCGAGAAAGATCCGCGTCCAGTTGCGCGCGCCGATCGGCATCGCGGCGAGCCGCTCGCGATGCGTTTCCCAGACTGGCCGCGGAAAAAGCAACAGGCAGCCATCGGGATGTCGCGTTAATGTGAGTTTGCCCTCACACTGCTCGGAAAGCGCGTCGCGGTGACGCGTCGGAACCGTCATCCGGCCCTTCGCATCGAGCAGCAGCGCAGAGCTTCCCTGGAACATGCGGCTTCCGAACTGAATCTGGAACGGGACGAAATCCGCATTTCTCGCGGCTCTCCTCCCACAAAAATGCACTTATTTGCACTTGGCGCCACTCTACGGAAAAGCGAAAGGCAAGGCAAGCCGGCGGAATCTCGGTTTTCCCTGTCGCGACAGGGACTTAGGCGCGGGAGTCAAGAAGAGCGAGCGGCTACAAGCCTCGATGAATCAAATGCTTGGCGCTGATTTGAAATGTGACACGTGAAAGACAGCTGCCCTTGACGCGTCGATTGGCCCGATGAACGGCGGCACGCGACCGTCCGTTGGCCTCAACTCGCGAAGCCGCGAAGTGGAGCGGGTCTGTAGGCCGGATTCTGTGCGCCGGCGAACCGACGCGACGGTCATTCGTCTGGGCGGCCGGTTACCCGGCCGCTCGAGCCATCTACCCGCACGCTCGGGCGAGCCGCCCTGTGCGAACCGCGAGGCTCGCGCGCGTGCCTATTCGATGTTGCTCCGGATGGGGTTTGGCGTGCCGCGCGTGTCGCCACGCGCGCGGTGAGCTCTTACCTCACCATTTCACCCTTGCCGTCGGCGTTCTCGCGAACGCCGCTTGGGCGGTGTGCTTTCTGTTCCACTTTCCGTCGCCCTGGGCCTCGCGGCTTGCTGCGCCTGGCCGTTAGCCAGCATCCTGCCCTGTGGAGTCCGGACCTTCCTCCGCCGCTTGCGCGGCAGCGACCGTCCGACCCGCTCCAGTGCGCATTTTACCCGGGCACCGGGCGCGGCGCGCGCGACCGCTCGCGTCGGAAGACAGCGGGATCGTGCAGGAACAGCGTCTTCCAGTCTCGTTCGATACCCGGCCGTGTCAGCCGACGAGCTTCCACGGGAGCGTCTCGCCCGCAGCGAGCGGGACGATCGAGTCGGCGCCGAAGGGCAGCGACTCGGGCACCGTCCATGGGTCGCGGCGCAGCTCGATGCGCTCGGTATTGCGCGGCAGCCGGTAGAAGTCGGCACCGTGAAAGCTCGCGAAAGCCTCGAGCCGGTCGAGCGCGCCGGCCGCATCGAATACGGCGGCGTACGACTCGATCGCGTGCGGCGCCGTGTAGCAGCCGGCGCAGCCCGCCGCATGCTCCTTGAGGCGCGCCGCATGCGGCGCGCTGTCGGTGCCGAGAAAGAAGCGCGGATTGCCGCCGGTGGCCGCGTCGACGAGCGCACGGCGGTGCGTTGCGCGCTTGAGCACCGGCAGGCAGTAGCGATGCGGCCGCAGGCCGCCGGCGAAGATCGCGTTGCGGTCGTACAGCAGATGCTGCGGCGTGATCGTCGCGCCGATCTCGCCTTCGGCGTGCTCGACGTACTGCACCGCCTCGCTCGTCGTCACGTGCTCGAAGACGATGCGCAGCGCCGGGAAGTCGCGCCGCAACGGAATCAGCACGCGATCGATGAACACCGCCTCGCGATCGAACACGTCGACGTCGGGGTCGGTGACCTCTCCGTGCACGAGCAGCGGCATCCCCGCCACCTGCATCGCGTCGAGCACCGGCCAGGTGCGGCGCAGGTCGGTGACGCCCGCCTCCGAGTTCGTCGTCGCACCGGCCGGGTACAGCTTCAGCGCGTACACAGCGTCGCCATCGCGTGCGCGACGGACCTCGTCGGCCGAGCTGCGATCGGTCAGGTATAGCGTCATCAGCGGCGTGAAACGCGCGTCGGCGGGCAGTGCCGCGACGATGCGCTGCCGGTACGCGAGCGCATCGTCGACGCCGACCACGGGCGGACGCAGGTTCGGCATCACGATCGCACGCGCGAACTGCGCAGCCGTCGCAGCGACGACCGCGCGCAGCGCATCGCCGTCGCGCAGATGCAGATGCCAGTCGTCGGGTCGCGTGAGTCGCAGCACCTCCGGAGCTCGGGATTCGTTCATGTTCTCGTCCTGCCCGTTTCCGTCGGCAGCAGCAGCACCGCACGGTAGTCGTTGACGTTGGTTCGCGTGGGCCCGGTGACGACCAGATCGTCGAGCTGTGCGAAAAAGCCGCCCGCGTCGTTGTCGTCGAGCCTTGCGCGCGCATCGAGTCCGGTCGCCGCGGCGCGCGCGAGCGTATCGGGAGCGAGCAGCGCGCCGGCATTCTCGCCGACACCGTCGATGCCGTCGGTATCGGCGGCGATCGCCCACGCGTCAGCGACATCGCGCAGCTCGAGCGCCAGCGCGAGCAGGAACTCGGCGCAGCGTCCGCCGCTTCCGCTGCCGCGGATCGTCACCGTGCACTCGCCACCCGAGAGCAGCGCGACCGGACGGGCGAAGGGCTGTCCGTAGCGCGCGATCTCGCGCGCGATCGCGCCGATCACCTGTGCAACGTCGCGCGCCTCGCCGGTGATCGTGTCGCCGAGGATCACCGCGCGCACGCCGGCGCGCTCGAAGACCGCGGCCGCCGCTTCGAGGCTGCCGTGCGCCGTCGCGACGATGCGCGAATCGACGCGCTCGAAGGCAGGATCGCCGCGCTTCGGCGTCTCGTGGACCGCACCGTTCGCACCCCGACGCAGGTGCGCGTTCACGCTCGCCGGCGCATCGATGCGCCAGCGCTCGAGCACGGCGATTGCATCGTCGTAGGTGCTCGGATCGGGCGAGCACGGGCCGCTCGCGATCGAACTCGGGTCGTCGCCTGCGACGTCGGAGATCATCCGCAGCAGCACCCGGGCACGCGTTGCCTCGGCGAGGCGTCCGCCCTGGATGCGCGACAGGTGCTTGCGCACGACGTTGATGTCCTGGATCGGCGCGCCGCTGGCGAGCAGGGCCCGCGTGACCGACTTCAGGTCGCCGATCGGGACGCTCTCGACCGGAAGACTGAGCAGGCTCGAGCCGCCGCCCGACATGAGCGCGACCAGCAGGTCGTTCTCGCCGAGTTCGCCGACGACTGCGAGCATGCGCTGCGCGGCACGCTCGCCGGCCTCGTCGGGAACCGGGTGCCCTGCTTCGACGACCTCGATGCGCCGGCACGGCAGCCCGTGCGCATAGCGCGTGACGACAAGGCCGTCGAGCGGCGCTTCGAGCGGCCAGTGGCGCTCGACGGCCATCGCCATGCTCGCCGCCGCCTTGCCGGCGCCGACGACGCGCGTGCGCGCATGGCGGGCGATTTCGTCGGGCGTCGGCAGCGTCGCCGGCAGGACGCGCAGCGGATCGGCCGCGGCAACGGCCGCGTCGAAGCTGTCGCGCAGCAGGCGACGGGCGTCGATCATCGGCGGGCGTCGAAGCTTGCGCGAGGGCTGCGGGTCATCGCGCAAGCGCTTCGGCCACCGCGCGACCGACGTCGGTCGTCGTCGCGTCGCCGCCCATGTCGGGCGTGCGCGGCCCCTCCGCGGTGACGCACTCGATCGCCGCGACGATCGCATCGTGCGCATCGCGGTGCCCGAGGTGATCGAGCATCATCGCGCCGCACCAGATCTGCCCGATCGGATTCGCGATACCGCGGCCGGCGATGTCGGGCGCCGATCCGTGCACCGGCTCGAACAGCGAAGGAAAGCGCCGCTCGGGATCGATGTTCGCCGACGGCGCAATGCCGATCGTGCCGGCACAGGCCGGGCCAAGATCGGACAGGATGTCGCCGAACAGGTTGCTCGCGACGACGACGTCGAAACGGTCGGGGTTGCGCACGAAGTGCGCGGTGAGGATGTCGATGTGGTACTGCTCGACCGCCACATCGGGATACTCGGCGTGCATCGCGGCGACGCGCTCGTCCCAGTACGGCATCGACAGGTAGATGCCGTTCGATTTCGTCGCCGAGGCGAGCTGGCGGCGCGGCCTGCTGCGCGCCAGCTCGAACGCGAAGCGCAGCACGCGATCGACGCCCGTTCGCGTGAAGATCGATTCCTGCAGCACGAACTCGCGCTCGGTGCCCTCGAACATGCGCCCACCGATCGACGAGTACTCGCCCTCGGTGTTCTCTCGAACGACGTAGAAGTCGATGTCGCCCGGTTTGCGACCGGCGAGCGGCGACGGCACGCCCGGCATCAGCCGCACCGGCCGCAGGTTGATGTACTGGTCGAACTCGCGCCGGATGCGCAGCAGGGACCCCCACAGCGAGACATGATCGGGCACCGATGCAGGCCAGCCGACCGCGCCGTAATAGATTGCGTCGTGCCCGCCGATCTGCGTCTTCCAGTCGTCGGGCATCATCTGTCCGTGCTGCGCGAACCAGTCGCAGCTGGCGAAAGCGAAATGGTCGAAATGCAGGCCGATGCCGAAACGCTTCGCCGCCGCCTCGAGCACACGCAACCCCTCGGGAACGACTTCCTTTCCGATCCCGTCGCCGGGAATCACCGCGATCCGGTGCTGCGCCATGGCCCTCTCCTCATCCTCTCTGCAGACGTTCGGGTATGCCGCCCGCAGCCCGACGGTCCGGCCGCAGGCCGCCACGGGCGCCGATCATCGCACGGCGGGCCGCCCATTTGCGTCAACGATACGAGTCGATCGGACGTTGAACCGGGCATGCCCAACGAAACGAAGCCTCATGCGCCACGGCACGCGCCACGCCCGTCGAATGCGCGCCTGATGCGCGCAGCGCTCCCCGCGGGACTCGTTCTATTGTCCACCGCGGGCTGCGCGACGTCGGACGAAGTCCGCTACGGCAACGTGAGCGCGATACCTTCCGCCTACGAGGCGTCCACGTACACGGTGCGGCAGCCGCTGAGCCTGGGCGAGATCGTCGCCGCGCTGCGCGCGGGCCGCACGTCGCACGAGATTGCCGGCGAAGTCGACGAGCGCGGCATTGTCGCGCCGGTCACCAGCGCCGACATCGACCTGCTGCTGCAGTCGGGTGCCGACGCCGAGCTGGTCGACGCGGTTCAGGAAGCGTCGTCCGCGTCGCTGGCCGGACGCGGCACCGTACCGGCGTCTCCGCCGATCATCGCTTCGCCTCCGGTCATCGTCACGCCGCCGATGTACCAGAGCTACGGCTGGTACCCGTACGCGCCGTATGCCCCGTACAGCTTCGAGTTCTGGTACCACGACGTGCCGCGCTATCGCGCTCCGCGTTTCCGTCACGATCATCGGCACGACCACCGCTGGCGACCCGACCACGATCGCGGAAGCCCCGGCGCGCAGCAGAGATGGCAGAGCCCGCGGGTCTCGCCGGCACCGGTGCCCGGTACGCGTGACTCGATCCGGCCCGGCTGGTCACCTCGCGTGAGCCCGGGTGCCTCGCCGGGCGCTTCGCCTGGCCAGACGCCGCGCGCTTCACCGGGTGCCTCGCCGCGCGCAACGCCGCAGGCGCCGTCCTCCGGTGCGGTGCGCAGTCGCCGGGTAATCGAGTAGGACGTCGCTCGCAGCACCGCTACCGCAGCGGCTCCATCGCAGCCTCGTCGTCGGCCTGCTGCATCGCCCATAGCCGCGCGTACTCGCCGCCGGCGCGCAACAGCGTCTCGTGATTGCCACGCTCGACGATGCGCCCCGCCGCCATCACGAGGATCTGCTCGGCGTCGACGACGGTCGACAGCCGGTGCGCGATCACCAGCGTCGTGCGATCGAGCGCAGCGCGGCGCAGCGCCTCCTGGATCGCCTGCTCGTTGCGACTGTCGAGCGCCGACGTGGCTTCGTCGAGGATCAGGATCGGCGGATCCTTCAGCAGCGTGCGCGCGATCGCCACGCGCTGCTTCTCGCCGCCCGAGAGCTTCAACCCGCGCTCGCCGACGTTGCTGTCGTAGCCTTGCGGCAACGACGCGATGAAGTCATGCAACTGCGCGGCCTGCGCGGCCGCCTCGATCTCGTCCTGCGTCGCATCGGTTCGCCCGTAGCCGATGTTGTAGCGGATCGTGTCGTTGAAGAGCACGGTGTCCTGCGGGACGATGCCGATCGCCGCGCGCAGGCTCGCCTGCGTCACCTCCCGCACGTCCTGACCGTCGATCGTCACGCGGCCCGAATCGACGTCGTAGAAGCGAAAGAGCAGGCGCGCGAGCGTCGACTTGCCGGCACCGCTGGCGCCGACCACCGCGGTCGTCGTCCCCGGCTCCATCGTGAAATCGACGTCGCGCAGGATCGGCCGGCTCGGGTCGTAGGCGAAGTGCACGCGCTCGAAGCGCACGCGCGGCGCGCGCTCCGCGTCGGCTGCGAGCGGCCGTGCACCGGACGCATCGGCCACCTCCCGGTGCTCGCCGAGCAGGCGGAACATGCGCTCGAGGTCGATCAGCGCCTGCTTGATCTCGCGATACAGCACGCCGAGGAAGTTCAGCGGCACGTACAGCTGGATCATGAACGCGTTGACGAGCACGAGATCGCCGAGCGTCATCGTTCCGTTGACCACGCCCACCGTCGCGCGCCAGACGAGCAGCGTGACGGCGGTGGCGACGATCAGGCTCTGGCCCAGGTTCAGCACCGACAGCGACTTCTGCGAGCGGATCGCTGCACGCATCCGCTCGACGAGATTCGCGTCGTAGCGGCGCGCCTCGAAGCCTTCGTTGCCGAAGTACTTCACCGTCTCGAAGTTGATCAGCGCATCGATCGCCCTCGTGCTCGCGCGCGAGTCCTGCTCGTTCATCTGGCGGCGGAACTGCGTGCGCCACTCGGTGACACGCACCGTGTAGATCACGTACAGCGCCAGCGCGCCGAGCGCGATCGACGCGAAGGACCCGTCGTAGTGGACGATCAGATAGCCGATCACGAGCGTGATCTCGACCAGCGTCGGCAGGATGCTGTAGAGCGTGTACGAGATGAGGCTCGAGATGCCCTGCGAGCCGCGCTCGATGTCGCGCGACATGCCGCCCATCTGCCGCTCGAGATGAAAGCGCAGCGACAGCGAGAACAGGTGCCGGAACACCTGCAGCGTGATCGTTCGCGACGCATCGTGCGTGACGCGCGCAAAGATCACTTCGCGCAGCTCGGTGAAGAGCGTGACGCCGATACGCAGCGCGCCGTAGGCGACGAGCAATGCCACCGGAACGACGAGCGCGGCCCGTGCATCGCCCGGCTGCAGGTCGAGCGCGTCGACGATCTGCTTCAGGATCAGCGGCACGCCGATGTTCGCCACCTTCGCCGCCACCAGGCAGGCGAGCGCGATCCCCACGCGCCAACGGTAGGCCCACAGGTACGGGAACAGACGCGCCAGCGTGCGCCAGTCACCGCGCGGGGCGGCAGCGCCCGGCGCGGAGGGTGGATCGAGAATGGTCGCGGAACGTCGCATGCGAAGCGGCTGGAGGAAACCGCTATTCTCGGATATCCGACCGACGGAGATCGCCATGGACGACGGGCAGGAAGCGCAGGACTCGCTGCCGACCAACCGCATTCCCGAGCTGCGCGTGATGCCGGTACCGGCCGACGCGAACGTGCACGGCGATGTCTTCGGCGGCTGGATCATGTCGCAGGTCGACCTGGCCGGCGCCGTGCAGGCGATCCGCCGCGCGAACGGCCGCGTCGCGACCGTCGCCGTCAACTCGTTCCTGTTCCGGCACCCGGTCTTCGTCGGCGACCTGCTCAGCTTCTACGCCGACATCGTGCGCGTCGGGCGCACGTCGATCACCGTCTTCGTGCAGGTCTACGCGCAGCGCAACCGGCTGCAGGGCGAGTGCGTGAAGGTGACCGAGGCGACGCTGACGTACGTGGCGACGGACGACGACCGAAGGCCGCGGGTGGTGCCGGACCTGGACGTCGGCCGTGGTCAAGAGGATCCGCCCGCGGCAAGATAGATTTCCTTGTCTGCGATCGGCGACCGGGAATCGCGATGATCACGTTGACCGTTACCGCAAAGGGTCAGGTAACCCTCACAAAGGAACTCCTGCAACACCTGGGCGTCGGGCCGGGGGAAAAGATAAAAGTTCAGGCCTTGCCAGGCGGTCGAATCGAAGTCGAGGCAGCCACAGCCGAAGGAAGAATCGATGATTTCTTCGGACTTCTCGCAGGGAAGACCCGGAAGGTGGCCACCCTCGACGAAATCGACGAAGCAACAGCACCCGAATGGCCGGGACGGGAGTGAGGATCATCGCCGAGACCACCGCGCTGAACTCATACTAACTGTAGGAGCGTGCCCCAGCCGTATTGCTCGCTTTCCGTGCGTTCAGCGCCAACCACGATCCATCGTGATCGATAACGCTCGCTCTTCGCGCAACCCGCAGCGCGTAACTTCGTGCCCTGGAAGGAATGCTCGCCTTTCACGCATTCTCGGGTTCATTAGTACAGCACATATGAGATAGCGACGCCATTCGCTGTTCGAACATTGCGCCTGATCAATCGGACCCTAGCCGAGCCCCGATGCAATTTCAGGCAAAGACGTGTAGTACCTCACTTTGAACTTCGTGAACTGTTCAGCTGTCACCTTTGCCGTCCCATGGGCCGCGATATTCCGCAAACGAATGAAATCAGCGATCTCCCCCACTAACTCCTTCTTGTCTTGAATCGCGAGTCGACGCTCCCTAAGAAGATCAACAATGACCGGCGGATACCTCAGCTTCTTCGCGAAAAACGCACGCACCTGACCAATGCTGGTAGAGCGTCCAATATCGATCCGCTCGTCCTCGCAAAACGCATGTACATCACTGTTCTCGAAAATGGACGCGTAACGTTTGACAATCGGTTGCTCTATTACCTTGAAATACGAAACAACTAAAGCACCCCAATCGGTCTGCTCAGGCGTCGCGAAGTGACGGTGCACGCTGCTCCATTGAAGCTCAGCATCGACAAGAAAGTCCCAAGCATCCTCCCCTAGAGTCTCACGGACGTTAGCCGGCAGAAATTCTCTGAGCCACGAATCCATTTGACTTCTCGTTTGCATCGTCAACGTCGACCAAGGAGTCGCTCTGATGTCGTTGACGAAAACGCTGCCGCCGTCAATGTCTTGGCCTGCGAGGTCGGGTTGGCTGATCCAGCGTACCGCGAACTGCATGTCACGCTGCTCCAACGCTACCTGCGCCAAACGCAAGGCTGCGTAGAAACTTTCGGCATTTCTTCCAGAAAGCGCGCTCCGCGCTCGTGTGACGAACTCCGCAGACGCGAGCACCATCGGTTGCTCACCAAGGACCGAGAGCTCGATAACCGCACAGCTCAAGAGCGCCACTGCCAGATCGATGAATCCCTCCTTCACTGCGGCATCATGCAACGAAAGAAAAATCTTAAGAACGACTGCGTCTTCGTGGTTTCTCTCGTCTCCGTACGCGAAGAACGCCCAATCATTCTTGTACCCGCTCAACAACATGGGGAACAATGGAAGCCACTCTGCGATATCCGCAGCGGGTTTCTCCAACAACTCGAATCCTTCGATACCAAACAGGATTCCGGTCGCCGCCTCTGCCAATTCCGCGTACGTGTAGGAAAAAACTTCCGCCTCTTTGATGCCGTAGCTCAATATCTTCTCAAGACCTTTCCATACCGTGAGCAGTTCGGCACTCTCTGGTTCGGCCGATATACGGACGTCCCTTAGCGCAAATCCGAGTGCAAACAAAGAAGGTGGTATCAATTCAGCATCGATACCTCGTTGATCAGACGCCACCTGAGTTCTATTGGAGAAATCAACGGGTAGATCCAGCAACGCGAGTAGGATTCGATAGTCTTCGGAATCATCACCCGTAAACAACTCATCCGAATCTTCACAAATTCTTCGGACAACCCCCGAAGCAAGAGCCATCGGCAGCTCTTTCTTCGAGACTTTGATCTGTTTCAACAATTTTCGGTAACGCACCTCATCCGACGAAAATAAAGCGGCACCTGGAAATGTCTTGGGGTCGAGAGCAGGCAAGCATCCCAACATAAACAAAACAAGTAGATTGCAGATGCTGATTCGAGGCTCCGGTTCATTCCATATTTCTGCCGCCGCTAGAAAAACGTTCAAAAGATGTTCGACCAGAGCATCGTCTTCAACGAGATGACCGCTCGCTGCCAAAGGAAAATCAGGCGTGGCGAGTCGTTTTAAGTACGAAGCAATAATCAATCCAGGATCATATTCGCCAAGCGCCGAGTAAACTGACGACAGGCGAGTCGCCGGCCAGAAACCAGCATATCGACTACGGTGACTCTCAGCCAGCCGCTTCGCTTCACTAACATATTCTTGTGCGGCCTTTCTTAAATTCTCCGAATGCCGCTTTATTTCTGGGTCGTCAACCCGCACAGGAGGAGGTTTGAATCGCGCAAGCGGGGCGCGTATCCGCAACTCGTAAAGCTCCTGCACGAATAGATCGACTCCTGAAGAACAGAAAGGAGCCTGAAATTGCTCGAACGTTGACTTACATTCCTCGACAGCCACTTTCGAATTCAAGGCAAGCCTAAGTGCGGTTAGGTAACACTCGAGGTTGCCGGATGATCGAAACTCTTCGAGTGATTTCCTCCAAGGAGCTACAGGGATCGGAATGATGTTCGACTTGTTCTTGGGCATTTCGCAGATCCAGCGTCACGTTTCTCAGGTAGCAGCCTGAACGATAGTCGAAGCTCGTGCGCGTCTTCGTTCCAATCGGCGCCACTACACACGTGGCGAAAACGGCGACATCACTGTCGTCGTATGGTTGCGTCTATCCTCTCACGCCCTGCCCCAGCCGGTATTGCTCGCCTTCCGTGCGTTCGCCGCCAAGCGCGATCCATCGTGATCGATAACGCTCGCTCCGCGAGCAATCTGAAACGCGTCATACGGCTTCGCGTTCAAAGACACGAAAGGAGCTGCGATCGAACCAGGTCGCG
>CAZIDY010000049.1:0-18857 GCA_964538505.1 uncultured Limnobacter sp. | reverse complement strand
GCCGTGTCTCAGTCCCAGTGTGGCTGGTCGTCCTCTCAGACCAGCTACGGATCGTTGCCTTGGTAGGCCTTTACCCCACCAACAAGCTAATCCGACATCGGCCGCTCCAATAGCGCGAGGTCTTGCGATCCCCCGCTTTCCACCATGGTGCGTATGCGGTATTAATCCGGCTTTCGCCGAGCTATCCCCCACTACTGGGCACGTTCCGATGTATTACTCACCCGTTCGCCACTCGCCGCCAGGGTTGCCCCCGCGCTGCCGTTCGACTTGCATGTGTAAAGCATGCCGCCAGCGTTCAATCTGAGCCAGGATCAAACTCTTCAGTTCGATCTCTTAGGTTTGCTCAATAACGGAATTGACATTCATTGGTTTCCCAATGGATGTTTACCGTGTGAGCGTTTGATATTTCGAGAACCGCTCCGGACGAATCCGGAAACGGAACCGGCTTCCGGCCGCAACGGTTACCCATTGCGACCGTAGGCTTGGCGCGTTCGCCCAAACACCCACACTTATCGGCTGTTGATTTTTAAAGATCGGTGATCGCGGTGTAGTTTCGGCAGCGCATTTGCGCCGGGCCGATCCGCGATCAGCAGAGAAGGAAGAGTATGACTGCTTTTCAGGAGCTCGTCAAACCGGCCTGCCTTCGCCGCCCCCGGATGGACGCCTCTGCGTTCCGGGAGACCCCCGCCGAACAACTCGACGAAGGGAACCGCGAAGTGTAGCGCAACTGCCGGAAGCCAGTCAAACCAGGAACCGCTCGACCGCCCCCGCGGCGGGCGGCGCCCCGGCACGCCGGGTGCCGGACAGGCCCGGAAGCAGGGAGCCAACGAGTGTAGCCGGGTCGAGCATGCGTGCAGGTACGCCACGCGGCGCGGCAGCGGGCCAACGGTGGACAGCAGTCAGGGCGTGCTGGCGCGTGCCTCCCGGTGCGCCGCCCGATGCGCGACGCGCCGTCTACGAGCGCCGAACGCTGCGAAACGCTGCGTTCGGCGCCGAGGGACAAGCTGCCCGGCCGAATCTGCTGCTTTTCGCAGCGAAATGGCCGTCTGCGACGCCCGCGCACCGAACGCAGACTCCTCCGCCGACGACGATGCCGATAATCAGCGGTGCTGGAACGCGGGCTTGCGCTTCTCGACGAAGGCCGCCATCCCTTCCTTCTGGTCGTCGGTGGCGAACAGCGAGTGGAACAGGCGGCGCTCGAAGAGCAGCCCCTCGGCGAGCGGCGACTCGTAGGCGCGGTTGATGGCTTCCTTGAGCATCATCACCGACGGCAACGAGAAGCCGGCGATTGTCGTGGCCACCTCGAGCGCCTCGTCGAGCAGGCGATCGGCCGGCACGACGCGCGAGACCAGGCCGGCGCGCTCGGCTTCCTGCGCGTCCATGTTGCGGGCGGTGAGGCACAGATCCATTGCCTTCGCCTTCGAAACCGCGCGCGGCAGGCGCTGCGTGCCACCCGCGCCGGGAATGACGCCCAGGCGGATCTCCGGCTGGCCGAACTTCGCGCTGTCGGCCGCGATGATGATGTCGCACATCATCGCCAGCTCGCAGCCTCCGCCCAGCGCATAGCCGGCCACTGCGGCGATGACCGGCTTGCGCACGCGCCGAATCGTCTCCCAGTTGCGAGTGATGTACTCGTTGCGGTAGACGTCCATGTAGCTCCAGCCGGCCATCGCACCGATGTCGGCGCCGGCTGCGAACGCCTTCTCGCTGCCGGTGAGCACGATCGCGCCGATGCTCTCGTCGGCATCGAAGTCGACGAGCGCCGCGCCGAGCTCGTCCATCAACGCATCGTTCAGCGCGTTGAGCTGCTTCGGGCGGTTCAGCGTGATCAGGCCGACACGGCCGCGGGGTTCGACGAGGATGTGCTGGTAGCTAGTTTGGGGCATTGAGGGCTCCGCATCGACGAGTGGCAAGCGTGCGATTGTGCGCTATGGGCGAATCGCAGCGAAAGACGCTACTCCAACCAGACCACTCGTCGTCGTAAAGCGGAAGCGACCAGCAATCTCCTTGCCGTGGTCACCTGCAATGCCGAAATAGCGCGCTTCATAGACACCCGTAGAAATGGATGCATCGCCCGGGTGGATACCGATCTCCGATGTGACTGTCCCAGTCATTGCGGGCGGGACGGTCGAATCCGAAAAGACAACAGGGTGGACCGCGAGGTGAAACTCTTCGCGTGGCCCGCCCTCAGGTTGCGACGAGCCAGTAAGCTCGCCGAGTTCCGCCCTGATGATCCGTCCTCCGGCAACTTCGAGCGCAATTGACGCGCTGAATCCGAAGCGCCCGTTTAGCGCCTTCGGCTCGCTTGGCCCAGGACCTACGATGCCAATCACCCGACCAGTGAATGTAGCCGAATCGGGCTCGTTTCCGACTACTGTGGACGCCGCCGGCCGTTCAGCAAACCAGACTCCGAAATAGCCTTCATTGAAGTCTGCCCCGGGAAACTTCTCCCACATCCCGAAACTGACAAAATTCAGGGTCGGAAGTTGAATGCGCCCGCTCGCGAGGTTAAATGCCTCGAAGAAATCAACGATCGCTACGTACGGTGGGACGCCTTGGTTCTCCTCGAAGGCATGACCCTCCAACACCCCGATGATGTTGCGAGTCAGTGCGTCGGATGGCCTGTTTGCAGAAGTGAAAGGAACGACATCATCAAGCGAAGAAAGTTCAGCAGGAAAATCGAGCGTGAGCGTATAGGCATCGACACCATTGACGGTGACATCCGCCAGGATCGGCTGAAAGACGTTCGTCGAAGTCGCGGCGCACGAGCCCAGCGCGAATCCATCACCGCGACTCGTCTGCGAATCACAAGGTTGCGGGGGCGGCTGTCCACCACCTCCTCCCCCACCACCCCCACCCCCGCAAGCAGCGAGCACCCCGGCAAACAACACCGCCGGCACCGCACGACCCAGGAACCGCACTGCACGCATGCCTTGGGACTTCTTCGAATTCGATTCCACTCGCGATGCTCCGTGATGGGGTTGCGGCGATCCTAACCGAGCCGTACAGGGCGCCCCGGGCATAGCAAACGACGCGCCAGGGGATAAGCGGAACGACGCTCGCCGTGAGCGCAAGAACGTATCGAATCTACGCGGAGACGTTCGAATGCTCGTGTGACGAAATCGACGTTGCGGCGCAGATCGGCTAGCCTGCCGTGCGACGAGCCCGTGCCGGAGACTACGATGTTCGATGCGCTGTACCTCGAGAAGAAGACCGATGGAGGCTTTGCGGCGACGCGCCGCAGTCTGTCGCCCGACGAGCTGGCGAACGCGACACCCGAGGCGGACGTCACGCTGCGCGTCGAGTACTCGGCACTGAACTACAAGGACGCACTCGCGCTCACGAACCGTTCGCCGGTCGTGCGTCGCTGGCCGATGGTGCCGGGGATCGACGGCGCCGGTGTCGTCGAAGAAAGCTCGCATTCGGGCTTCTCGGCGGGCGACCGCGTGATCCTAAACGGCTGGGGTGTAGGCGAGACGCATTGGGGCTGCCTTGCGCAGCGCGCGCGGCTGCGCGGCGACTGGCTCGTCCGCATGCCCGAGTCGCTCGACGCACGGCGCGCAATGGCGATCGGCACCGCCGGCTACACGGCGATGCTGTGCGTGATGATGCTCGAGCGGCAGGGCGTCACGAAGGATCAGGGCGAGGTCCTCGTCACCGGTGCCGCGGGCGGCGTGGGCAGCGTCGCCATCGCGCTGCTCGCGAAACTCGGCTTTCGCGTCGTCGCCTCCACCGGGCGCGCATCGGAGGAAGCGTATCTGCGCGAGCTCGGTGCGGCCGAGATCATCGATCGCGAGACGCTGTCGGCACCCGGCAAGCCGCTGCAGAAGGACCGCTGGGCAGGCGTCGTCGACGCGGTCGGTTCGCACACGTTGGCGAACGCCTGCGCGCAGACGCGCTATCGCGGCACGGTCGCCGCCTGCGGGCTCGCACAGGGACTCGACTTCCCCGCGTCGGTCGCGCCTTTCATCCTGCGCGGCGTCAAGCTGATCGGCGTCGACTCGGTGATGTGCCCGATCGAAGATCGTCGCGAGGCATGGACCCGACTGGCGGACACGCTCGATCGCGACGCGCTCGAGCGCATTACGCAGGTGGTCGGCCTCGACGACGCGCTGCGTCTTGCGCCCGGGATGCTCGCCGGACAGGTTCGCGGCCGCACTGCGGTCGACGTGAACCGGTGAGGCGCGACGACAAGGTACGCGCAGAGGTACGCGCGGAACCGTCGGCAGCCACGCCCCGGGAGCGAGGAAAGACCGCCGCGATCCGCTACCGCGTCCGGCCGCTCGACCCGAACGCGCACCGCTTCGAGGTCGAGCTCGAGATCGCCGACCCCGACCCGCAGGGCCAGCGCGTCGCGATGCCCGCGTGGACGCCGGGCAGCTACATGATCCGCGAGTTCGCGCGCAACGTCGTTGCGATCGACGCGACGAGCGCGACGGGTCGGCGCGTCGCACTGCGCAAGATCGACAAGGCGACGTGGCAGGCAGCGCGCTGCGACGAAGCGCTGCACGTGCGCTACGAGGTCTTCGCGTGGGACCTCTCCGTGCGTGCCGCGCATCTCGACTCGACGCACGGCTTCTTCAACGGCCCGAGCCTGTTCCTGCGAGCGGTCGGCCACGAGTCGAAGCCGTGCGCACTGCAGCTCGAAGCGCCCGCGGGCGACGAGTACGCCGACTGGCGCGTGGCGACGACGATGCCGTCGGCGGGCGCGCGCAAGCACGGCTTCGGGTCGTATCGCGCGCGCGACTACGGCGAGCTGATCGATCACCCTGTCGAGATGGGCCGCTTCACGCTGGCCGACTTCGATGCCGGCGGCGCGAAGCACGAGATCGCGATCACCGGCCGGCACGATACCGACCTCGAACGGCTGTGCCGCGACCTGCGGCGCGTCTGTCTCGAACAGATCCGGCTCTTCGAGCCGCGTCGTCCGCGCGCGCCTTTCGATCGCTATCTGTTCCAGGTATTCGCGCTCGGCAACGGATACGGCGGACTCGAGCACCGCTCGAGCACGTCTCTGATCTGCTCGCGCAACGAGCTGCCGCATGCGCAGGAGCCACGCGAGCCTTCGGAGGGCTACCGGTCGTTCCTCGGCCTGGCGAGCCACGAGTACTTCCATGCGTGGAACGTCAAGCGCATCCGGCCTGCCGCGTTCATCGGGAACGACCCGCAGAACGAGAGCTACACGAAGCTGCTGTGGATCTTCGAGGGCTTCACCTCGTACTACGACGACCTGATGCTCGTGCGCTCGGGCGTCATCGGACACGATGCATATCTCGGGGTGCTGGCGAAGACGATCTCGAACGTGCAGCGCGGGCCGGGCCGGCGCACGCAGAGCGTCGCCGACTCGAGCTTCGATGCGTGGATCAAGTTCTACCGGCAGGACGAGAACGCGCCGAACGCGATCGTCAGCTACTACGCGAAGGGCTCGCTGGTCGCGCTCGCGCTCGACCTGACGATCCGCGCACGCACGCGCGGCAGCCGTTCGCTCGACGACGTGCTGCGCATGATGTGGGACCGCTTCGGGCGAAGCGCCTTCGAAGACGACGTCGGACTCGCCGAAAACGACTTCGCACCGCTGCTCGAGGAAGCGGTCGGGCTTCGGCTCGATGCGCAGATTCGTACGTGGGCATACGGGACGGCGGAACTGCCGCTCGCTGCGCTACTGCGCCCCTTCGGCGTGCGTCTCGAACTCGGTACGGGCGACCAGGGGTCCGTGTCGATCGGCGCGCGGATGGCGATGCGCGACGGGCAGTGGACGATCGTCAACGCATACAACGGGCAGCCTGCCGAACGCGCGGGGCTGGCGCCAGGCGACACGATCGTCGCGCTCGACGGATTGCGCGTCGGCGACGAGGCTGCGTTCAAGGCGATGCTCGCGCGTCGGCGTCCCGGCGATCGGTTGCGCCTGCATGCGTTCCGCAGAGACGAGCTGATCGAGCGGGAGCTCGAGCTCGAGGCGCCGCTGAAGACCGAGGCGAAGCTGGTGCAGGAAGAGCGCTCGGGCGCGGCGGCGAAGCGGATGCGCGAGGGGTGGCTCGGCAAGTTCGTCGAGCGGCCTGTTTGAACGCCGGAGCTACGACGGAAGGCTGATACCGCGTCGGCCCGTTCACGCTATGCTGCTCTCACCGCGGCAATACACGAAGGCCAGAAAATGAGACTCTCTGCGGTGTTCGAGAAAGTCGCCGAAGGGTATATCGGCTTCATCGAGGAACTCCCTGGTGCAAGCGCCCAGGAGCCAACGCTCGACGAGACGCGCGCTGCGCTCGCCGAAGCCGTAGAACTTGTGCTGGAAGGCAACCGCCTGCTCGCCGAGCAAGCGATCGAAGGACGGAACGTCATTCGCGAACCGCTCGTCCTCGGGCGGGAATGAAACGGCTGGATCTTCTGCGTCACCTACATCAGCATGGCTGCGTGCTGATCCGCGAAGGCAGCCGCCATTCGCTCATAGTGAACAAGCTGCGCCGAACGAGCTCGACGGTACCGCGCCATCGCGAAATCAACCATGTCTCCGGGCGACGAAGCGCTTGCACGTGTCCGCGCCCGGATCTCGTGAGTTACTGGCTGCATCCCGATGCGGAAGCGGAGTTTGGCGACGCTACACCGTGATCTACGAACCAGACAACGCTGGCCCGCAAATCTACGCCATCGCTCACCAGCACAGAGAGCCAGGCTATTGGGCCAATCGGCTATAGCGCTCGTCCACGCGTTGATACCGATCAAGCGCGTTTGACGCGACGCGCTTCTAGAATCCGCGCGATGCGCGCCTCGCTTCAGTCGCTCACGCGACGAATCACCTGGTTACTGCTGGTCGCACTGCTGCTCCCCACGATGGGAGCAGCAATGAGCAGCGGAACCGGTGTGCGGCTCGAGTTGCTGGTCTGCTCGAGCGTCGGATCGACGATTGCGATCGATCTCGGCGGGGAAGCCGAGCCGGAGCGTCCGGCCGCAGCAGACCACTGTGTCCTCTGCTTCGCTCCCGGCTGTGCGCCGCCCGCCGCAACGACGTACCTCGTGGCTGCCGGGCCCGGCAACGACACAGCCGCCGTAGCGCCGCACGGCTCGGCGCACCTGCCCGACCCGCCGCGATGGTTGAAGGTCCCGGTGCGCGCACCACCCGCTTCGATCTCCTGAGCCTGCGTTAGTTGCTGCGACCAGCCGGCGCGAGCGTGCTCGCGCCGCTGCGCGCATTTCCGTTCTGCACGTGCCGTGCGCCCGCGATCGCGGAGCGTCGCGTCGTCGTGCGCTCTCTCGAGACAGGAATTCCATGGAATCGAAGCACGTCCTTTCGACGCTCGTCGTCGCGCTTTCCGTTTTCATCCCCGTGGCCCACGCAACCGACGACGAAGCCACGCTGTCGCCGGTCGTCGTGACAGCACCCGCCTCCGATGCGCCACTCACCGTGGTGACCGACCCCAAGGCTCCCCGCCAACCGATACCGGCGCACGACGGCGCCGACTTCCTGAAAAGCATTCCCGGCTTCTCGGTGATCCGCAAAGGCGGCACCGACGGCGACCCGCTGCTACGCGGCCTGTCGGGCTCGCGGCTGGGAATCCTGCTCGACGGCCAGGAAATCTACGGCGGCTGCGGGGGACGCATGGACCCGCCGACCGCCTATGTCCATCCCGAGTCGTACGACCGGGTGGTCGTTCTCAAGGGGCCGCAGAGCGTGATCCACGCCGCCGGCGCATCGGCCGGTGTCGTCCTTTTCGAGCGCGACCTGAAGCCGTTGACCGAACCGGGCTGGGGCGCCTACGGCAGCGCGATCTTCGGCAGCTTCGGTCGTAACGACCAGGCCTTCGACGTACAGGGCGGCACGCCCCGCTTCCAGTTGCGCGCCGGCGCGAACCGGGCCGCTTCCGACGACTACGAGGACGGCGACGGCACGAGGATCCACTCGCGTTATCGACGCTGGGGCACGCACGCCGCACTCGCCTGGACACCCGATCGCGATACGGCGCTCGAGCTGTCGATGGCCTACGGCGACGGCGAAGCCGCATACGCCGACCGCGCGATGGACGGCTCGCAGTTCGAGCGCGAGAACGTCGCACTGCGGTTCGAACGGCGCAATCTCTCCGACACGGTGGAGAAGCTCTGGGCACAGGCGTACTACAACTACGCCGATCACGTGATGGACAACTTCAGCCTGCGCGACCGGAGCACGGCTTTCACGGCGATGAATCCCGATCGTCTCGTGCTCGGCGCCCGCGCCGGCATCACGCTGGCCCCGAGCGAAGCACTGCGGATCACGCTCGGCCTCGACGCGAAGCGCGACACGCATCGCACACGCGGCGCGAGGAACCAGGCCAGCGGCGATGCTGCGGAGGAACTCCTGCGCAGCCTCCCGTACGCGGAAGACATGCGCTTCCGGCAGTTCGGCGTCTTCGGCGAAGGCAGCTATCGGCTCGGCAACGGAGCGCGCGCCGTCGCCGGCCTGCGCCTGGACAGGCACGCTGCCCGGGACAGCCGGCCCTGCGTCGACGGCATGTTCATGAACGGCCGATGCATGATGATGGCGCCGGTCAACCAGACGCGCGGCGAGACCGACCGCGATACGCTGACCAGCGGCTTCCTGCGCTACGAAGGCGTGCTCGCCAACGGCAACGACGGCTGGTACGTCGGCCTCGGACACGCCGAACGCTTTCCGGACTACTGGGAGCGCCTGCGACGCGACGAAACGACGCTGAACAGCGTCTTCCTGTCGATCCGACCGGAGAAGACGACGCAGCTCGACGCCGGGCTGAACTGGTCACGGGATCACTGGAGCGCCTCGGTCTCCGGCTTCTACGGAAAGGTGGACGACTACGTGCAACTGCTGTGGATCGCGCCGGCACGCACGCGCAACATCGACGCGACGATCCTCGGCCTGGAAGGCGATCTCGCCTGGCGCTTCGCGCGCAACTGGACGCTCACCGGCACGCTGGCCTGGGTGCACGGTCGAAACGACACCGACGACCGGCCGCTCGCCCAGCAGCCTCCGCTCGAAGCACGCGCGGGACTGCACTACGACGACGGCGTGTACTCGTTCGGCGGGCTGATGCGCGCCGTCGCGCGCCAGAACCGCATCGATGTCGGCTCGGGCAACATCGTCGCGAACGGACAGGACATCGGTCCGAGCGCGGGCTTTGCGGTGTTCTCGGTGAACGCGGGCTGGCGTCCGCGCAAAGAGCTGCTGATGACCGCCGGCGTCGACAACCTCTTCGACCGGACCTACGCCGAGCATCTGTCGCGCACCGGGGCCTCGCTTCCGGGCTTCGTCTTTCCCGCCGACACCCGAATCAACGAACCGGGACGGACGATCTGGCTGAAGGCGCAGCTCTCACTGGACTGACGCTCTCAGAAAAACAGCGCCTCCAGCGCCTCGCCCGGCTCCTGCGCACGCATGAACGCCTCACCCACGAGAAAGGCATGCACCCCCGCCGCACGCATGCGCTCGACGTCCTCCCGCGTGCGGATCCCGCTTTCGGTGACGACGAGCCGGTCGGGCGGCATCAGCGGCAGCAAGGACAACGTGGTATCGAGCGAGACGTCGAAGCTGCGCAGGTTGCGGTTGTTGATGCCGACGAGCGCCGTTTCGAGCTCGAGCGCACGCTCGAGCTCGTCGGCGGCGTGCACCTCGACGAGCACGTCCATGCCGAGATCGTGCGCGATCCCCTCGAAGTCGGTGAGCTGCGCGTCGTCGAGCACGGCAACGATCAGCAGGATCGCGTCAGCGCCGTTGCTGCGCGCTTCGTAGATCTGGTAGGCATCGACGATGAAGTCCTTGCGCAACGCGGGCAATGCGCAGGCGTTGCGCGCGGCGCGCAGGTCTCCGAGCGCGCCGCGAAAGAAGTTCTCGTCGGTGAGCACCGAAAGGCAGGCGGCGCCATGCCGCTCGTAGCTGGCGGCAATTGCGGGCGGGTCGAAGTTCTCGCGCAGCACGCCCCTGCTCGGGCTCGCCTGCTTGATCTCGGCGATGACCGCGGCGGAGCCCTGCGCGATCCGCTCACGCATCGAGCGCTCGAAGCCGCGCGGCGGATCGGCACGAAGCGAGCGCTCGGCCTTGCGACGCGCGGCGATGAAGGGCCGCTCGCGCTTGAACAATGCGAGCTCTTCGCGCTTGATCGCGATGATGCGCTCGAGGATGTCGTCACTCACCTCGCCCCCTCAGGCAGCCTGCGGCCGGCCGACGCGCTGCGTGAAGCGCACGAAGGCGTCGAGCCGCTCGCGTGCAGCTCCGCTGGCAATGGTCTCGCGCGCACGTTCGATGCCGGTCGGGATCGAGTCGACGAGATCCGCCGCGTACAGGGCGGTGCCCGCATTCAACGTGACGATCTCGCGCGGCGTTCCGGGCCGGTTCTCGAGCGCCTCGAGCACCATGTCCTTCGACTCGAGCGCATCGGCCACGCGCAGCCCTCGGTTGCTGATCATCGACAGGCCGAAGTCTTCGGGGTGGATCTCGTACTCGCGCACCTGGCCGTCGCGCAGCTCGCCGACCATCGTTGCCGCTCCAAGCGAAACCTCGTCCATGCCATCCTTGCCCCAGACTACCAGCGCGTGCTTTGCACCGAGATTCTGCATCACGCGTACCTGAATCCCGACCAGATCGGGGTGGAATACGCCCATCAGGATGTTCGGCGCGCCGGCGGGGTTCGTCAGCGGACCGAGGATATTGAAGATCGTGCGCACGCCGAGCTCGCGACGGATCGACGCGACGTTCTTCATCGCCGGGTGGTGGTTCGGCGCAAACATGAAGCCGACACCCGTCTCGCGGATGCAGTCGGCCACCTGCGCGGGCGAGAGCATGATGTTCGCGCCGAGCGCCTCGAGCACGTCGGCCGAGCCCGATTTCGACGAAACGCCCCGGTTGCCGTGCTTGGCCACCGTCGCACCGGACGCGGCGGCGACGAAAGTCGACGCGGTCGAGATGTTGAAGGTGTGCGAGCCGTCGCCGCCGGTGCCGACGATGTCGACGAAGTGCGGGCCGCCGTCGACCTCGACGCGGTTGGCAAACTCGCGCATCACCTGTGCGGCGGCGGCGATCTCGCCGACCGTCTCCTTCTTCACGCGCAGCCCCATCAGGATGGCCGCCATCATCGGCGGCGCCATCTCGCCGCTCATGATCATTCGCATCAGCGACAGCATCTCGTCGTGGAAGATCTCGCGGTGCTCGATGCAGCGCGTGAGCGCCTCTTGTGCAGTGATCGTCATTTCAACTCTCCAGGAAATTGCGCAGCAGCGCGTGGCCGTGTTCGGTGAGGAGCGACTCGGGGTGGAACTGCACCCCCTCGATCGGGTACTCGCGATGGCGCAGGCCCATCAACTCGCCGTCGTCGCTGAAGGCGGTCGGCTCGAGGCAGTCGGGAAGGCTCGCGAGCTCTACCGAGAGCGAGTGGTAACGCACCGCGGTGTAGCAGTCGGGCAGCGAACGGAACACGCCCGCGCCATCGTGCGAGATCGTCGCGGTCTTGCCGTGCACGACGGCGCGCGCGCGCACGATGCGCGCGCCGAAGGCCGCGGCGATTGCCTGGTGGCCGAGGCAGACACCGAGAATCGGGATGCGCCCGGCGAAGCGCTGCACGAGCGCCACCGAGATGCCGGCTTCGTTCGGCGAGCACGGACCGGGCGAGATCACGATGCGCTCGGGGTCGAGCGCTTCGATCTCGTCGAGCCCGATCGCGTCGTTGCGCACCGTGCGCACTTCCTGCTTCAGCTCGGCGAAGTACTGCACGAGGTTGTAGGTGAAGCTGTCGTAGTTGTCGATCATCAGCAGCATGGCGTCTCTCCCGAAATCGACAGCCCGCTTTCGGCGAGCTCGGCTGCGCGCAGCACCGCGCTGATCTTGTTCTCGGTTTCCTGCCATTCGTTCTCGGGAACCGAATCGGCGACGACGCCGGCGGCGGCCTGCGCATAGAGCGTTCCGTCGCGCACGACCGCGGTGCGGATCGCGATCGCGAGATCGACGTCACCGGCAAAGGACAGATAGCCGCACGCGCCCCCGTAGAGGCCGCGTCGGGTCGGCTCGAGCTCGTCGATGATCTGCATCGCTCGGATCTTCGGCGCACCCGAGAGCGTGCCCGCCGGGAAGGTCGCGCGCAGCACGTCGATCGCGTCGACGTCCGGCGCGAGCCGCCCTTCGACGTTCGAGACGATGTGCATCACGTGCGAGTACTTCTCGATCGCGAAGCGCTCGGTGACGCGAACGCTGCCGGCTTGCGCGATGCGGCCGATGTCGTTGCGCGCGAGGTCGATCAGCATCAGGTGCTCGGCGCGCTCCTTCCGATCGGCGAGCAGTTCCTCGGCGAGCGCATCGTCTTCTTCAGGTGTCTCGCCGCGCCGGCGAGTGCCGGCGAGCGGCCGCACGGTGATGCGGTCGCCGTCGACCAGGCGATCCTGCCGCACGAGGATCTCCGGCGACGCGCCGACGACGTGGAAATCGCCGAAGTCGTAGTAGTACATGTATGGCGACGGGTTGATCGAACGCAGCGCGCGGTACAGCGCAAGCGGCGGCGCGCCGAACGGCTTCGCGATCAGCTGGCCGATCTGGATCTGCATCGCGTCGCCGGCAGCGATGTATTCCTTGGCGCGCGCAACCGCCGCGAGATAGTCGTCGCGGGCGAAGATCCGTCGCTCGGCTGCGTGCCCGGTCGCCGGCGACGCGGGCGCTCCGATCGGGCTCGCCAGGCGCTCGCGCAGCGCCTGCAGCCGCTCGATGCCGCGCGTCCAGGCGTCGGGTTGCTCGGGATCGGCATAGACGACGAGATAGATGCGCCCGGCGACGTTGTCGACGACGGCGAGTTCCTCGGTGAGCAGCAGCAACAATTCGGGCACGCCGACCGGGTCGGGCTTGTCGCGACGAAGCACGCCGTTCTCGATGTGGCGCACCGTGTCGTAGCCGAAGTAGCCGGCAAGCCCTCCGCACGAGCGTGGCAGTTGCGGGCAAGGCGCGACACGGAAGCCCCGCAGATACACGTCGACGAAATCGAGCGGGTTGCAGTGCCGGCTCTCGACGACCGCGCCGTCGCGCAGAAGCTCGGTGCGGCCGGCCACCGAGCGCAGCATCGTGCGCGCCGGCAGTCCGATGAACGAGTAGCGGGCCGAGCGCTCGCCGCCGACGACCGATTCGAGCAGGAAGCTGAAAGGCGCGTCGGCGAGCTTGCAGTACAGCGACAGCGGCGTGTCGAGGTCGGCGAGACACTCGAGCACGAGCGGAATGCGGTTGTAGCCGCGGGCAGCGAGTGCCCGGAATCCGGATTCGGTCATGACGTCCGTTCCATCGCGGAGACCTGCTCCACGAGAGCGCCCAGGGGCGCAGTTCTATCGGGGGTTCAGCAGCGCGAGCGCACGGCACGGCGACCGGCGCAAGGCAGTGCGGCAATCAGCGCCAGCACCACCAACACCAGCGACGCCAGGGGCGCAGCGGCTGAAGCTCCCGAAGAGGACGCATGCGAATGGAAAAAAGGAAGAACGAAAAAGTAGAAAAAGCCGGAACGGATTCCGATCGCGGCAACTATAGCACCCCGATGCGCGCGGCGGCCTGCAGCAGATCGTCCACGTGAGCATCCGCCTCGAGCGTCGACGCAGGCCTTCCCTCGTTGTAGCCGTACGGGACGACGATCACCGGCATGCCGGCGGCACGCGCAGCCTGCACGTCGTTCAGGGAATCGCCGATGGCAACCGCGTGCGAGGGTTCGACGCCGAGTTGCTCGCACGCCTGCAGCAACGGTGCGGGGTCGGGCTTGCGTGCGACGCCGGGGCCGGCACCCACCGTTACGGAGAAGAACTGCGCGAGACCGGTGCGCTCGAGCAGCGCATCGGCGAAGTCATGCGGCTTGTTCGTCACGCAGGCGAGTTGCAGACCCTTGCGGCGCAGCGCCTGCAGCCCTTCGACGACGTTCGGGTAGAGCACGGCGCTGGAGCCGTTTTCGCGCTCGTAGTGATGCTCGAAACGAGGCATCGCCGCATCGACGGCGACGTCGTCGAAAGGCGCATCGAGCGAGCCCGCAAGCGCGCGACGCACGAGCACCCGCGCACCCTTGCCCACGTAGGTGCGCACGGCCGGCTCGCCGACGGGCGTGCGACCCAGATCGACGAGCATCGCATCGACCGCCGCGGCAAGATCCGCGACCGTGTCGAGCAGCGTTCCGTCCAGGTCGATCAGGACGGCGCGCGCGCGGAAGGGCTCCGCGCTCACGCCCGGGAGAGCGCCGCGCGGAAGGACTCGACGATGCCGCGATAGCCGCCGTCAGCGTCGGGCGCGCCAAATACGGCCGAGCCGGCGACGAAGGTGTCGGCACCGGCGCGTGCGCATTCGGCGATGTTGTCGACCTTCACGCCGCCGTCGATCTCCAGGCGGATCGGCTGGCCGCCTTCGGCGACATGCGCGTCGATGCGCGCACGCACCGCGCGCAGCTTCGGCAATGCAGACGCAATGAAGCGCTGGCCGCCGAAGCCCGGGTTCACCGACATCAGCAACACGAGGTCGATGCGGCCCATCACGTGATCGAGCCAGTTCAGCGGCGTGGCCGGGTTGAACACCAGCCCGGCCTTGCAGCCCTGGTCGCGGATCAGCTCGAGCGTGCGGTCGACGTGCGCCGAGGCCTCCGGGTGAAAGCTGATCCAGTTCGCACCCGCCTTCGCGAAATCGCCGACGATACGATCGACCGGCTCGACCATCAGGTGCACGTCGATCGGCACCTGGACGTGCGGACGCAGGGCCTCGCAGACCATCGGGCCGATGCTCAGGTTCGGCACGTAGTGGTTGTCCATCACGTCGAAGTGGATCCAGTCGGCGCCGGCGGACTGCACGGCGCGCACCTCCTCGCCGAGGCGGGCGAAATCGGCGGACAGGATGCTGGGGGCGAGAAGGAAGTCGGTGGTCATCGAAGGGCTTCGGCAACGCGCGTGTTGCGCGTGTCTACAATTGTAGCCAGCCACCGACCTTCGCCCGCCGTGCCCGATCCCGAGAAGCGTTACGACTTCCGTATCGAGGTGCAGACCTCGTACCTCCCGGAACAGTCGAAGCCGGACGATTCGCGCTATTCGTTCGCCTACACGGTTCGCATCACGAATCGGGGCAACGTCGCAGCGCAACTGATCAGTCGTCACTGGTTCATCCAGGACGACGACGGACGCATGATCGAGGTCAAGGGCCTCGGCGTCGTCGGCCACCAGCCGCTGCTCAAGCCGGGCGAACGCTTCGAGTACACGAGCGGCAGCCAGCTCGCGACCCCCAGCGGCGAGATGCACGGCAGCTACTTCTTCGTGGCGGAAGACGGCGAGCGCTTCGACGTGGAGATTCCCCTGTTCGCGCTCAACATGCCGCGAACGCTGCATTGAGCGGCACTTTCGTTCCGGGGACGTGGCGCGCGCGAGCCGGGCGTGTTGCGCGCAAGGCGGGCTTCGCTGCAGCCTGCGCTGCACTTGCAGTGATGGCAGGGTGCGGTTCGATGCGCGACGAGGCGAGCGTGTCGCCGGTGCGCAGCGAGACGGCTGCTCCGCCCGTCCGGGGCGAGAGGATGGTTCCACGCACCGGCGGCGAAGCGCCGACGCGTCCTGAAGGCGTAGCTGCGGACCCCCCGGCGCCCCTGGAACCGGCGCTGCCGGACGCGTCTGCGAACGACGCATTGGCACGCGGACCGCTGGCTCCTGCGATGCTCCCCGGGTGGGGCAACGACGACCTGCGCACGCTGCACGAGGCACTGGTGCGCCAGTGTGCGCTCGTCCGTCCCCCGCAGCCGTGGCCGACGCTGTGCCCGCAACTGCCGGCCGCCGACGGCCTGAAGCAGTGGGTGGCGCAGCATTTCGAAGCGTGGCCGCTCGCCGGACGCGACGGCTCGCGCGACGGCCTGCTCACCGGCTACTACGAGCCGATCCTGCACGGCACCCGTACGCGCGTGCGGCCCGGCCAGGTTCCGCTGTACGCGCGTCCGGCCGACCTCGTCGCGCGCGCCGACGGATCGCGGCAGCGCCTGCGCGACGGACGGCCCGCCGGCCCGTATCCGACGCGCGCCCAGATCGAGAACGAAGGGCTGCCCACCGCCGGCGCGCTGCTATGGATCGACGATCCGATCGAGGCGTTCTTCCTGCACGTGCAGGGCTCGGGACGTGTTCGTCTGCCCGACGGCTCGACGGTTCGAATCGGCTTCGCCGATCACAACGGGCACCGGTACCGGTCGATCGGGCGCGAGCTGATCGAGCGCGGCGCAATGCAAGCCGAAGCGGTCGACGCCGCGTCGATCCGGGCGTGGCTGCGTGCCAATCCGACGCAGGCGCGCGGGATCATGCAGGCGAACCCGCGCTACATCTTCTTTCGCGAACTGCCCGCGCCTTCGACGTCGACGTCGACGACGTCCGCCGGTCCGCCCGGCTCGCTCGGTGTCGGGCTCACGCCGATGCGATCGGTGGCGACCGATCCGGCCTTCGTCCCGCCCGGCGCGCTGCTGTTCGTCGACGGTACGCATCCGGAAAGCCGCGCGCCGCTGCGCCGCGCGGTCGTCTCGCAGGATCGTGGCGCGGCGATCGTCGGTGCGGTGCGCGCCGACCTGTTCTGGGGTTCGGGCGACGAAGCGGGGCGGCTCGCCGGGCTTGCGCAGCAGCCGATGCGGATGTGGCTGCTATGGCCGAAGGGGGAGCCGCTGCCGGGGCGTTAGTGCCTCAGCTCTTCGAGTAGGTCGACAGCATCCGGCCGAAGTGCTCGGGCGGTGCGTATCCGGTGAGCCGGCGTCCGTTCGAGAAGAACACGACCGGCGTACCGGAGATGCCGAGTTTCTGCGCGAGCTCGTGCACCTGCTTCAGCGAGGTTTCGCAGGTGCCGGCGTTGCCCGGAACCTTGTTGGCGAGCAGCAGGTCGTTCCACGCACGAACGGGGTCGGCGGCGCACAGCGCCTTGCGGGCCTTGGTCTCGGAATCCGCTGCAAGGATCGCCAGCGGAAAGGTGTAGATCGTCAGGTCGTCGATCTTGACGAGATCGGCACGCAAGCGCTTGCAGTAGCCGCAGTTCGCGTCCTCGAAAACCGCAATCACGCGCTTGCCGTTGCCGCTGACCTGCTTGATCGCCAGATCGAGCGGCAGCGCACCGAAGTCGATCGTCTCGAGCTCCTCGACGCGTTCCTGCGTGAGATTGCGCTGCGACTGCAGGTCGATGAGGTCGCCGTCGAGGAACATGTACTTGCCCTGTCCGTCGACGTAGAGGAGCCGCGAGCCGACG
Source organism: uncultured Limnobacter sp. (assembly GCA_964538505.1). GTDB lineage: Bacteria > Pseudomonadota > Gammaproteobacteria > Burkholderiales > Burkholderiaceae_E > Zeimonas. The sequence continues at coordinate 1,672 of CAZIDY010000049.1, read as the reverse complement.
CGCACCTCGTACAGATCGGCGATCGGCGTCGTGCGGACTTCCTCGATTTTCGAACGGCCCCCGGTGAGGTCTTCCAGCGCGGCGCGGATGCGCTTCTCGACAGCGTCGCCGGCGGCGGTCTGCGCCTGTGGCGGCGGCGAAGCGAGCATCAGCGAGACGCCGACGACCGCTGACCCGAGCGACGCGGCGAAGCGACGCAGGCGTCGCGAGGAGATGCGAAACATGGAAGGGACCTCGTGCAATGCCCGCGCAGGGCTCAAGCTGCTCAGCGTACCGCCTGCGAGACCAGCCGTCTCTTGATCCAGCCAGAGCGGGCGACGGTTCGCCAGCCGAAACGGACGAAGGATCGCACGAACGGCGCGATCGGTCTCGGTGCGAGCGGACGGACGGGATCGAACAGCCGCTGCAGGCCGTCGGTAGTGCGCCGCATCGCCGCAACCGGCTCGGCGCGGACCCGCTCGTAGCGGCGCAGCAGCAGCCGGTCGCCGGGGTCGCGCATCGGTTCGCGCGCGCACAGCGTTCGCACCAGCGCGTCGACATCGCCGAAGCCGAGATTCATCCCCTGCCCGGCGAGCGGATGCACGACGTGCGCCGCGTCGCCGACGAGCGCGACACGCGGGGCGATCATCGACGCGGCGCGCGCCAGGCGAAGCGGGAAGGACGCGACGCGCGAGATCGTCGTCATCGCGCCCAGCGCCGAGCCGGTCGCCTGCTGCACACGTGCAGCGAGATGCTCCGGCGTCATCGCCTGCAACTCGTCGGCAAGCTCGTGCGGCGCCGCCCAGACCATGCTGACGCGCCCGGACGGTTCATTCGCGCCTTCGGCAACGGGCAGCGGCAGCAGTGCGAGCACGCCCTGCTCGCCGAACCACTGCCAGGCGACGTCGCGGTGCGACAGCGACGTGTCGAAGTGCGCGACGAGCGCGCGCTGCGGGTAGTCGGAGACGCGATTCTCGATGCCCGCAGCCTCGCGCACGCGAGAGCCCGCACCGTCGGCGCCGATGACGAGCCGCGCCTCGATGCGCCGGCCGCTCTCGAGCAGCAGCCGGGTGCTGGTCGCCGGCGCGCCGGCAGCCGGCGTCGACACCGGCGACTCGAAGGCGTCGAAACGCTCGTCGAGCACGCGCAGGCCAGCCGTGCGCTGCGCCGCTTCGAGCGCGTGCATCAGGTTGCGCTGCTCGACGATCCACGCGAGCGCCTCGATCTGCGCTTCGTAGGCGCTGAAGTGCAGCTCTTCGTCGCGCGAGCCGAAAGCCGGGTAGACGCGCATGTCGTAGACGGGCGCGACGCGCTGTGCATCGAAGCCCTCCCACGCATCGATCGAATCGAGGAGGCGACGCGTGCCGGGCGACAACGCGAACACGCGAAGATCCCAGGCGTCGGCCTCGTCGATCGGGTCGGGCACCGGCGTCGCGCCGACGAGCACGGTGGAAAGGCCGGCGCGCGAGATCGCGAGCGCCGCGGTGATGCCGATCGCGCCGCGGCCCACCACGGCAACGTCGGTGCGGAGGACATCGCTGCTTGCCGACATGCGCGGATTATAGGTTCCGCGGCTCCGGCCGCAGGGTGCCATCTGCTAAGATTGCGGCCTTTCGGGCGCGGCAGGTCTGCTCTGCGCCCCGGGGCCAAGTAGCTCAGTTGGTAGAGCAGAGGACTGAAAATCCTTGTGTCG
>CAZIDY010000048.1:0-18994 GCA_964538505.1 uncultured Limnobacter sp. | reverse complement strand
CATGCCGGGTGGTGTGGGAGGGGACCGGCCAGAGATGGCTGGCCCCTATCCCGATGCCTGATACGGTTTCGACCCGCCGACGTATCGTTCTCGCGAGCCATTTTGCTGCGAAACGCAGCGCTTTTCCGCCGGCAACTTCTTCCTCGACGGAAAATGCAGCAGAGCGCAGCATTCCGCGCTCTTTGAGTCTGAGCCGTTTCTGCGCGAAGGCGTGGTGGAGATGGTGCTCGATGCCACTTCACGCAGTGCCACGCCGTTGACCGCCGAACGACTGTTCGGCTGGCACGCGGCGATTCAATGCGGCGCTCCGGCGAGACGCCGTGCATCCTTGAGCAGGAGGATCAGTTGCCGGTCGTGCTCCGGGGTCGGTTCAAAGCCGAAGCGCCGATAAAACGCTTCCGCCTCGGCATCGAGGGGGTGGGTCAGTAGCGCGCGGATGCCCGCATGGTCGGCAACCGCGATGGCGCGGCGGATGGCGTCCTGCAGCAGGCTGAAACCCAAGCCGCGTTTCTGGTAGTCGAGATCAACTGCCAGCCTCGCCAGAATGATCAGCGGGATTGGATACTGGCCCATCCCGCGACGGACGCGCTCGGGGGCCTCGAGTGTGTCGATCTGGCCGACGGTCAAGCTGTAGTAACCGGCAACCCGCTCACCATCACAAGATACGAAGGTTCTCGCCGAGCCACTGCCCTGGGCCTGGCGCGCGTGGTGCAGCAGCCATTCGGTGAGTGTCGGTTTGCCGCAGTCGAACTCTTCCAGCCGATGCTGCGCATCGAGCGGTTGCGGTACCGACAGACTCACTTCCTCGCCCAGACCGGACGGCGGGAAAACAGATCGGCCAGGCCGGGATTGTCAGATTCCGGTCGATCCAGCATGTCCAGCAGAGCCTGGTATTGGCTGCCGGACACCATGAACAGTCGCTGGTCGAGCAAGGTCTGCTCAGCCGCCTGGTAAGCGGCATCGAGAATGAAATCTGTCAACGACTTGTGTGCGACCTCGGCGGCGCGACGCAGAACGGTTTCCTGCTCAGGGGTTGCGCGCAGCCCGAGGCGGGCCGAGCGAGCGGTAGTGGCGACGGACATGGCAAAGACCTCGCGAGCGTACAACAGGCTCGATGTTAGTACAAATGACGATATTCGTCCGGGCGGTGCGGTGACAATTTGCCACCGCTCTGTCAAAATCAGCCACCGAAGCCGCTGGAGTCCGACCATGACAACCGCAACGCGTGACCGTGGCCGCATCACGGCCCGTGTGCCGATGGCCGTGCAGGAAACCCTGGAGATGGCCGCCAGCCTGACCGGCGCGACCTTGAACCAGTTCGTCGTCCAGACGGCTCTGCGCGAGGCCGAACGCATCATCGAGCAGGAGCGCGTTATCCGCCTTTCCGCCCGTGATACCGAGGCGTTTCTCGCTGCGTTGGATAACCCTCTGCCACCCAACGCCACGCTGAAGGCTGCCCTCGAAGACTACGCGACACGACACAATGATCAGACTGGAACCCTTGACTGGGCGCCACGACCGAAACGGGTTTGATTGCGGCGTCGAGGCTCTCAACGTCTGGCTGAAACAGACTGCGCTCCAGCATCAGGGCAAGGGAATCTCGCGCAGCTTCGTCGCTGTGCCCGCCGATGAATCGGCAGTGCAGTCGTGGGCGAAGTCCGGCTACCCGGTGCAGGCCACCAGCATCCTGGGTTTCTACGCCCTGACCTCGGCATTCGTGCTCACCGAAGACCTGCCGGCCAGACAGGCCAGGCGCTATCCGCGCCAGATTCCGGTTACTCGACTCGGGCGCCTGGCCACACGATCCGATATGCAAGGCCAAGGCCTGGGCCCGTTGTTGCTGGCCGATGCCGTGAACCGTGCCCGCACGGCCGCGCAGGCGGTGGGCAGCGCGGGGTTGTTCGTGGACGCGAAGAATGAAGCCGCCGCGCGTTTCTACCAACGCCACGGATTCACCCCTTGCGCCGACCAGCCGCTGAAGCTGTTCCTGTCGTTGTGGTGAGTGGCGTTAGAACGACGCACTGACCCCCACATAGAACCCGCGCCCGTCGCCGGGCAGGAAAGCCGCCTGGTCGGGCCTCGCCTGGTCGACGACCAGCGACGAGGACGCGTAGGTCTTGTCGAAGAGATTGGTTACCTCGCCGAACACGGCCAGCTTCGGGCTGATCCGATATTCGGCGCGCACGTCGACGACGGCGTAGGGGTCGACGTACAGCGTGTTCATGTTGTCGACCGGCGTCTTCCGCGGGCTCCAGCGGACTGCGCCCTGTATCGTCGATTGCGGGGTCGCGTCGAAGCGCAACGAGGCGAACAGCATGTGCGGCGGCGCGCCGGCGAGGCGGTTGTCGCCGCGGATCGGATCGTCGTCGAAGCGGAAGTCCTGGTACGTGTAGGCGGCACTCGCAGCGAGCCGGTCGGTGAGGCGAGTGGAGCCGCCGAGCTCGATGCCGAAGTGGATCGTCTTGTCGGCGTTGATCGCGCCCAGCGATGCGCCGGTGACATCGCGCAGGCTCAGCAGCTCGTTGTCGACCCACGACCAGTAGGTGATCGCCTCCCACGCGTAGCGCTCGGTGCGGGTGCGCCATCCGGCCTCGACCGTCGTCGCGGTCTGCGCGTCGAGGTCGGGCGTGGAAAATGCGGGCGCAGCTGCGAACGGCGCGCCGGGATTCGGCCGGCCCGGGCTGCTGTTGGGCGTGCCGCCGATGGTGGCGATGAGGTCGTCGTGCGTCGGCGGCTCGAAGCTGCGGCTCACCGCGGCGAAGATCGTCTGCGTCGGATCCGGGCGGAAGGAAAGCGCGAGACTCGGGCTCCACTCGTCGTAGCTGCGCGAATAGCTCGTGCTCTGCGTCGGGACCGCGCCATTCGGCAGCGACACGGTCGGGTTGGGCGGGGCGAACGCGATCGTGGGACGCGTGGCGAGCGCGAATCGGTCGTCGTTCTCGCGTTTCGCGTGGGAGTACGAGATCGACGGCGACAGCGTCCACTTGGGGAGGACCTCGATGTTCAGTCCCGCGAAGAGCGACAGCGTCGATGCGTCGAGGTCGGAGTCGCCGAAGGTCGCGCCGCTGCGTCCCGCCTGGTTGATCGCATATCGGCGGTCGGCCGATCCGATCGTGTACTGCGCGGTGGTCTCGAACAGCGGCAGCGTGTTTTCTCCAGGGCCGTAGGCATAGCGCACGACGGCGGTGAAGTCGCCGCCTTCGGTGCTGCGCACGCCCGAGGAGACCGGGAAGCGGAAGGTGTCGTCGGTATGGCTGTAGCCGACGCCGAAATCGATGAGATGCGCATCGCGCGTCACCGACGTGCGCGACCCGATGATGAACTGCCTGGCGTCGCGGCGAGGCCGATCGCGAATGACGTTCGGCCCCGGGTTGATCGGCCCGGTCGGCGTCACCTGCGGCCCGGTGTGGACCCGCCGCGGATTCGCCTTCAGCCCGCTTTTCGTCAACGGCCCTGCGACGTCGAAACCCAGGTCGGTGTATCGCACGAAGAGTCGCGAGCTCACGTTCTCCGAGACGGCGAAACCGACGTTGCCGCCCACGCTGACGCGCTCGGAGTCGTTGTAGTCGCGAAAGCCGTCGCGGCGGTTCACGTCGACCTCGAACAGTCCGTCGACCTTGTCCCACTGCCCGCCGCTGCGCAGGCCGAGGCTGCGGTGCCCGAAGCTTCCGACGCTCGCCGACGCCGTGGTGCCGGGTCGCTGCCATCCGGTCGGCGAAGCGAAGTTCAGTGCGCCGCCGAGCACGGTGGCGCCCAGGCGGTTGGCCAGGTAGCCGCGATAGACCTCGATCGATTCGGCCTGCTTCGGGTTGGCGAAGCCGACGATGTAGGAGCCGTCGGCACGGTTGATCGGAAGCCCGTCCTGCAGCACCAGGACGCCGCGCTCCACCGGGTTCTGCTGCAGCCCCGAGCCGCGGATCTGGATGCGCGGCTGGTCGTTGCCTCCGAAGAATTCCTGCACGACCACGCCGGGAACACTGGCCAGCGCGCGCGACACGGTCGGCCGCGCCGAGTCGGCGAACTCTTCGCGATCGAGGACGGCGCCGCCGCCGGGCAGGGCTTCCACCCGTTCGCGCACCACCTCGGACGGGCTGAGGCGCTCTCCGACGACGACGACCGTCTGCATCTCGACCTGCGAGCCGGGCGCGGCCGATTGCGCCTGGCACAGCGGGCTCGCGGCGGCCAGCAGCAGCGCGAGCGGCATGCGCGGCAGCGAAAAGGGCGGGGAGCAGGATGTCGTGCGGCCGGGAGCGGTGTTTGCGGGCAACTTCTCGTCGTTCGAGTGGGTATTCATGATCGCCGGGTGTTTGCGGAAAGAGAGCCGACGACGCCAGCGCTTCGAGTCGTGGCTTCGTCGGACCGGCGTCAGCCTAATAGAGAATGCTTCTCGTTCTCGTTGATTCGGGTCAAGCAACGGGGGCTTCCCGGCGCTACTGCCCGGCCTTGCCCGGCAGCGACAGATCCCCGGACGCCACCTCGAACACGTCGACGACGCACAGCATCGGATCGTGCACGCTCGTGTGAACGCGCAGTGCGGCGGTCACGCCGTCGAAGCGCGCCGAGCGCACGGCGCCGATGTCGTCGAAGGGCACGCGCACCTCGACGCTTCGTGCATCGATGCGCGGGCTCCATCCGGGGCTGTCGATGAGGATCGGCAGTCCGGGCCAGGTCTTCGGCAGCGCGGGCTTCGCGCCCTCGGGAATGTCGACCACCTTCAGCGCGCCCTTGCCGCAGGCGTCGTCGGGCTGCAACACGACCCAGTGCGAGTGCCAGACGTCGCCGTCATTGTCGAGCACGCCATCGCCGTTCTCGTCGAAGAGCGGCGTGTCGTCGAAGTCGGGATGCGAGGTGACGGCGAAGGCGAGGATGCCGCTCTTCGGCTCGAAGCCGATCGTCGACGGGTCGATCGTGGTCGGCCAGACGTACGAGTAGACCTCGCTTCCGGCGAGCTTTCCGGACTTCGTCGGTTTCGTTGCGCCCGCGGTGCCGGAGACGGCCATCCGGAAGACCGCGTGGTTGCCGTCGGTGGCGAGCGTCGTGCGGACGATGTCGAAATCGGCACGCTCGATGCGGTTCGCACCTGCGTCGATGCTGCCATGCTCGGGGTGGTCGTGCGCGGACACGCTTGCGGCCGTGCACAGCATCGTCGTGCAGGCACCGACGAGGATCGTCCAGGATTTCATCGCTTCTCCTTTGTGGGAAATCGGCGGTCCGAACGGGTGTGGGGTACCGCCTCGTCGGCAGTATCGGGCGGCATTCCGTATCATTGGCTACGATGAATACCTGATTCATACCAATTCGTTCAGTCATGGCAGAACCCGTACCCATCGATCGACTGTCCTCGTTGCTCGAGCGCTTTCGCGTCCGTGCGCATCCGTCGGGGGCCGTCGTTCGAAGCGGCGTACGGCATTTCGATGCGCGCGAAGGCTTCGGATTCCTGCACGTGCTGCGCAGCGGCGCGATGGAGGTCGAGCATCCGGGCGAGGCCGCGTTGCCGCGCCGCTTGCGCATTGGCGAGCCGACCGTGCTGTTCTATCCGCGGGCGGCCGCACATCGCTTCCGCATTTCACCCGAGGGTGGTGAGCTCAACTGCGCGCTGCTCGAGTTCGATGGGGGTTCACGCAATCCCCTCGCGCGGGCGCTGCCCCCGCTCGTCGTCCTTCCCCTCGCGCGTGTGGGAGGCCTGGCGCCCGCGCTGACGCTGCTCTTCGACGAAACCGAGCGCGTGCGTTGCGGCCAGCGGCTGCTCGCCGAACGGCTGTTCGAGGTCGTGCTCATCCAGCTGCTGCGCTGGCTGCTCGACCATGGTGCAGAGGCGGGCGTGCAGCCGGGGCTCATCGCCGGCCTTTCCGATCCGCGCCTCGCGCGTGCGCTCGTCGCGATCCACGAGGCGCCCGGCGAGCGCTGGAGCATCGAGCGGATGGCGCGCTGCGCGGGAATGTCGCGCACGGCCTTTGCGGTGGCGTTTCGTCGCGTCGCAGGGCAGACGCCGGCCGACTACCTCGCCGACTGGCGGATCACCATCGCGCAGGCACGGCTGCGTGCGGGCCGGCCGCTCGAGCCGCTCGCCGGCGAGCTCGGCTACGCGAATGCCTCGGGGCTTTCGCGTGCGTTCGCTGCGCGTACCGGTATGTCGCCGCGCAACTGGTTGCGCGGCGACCGCGCCGGATGCGCTGGTATTGTCGATTCGAGCCCGGTACCTTTCCCCTGATTCCGTTCCGGCTGCTTTCGCGCACGATGCGGTCCCGGAACCCGCGCGAGCAAGGGGGAGGGCCTGCGAGATGAGTGGAGCGCGTTCCGATCGACGCCGGCTGGCGATCGTCGGGATCGGGCACGTAGCCGAGCACCAGCTGCAGGCGCTGGCGACGAGTTCCTGCTGGGAGCTCGTCGGCGCGGCCGACGTGCGCGCGGAACGACGCGAGCTCCTTTCGCCCGGGCTCCCGTGCTTCGGAAGCGCCGCGGAACTGCTGCGTGAAGTGCAGGCGGACATGGTTCTCGTCTCCACGCCGAACCGCACGCATTTCGAGCTGGGCAAGCTCGTGCTCGAGGCCGGACGCAATCTCCTGCTCGAGAAGCCGTGTTGCGAGACGCCCGGGCAGCTGGAGGAACTCATCGGCACGGCGCAGAGAACGGGCGCGCTGTTCAGCGTTGCGCTGCACGCCGCGCATGCGCGCGATCTTCGCTGGTTCGTCGAGCATCGCGCGTCGCTCCAGAACGCGACCCGGTATCGTTCGGGACTCGTCTTCGTGGAATTTGCGCGTGCGTGCCTGCGCTTCGCGTCGAAAGAAGACGAAGAGCTGGCGGCATCGCTCGAGCGCATCGAGTCGCAGGTGCAGGCGCTGGGCAGCTACGGCTTCCTGAGCCGGGTGGCTCGAGTCGTCTGCGGCGTCGATGCTTTTTCCGCGGTCGCGCAGGCCTACGATTGGCTCGACCTGCCGCGCTTCGAAGCCGGCGTCGCCCGATTGTCCGGCACGCTGCAACACGTAAGGGAAACGATCCGATGACGATGGGAATCCTGTGCAACCGCACCTTCGACGAGATCTCGGTGGGCGACCGCGAGAGCATCGAGCGCACGCTCACCGCGCAGGACATCCAGCTGTACGCGATTCTTTCGGGGGACGAGAGCGCGCTGCCGGTCGATCCGTCGATCGCCGCGTCGAGCCGTTTCCACTCGGTGCTGTCGCACGGGATGTGGGCGGGTGCATTGTTCTCGGGGCTCGTCGGCACGCGGCTGCCCGGACCGGGCAGCACCTACGTCGGGCAGTCGCTGCGTTTCGCCGCGCCGGTGCGCGTCGGCGATACGCTCGCGATCAGCGTCGAGGTGATCGCACGCGACGCCGCCACGCGTCGCGTGAAACTGCAGTGCCGTGCGGTGAACCAGGCGGGCGAGGTCGTCGTCGACGGCGAGGCCGAGGTCATTGCCCCCGACGAGCGCATCGAGTACTCGCGTGCGGCGCTGCCCGAGGTGCGGCTGTCCACCGACAGCGGCGGTCTGCAGCGTCTGCTCGATCATGTCGCCGCCTTCGATCCGATCCGCGTCGCCGTCGTGCACCCCTGCGACGTGTTGAGCCTGTCGGCGGCGCTCGATGCGCGCGATGCGGGGCTGATCGATCCGGTGCTGGTCGCGCCGCCCGCGCGGCTCGAAGCGGTGGCGCGCGAAGCCGGCGTGGAGCTCGCGGGCGTACGGATCGAGGCGGTTGCCCACAGTCATGCGGCGGCGGCGCGTGCGGTGGAGCTGGCCGCGCGCGGCGAGGTCGAGGCGCTGATGAAGGGCAGCCTGCACACCGACGAGCTGATGGGCGCGATCGTCTCGTCGGCGGGGGGCCTGCGCACGAAACGCCGCATCAGCCACTGCTACCTGATGCAGACGCCCGCGTACCCGCGTCCGTTCATCATCACCGACGCCGCGATCAACATCGCACCGGGGCTCGAGGCGAAGGCCGACATCGTGCGCAATGCGATCGATCTCGCGCACGTGATCGGCGTCGAGCAGCCGCGCGTGGCGATTCTCGCCGCGGTCGAGACGGTGAGCGGCACGATGCCGGCGACGCTCGACGCGGCGGCGCTGTGCAAGATGGCCGATCGCGGGCAGATCACCGGCGGGGTGCTCGACGGTCCGCTCGCCTTCGACAACGCGGTCTCGCCGTCGGCCGTGCGGATCAAGGGCATCGTCTCGCCGGTGGCGGGGCAGGCCGACGTGCTCGTCGTGCCGGATCTGGAGAGCGGCAACATGCTTGCCAAGCAGCTCGAGCACATGGGCGACGCGTCGAGCGCCGGCATCGTGCTCGGTGCGAAGGTGCCGATCGTGCTGACCAGCCGCGCCGATTCGCACGAGACGCGGATCGCGTCGTGCGCGATCGCGGGGATGCTCGCGCGCCACTATCGCAGCACACCGCCCTGAGCCCGCACTTGTAAAGGAGATCGAGATGGACGAAGAAGCGCTTCAGCAGAGCATCCGCAAGTTCCTGCGCACGGTCGGCGTGCGTTCGCAGCAGGAGATCGAGAAGGCGGTCGCGCAGGCGCGCGCCGACGGACGCATCGGTGATGCCGATTCCTTCCCGGCGAAGATGACGCTCGACGTGGCGGGGCTGCAGTTGCACGTGAGCTTCGACGGCGAGATCCGGCTGTCCTGATCGCTTTCGCACCGAAGCTTCTACGTTGAGCGAACCCGCCGACGCGCACGCTGCGCCGCACGCCGCACGCGACCCCGTGCAGGCGTTGCGCGTGGCCTTCGCGCTCGCGCTCGGCTCGGCGATCGCGCTCGGCCTGGGGCGCTTCTCGTACGCGCTGCTGCTGCAGCCGATGCGCGACGATCTCGGCTGGAGCTACCTGACGGCCGGCGCGATGAACACCGTCAACGCGGCCGGCTACCTGGTCGGCGCGCTGCTCGCGCCGCGCTGGCTCGCGAAGCACGATGCGCGCGCGATCCTGCTCGTCGGCGGCGTCGCCGCCTCGGTGCTGCTCGCCGCGCACGGCCTCGTGCTCGCCGACGCGCCGCTCTATGCGTTGCGGCTGCTCACCGGCATCGCGAGCGCGGCGCTGTTCGTCTCCGGCGGCGTGCTCGCTGCGCGCCTGGCTGCAGCGCATGCGTCGCGGGCCGGGCTGCTGCTCGGGATCTATTACGGCGGCACCGGCCTGGGCATCGTCGCGTCCGCGCTGCTCGTGCCGCCGCTGCTCGCGCTCGACGCGGCGCATGCATGGCAGTGGGCGTGGGTCGCGCTCGGCGTTGCATCGGTGCTGTCGACCTCCGCGATGCTCGTGCCGACGCGCCCGCTTGCGGCGAAGTCCGCGGCTCGCGACGCGGGGCGTGCCGGCTTCGACTGGCGGCCGTTCTCCTTCGGGCTTGCCGGCTATTTCATGTTCGGTATCGGTTACATCGGCTACATGACCTTCGTCATCGCGCTGCTGCGCGAGCAGGGGCTCGGCGACCTGCAGACGATCGCGTTCTTCGTGCTGCTCGGCGTCGGTGTCGTCGCGTCGTCGTGGCTGTGGGCGGGACTGCTGCAGCGTGCGCGCGGCGGCGAAGCGCTCGGCCTGCTCAATGCGCTGCTTGCGGTCGCTACCGTGCTGCCGGTGCTCAGTGCACATCCGGTCGCGGTGTTCGTCTCGGGCGCGCTCTTCGGCTGCGTCTTCCTGTCGCTCGTCGCATCGACGACGGTGCTCGTTCGCCATAACCTTCCGGCGTCGTTCTGGGCGGGTGGAATCGCCGCGTTCACGATCGTCTTCGCCTTCGGACAGATCGTCGGGCCGACCATCGTCGGCTGGATCGCCGATGCCGCGGGCGGCCTGCAGCGCGGTCTCGGCTTCTCGGCGCTGGCGCTTGCGCTGGGCGCCGTACTCGCGTTTCGCCAGCGCCCGTTGCGCAGCGCCGGCGAGGAAGCGGCGTCGGCGGGTGCGTCATAGGAAGTCTGTCGGAGTCGAGCCGCCGCGAGACTCCTGGCGACGCGGCCGGACGGAAGCGTCGCCGGTTGGCGTTCGCGGCGCGCGTGGACGATCATTGCGGGATATCGAAGGAGGAATGAAGTTGGACGAAACCGTCTCCCTGCCGGCCATTCTCGGCCGCTCGCGCCCGGCGCTCGCGCGTGCCGTGACGATGTTCGAGAACGATCGCCCGCGCGCCGACGAGCTGCACGCAGCGCTCGCCTCGCACCTCGGACGCGCGCACGTCGTCGGCATCACCGGTGCACCTGGTGCCGGAAAGTCGACATTGATCGACGCCCTGCTGGGCGCGCTCGTCGCGCGCGGGCGCTCGGTTGCGGTCGTTGCGGTCGACCCTTCGAGCCCGGTGAGCGGCGGGGCGATCCTCGGCGACCGCGTGCGCATGGGCGACGTCGCCTCGCACGACGACGTCTTCGTCCGCTCGCTGTCGTCGCGCGGGCACCTGGGCGGGCTCTCGCGTGCGGCCGGTCGCGTCATCGATCTCTTCGATGCGGCGGGCTTCGACGTCGTGCTCGTCGAGACCGTCGGCACCGGGCAATCCGAGGTCGAGATCCGCGAGTTCGCCGACACGAAGCTCGTTGTCTGTCCGCCCGGGCTCGGCGACGAGGTGCAGTCGATCAAGGCGGGCATCCTCGAGATTGCCGACGTTCTCGTCGTCAACAAGGCGGATGCGCCGACCGCGAAGCGCACCTACGACGACATGCGTGCGCTGTCGCGGCTGCGTCGGCGGCCGGAATGGTCGGTGCCAGTGTTGCGCACGGTGGCGACCTCCGGCGAGGGCATCGACGAGCTCGTCGATGCGATCGGCGAGCATGCGAAGGCGATGGGCAAGGGAAGTCGGCTGGCGCGGCGCAGTGATGCGGCGGCGGGCGCGGCAGCAGCAAAGGAGCGGTCACCGAACTGTCCGTCGTCCGGACCGAAGCGCGCACCGGCGGCGCACGCCAGCGACGACGAGCTGTTCGAGGCGATGCGCGCATGGCGCGCGGCCGGAAAGGGCGTTGCGCTCGCCACCGTCGTGCGTACCTGGGGATCGTCACCGAGGGCCGAAGGAAGCCTGCTCGCCGTCGAGCAGGATGGCGGTTTCCTCGGCTCGGTCTCCGGCGGCTGCGTCGAGGGCGCGGTGATCTCCGAGGCGCTCGAGGTCATCGCCGAAGGCAAGCCGCGCATGCTCGAGTTCGGCGTCAGCGACGAGCAGGCGTGGGAGGTCGGGCTCGCCTGCGGCGGCAAGGTGCAGGTGTACGTCGAGCGTGTGGACCAGGGCACGGCGCAGTGAAGTTCGGAGTATGAACAGGCGCTGATCATGAGCACCCGCTACGTCTCCTTCGTCCCTTCCGGGGCGCGCAGCCGGATCTTGTCGATCTTGCCGACGACGGTCTTGGGCAGTTCGTCGATGAGCACGATCTGCGCAGGGATCTTGTACGGCGCGAGCCGGACGCGGCAGTGCTCGACGAGTTCCTCCGTGCTGGCCGTGCGACCCGGTGCGAGCGCGACGAAGGCGCGCACGATCTCTCCGCGATACGCATCGGGAACGCCGACCGCCGCCGCTTCGGCGACCGCAGGATGCAGGTACAGCACCTCTTCGATCTCGCGCGGGAACACGTTGTAGCCGGAGACTTTCGCCATCTCCTTCTTGCGGTCGCGCACGAACAGGTAGCCGTCGTCGTCGAACTCGCCGATGTCGCCGGTGTGCAGCCAGCCGTCGCGCAGCGTCTCTGCCGTGGTCTCGGGCAGGTTGCGGTAGCCGCTCATCACCTGCGGGCCGCGAACGCGGATCTCGCCTTTCTCGCCGACGCCGAGCACGCGCGTCGCATCGTCGGTATCGACGATCTGCACTTCGGTGAGCGCAAGCGGCAGCCCGACCGAGCCCGGCTTGCGAACGCCGTGCACGGGATTGAAGCTGATCACCGGGCCCGCTTCGGATTGCCCATAGCCTTCGAGCACCGGCGTTCCAGTGGCTTCCTCCCAGCGGCGCAGCAGCTCTTCGGGCAGCGCCGACGACCCCGAGTACGACAGCCGCAGCGATGCGAAGGCTGCGCGCGTGAACGCGGCGTGGTTCAGCAGCCCGGTGAACAGCGTCGGGCTGCCGGCGAAGAGCGTGATGCGTTCGCGCGCGAGCGCGTCGAACACTGCCTCCGGCGTGTAGCGCGGCAGCAGCACCAGCGTTCCGCGCGCGAGCGCCATGTTGTGCAGGCACATCGAGACGGCGTAGACGTGGAACAGCGGCATCACGCACAGCAGCCGCTCGTCGCCGGTGTGCGTGGGAAGCAGCGTTTCGCGCTGCAGCACGTTGGTGGCGACCGCGCCGTGGCGAAGATTCACGCCTTTCGAGCGCCCGGTGGTGCCGCCGGTGTATTGCAGCGTGGCGAGCGCGTTCGCCGCCGGCAGCGGTGCCGGAAGCTTCACGAGCCCGTCGTCGCGCCATTGCAGCAGGCGACGGCCTTCGGCACCGATGCGAAACCGATGCTCGATGCCGAATTCGTCGGCCAGCCTCTCGATGCGCTGCGCGTGCTCGTGCGCGTAGATAACCGCGTGCAACTGCGCGTCGGCGAACAGCGGACGCAGCTCGTGCTCGGTGTACAGCGGGTTCATCGGCACCGCCTGTGCACCGGTCGCGTGCACGCCGAAGAGCGCGATGCAGGTGTCGATCGAATTGCCGAGCACGATCGCAACGCGCTCGCCGCGCGCGCCGAGCTCGAGAAGCTCGTGTGCGAAGCCTGCGACGCAGCGCAGGTATCCGGCGTAGGCGAGGCGTTCGTCGCCGCAGACGAGCGCTTCTCTGTCGGGTGCGAGGCGTGCAGCCTCGTCGAGGATGTGGACTACGCTGGGGTAGCGGCTGAGCTCGGTCGGGTTGGTCATGCGTGTGGGCTGGATGCGCGGGTGCAAAATGACGCCCGAATCGTAGTCTCCGGGCATGAGGCACGAAACTGGTCTCCGGAACATGAAGGAAACTGCTCCCGCGCTGCGCATCGAACGACGCTTCGTCGACGTGCCCGCCGGCACGATCCACTGCGCGAGCTGCGGCACCGGCCGGCCGATCCTGCTGCTGCACCAGACGCCCCGTTCCTGGGACGAGTTCCGCGACGTGCTGCCGTTGCTCGGCCGGCGCTTCCGCGCGATCGCGATCGACACGATCGGCTTCGGCGACTCGTCGCGCCCGCCGCTCGAGGACGACTCGATCGAGCGCTGGGCCGAGGTCGCGGTACAGTTGCTCGATGCGCTCGGCATCGATCGCACTGTGCTCGTCGGCCACCACACCGGCGCCGCGATCGCAATCGAGTTGGCAGCGATGCACGCGGACCGCGTGCAGGCCGCCGTGCTGTCGGCGCCGCCTTTCGTCGATGCCGCATATCGGGCCACGCACACGGGCCCGCCGGCAGTCGACCACGTCGAGCGGCGCGCCGACGGCTCGCATCTCGGTGAACTGTGGCGCATCCGCCAGCCGTGGTATCCGCCGGGCGACATCGACCTGCTCGAGCGCTTCGTCGCCGACGCGATCAAGGCGGGGTCGCGTGCTTCGCACGGGCACACCGTAGTTGCGCGATACCGGATGGAGGAGCGACTGCCGCGCATCGGTTGCCCGGTACTCGTCGTTGCGCCGACCGACGATCCGCACGCGTGGCCGCGTGCGCGACCGGTTGCGGATGCGATTGCCGGCAGTCGCCTGGTCGAGGTGCCGGGCGGCATGGTGCCGTTGCCGGATCAGATGCCGGGCGAGTTTGCAGGGGTCGTCGCCGACTTTGTCGACGCGCTGTCTGCTTCGGCAGGGTAGCTAAGTGCGCCGCGATCCCAGGTGCCCGGGCCGACGCCGCGTTCGCGCAGCCTGAACTTCTGCACCTTGCCGTTCTCGGTGCGTGGCAGGTCGTCGACGACGTCGATGTAGCGGGGGATCGCGAAGTACGGCAGCCGCGTCTCGCACCAGCGCGCGATCTCTGCAGGGTCGATCGACTGGCCTTCGCGCGCGACCAGCGTCGCCATCACTTCGTCCTCGGCGAGCTCGGAACGCACCGGGAACACGGCGACCGCGGCGATCGCCGGGTAGCCGGCGAGCACCTGCTCGACCTCGAACGACGAGATGTTCTCGCCGCGCCGGCGGATCGCGTCCTTGATGCGGTCGATGAAGCGGAACGCGCCATCGGCTTCGCGCATGACGCGATCGCCGGTGTGCAGCCACAGGTTGCGCCACGCGTCGACCGTCGCCTGCGGCATGCCGTAATAGCCGCTCGCGAAGGCGAAAGGTGCGTCGGCGCGCAACAGCAGCTCGCCCGCCTCGCCGTCGGGCAGCGGCTCGTCGTCCTCGTCGACGACGCGCGCATCGAAGCCGGGCACGAGCCACCCCATCACGCCGTTGCGCGGCTCGGACGGCGCGCCCGGCGCGGTGGTCGCGATCACGAAATTGCTCTCGGTGGAGCCGTAGCCCTCGACGAGACGCACGCCGGTGCGCGCGCGAAACGCCGCGGACGCGCCCGCGGGAACGCCGGGGCCGAGTCCGATGCGCACACGATGACTGCACTCGGCCTCGCTTTCGGGCTGCGCGAGCAGGATCGGCACCATCGCCCCGAGCAGGTAGATCACCGTCGCGCCTTTTGCCTGCATCGTTGCCCAGAAGGTCGACGCGGAGAAGCGCGACTCGTACACCGCGCAGGCGCCGCTCGCGAGCGCCTGTGCGAAGGTGTTCAACGCGTTGATGTGGAACAGCGGCAGCGTCGTGCAAAGCACGTCGTCGGCGCCGTTGCCGAGGATCGTTGCCGTGTTCGTTCCCCAGTCGCGGTATTGCGCGTGCGGGCAGATCACGCCCTTCGCCGGACCAGTGGTGCCCGAGGTGTAGAGGATCGCGAGCGGATCGCCCGGGCCGACCGGTGCAGGATCGATCGGAGTGCCGGCGCGTGGCCATGACTGGCATGGCACGCCGGCGATGATTTCCGGCGTTGGTGTTGGTGTTGGTGTTGGTGTTGCGGCGGCTGCGGTCGCCTCAACGTCAGTGGTCGCGCTGCGGTTCGCGTTCGCGACGCTCGAGGGTGCGCCGACCTTGGCACCGCCAATCACCCAGATCGCCTCGAGCGCAGTCGACGCGAGATCGGTCATCGCCAGCCGCTCGACGTAGCGATCCTCGATCACCAGCAGTTTCGCGCCGCTGTTGGCGAGGTAGTAGCCGATCTGCGGACCCATCGCCGCCGTGTTGATCGGCACCGAAACCGCACCGATCCAGCCGCAGCCGAGAAAGGTCTCGAGCAGTTCGATGCGATTGCCGCACATCGACGCGACGCGATCGCCGGCGCGAATGCCGGCGCTGCGCAACGCGTCGGCGCGCGCTGCGGCGGCGGACGGTGCGTCGGCGTGGCGCCACTGCGTCTCGCCGATGCGCAGCAGAGGGCGATCGCCGAAACGGTCGGCGGCATCGCGCAGCATCCGGGGGAGGGTGCGTGCGTGCATGACGCTACCCCGCCACCAGCGCCAGCACGCGCAGCGGACTGCCGCTGCCCTGCTGGATCTTCAGCGGCGGACAGATCAGCACCGCGCCCGTCGGTGGCAGCAGGTCGAGGTTGGTCAGGCACTGCAACCCGTAGCGTCCGGCGCCGTGCATGAAGTAATGACACGGATACGGCGGGCGCAGATGATAGCCCTGGCCCGCGTCGGTGCCGATCGATTCGGAGCCGTAGCCGAGCACGTCGCGCTCTTCGACGAGAAAGCGTACCGCGTCGGTTCCGGGGCCGGGCGTGTGCTGTCCTTCCTCGTCGAAGTTCTGGTAGGCCTCGGGATCGGTTCGCTTCGACCAGTCGGTGCGCATCAGCACCCACGATCCGGCGCCGATGCGGCCGTGCTGCGCTTCGAAGGCGACGATGTCGTCGACCGTCAGCAGGTAGTCGGGGTTCTCGCGCGCTTCGGCCGACTTGTCGATCACGTACGCCGGCGCGACGAAGTGCTGCACCGGAATCGTGTCGACCGCGTTGTTCGGCAGATCGCGTCCGGAGATCCAGTGGATTGGCGCATCGAAGTGCGTGCCGGTGTGCTCACCGCACGAGAAGTTGTTCCAGTACCAGCCCGGACCGCGTTCGTCGTAGCGCGAAACCTCCTCGATGCGGAACGGCCAGCACTGGCCCATCTCCGGCGGCAGCGTGATCTGCGGGAAGTCGGGCGACAGCGTCTGCGTCAGGTCGACGATGCGGATGCCTCCACCTGCGAGCCCCGCGACCAGCCCGGCGAGCACTTCGTCGTATCGCTTGTCTTGCATCAGCCCGCTCCGGCGGCCAGTTCGCGCTCGAGCACCTTCGGATTCTCGCGCCAGCGCTCGAGCCATTCCTGCGCGACGTCGCCCGGATAGACGTCTTCCACGCCATCGCGCAGCGCGCCGACGACAGCCTTCGCCAGCGCCGCGGGGGAGAGCTTCGGCGGCGGCAGCGACTGGTTCCATTCGTCGTCGATCGGACCGGGGTAGACGTTGACGACGCGGATGCCCGACGCGCGCATCTCGGCACGCAGGCATTGCGCGAGCGAGTGCGCGGCCGCCTTCGACGCCGAGTACGTTCCATGCGGCGGGAAGTTCGACAGTGCGTAGATCGACAGCAGGTTCACCCACGCGGTCGCGCTCGTCACGCCGTCGGCGGCGCGCGCCTTCATCGCACCGCCGAAGGCCTGCGCCAGTCGTAGTGCGCCGAAGTAGTTGATGTCCATCTCGTCGCGCGCCACGCCGACGCCGCGGCACGCATCGATGCCGCAGCTGCGATGCACTTCGGCGTTGTTGACGACGATGTCGACCTTGCCGCCGATCGAGCCTGCCAGCTCTTCGACCGAGCGGCCGTTGGTGAGATCGAGCGGCACCGGCGTCACCTGCGGAATGCGGCCGAGCTCGTCCCAGCCGGGCAGGCGCTTCCAGGGCTCCGCGTGGCCGACCCAGATCAGGTCGGCGCCGGCCTTCGCGAAGGCGCGCGCGAGCGCCTGTCCGACGGCGGTCTTGCCGTCGGTGATCAGCACCTTGCGGAACGTGGGGTCGCTCGCCATCTCGCGCAGCTTCGGGTCGTCGGTCATGGAAACCTTTCCTTCGATCGGGAGGCCGATCAGCACGGCCTGTCCGGCGCGGTCGAGGCGCGCGATCACGCGAACGCGCGAAGGCGAGGGCGGATCGGACGGCTCGCGAACTGCATCGTGCAGATGCACCATCAGCGACGCGCCGACGTCCAGATGCACGAGGCCCAGGCGCCACGGCAGCCGTTCGCGGAAGAACAGGTCGTTGCTGTGATGCAGGGTCGTCGACGCGAGCAGTTCGCCTTCGCCGGACTGCGGCCTCCAGGCGAGACGCGGCGACAGGCAGCGATGGCAGGCTTCGCGCGCCGGGTACTGCGTTGCACCGCATTCCTCGCATCGCTGCAGCGCGAAGACGCCTTCGGCCGCGGCTGCCGTCATGCCGAGTCCGATACGACTGCGCTCGCCGGGCGGCAGGCTCATCCGGCGCGTGCGCAGCACCGGGTTCTTGCGCTTCGGACGCATCGGCGGCATCGTCATCACGCGCGTCCGAGGATGACCGCGCCGGTGCACAGGCAGCGGTCGTAGACGACCATGCCGAAGCCGCCGACGAGACCCAGTTGCGCATTCTTCACCGCGCGTTCGCCTGCCTGGTCGGTCAGTTGCCGGATCGCCTCGACCAGGCCGAGGAAGCCGCCCGCACAACCGGCCTGTCCGACCGAGAGCTGACCGCCGCCGGTGTTGTTCGGGAAGTCGCCGTCGTGCGTGAGATCGTGCGCGCGTACGAAGGCGGGTCCTTCGCCCTTCTCGCAGAAGCCGAGGTCCTCGAACTGCATCATCACGATGACCGGGTAGTCGTCGTAGCTCTGCACGAAATCGATCTCGTCGGGCCGCACACCGGCCTGCGCGTACAACTCGTCGCGATCGACGCGCCAGCCGCCGCGGAACATCACCGGGTCGTCGGCATAGGCATTGTGGCGCTCGATCGCGCCGCGCACCACCGCGTGCGGCAGGCCGAGCTCGCGCGCCCGCGTCGTGCGCATCACGAGGAAGGCGTCGGCGCCGGCGCAGGGCATCACGCAGTCGAGCAGGTGCACTGGAGGCGAGATCGGCCGCGCGGCAAGATAGTCGTCGAGCGTGATCGGTTTCGTGAACAGCGCGTTCGGGTTCTTCAGCGCGTTCGCCCGTTGCGCGACCGCGATGCGACCGAAGTCCTCGCGCTTCGCGCCGTAGCTGCGCATGTAGTTCGCCATGATGAAGGCGAAGATCGAGTTCGGTCCGCCCGAGCCGTAGGGATAGCTCGCATCGCGCGCGAAATGGCTGAAGCTGCCCAGCGACAGCCGGAACGAGTCGACGTGGTTCGTATCGGCACCGATGCAGGCGACGATGTCGGCGTCACCCGCCTGCACCGCGCGCGCCGCGCGGCGCAGTGCCATCACGCCGGCGGCGCCGCCGGTGGGGATGTGGTCGAGCCAGCACGTCGACAGGCCCATGTGCTGCGTGATGCCGACCGCCGTGTCGGGCGCGAGCGAGAAGCTGCCCAGCGCGAGTCCGTCGATCTGCGCCTTGTCGATGCGTGCTTCTTCGACCAGCGCGCGCAGCGCCTGGCCGACGAACCAGTGCGCGCCGCGCGTTGAATGGCGCACGTAGGGCACGGTGACCGGCGCGGCGACGGCGATGTCTTCATAGCCCTTGCGCGTCATCGGTCGTCGGTTCCTCGTTCGGTGTTTCCTGTGCAGTGTAGGGGCAGAGGGGAGAGCGGTGTCGATCGGGTGGCCGGGCGTGATCGTGATGCGTTTGGCTGCGCACCGAGCGCGATCGGCTCGTCGGCGACGGGGCGTGTGAGGTGAAAGCGGCGTGCGAGGTGGCGTGTGCAAGGCGCATGCAGGGGCGCACGAAGCGGCGCACGCGCCGGCCCCATGCAGGGCTCCATGCAGGGCTCCACGCAGCCGCGCACGAAGCGCTTGTCAGCAGTGCGCTGGCGGCCGAATCGCTGCGAAACGCTGCATTCTGAGCTGGGCAGTGGCCCGCATAGCTGAAAATGCTGTCGGTGGCGGGCGTAATTTGCACAGATCTGGCGGTTGAAACTTGCACACTC
>CAZIDY010000047.1:0-19981 GCA_964538505.1 uncultured Limnobacter sp. | reverse complement strand
TGTGCGGGTCGTGCCCGCCGCGGTTCAGTCGCCAGATGTCCTCGTCGGTCATCCGGGAGACCATCTCGAGCAGCTTCGGATGCTTGCCGAAGAAATACTTGCGCACGAAGGCACCGTCGTTGGCCTTGTACGCCTGGTACTCGCCGTCGACCGACTCCTCCATCACGCGCTGCAGGATTCCGTCGCGGTCGCGCGCGAGCAGCGGATCCCAGTACGAGCCCCAGATCAGCTTGAGGACGTTCCAGCCCGAGCCGCGGAAGTCGCGCTCGAGCTCCTGGATGATCTTGCCGTTGCCGCGCACCGGCCCGTCGAGGCGCTGCAGGTTGCAGTTGATGACGAAGATCAGGTTGTCGAGGTTCTCGCGCGTGGCCAGGCTGATCGCGCCGAGCGACTCGGGCTCGTCCATCTCGCCGTCGCCGCAGAACACCCACACCTTGCGG
Source organism: uncultured Limnobacter sp. (assembly GCA_964538505.1). GTDB lineage: Bacteria > Pseudomonadota > Gammaproteobacteria > Burkholderiales > Burkholderiaceae_E > Zeimonas. The sequence goes on along the minus strand of CAZIDY010000047.1, from coordinate 19,541 downwards.
TTCGACGTGTCGGCAATGCCGCGCGCATGCAGATACTTCAGGAAACGCGCCTGGTAGATCGCCATCAGCGGCCCGAGCCCCATCGACACCGTGGGGAACTGCCAGAACTCGGGCATCAGGTTCGGATGCGGGTACGACGGCAGTCCTTCGCCGCCCACCTCCTGCCGGAAGTGTTCGAGTTGCGCCTCGGTGAGCCGCCCTTCGAGGAAAGCACGACCGTACAGCCCCGGCGCCGAGTGTCCCTGGAAATAGACGAGATCACCACCGTGGTTCTCGGTGGGCGCATGCCAGAAGTGGTTCATCCCCGTGCCGATCATCGTCGCCAGCGACGCGAACGACGCAAGGTGCCCGCCGAGCCCGCCGCCATCGGGCGACTCGATCCGGTTCGCCCGCACGACCATCGCCATCGCGTTCCAGCGGATGAACGAGCGGATGCGCTCCTCGAAGGCCGCATTGCCCGGCGACGGCACCTCGAGATGCGGCGGAATCGTGTTGACGTAGGCAGTGTTCGCCGAGAACGGCAGGTACGCGCCCGAGCGGCGCGACTTGTCGATCATCTGCTCGAGCAGGAAATGCGCGCGCTCGGCGCCTTCGCGGTCGATCACCGCCTCGAGCGCATCGAGCCATTCCTGCGTCTCGAGCGGATCGGAATCGGAAGGAGAAGCCGGCGCGGGCGGCGGTACGGGTACGGCGGACATGGCGTCTCCTGCGTCCAGGGTTTCGATCGATTCTAGGAAGCGCCCCTGCAAAACACAAGGCGAAATCCCGAATTATGATAACACGTTTCACATAATGGTACCTGAAGCCGGAGGCCGACCCCCGTTAACAGTTAAGCGTGGTCTGACCCGGTTTTCCGGTTTTCACCCTTCTCCCTTCTCCCTTCCCCCTCCCCCCCTTCTCTTCGTCAAGAACGAGAACCAGCGCACCTATCCTCGCCATCCGCAATGTCTACACTTGCTGCTGCATGAACGCACGCTCAGACCCTTCGACTCGCCGGGCCGAGATGCGGGCCATCCGCTGGCTCTCGCTGTCGCACGCGTTCGGCATCGGGCTGTTCGTCGTACTGATGGGCGTCTTCTTCTGGTACCTGCAGCAGCTCGAGGCCGACCAGCAGCAACAGACGCTCTACCGCGACATCACTGGCGCGCAGACCGCGCTGCGACGCGAGTTCCGCGACGACCAGGACGAGATCGCGCTCGCGGCAACGGAATGGGCGTCGCGGGTCAAGCGCGGCCTGCCGATCACGCAGCCGGTCTCCGACTTCCTGGCGCAGCAGCCGGCGGCGGTCTACGTGGGAATCGCCGACGCCGAGGGACGCGTCGTCTACGTACAGCGTGCGCGAGATGTCGCACCGCTCGCGTCGCGCGCCGAAGGCGCCCGGATCGCCGACCCGGCGGGCCGCAGCGCCTTCGACGACGCAGCGGTCACGCTGCGCCCGACCTTCACCGCGCCCTTCACCGCCGCATCGAGCGACGTGCTCTTCGAGCTGCACGCGCCGATTGCCGGCACCTCGGGCTTCGGCGGCGCGGTGATCGTCGGCTATTCGCTGAACCAGGTGATGGGCGGCTCGCTGCTGCAGACGATCCGCGATCGCTACCAGATCGCCGTCGTCGATCGCGAAGGCAACACGTTGGTCAGCTCGTCGCTGTTCGAGATCGACATCGCACACCTTACCTACGAGGTACCGCTCGACCCGCCCGGCCACGGCGTGCGCCTGCGCGCCTTCGCCTACGAGCAGCAGCCGCATCTGGTCGATCGCACGCTGGTGGCTGCGGTCATCGGGCTGTCGCTGGCGATTCTCGCCAGTCTGGTCGCGCTGTGGGGGCACGCACGGCGCCGGCTGTTTGCCGAGTACGAGCGCGATCGCCTCTTCACGCTGTCGCCCGATCCGCTGTGTGTATTCGAAACGGACGGCGCGCTCGTGCGCGGCAACCCCGCTTTCCGGCAGGTGCTCGGCGCCGGCGAGCGACGCCGCCGCATCGACCGCTGGGTGCACCCCGACGATCGCGAGCAGGTCGCGACCGCACTCGAGCAGATCCGCCGACCCGGCGTGTCCTCGGCGAGCTTCGAGGCACGCTTCCGCGCGCAGGAGCCGGGAGGCGCCGAAGTCGATACCTCGACGCGGGCGGCAACGAACTGGCGCTGGCTGCACTGGTCGCTTCGCCGCGACCCCGACGCGCAGCGCCCGCTGCTGTACGCGGTCGCGCGCGACGTCACCGAGCGTCGCAATGCCGAAGTCGCGCTCGCCGCCGAGACGGCGTACCGGCGCGCGATGGAGAACTCGATGCTCACCGGCATGCGCGCCTTCGACATGAACGGGCGCATCGGCTACGTGAACCCGGCCTTCTGCAGGATGGTCGGCTTCACCGAAGACGAGCTCGTCAGCACCGACCCGCCCTATCCGTACTGGCCGGCCGGCAGCGCAGGCACCAATCGCGAGAACCTCGAGCGCATCCTCGCCGGGCAGACGCCGGCCAGCGGCTTCGAGGTCAAGGTCCGCCGCAAGGACGGGTCGGTGTTCGACGCACGCATGTACGTCTCGCCACTGATCGACGCCGACGGCCACCAGACCGGCTGGATGACGTCGATGACCGACGTCACCGAACCGAAGCGCATCCGCGAACAGCTGGCCGCTGCGCACGAGCGCTTCGAGACGGTGCTCGACGAGCTCGACGCGGCCGTGTCGGTGGTCGCGCGCGCAGCCGAGGGCTCGCGACACGGCGCCGAGCTGCTGTTCGCCAACCGGATGCACCGCAGCCTCTTCGGCGCCGACAGCCGCCGACACGAGATGCTGCTCGCCTCGCACGCGCACGCGCACAACACCGACGCGGGCACACCCGCCGAGGTCTTCGACCCGACACTCGGGCGCTGGTTCGACCTGCGCGTGCGCCAGATCCGATGGGTCGACGGCAGCCCCGTGGAGCTGCTCGTCGCCACCGACACTACGCGCCGCCACGAGATCGAAGAGCAGCAGCGCGAGCAGGACCGCAAGCTGCAACGCACTTCGCGGCTGGTGACGATGGGCGAAATGGCGTCGTCGCTTGCACACGAGCTGAACCAGCCGCTGACGGCGATCGCCAACTACTGCATGGGAATGTCGGCGCGCGTGCGCGCGAGCGTTTCCGCGAACCTGCCGATCGCCGCCGACGAACTGCTCGAGCCGCTGGCGAAGACGACGGCGCAGGCCGCCCGTGCCGGCGAGGTGATCCGGCGCATCCGCAACTTCGTCAAGCGCAGCGAGCCCGAGCGCCGGCGCTGCGAGGTCGCGACGATCGTCGCCGATGCGGTCGGGCTCGCCGAGATCGATGCACGCCGGCTGGGCATCCAGATCGTCACCGAGATGCCCGAGCAGTTGCCGACGCTGTATGCCGATCCGATCCTCATCGAGCAGGTGCTGCTCAACCTGCTGAAGAACGCGCTCGATGCGACGCGCGACGCACCGCCAGCCGTGCCGTGCAGCGTCGTGCTTGCCGTAGAGCAGCGCTACGACCAGCTCGAGTTCAGCGTCACCGACCGCGGCGCGGGCCTCGCGACCGACGCGCGCGAACGGCTTTTCGAGCCGTTCTTCACCACCAAGAGCGAAGGCATGGGGATGGGGCTGAACATCTGCCGCTCGATCGTCGAGTCGCACAAGGGTCGGCTCTGGGCGCAGACACCCCCGGGCGGCGGCTGCAGCTTCCGCTTCACGCTGCCGGTCGATGCGCGCGTCACCGCCGCGGTGCCCGCCTGATGCCTGCGCTACTTCCCTGCCGCTCCACGCTTCCTGCCGACGGAAACTCCCTTCGATGAACACACCTTCCGACCCGCATTCCAGCTCGACCGAATCCGACGACACCACGCCTCGCAGCGGCGGCCTCGTCTACGTCGTCGACGACGACGAGGCCGTGCGCGACTCCACGCGCTGGCTGCTCGAGGCCAACGGCTTCGAGGTCATCACCTTCGCCGGCGCCGAGGAGTTCCTCGCGCAGCTGCCCGATCCGGAGCCGGTCGCGTGCCTGCTGCTCGACGTGCGCATGCCAGGCATGTCGGGGCTCGAGCTGCACGAGGAACTCACGCGCCGCGGTTCGACGCTGCCACTGATCTTCGTCACCGGGCACGGCGACGTACCGATGGCGGTGTCGCGGATGAAAAAGGGGGCCTACGACTTCCTCGAGAAGCCGTTCAGCGACGCGCAACTGCGCCAACTGGTCGGCGAATGCCTGAAGCGGGCCGAGGCACTCGCGCGCAACCGTCGCGACGACCGCGACGCAAGCGACCGCGTCGAGCGGCTCACCGCACGCGAGCGCCAGGTGCTCGACCTGATCGTCTCCGGCCGACTGAACAAGCAGATCGCCGACGACCTGGGCATCAGCATCAAGACGGTCGAGGCGCATCGCGCGAACATCATGGACAAGCTCGGCGCCCGCACGATGGCCGACCTGATGCGCATCGCGTTGCGCGCGAGCGGCGAGCGGCCGGAGTGAGTCGCCCGGCATCCGCCCGCGCGCATCCTGCCCGCGTCATCCCCTGCTGCGCGCGTACCCTGGCGTTCCCGCCGCCCTTGCCCGCATCTCGCGCATGAGTGCGCGAACAGCCGGGCGCTCGCGCAGCACGCGCGCCCCGGCGAGGAAATAACGCTCGATCCCCATCGGCACGAAGCCGAGATCGAGTTCCACAGCCGCGGCACGCAACCCGAAGCCGGCGTCGGCCAGTCCCGCCGCCACCGATGCGGCGACGGCGAGGTGCGTGAACTCCTCGCGCTCGTAACCGCGGATCTCCGCAGGCCGCAGGCCGCGCTCGCGCAGCAGACGGTCGAACCACGTGCGGGTTCCCGCACCGCGCTGGCGGTTGACGAAGCGCACCCCGGTGCGCGCGAGATCGGCGACATCGCGGATCCGCTTCGGGTTGCCGTGCGCAACGATCAATCCCTGCTCGCGCCGGACCACCGGCGCGACGAAGCAGCGCGGATCGGCGAACACGGGCGGCCGTTCGCGCACCGCCGGCAGCGGCTCGGGCAGATGGAATCCGGCCAGGTCGGCCTCGCCGCGCTCGAGTGCAACGAGCGCTTGCTCGGAGCCGACGAAGCGCACATTCCAGCGATCGGCATCGCCGCTGCCGAGCACCGCCTGCAGCAGCAGGTCGTGACTGGCCGCGACGCGCATCGGCGACTCGCGCAGCGCGACGAGCGAGGCGATCGCCTCGTGCAGCGCGCGCGCCGGGGCACCGAGATGCCGGCCGGCCTGTCGCTCGAAGCGCCGGCCGGCCTGCGCCATTGCCGTGCCCGCCGGCGTGAGCCGGCTGCCGTGCCCTTTCACGCGCTCGACCAGCGACACGCCGAGCAGCCGTTCGGCGTGCACCAGCTTGCCCCAGGCACCGCGATACGAAACGCCCAGCGCGCGTGCAGCGCTACCCATGCGCGGCGCTTCCGCAAGCGCCTCGAGCAGCCTTGCGAGCTCGACCAGGTCGATCGTGTCGTCGCCGATCGGCAGCCGCACAGTGGCCGACACCTCGAGCGGTATCGACGTCAACGCCGGACGCATATGCAACGGATTTCCGAATGAATCGTCGCGAAAGGCTACACCTAAACTGCATCGATGTTCGACGTGCCGATCGACGAGCTGCTGCGCAGTTTCGAGGGCGACGTGCTCGAGATCGTCCTGCTGTCGCTGCGCGTGAGCCTCACGGCGGTGACGATCGCATCGCTGATCGGACTGCCGCTCGGCGCCCTCGTCGCCGTCGTGCGCTTTCCGGGGCGCGCGGCGGTGGTCACGGTACTCAACGCGATGATGGGGCTGCCGGCCGTGCTGGTCGGCCTGATCGTCTACCTGTCGCTGTCGCGCAGCGGCCCCTTCGGCACCTTCGGCCTGCTCTTCACGCCGGCAGCGATGGTCGTCGCGCAGGCCTTCCTCACCACGCCGCTCATCGCCGCGCTCACGCGCCAGACGATCGAGGATGCGTGGCGCGAGCACGGCGAGACGCTGCGCTCGCTGCGACTGCCGCTCGGCGTGCGCGTGCGCGTGCTGCTGTGGGACTGCCGCTTCTCGGTCGTCGCCGCGGTGCTCGCCGGACTGGGACGCGCGATGTCCGAGGTCGGCGCGGTAATGATCGTCGGCGGCAACATCGACGGCTTCACGCGCGTGATGACGACGGCGATCGCACTCGAGACCAGCAAGGGCGATCTGGCCCTCGCCGTGGCGCTCGGCATGGTGCTGATGACGCTGGTGCTCGCACTGAATGCACTGGCGAGCGTGACGCGCGGCTTCGCGATGAAGCGCTATGGAAGCTGAGGCGCAAGTGCGGACCTCCCCGATCGAACACAGCGTCGATGCGCCCGTCGGGCATGTGCCGCTGCTCAGCCTGCGCGGCATCGTCTTCCGCCCGGCGCAGCGCACCATCCTCGATCACGTCGATTTCGACTGGGGCAACACGGGCATCTGCGCGCTCATCGGGCCGAACGGTGCGGGCAAGACCGTGCTGCTGCGAACGATCCATGGCCTTCTGGTGCCCGACGAGGGAGAGGTGCGCTTCGAGGGTCGAATTCGCCCGGCCGGCGATTTCGCCTTCGACGGGCAGGCGCTCGTGTTCCAGCACTCGTCGATGTTCCGCGGCACGGCGCTGGACAACCTGCTGGTCGTGCCGCGCATCGACGGCAACCGCGGCGAGCGGCGCACGCGCGCCCTCGAGATGCTCGAGCGCGTCGGGCTGCGCGACCTGGCGTACGCGCCGGCGCTGAAACTCTCCGGCGGCGAGCGCCAGCGCCTGGCGATCGCCCGCGCATGGCTGATGCGCCCCCGCCTGCTGCTGCTCGACGAACCCACCGCAAGCCTCGACCCGGCGGCCACCGAACACGTCGAGCGGCTCATTCGCGACGTGCGCGCGAGCGGCACCCGCGTACTGCTCACCTCGCACAACCTCGGACAGGTCTCGCGGCTGGCCGACGAAGTCGTGTTCCTGCATCGCGGCCGGCTGCTCGAACGGCGGCCGGCCGCCGAGTTCTTCGCAAAACCCCGGACTCCCGAAGCCCGTCAATACCTGCAAGGAGCCTTGCCATGGCATCTGCCTTCCCCCGAATGAAAGCGCTCGGCGCGCTGCTGCTGGCCGCCGCCCTCTTCGTGCCGTCGGCGGCGAACGCGCAATCGACATCGATCACAGTCTCGTCAACGACCTCGACCGAGCAGTCGGGCCTCTTCAAGCACCTGCTGCCGCTCTTCGAGAAGGACACCGGCATCCAGGTGAAAGTCGTCGCGGTGGGCACCGGACAGGCGCTCGACATCGGCCGCCGCGGCGACGCCGACGTCGTCTTCGTGCACGACCCGGCGGCAGAAGACAAGTTCGTCTCCGAAGGCTTCGGCGTCGACCACCGGCGCGTCATGTACAACGACTTCGTCCTCGTCGGCCCGAAGGGGGATCCGGCGAAGATCGCCGGCGGCAAGGACATCCTTGAAGCGATGCGCAAGATCTCGGAGGCGAAGGCGCCCTTCGCGTCCCGCGGCGACCGCAGCGGCACGCACGCCGCCGAACTGCGCTACTGGAAGGCGGCCGGCGTCGACGTCGAAGCCGGCAAGGGACAGTGGTACCGCGAGACCGGCTCGGGCATGGGCCCGACGCTGAACACCGCCTCCGGGATGAACGCCTACGCGCTCACCGACCGCGGCACCTGGCTGTCGTTCAAGAACCGCGGAGACCTCGAGATCCTGGTGCAGGGCGACAAGCGCCTGTTCAACCAGTACGGCGTAATGCTCGTCAACCCCGAGAAGCACTCGCAGGTGAAGAAGGACGCCGGCACGAAATTCATCGACTGGCTGGTCAGCGACCGGGGCCAGCAGGCCATCGCCGACTACAAGCTGAACGGCGAGCAGCTGTTCTTCCCGAACGCGAAGGATTGAGGGGCCGGGCGACGGCCGGCACCGGCGCGCAGCATGCTAGAATCTCGCGCTTCGCGCCCGTAGCTCAGTTGGATAGAGTACCTGGCTACGAACCAGGGGGTCGTGGGTTCGAATCCTGCCGGGCGCGCCAGTGGAATCAAGCAAGGCCAACTCTTCGGAGTTGGCCTTTTTGCTTTCAACGGTGGCGTGCCGCAGATTCACACGGCGTCGATGACGTGAACCGGATCGCACGGAAATCGAGCACATTCGCGCGCGACAGAGCCAAGCTGCGACGAAACGCTCGCAGAGCGTGCAATTCGGCAGCCCTTATCGAACGGGTCGGGCAAAGTGCTCGCGAAACGAGCAGTTCTCGCGGTGCGATGAAGCTTCTCGTCTTCAGGCGCGATCTGGCGCCAGTCGTCTATCGTCCCGAGTTCCTGGCGGGCTGGTCGGCCCCTGATGCGACAAGGACCACTCTCTGATCTTCCCGGCCCACCGCGCGCGGTGCAGGTGCTTGAAATCAGACTCTCTTAAATTCCGAGTGGGTGGATGAACTCGGATTTTGGCTGGCGCGCGAGATCAAGGGCGGGCGAAGCCCGCGCTCACGCTGTCATAGGCCTTCAGGTACACCTCCCCGTAATTCACGCTCCTCCACAGCCGCTCGACGAAGACGTTGTCGCGCCATTGCCCGCGTCCGTCCATGCTGATGGCGATGCCGTTCTTCTCGAGCACGTCGACGAACTCGCGCCCGGTGAACTGCGAGCCCTGATCGGTATTGACGATCTCGGGCGCACCCCAGCGATCACCACTCCGTTACCTAACCTAGTTCGAGTGCACGTCGTGCTTCTGCGCCATCTCGGCGACCGTCTTCTCGGCCTTGATGGCATCCAGCGCAACCTTCGCCTTGAACGCCGCGGAGTGGTTGCGGCGGGGTCTTCTGCTCATGCTCTCTGCTCCCATTTCTCTGGGCTCTATCCTCGCCCATCGGAGCAGCCATTCCACTTTAGGCCGTGTTCAGATTCGCGGGGCCGCCTCTGAGAACGCGATCGAGCGGTGCCAAACGAACGAGTTCGTTAGGTTGACTCCTCGTCGAAGTAGTCACTGTCGATCTTTGGGATCTTCACCGTCCGACTCTGCACGCCGACTTCGTGATCAATCATGAGTTGGGCGAGACGGGCTCCGTCAATCAGTACAACGCGCTCGACCGACTTCGCGAACTCGACTGCCTGCGTGGTATAGGCGGAGGTGGTGATGAAGACGCCCTTGTTGGCCCGCTGCCCGGCAAGCGCACCGTAGAACCCCTGAACTTCGGGCCGTCCAACAACGCCCTGCCAGCGTTTCGCCTGGACGTACACCTTCTCGAGTCCCAGCTTGTCGAGTGAGATCACGCCGTCGATCCCGCCATCGCCAGAGCCGCCGACGCGCTGTAGATCCGCTCGGTTTGCGCCGTAACCCATGCGATGCAGTAGGTCCAGGACGATCGTTTCGAAGAAGGAGGGTGAGACCGAGGCAAGCGACTCGAGCAGTTCGGTGGCGACAGATCTGCGCAATTCCGACAAAGCCTCACCCAGGCGGTCGTCCGGGCTCGACACGGCCGAGTCAGGTGACGAAGGATGTCCAGCGGGGGCGTCGAGAAGGTCGGATGTCGAAGGTCTGAGGCGAACGTTCATGAATCCGATGGCCAGCTGTTCCGCGTCTTCATCAGAGAGCGGCTGCGCATGATTGGCGGCGAACGCGACGCCTTCGCTCGTCAGACGCCAGATGCCCCGCCGGGGGCTGCTGGATAGTCCCGCTCGCTTCAGACGGTCGTGCGCCCATCCAGCACGGTTTTTGTAGACCGGCTGACCTCCACTGGGCAACAGCTCTTGTCGATCCGCGTCCGAGATGCCGAGCGCCAGTGCTGCGGCCTCATGCGCTTCCCGGGCCGGAGCGCCTTCCGGCCGAGTGTTCAAGAATCGCAGAATGGGCTCGATGAACTTGTCGTAGGTCGGAACGGCCATGTTGTTCTCGGATAACGAAGAGAGGCGAAATATCGAAATATCGACGCGCCCGATCGAAGGAAGCGACGAGGAAGCTGCGGTTACCGTGAAAGGAGCTGGCCGAGTCTACATCGCAGTCACCCACATAATCGTTGGTGCTACCGGTTCACTCTTGCAGCTCGATCGTCTGGCTCTTTGCCTTGTCACAGTTCTTTGCTCGTCGGCCAACAACTTCCACTTATCCGGCCCGAGCGATGCGATCGCACGCGCCTGGCGAGAATGACGGTCGCTCGAATGCCAGCCAGCCGGAATGCATGCCCGATGTCCACTACAAACCGATCAAAAGCCGCCGCATCTGCATCGGGGCGACGCAGACTCAGGTGGCGCGGTCGAACGGTTCGTACGGGAGTGCGCAGGGCAGACGGCCTCGGACAAACACGTTGAGTTGAGAGGCTTATGCTGGATGCGCCGAAGTGGATCGGACTGTTAGAACGCGGCATCGACCTCGTTCAGGACAGACGAGATCCCGTCCGCGGGCAAGCCAAGCGACTGATCGCCGTCTTCGAGGCGTACGGCATTGCACGACAGCAGATCGCTCGCGTACTCCCTGTTGAACTGCAAATCACGCCTTCGTCGTTTTCGACGCCCGACAAGCTCAGAGAAGCGATTACGCCTTCGTTGTTGGACTGGGCAGCTGAGTTCTTGGCCCTTGACCGCGGGTGGCTGGACGGTATCGGCGGTGGCCCGCACCTCCGTGTTGACGGGTACAAAGACGAAGAGCGCTACGCCGAGTGGTTTCGGCAGCGCACGGCAGTAGCACCGTCCGTCGACAGCAGAACGGTGATGGTCTGGAGTTCCAGCGCGCTAGAGCCGAACGACTTTGCCCACGCCGGCGTCTTGTGCCTCCTCTATTCGGAGGCGACCCCTTCTTTCTACGGCAAAGAGTTGAGCCGGTACTGGCTGCTTTCCCAGGATTGGCCGTTGGAGCACGTTCCCTGCCTCATCAGCATGTGCCGAGTAGTGCAGATTGCGGAGTCGCTCCGGATTCGGGTGGCGGGCAGAGTGTTGCCGGAGCGGCTCTTGCGCAGACTCGACGACGGTCGCCTTCTTGCGCCGCAAGTCGCTTCTCAGACCGGGAAGATGTGGTACCCCGAGGACTTGGTCCCGGTGCTTGTCGACGAAAGCGTGGCGTGACACGCGCGTTTGAAGATGGCCGGAATGCACCTGCTCATCGACCTGGAGAACGTGCAGCCCACTGCACACGCGGTCGACGTCTGGATCGGCGATCAGAACCTTATCTAGGGAGTGTCACGTAGGCTGGAAGCGAGTCGCGCTTTTGTCATCGCCTGTTGGCGGCATTATCAGTACGGCCGTACTGATCGTTCTCGACTTAGATCTAACTCCGGAGGAGACGGTATTAACGGTGTACGCTGCCATTGTGCTTCTACCGGTGTTAATCCTTCGGGGTCGCGCTATCGCTCAGTGGGTGGCATCCGGGTTCGCCGTCGAGAATCGCGGACCTGAGTTTGCAGTATCACCCGCGTCGCCCTTGGCTCAGCAGACAGATCAAGCGACCGCCGAAAGCCAGGCAGTATCTACGCAGAAGTGTTCAAGCGCTTCGATAAGCTGGCAAGTAAGCCTTGGTCGGTCCGCTTTTTGGCCTCGCTGCTTAGCGCGCACAGTCGATCTTTTTCTTGCATGGGTTCTCGCGAGTTTACTTTTAATTCCCATACTGAACTTAGCGATTAATATGGGTGTTCTGGCGGCCACTCTCTTGGAATGGTTTGCGATCGCGATAACGGTGGTGTTCTACGATACTATTTTTCTATCGACAATTGGGGTTACGCCTGGCAAGTGGTTATTCGGCTTACGGGTGGAGTTGCTGAATGGTGGAGTGCTGCCGTGGAGCGTGGCGCTCCGCCGGAGTCTAGCGATACTTACCGCTGGGCTGGTGTTGATGGTGTTTGCGCCTTACGCACAGCTTTTCGGCGCTTACTCCGCATATCAATGGCTCGCTACAAAGAGCGATACGCGGTGGGATGCAAGAGTGGGCAGCCATGTGCTCGAGCGATCGATCGGTGGGCTGAGGTTCGGATTTGGTTTCACGCTCGCAGCCGCGCTTCTAATCGCGGTGATTGTGGGACAACAAGTCGCAAAAGAGGACACTCGAGCGCGTCTGTTAGAGTCGTCGCTCCAGCGTGGAGAGTAGGGGATCTATCAGCTGAAAAGGCTGGACGACTCGCCCTGTTAGTAGATTCATAAGCAGGGGAATTTCTACTGGTGCGACAGGGCTGTTCGCATAGAAGAGAGAATCGCTCACGCGAATGAGCAGGATGGGAAGTTCACGGCAAGCGTCACAGCGTGTCTCAATTGTAGAAGGCACGACTAGAATTCAATCGCCGGATGACGCGCCTATCGCAACGTGTACCACGTGCCGCGACCCGCGCCGTGGCGCACGAGATGGCCATTTTCCGTCAGCGCGGCAATATGGTCCTTGACCGTATTGCGGCTGACGTTCGTGAGCTTCGAGACTTCGGCGACCGTGACTCGCCCGCGTTCGCGGCACAGTTCGAGAATCTGCACGGACAGTTCCGGCAGGTCGCCGAGCAGGATATGCTCGCGCTCGATCTTCTTCTCCAGCCGATCCTTCTGCTGTTTCAGCGCGTTCAGGAAATACGTTACCCACGGATGCCAGTCGGGGGTATCCGTGCGAATCGTGCCCTGCGTGCGGCGGAGGGCAAGGTAATACGCTTCCTTGCTGTGTTCGATAACGCTTTCCAGCGAGCTGTAGGGCACGTAGGAATAGCCCGCCCGCAGCAACAGAAGCGTTGTCAGGATGCGCGACAGGCGGCCGTTGCCGTCCTGGAACGGGTGGATCGCCAGAAACGCCACGATGAAGATGGCGATGCAGAGGAGAGGATGAAGTTCCTTCCTGCCAAGCGCGCCTTGGGTCCACTGCGCCAGTTCCATCATCAGGCGCGGCGTGTCGAAGGGCGTAGCCGTCTCGAACACGACGCCGAGACTCTTGCCATCCGGCCCGAACGCTTCGACGTGATTGGCAAGCGTCTTGTACGCGCCGCGATGCCTGTCGTCTTTCGTGGAGTATTTCAGCAGGTCGCGGTGAAGCTGCTTGATGTGGTTTTCGGTGAGGTCAATCGCATCCGCGTGCGCGAAGACCGTTTCCATGACTTCGGCATAACCCGCCACTTCCTGCTCGTCACGTGACGCGAAGCTTTTGACTTGCAGAGTGGAGAGCAACCGCTCGACTTCGCGGTCGGAGAGCCTGGCCCCCTCGATGCGCGTGGAAGAACCGATGCTCTCGATGGTCGCCACGCGCCGTAGGCTGGAGAGGCGGTCGGGCGCGAGACGGCCCAGGGCGCGCCATGCGCCCTTGAATTCATCCAGCCCGGAAATCAGCGCCAGCAACGGCGGCGTGATCGTCAGCGTCGAGGTATCGAAGGGGGCATCCATTGTTCCATCCGCTCCCATCCGATTCAGTATGATCCCGCTCCACCCATTTGCCCACCCATTTCCATCCGATCAGGAAAATGGATTGAGACGGTTCGGCAGGCTGGTCGAGCCACCAACCTGGTACATCGCCGGCGCTACGCAGGCACGGCCAGACGCGCCCCCGTGGCCTGAATCGACGGGATCAGGCGCTCCGCAGGGGCAGGCGGCCGATCCGGTCTTAAGCGCAACTTATACGCGCCTGGAGCAAAGCGTCGATTTCAATGCGCCGTAGGGATGGTGGCGTACCAAAAATTCCGATATATTGGTACATCCACAAGGGGATCGTCGTGAGCCGAAATACATCCGTGGCCTTGGGGCCGCACTTCACCAACTTCATCGACGCCCAAGTACGGGACGGGCGCTATGGCACCGCCAGCGATGTCGTCCGAGCCGGGTTACGGCTGCTCGAAGAACACGAAACCAGGGTGAAGGCGCTGCAAGCAGCGCTACAAGCTGGCCACGAGTCCGGTGAGCCGCGTCCCTTCGACAGCGAAGCGTTCTTGACCCGCATGCACGCGCTACACGCGCCGCATGGCTAAACCCTACCGGCTGTCGCCGCTCGCCGAAATCGACCTCGAGGAAATCTGGCTCTACACGCTCACGCACTGGTCGGCGGAGCAGGCAGACAGATACCACCGCAACCTTGTTGCGGCCTTCGAGGGACTGGCGGAAGGCACGAAACAAGGGCGTCCATCTGTTCTGCCAGATTTCCAGAAATACCTCTGCGGTTCGCACGTTGTGTACTTCCTGGACTACGCCGACCACTTGGACGTGGTCCGCGTCCTGCACCAACGGCAGGATGCAGAGCGGCACCTGTGATGCGGGAATGCGACCTGAGACATGGCCGACGGTTCCGGCAGATCGCCGTCGCAGTTGCGTGTCTATGTCCCGGAAGGCGCGCTCACCAGTACGGAGTTCGAAGTTTGTCCCTCAGGCGCGCCAACAAGATCAAGCACGAAAGCCAGATCCCCAGATCTGGCTTTCGCGTTTCCAGGGATCCAGACGGCTACGCAGGATGCGCGATCGCGTCCAGCCCGCGCAAGAACGCCGTGATGCTCGGCGTCTTCACGAAAACACACGGCTTGCTGGTGCGACGGCAGAAGTCCTTCACGCGCCAGTACGCGTTGTGGCTGATGCACCCCGCCTGGCAGATGACCGCATCCGCAGCAGAGATCACCGGCTCGAGGCGGGCAAGCGAATCCTCCTGGCCGCCGTCGTGATGCAGCCACCGACCACCCTGGCACTCGACCAGCTGACGGAAGCGATCCGTGAGGCCGCTGCGCCCGCCGACGCAGGCGACCGCACGGCCCTCCAGCGTCGCGACTTCCGTGTCGTCGGCAAGCTCCGATAAAGCCGAGCGATTGGCGAGCGTCCGGTCGAGCTCGCGTTCCGCACGACGCAGATCCAGTCGAAGCTCCTGCACCTCGGCTTCGAGTTGCCCCACCTTCGCCAACGCCTCGGCGCGCTCACCCTCGAGCCGTTGCACGCGCACGCGCTCGGCAGAAACGAAGTTTGCGCATCCGACCCTGGCAAGCTCGCGAAGCGCGCAAAGCTCTTCCGTCGAAGCCGCAACGGCCGCTTCGAAGGCGGCCGCTTTCGACTTCGTCGCCGCCAGCTCGCCGCGAAGTTCTTCCAGCTCCCGGTCGCGCTCGGTGCGCATCGCGAGGTGCCGCTCCTGCTGCTCCGCCAGCTTGTCGGCAAGAACGCCCTTCTCGTGCTGTGCCGCGTGAAGGCGCCGAACGTCCGCGCGTTTGCAACACCTACCTGGTGCTGCAGCATGTGAACCTCCGCATACAGCGTCTGCGAAAGTTCGTCGTCGGTGGCCGGGTGCGTGAACGCGGCCCACAGCGCGCCGGCAATCTCGCCGCTCGCGACAGCGTCGCGCCACAGCGAGCGCACTTCGTCGGCGCTCTTCGCGTCGCGGAAACGCTGCAGCTCGAGCACGAAGCGGCGTTCGAGGGCCATCTGCAGACGCTTTGCGAGGGCGGTGCGCTTCTCGCAGGCGCGAATCGCGCTGACGTGCACCTGGAAGTCCGTTGCCGTCGGCGGCAGCGCGAGCAGGCGGACAGTCCATTTGCGCAGCTCCGCCAGGTCGAAGCAAGTCCCGACCACCGGGCAGAGCGCGTTGTGGGGAAACTCCCAGAGGCGGCGTCGACCGGACTGCGGCGTTGTCATCGGGCTTCCCTCGGCGTTCAAATCGAGAATGATAACTATTCTTGTCTAGATCCGAGGGAACGCGCAAGGGCTGCGAAACGACGTGGTACATAGGTCCGTGTCGTCGATACGTCCCCCGCATGAGTGACGCGAACCTCCCCCACCGTCGCATCGCCGATCGTCCGGTGGCGATCGCCTGCGTGTTCGTCCCGATTGCGCACTATCTCGGCACCCGGGCGGGAGCGCTGTTCACCGCGATCCCGGAGGGGATCTCGATTCTCTGGCCGCCGAACAGCATCCTGCTGGCTGCGCTGCTGCTGCTCGACGGTCGCGGCCTGCTGCCGCTGACGCTGCTCGTCCTCCTTGCGGGTACGCTCGCAGACGCCGCCGTCTTTCCGATGCAGGAAGCGCTGCTCTTCAGCGCCATCAACACCGGCGAGGCGGTGCTCGCATTCGCACTGCTGCGGCGGTGGCGATTCGACCGACGAGCCTCGACACTGGCCGATCTGTGGAAGTTCCTGCTGGCAGGACCGATCGTCGCGGCCTTCGTTGCAGCCGTCCTGAGCTCCGTGGTCTACAACCGGCTGCCGACGAGCGACGCGCCCTGGCTCGAATCCTTCTTCGTCTGGTGGTTCGGCAACGCACTCGGGCTGCTCGTGTTCACGCCACTGCTGCTCAGCCTCGCCCAGAGCCGGCAGCGCTTCGCGGAACGATGGCGCGAGATCGGCGCGGCGGACGTCGGCGTGCTCGTCGCGGCCGCGCTCGCACTGGCCGCCTTCGTGGCGGGAAGCCACGGCAGGCTGCTCGGCATGCCGATGCAGGCCACGCTGCTGCTGCCCTTCGCGATCGCCGTCGCCGCGCGCTTCGGGCTGGCCGTCTCGGCGAGCACTGCGGCGATCATGGCAATCGCCGTCGTGCTGGAGACGACGACGGGGCAGTCGCCCTTCCGTGCCACCGACATGCGCGAAGAAGCGTTCCGCGCCCAGGAGTTCGTGTTCATCCTGGCGGTGATGACGATCGGCCTCGCGGCGCTGCTCGAACAGCTTCGGGCACGACAGCGCGACGCCGAGCTCGCGAAGGCCAGGCTCGAGGATGTCAACGAGCGCCTCGAGGCGCATGTACACGAGAAGACCGAACAGCTCGAGGCGCTCAACCGCGGCCTGCGCGAGCTCGCGTCCATCGATCCGCTGACGGGAATCGCCAACCGGCGCGCCTTCTTCGAGCGCGGGCACCGGGAGTTCGACAACAGCGTGCGCTACGGCATGCCGCTGTCGCTGCTGATGCTCGACCTCGATCATTTCAAGCGCGTGAACGACCGCTATGGCCACCAGGCCGGCGACCAGGTGCTGCGGCAGGTGGCGACGTGGATCGTCGAGATGCTGCGCTCGGGCGACCTCGGCGCCCGCTACGGCGGCGAGGAATTCGTCGTGCTCGCGCCGCACACCGGCCTGCACGACGCGGCAACGCTGGCCGCGCGCATCAAGGAACGGATCTCGCGCTGCGCGATCGTCTACGACCGCAAGGCGCTGCACGTAACGATCAGCATCGGGGTGGCGTCGCGCATCGACGGCGACGCCAACCTGCAGGCGCTGCTGCGGCGCGCCGATGCAGCGCTCTACGACGCCAAGCGCGCAGGTCGCGATCGCGTCGCGCTGGCGGACGTCACCGAGGGAAGCCCGGTGGGCTGACGGGCTCCACGCGCACTCGACGAAGCTTCACGCGCCTTCGCCGATCACCCCGCGCCGCAGCTGGTCGCGTTCCATCGATTCGAACAGCGCCTTGAAGTTCCCCTCGCCGAAGCCGTCGTCGCCCTTGCGCTGGATGAACTCGAAGAACACCGGCCCGAGCAGCGGCTCGGAGAAGATCTGCAGCAGCAGCCTCGTGTTGCCGCCTTCGCTCGTTCCGTCGAGCAGGATCCCGCGCGCCTGCAGCTCGGCCGCGTTCTCGCCGTGCCCCGGCAGCCGCTCGTCGAGCATCTCGTAGTAGGTAGTCGGTGGAGGCGTCATCAACGGCACGCCACTCGCGCGCAGGCTGTCGATGGTGGCGACGAGGTCATCGCTGAGTAGTGCGATGTGCTGGATACCCTCGCCGCCGAACTGCATCAGGAATTCCTCGATCTGCCCGGTCGTCTTTGATGCTTCCTCATTCAGCGGGATGCGGATCAGTCCGTCGGGCGCCGTCATCGCCTTCGACGTGAGCCCGGTGTACTCGCCCTTGATGTCGAAGTAGCGGATCTCGCGAAAGCCGAAGATGCGCTCGTAGAACTGCGCCCAGTGCGTCATGCGCCCGCGATAGACGTTGTGCGTCAGATGGTCGATGAGCTGCAGCCCGTGCCCTTTCGGGCGCCGATCGACGTCGGGCAGGAACTCGAAGTCGATGTCGTAGATCGACCGACCCTCGTCGAAACGGTCGATCAGGTACAGCGGCGCACCGCCGATCCCCTTGATCGCCGGCAACCGCAGCTCCATCGGCCCGGTCGGCATCTCGATCGGCTGCGCGCCGAGCGCGAGTGCACGCGCATAGGCGTGGTGCGAATCCCCGACGCGAAAGGCCATGCCGCAGGCCGACGGCCCGTGCTCGGCGGCGAAGTAGTACGCGGCGCTCTTCGGCTCGCGGTTGACGATGAAGTTGATCTCACCCTGGCGATACAGCGCGACGTCCTTCGAGCGGTGGTTCGCCACGTGCACGAAGCCCATCCGCTCGAAGAGCGGCTCGAGCACGTCCGGTGCGGGCGACGCGAACTCGACGAACTCGAATCCCTGCAGCCCCATCGGGTTGTCGAAGACATCGGCCATCGTGTAGCTCCTCGTCGGGAACGAATCGATTGTCGCGCAACCGCAGACGACCTCACCTGCGGAAACGGCTCAAACTCCAGGAGCGCGGAACGCTGCCTTCTACTGCATCTTCCGTCGAGGAAGCAATTGCCGGCGGAAAGACGCTGTGTTTCGCAGCGAAATAGCTTGCGAGCACGACACGAGCGCGAACACGTCCGTCGACTCCCCATGCAAGCGCGAGGCGATGGCGGCCATGAAGCGCCTGAACCGCGCTACGCGTTCAAACGAGCGCGCTCCTCGCGCGTGAGCACCGTTGGTTCCACGACCGGCTCACCCGACGCATCGAAAAACGGCGTTTGGCGATAGCCGCCGCCGATCCGGGCCGCGGCGAGTGCCGTCCCGATCCGCGCTATTGCGAGCGCGGCGCGCAACGGGGTCGCCTGCGGTTTCGGCGTGCCGATCGCGCTGTCGGTATTGACGCGCATCCGCGCCTGGCCGAACGCGTCGTCGAGGTCCTGGCCGCCGCCGTCGAGACACGAGTGGACGAGTCCCACATACGGCAACCGGCGATCGCGCAGCGTGTTGCCGATCGGCGTGTTGCAGCAGCGTGCGTACCAGCGCAGCAGCCCGCGCGGACCGAGCGACATGCAGGCGAGCGCCTGGCGCCCCTCGCCAATCGTCACGTGTCGCGCCAGCGTGGCAACGACGTCGGTTCCGCCGCTCGCATCGAGAATCTCGGCAGGTCTGCCGAGGAAGCGCGCGAAGGCCTGGCAGTCGCGGCAGTAGCAGATGCCGCGGCCCTTTCCCTGGCGGACGACGCCCTTCAGCGTTCCGCAGGCGCACGACAGCGGATGGATAGCGCTCAGGACGCCTTCGGAGCCGGCAGTCCGATGCCCTCGACGAGCATGTCCTCGATGACACCGAGCAGCACTTCGCTCGCCGTTTCGTCGCCGGCCTGTGCCTGGGCGATCAGCGCTTCGATTTCCTGTTGTTCTTCGTTCATGACGAGCCCGGCCGGTCGCGATTGGGCCTGATGCTGCCATCGGTCGGCCCTCGACGTGGTGACATTTCGCACCTTGTCTGCCTCCTGCAACACTGCGTACTGGGGCAAGAATCGGCCGGATCCGACGACGCGTCTACGCTGACTTACCCGTATCGACGGTGGCGCCACTCGCCACCACCGCCCCGCTCGAGACGGCAGCCTCCTCGCCGATCAGCCCGCGCGGGCGGAAGACGAGCGTCACCATCAGCACGAGCCCGATCAGGATCACCTGCGCCGC
>CAZIDY010000046.1:0-20225 GCA_964538505.1 uncultured Limnobacter sp. | reverse complement strand
TGCCCGTTCGGCGCGCCGCAGTTCCCGCAGGCCGGCGCCTTCGGCCTGCGCGGCAAGATGGACAAGTGCACCTTCTGTGCCGGCGGACCCGAGGCCGACGGCTCGCAGGAGGAGTTCGTGAAGTACGGCCGCAACCGACTCGCCGAGGGCAAGCTGCCGGTCTGCGCGGAGATGTGCTCGACGAAGGCGCTGCTCGGCGGCGACGGCGAGCAGCTTGCCAACATCTATCGGCAGCGCGTGATGGCGCGCGGCAAGGGTGCGGAGCTCTGGGGATGGGGCACTGCGTATGGTCCCGGCGGTGCGCAGCAGCCGGTCAAGCAGGGGAGCTGAGCCATGAGCAAGCTTCGCATCGCGACGTTCGCCGCCGGTGTCGTCGGCCTGTCGATGCTGGTCGGCTGCAGTGAGGACCCGCAACTGCTCGAGGGTCAGCCGATGGGAACGACGGTCACGAGTGACACGAAGAGCTGGGAGGGCGACCCGCTCACCTTCCAGACGGGATACACGCGCGGCGACCGGGATAGCTGGGAAGCGGCGTTGACCAAGCGCGTGCAGGGCCAGAACGAGTACATCCGCATCGGAGACTGACGATGAACGGAATGATGCGCCTGATGGCCGTGTTGTTCGGGCTGTGGTGCTTCGCGGCCTTCGCGCAGCAGCAGGACGAGGTACCAACGGAAATTCCGGGCGCGTCGACGGCCGACAAGGCGCTGATGGATACGCGCGATGACCCGGCCGGGCGCCAGCAGGTCCAGCCGTACAACAACGCGCCGATCTGGCGGCAGGTCAATTCCGCGCAGGCGTTCTCGACACAGCTGCCGAAGTTCGAGGGCGGGGTGCTGATCGAGCCGCGCGGCGAGAACTGGCGCCAGTTGCGCAACGGTCCGATGACGGTCTGGGGCGGCTGGTTCCTGGTGGGCGTGCTGATCGTGATCGCGCTGTTCTACCTGTACCGCGGCCAGATCCGGCTGCACGGGCCGCCGACCGGGCACCTGATCGAGCGCTTCACCGTCGTCGAGCGGATGGTGCACTGGCTGAACGCAGCCGCCTTCGTGGTGCTCGCGCTCACCGGGATCCTGATGCTGTTCGGCAAGCACATCCTGCTGCCGCTCACCGGCTACACGATCTTCTCGATCCTCGCCATCGTCTCGAAGACCTCGCACAACTTCGTCGGACCGTTGTTCGCGGTCACCACGATCGTGATGTTCGCGATCTTCGTGCGCGACAACATGCTTCGCGGGTACGACTTCCGGTGGCTCGCCCGCGGAGGTGGACTGCTCTCGAAGCGCGGCGAGCACGTGCCCAGCCACCGCTTCAACGGCGGCGAGAAGATGTTCTTCTGGATCGGGGTCGTCGTGCTCGGCGTCATCGTCTCGGTGGCCGGCTTCGTGCTGAACTTCGCGAACTTCGAGCAGACGCGCGCGACGATGCAGGTGGCCTGGGGGGTCCATGTCGTTGCAGCGCTGCTGTTCATCGCGCTGGTGTTCGGACACATCTACCTGGGCACGATCGGGATGGAAGGCGCGCTCGAGTCGATGAAGTCGGGCTACGTCGACGAGACCTGGGCGAAGGAACACCACCGCCTCTGGTACGACGACATCCGTGCCGGCAAGATCCCGGCGCGTCGTTCCGACGAAGCGACTGCCGCGGCACTGCCGAGTCAGTTGCAGGGTTGAAGATCGGGCGAACCGGGGTCAAGGCGAAACCGGAAACCGGGGTCAGATCACGATTTCAGAAGAAATCGTGATCTGACCCCGGTTTCGTCTTGACCCGGTTTCGCCGGTTCACTTCCTGATCACTGCTCGCCGTTCGGACGAGCCGTTTCCACTTGCTCCAGCGGCTCTGCGCTCGCCGCACTGCGCGGCTTGCGCACCCGGCGGGCGCGCGGGGCGGGAACCTCCTCGGGTTGCGGTTCCGGCGCGGCACGATGGGTCGTCTCGACCCACTGCAGCCCGACCGACTCGACGATCGACTCGAGCTGCTCCTTGGGCAGCGGCGCCGGCGCGATCGGCTCGACGGCTTCCTTCGGCGCGATTCGCTCGGCCGCCGGTTCCGGCATCGCGGCGCTCTCGCGCTCCGGCGGAGCGACGGTCGGCATGACGGATTCCGAAGCGGACGTTTCTTCGGCGGCTGCCCTCGGCGCGGCGTCGGTGGTCGCCTTCTCGACGACCGCCTCCGGCGTTTCCGCGGGAGCGATCTCGTCGTCGGTTGCGATGGACGTTTCGCCGAGCGCGGGCTCTTCTTCCGTCGGCTTGCGCAGACTCTCGGGGATCACGCGCGCGGGCGTCTCGGAAGGCGCCGGACGCGGGCTTTCGGCGCGCCCGATCGGCGCCGGGAGCTCTGCAGCTGCCGTGGACACGTCTTCCGGGCGCGCTGCAACCTCTTCGTCGGAAGCGGCGTCGGCCGTGGGCGTTGTGGCTTCATCGTCGCCGTTCCCGAGCGCGACTGCTTCGGCGCGCGATGCGTCGCGATGCGCGCCGCCGCGGCGACCGCGGCGACGACGGCTGCGACCCGTACGCGCTTCGTCGCCGGCTTCGGCCGAGGCCTCTTCCGGGGCGCCGGGCGCAATCGCGAGCGCCTCGGTATCGAGCGCTGCGACGGTTGTCGTCTCCTCGGGGGTGACGGCTTCGGCGTTCAACTGCTCGCGATCGGCGGCGCGTTCGCTCCGCTCGGCACGGCGTGCGCCCTCGGGGCGCTCCGCGCGCTCGGTGCGCTCGGTGCGCTCGGTGCGCTCGGTGCGCTCGGTGCGCTCGGTGCGCTCGGGCCGTTCGCTGCGCTCGGGCCGTTCGCTGCGCTCGGGCCGTTCGCTGCGCTCGGCGCGGCCGATGCGCTCGGCGCTGTCGGTGCGCTCGCCACGGTCAGGGCGCTCGCCACGGTCAGGGCGCTCGCCACGGTCAGGGCGATCCGCGCGGGCGCTGCGGTCTGCGCGCTCTGCGCGCTCGCCGCGCTCGCCGCGCTCGCGTCGTTCTCCACGCTCGCTGCGCTCGCCGCGATCGCTCCGCTCGCCGCGCTCTGCGCGCGCACTGCGAGTCGTTTCGTCGCGCGAGCCGGGTTCACGCTCGGAACGCCGCGTGCGGCCTTCGCCGCGCTCTCCGCGCTCTCCATCGCGCCGATCGCGACCGTTGCGGCCGCCCCTGCCACCGCGCCCGCTGCCTGCACCTGATTCACGGTCTCCGCGCGTCGCGCGGCCTTCCCGCGTCTCGGCGCTGCGCGCCGTGCGCACCGTATCGCCGGTCGCAAGGCCTGCACCGGCACCGGCGAGCGCGTTCGCCTCGTTCGCCGGCTTGCGCCGCAACCACCCCAGGATGCGGCCGAGCAGGCCGTCGGCGTTCGCCGAAGCGGGCTCGAGCATCGTGGGCCGTGCGGCCGGCTGCGCCATCGAGCTCGCTGCCGCGCGCTCGCGCTCGGCGGGTGCCGCCGCTGGCGCGCGCTGCGGGCGCGGGGGAGGCGGCTGATCCGGCGTGATGCCGCGCACGACCGCTTCCTGCCGCGGCTTCGCGCTTTCCAGCTTGCTCTCGAGGTAGGAGTTGTCCTGCGCCGGCTCGTCCGCCAGCGTATGGCTCGCGCGATACGTAGCCAGGCGCTCGTCGTCGTGGCGCAGGCGCTCGGCCTTGTAGTGCGGCGTCTCGAGGTGCTGGTTCGGGATCAGCACGATCTCGACCTTCAGGCGCGCCTCGAGCTTGTTCAGCTCGCTGCGCTTCTCGTTCAGCAGGTAGGTGGCGACGTCGACCGGCACCTGCGCGTGCACGGCCGCGGTGTTGTCCTTCATCGCCTCTTCCTGGATCACGCGAAGGACGTGCAGTGCGGAGGACTCGGTGTCGCGGATGACGCCCGTTCCGTTGCATCGCGGGCAGGTGATGTGCGTGCCTTCGTTCAGCGCCGGACGCAGTCGCTGCCGCGACAGCTCCATGAGCCCGAATCGCGAGATCTTTCCGGTCTGCACGCGCGCGCGGTCGTAGTGCAGCGCGTCCTTCAGGCGCTGCTCGACCTCGCGCTGGTTCTTCGAGCTCTCCATGTCGATGAAGTCGACGACGATCAGCCCGCCGAGGTCGCGCAGCCGCATCTGGCGTGCAGCCTCGTCGGCTGCCTCCAGGTTGGTGCGCAGCGCCGTCTCCTCGATATCGGAGCCCTTGGTGGCGCGCGCCGAGTTGACGTCGATGGCGACCAGCGCCTCGCTGTGGTCGATGACGACCGAACCGCCCGAGGGCAGCGGGACGATGCGCGAATACGCGGTCTCGATCTGGTGCTCGATCTGGAAGCGCGAGAACAGCGGCGTGTCATCGCGGTAGCGCTTCACCCGCTCGACATTGTCGGGCATCACGTGCGCCATGAACTGGCGCGCCTGCTCGTAGATGTCGTCGGTGTCGATCAGGATCTCGCCGATGTCGCTCGTGAAGTAATCTCGGATCGCGCGAATGACGAGGCTCGATTCCTGGTAGATCAGGAAGGGACCGGGCGCCGACGTGGCCGCGGCGTCGATCGCCTTCCACAGCTGCAGCAGGTAGTTCAGGTCCCACTGCAGCTCTTCGGCGCTGCGTCCGATGCCCGCCGTGCGGGCGATCAGGCTCATTCCCGAGGGGTGCTCGAGCTTGTCCATCGCCTCGCGCAGTTCCTGCCGGTCTTCTCCCTCGATGCGTCGCGAGACGCCGCCGCCGCGCGGGTTGTTCGGCATCAGCACCAGGTAGCGACCGGCCAGCGAGATGAAGGTGGTGAGCGCGGCGCCCTTGTTGCCGCGCTCTTCCTTTTCGACCTGGACGACGACTTCCTGGCCTTCGGCGATCGCATCCTGGATGCGGGCCTTGGAATCAGCGCCGTTGCGGAAGTAGCTCTTCGCGATTTCCTTGAACGGCAGGAAGCCGTGGCGCTCCTCGCCGTAGTTGACGAAGCAGGCCTCGAGGCTCGGCTCGACGCGCGTGACGACGCCCTTGTAGATGTTGCTCTTGCGCGATTCGCGCCCGGCCGACTCGATGTCGATGTCGATGAGCTTCTGCCCGTCGACGATCGCCACGCGCAGCTCTTCGGCGTGCGTGGCGTTGAACAGCATTCGCTTCATGCAAATGACTCCGTATGCGGCGCACGGGCGTGGCTGCGCGCGACGGCCAGCGGGCCGATGCGAACGGAATGCTGGAGAAGGGTTCCCGACGGGCTGACGTGCGCCGGGCGTGGCGCGTGCGAGCCGAGGACGGGGTTATCTGCGGCGCAACCCGCCCGGTGCACGCGCGCGCGCCGGCCACGGGCATGACCCGTCGGGTTCGGTGGAGGCGTTCGAAGTCATCGGGGTCGGGAATCGGCGCTGGCGGGGACGGGCGCATCAAAAGGCGTCCGTCCTGTTTGCATTCTTCTCGAGAAAATTCCGCATCGACCCGCGCCTGCTCGCCTCGGGGCGTGCGCAGGCCGCGGTTGAAAGATTCCAGTCGTGGTGGCGATCGGGTTGCGATGCAGCCTCGACGCCAGTCGCCCGGGTACAATCCGGACTCTCGATACGAGGGCCCGAGGCGGTGCGCGGGCAATTCGGCTCGGCGCAGTCCACCGGGGCATCCCCGGAGTCCGGGACGGCCGACGTGCGGAGTGGCCGTTTCCACTGGCCGGAATCGCACACGACCCGGGAAGTATATAGCAACATGCAACGATCGCGTGCAAGGAGCGGGCCGGCACGCGCGGCCGCCGCACGCGGGGCTGCGCCGGAGGCGAAAGCGGAGCAACGGAAGGCGAAGGCGGAGCAACGGACGGCGCAGCCGGTGCAACAGCTCGACGTTGACGACGACGACGCCGGGCAGCGGCTCGACGCGTTCCTGGCCCGGCGTTTCTCCGAACTCCCGAAGAGTCACCTGTACCGCTGGATCCGCAGCGGACAACTGCGGGTCAACGGCGCGCGCCGCGCGATCGACTACCGGTTGCAGCCCGGGGATCGCATCCGCGTCCCGCCGATCTTCGGCGGCTCTGGCGAAGGTGCCGTGCAGCCCACGGCCGCCGCCGATGGCGCCAGGGGGATGGCCAACGATCCCGTGCAGCGCGAGCGTGCGCATCTGGCGCGCCGCCTGCCGGTGCTTTTCGAGGACGACGACCTGATCGCGATCGACAAACCCGCGTCGGTGGCAGTGCACGGCGGCAGCGGCCTGTCGAGCGGCGTCATCGAGCAGCTGCGCGCGGCGCGCCCACAGGCGCGCTTCCTGGAGCTTGTGCACCGGCTCGACCGCGAGACCTCGGGGGTCCTGCTGGTCGCCAAGCGCCGCACCGCGCTGGTGAGCCTGCACGCGCAGCTGCGTGAGCGGGACACCGACAAGCGCTACCGTGCCATCGTCGTCGGCCGCTGGCCGCTGCGCACGCGCACGCTCGCCTTTCCGTTGCAGCGCCGGGACGCGCCCGACGGTGATCGACGCGTGACGGTGCACCGGGAAGGACTCGAGGCGGTCACCCACGTGACCGGACTCGCGCGCTTCGCAGTCCCGCGGTTGGGCGACTTCTCGCTGGTCGAGGCGCGGCTGGAAACCGGCCGCACCCACCAGATTCGTGTGCACCTGGCGCATGCCGGCTGCGCGATCGCCGGCGACGACAAGTACGGAAACTTCGAGCTCAATAAACGGCTCGCCCACGCCGGGCACCGGCGCATGTATCTGCACGCGCAGTCGATCGCCTTCCGGCATCCGCGCACCGGCGAGCGGCTGCGGCTGGATGCACCGATGCCGCAGGCTTTCACGGCGTTGCTCGATGCGGGTGAGGGGATGGAAACCGCCGGGCGGCGTGACCGCGCAGATAGTGGACGATCGGGCGGTGCCGACGCTCGCGGCGCCGCTGGCGGGGCCGCGACAGGGCGCGCACGATGAACAGCGCGCGATTCCGCCTTGTCGTCTTCGACTGGGACGGCACGCTGATCGACTCGACCGCGGCGATCGTGCACGCGCTGCGCGCCGCCGCCGCTGATCTCGGACTGCCGGTTCCGTCTCGCGAGCGCGCCTCGCACGTGATCGGACTGGGGCTTTTCGATGCGATCCGCATCGCCGTACCGGCGATCGATCGCGAGCGCCTGCCGGAATTCGTCGTGCGCTATCGCCATCACTACTTTGCGGTCGACGAGCGGCTCGAGCCCTTCGAGGGTGTTCCGCAGATGCTCGCCGAACTCGCTGCCGCCGGTGCCGGGCTCGCGGTGGCGACCGGCAAGTCGCGCGCCGGGCTCGACCGTGCGCTGAAGCAGACCGACTGGGGGCGCTACTTCCTCACGACGCGCTGCGCCGACGAAGGCGCGCCGAAGCCCGACCCGTGGATGCTGCGCGACATCTGCGAGGAGACCGGTATCGATCCGGTCGAGGTGGTGATGGTGGGCGACACGACGCACGATCTCGGGATGGCGCGCGCCGCCGGCACCGGGGCGATCGCCGTCACCTACGGCGCGCACCCGCGCAGCGAGCTCGCGGCGGAGCCGTCGCTCGCCATGGTCGACTCGATCGTCGAGCTGCGCGCGTCGCTGCTCGCGCGCGTGCGGTGATGTCCCACACACGCGCCTGGCTCGAGGTGTGCGCGAGCGACGATCTCGCCGAGGGCGCGGACGGCGTGCGCTTCGAGTGGCCCGACGTGCGCGGCGCCCTGCATGCCGCGTTCGTCGTTCGACATCGCGGTGGCGTCCACGCTTTCGTCAATCGCTGCCCGCATCGGCAGGCCGAGCTCGACTGGCTTCCCGGTCGGTTCTTCGACGACGCCGGCCTATACTTGGTGTGCTCGATGCACGGCGCGCTGTTCGCAGCCGACACCGGCGTCTGCGTTGCAGGACCCTGCGCGGGCGACGGTCTCGAAGCGCTCGCCTGCGAGGAGCACGAAGGACGGGTGCGCGTTGCATGCGCGGCCCCGGCACTGTCGAATCCCACTCCCGGAAACGCTCCATGACCGAACCCGGCACGCCGCACGACGGCCCGCCCGGCAGCGCCGACGATGCGAACCGCCCTGGTGCGCGCGGCGGATCCGCCCGCGCGGTCGCCACCACCGAAGCGGGCACCGATGCGCGCTGGCAGCGCGACGTGCTCGAGCGGCTGCTGTTCGCGACGCTGCGCGAGCAGCGGCGGGCGCGACGCTGGACGATCTTCTTTCGGCTGCTCAGCTTTGCGGCGATCGTGTTCGCAGTGGTGCTGGCGAGCGGCTGGTTCGCGCGCGATGCGCGGATGAGCGCCGGCCGCCACACGGCGCTCGTCGAGTTGCGCGGTGTCATTGCGGCCGACGGAGACGCATCGGCCGACGACATCGTCGACGCGCTGAAGTCGGCATTCGAGGACGGCAACACGGCCGGTGTCGTGCTGCGCGTGAACAGCCCCGGCGGCAGCCCGGTGCAGGCGGGCATCATCCACGACGAGATCCGTCGCCTGCGCGCGGAGTACCCCGATACGCCGCTCTACGCGGTCGTCGAGGATATCTGCGCGTCGGGTGGCTATTACGTTGCGGTTGCGGCCGATCGCATCTACGTCGACAAGGCGAGTCTCATCGGCTCGATCGGCGTGGTGATCGAAGGCTTCGACTTCACCGAAGCGATGCGCAAGCTCGGCGTGGAACGCCGGCTGCTCACCGCCGGCGAGAACAAGGGATTTCTCGATCCGTTCTCGCCGCTGCCCGACGAGCAGCGCAAGCACGCGGAACGAATGCTCGAGGAGATCCATCGCCAGTTCGTCGAGGTGGTCCGGCAGGGGCGGGGCGAGCGGCTGAAGGAATCGCCGGCGATGTTCACCGGCCTCGTCTGGACCGGCGAACGAAGCATCGAGCTCGGGTTGGCCGACGCCACCGGCTCGCTCGAATCGGTCGCGCGAGATGTCGTGCAGGCCGAACGGGTCGTCGACTTCTCGCCGCGCAGGAACGTGCTGGAGCGGCTCACGCGACGCATCGGCACGGCGGCAGGCGAGGCGATCGCGCGCACGCTGGGCGCCGGTGGAGTGGTTTCGCCGGTGCGCTGAGGACGGGTGCGCTGCGCGCCTTTCGTGTCGCGCGCATGCGCACGGCGCCGTGCACGCTTCAGCGTCGTGCCGGAACTCCTGTGCGCGCCTGGATGGCGAACACCGCCGGCGCCTTCGGCAGCTCGCGCCGCATCCGACGCCAGCCTTCGACGGTGTCGACGATGATCCGTTCGGCCGGTGTCGTCAGCTCGCTGGCGACCATCAGTCGTGTCTTCGGCGCGAGCGCGGTCAGTGCGGAGTCGAGCAGCGCGCGGTTGCGATACGGTGTCTCGATCAGCAGCACCGTCTCGTCTTCGCGCAGCGAACGGCGCTCGAGCTCGCGCAGCCGGCGCACACGTGCGTCCGGTTGCGTCGGCACGTAGCCGGCAAAGGAGAAGCGTTGTCCGTTCATCCCCGAGGCCATCAGCGCGAGCAGCATCGCGCTCGGGCCGACGAGCGGGCGCACCAGGACGCCTGCCGCGTGCGCGGCCTCGACGAGCGCGGCGCCCGGGTCGGCCACTGCCGGCGCACCCGCTTCGGAGAGCAGTCCCGCGTCGCGTCCGGCGGCGATCGGTGCGAGCAGCTCCGGAATGCGTTGCCGCGGCGTGTGCTCGTCGAGCTCGACGAGCTCGAGCGACTGCAGCGGGGTCTGCGTGCCGGCCGCCTTCAGGAACGCGCGTGCGCTGCGCGCGTTCTCCACGATGAAGTAGTCGAGCGGCGCAATGCAGGCGAGCGTCGCCGGCGGCAGCACCTCGCGTGCGTCGCCCGGCGCACCGAGCGGCGTCGGGATCAGCCACAGCGTGCCGGTCATCGGGCGCCGTCCTCGCGGAGCGGCGACAGCTTTGCATCGCGCAGCATGCGCGCGAGCGCGATCAGCGGCAGCCCGATGATCGCGGTGGGATCGTCGCCTTCGATCGCCTCGAGCAGCGCGATGCCGAGGCCTTCTGCCTTCGCGGCACCGGCGACGTCGTAGGGCCGTTCGATACGCAGGTAGCGCTCGATCTCGTCCTCGTCGAGCGTGCGGAAGCGAACGCGCGTTTTCGCGATCGCCTGTGCACGGAAGCCGTCGGCCTGCCGCACGCAGGCGAGTGCCGTGTGGAAGTGCATCGTGCGCCCGGAGGCGGCGCGCAGCTGTTCGCGCGCCGTCTCGTGATCGCCGGGCTTGCCGATCGCGTGCATGCCGTCGATCGTCGCCGTCTGGTCGGAGCCGACGACGAGCGCCTGCGGGTGTCGCGCGGCGACGGCCAGTGCCTTTTCGAGCGCGAGGCGTTCGGCAGTTGCGCGCGGCGTCTCGCCCGCCTTCGGCGATTCGTCGACGCCGGGCGACTCGACTTCGAAGTCGCGCGTCAGCCGTTCGAGCAGCTCGCGGCGATAGCGCGACGTGGAGGCGAGAATGAGCGGAATGGGCGGACGGGTCACGAGCGGGGCGGTGGGCGTGCCTGGGCAGTCGCTATGATAAAGACGCAAAAGAGGGGCGCAGAGGAGGGGCGCAGATGAACCTGATCGACAGCTCGCGCCTGGCCCGCCGCGGTGAAACGCTCGGCGGCGAGCGTACGGTCGAGCAGTTGCCGCGGCTCGCTTCGCTGCTGGCTTCCGCCGACGGCCGCATCGAGTGGCGCGCGCGCGGCTGGCGTGACGAGCGTCCCGAAGGCGGCCACGACGACTTCCTGGAGCTGTCGTTCTCGGCGACGCTGCAGCCGGCGTGCGTGCGCTGCCTCGAGCCGGTTTCCGTGCCGGTTGCCGACACGCGCCGCTATCGGCTGGTCGACACCGAGGACGACGCCGAGCGGCTCGATCCCGACGACGACGAATACGACGTGCTCGTCGGCGGGCCGCGCTTCGACCTCGACGCGCTGATCGAGGACGAAGCGATCCTCGCGCTGCCGCCGATGCCGCGGCACGAACACTGCGAGCCGGTGCGGCCCTTCGAGGACGAGGCGCCTGCCGCAGAGGAACGCGAGAAGCCCTTCGCCGCACTGCAGCGGTTGCGGCGCAACGGCCCTTCGGGTGGCGGCTAAACCCCGCCCCGAGCAGGTATAATCGTCGATTGTCCTCCGAGGCTCCACCATGGCTGTCCAACAGAACAAGAAGTCGCCGTCGAAGCGCGGAATGCACCGCTCGCACGACTTCCTCGAGAACCCGCCGCTCGCCGTCGAGCCCACCACCGGCGAAGTGCATCGTCGGCACCACGTGAGCCCCACCGGCTTCTATCGCGGCCGCAAGGTCCTGCGCACGAAATCCGACGACTAGAACGTGTGGACGAATCGCTCGCCACGATTCCTTCACATGCTCTGATCATGGGAGCTTCTCGAGTCGGCTTCGCGTCCACGCTGCGCTTGGGCTGAGCAGGCACCGTGACAGTACGAATCGCCATCGACTGCATGAGCGGCGACCACGGCTCGTCGGTCACCGTCCCGGCCGCCCTGCGTTTCCTCGCCTCGGTCCCCGATGCGCGGCTGTTGCTCGTCGGCCGAACCGACGTGCTCGAGCCGGCGCTGGCGGCTGCAAAGGCGAAGCTGCGATCCGGGCGCGGGCAGAAGGCTCCGGTCAGCGACCGCATCGAGCTCAAACCCGCCGCCGAGGTCGTCGAGATGAGCGATCCGCCGGCCACCGCGCTTCGTGGCAAGCGCAACTCTTCGATGCGCGTGGCGATCGACCTCGTCAAGCGCGGCGAGGCTGACGCCTGCGTGAGCGCCGGCAATACCGGCGCGCTGATGGCGATCTCGCGTTTCGTGCTGAAGATGCTCGAGGGCATCGACCGTCCCGCGATTGCTTCGCAGATGCCGAACCAGCGCGGCGGCACCACGACGATGCTCGACCTCGGTGCGAACGTCGACTGCGAGCCCGAGCATCTGCTGCAGTTCGCGATCATGGGCTCGGCGCTGGTCGCCGCGCTCGACGGCCGCGAGCAGCCGAGCGTCGGCCTGCTGAACATCGGCGAGGAAGCGATCAAGGGCAACGATGCGGTGAAGATCGCCGCCGAGCTGCTGCGCGCGAGCCCGCTGAACTTCTACGGCAACGTCGAGGGCAACGACATCTACGAAGGAACGACCGACGTCGTCGTCTGCGACGGCTTCGTCGGCAACGTGGCCCTGAAGACCTCGGAAGGCCTCGCCCGCATGCTCGCCGGCTACATCCGCGAGGAGTACCGGCGGCACGTCTTCACGCGGCTGATCGCCGTGCTCTCGTTTCCCGTGCTGCTGCGTTTTCGCAAGCGGCTCGACCCCCGGCGCTACAACGGCGCGGCGCTCGTCGGCCTGCGCGGTGTCGTCATCAAGAGCCACGGCTCGGCCGACGCCTACGCCTTCGAGTTCGCACTGCGTCGCGCCTACGACGCCGTGCGCAACGGGCTGCTGCAGGGCATCGAGGAGCGGCTGCCGAAAGTGGTGCAGACGAGCGCCGAAACCCTGCCGCGCGTCGGCCCCGACGAACCCATCGGGGCCGCCGTGAATCAACCTATCGCCCCATGACGTACCGTTACACGCGCATCGTCGGCACCGGAAGCAGTCTTCCGTCGCGCATCGTCAGCAACGACGACCTCGTTGCGCAGCTCGCCGCACGTGGCATCGAGACCTCCGACGAATGGATCGTCGAGCGTACGGGAATCCGCCAGCGACATATCGCCGACACGGGCGTGACCTCGAGCCAGCTCGCCGTCGATGCGGGACGCCGGGCGCTCGAGGCGGCCGGCCTGGCGCCGTCCGACATCGACCTGATCATCGTCGCCACGTCGACGCCCGATTTCGTGTTCCCGAGCACGGCCTGCCTGGTGCAGAAGGAGCTCGGCACCGCGGGCGGGGCGGCTTTCGACGTACAGGCGGTTTGCACCGGCTTCGTCTACGCATTCGCCGTCGCCGATTCGATGATCCGCGGCGGCCTCGCGCATCGTGCGCTCGTCGTCGGCGCCGAAGTGTTCTCGCGCATCCTCGACTGGAACGATCGCGGCACCTGCGTGCTGTTCGGCGATGGTGCGGGTGCCGTGGTGCTCGCCGGTTCCGACGAGCCCGGCGTGCTCGCCGCGCGGTTGCACGCCGACGGGCGCCACGAGTCGATCCTGCGTACCGCGGGCAACGTCGCGCACGGCGAGATCACCGGGCATCCGTATCTCACGATGGACGGACAGGCGGTGTTCAAGCTCGCCGTCTCGGTGCTCGATTCGGTCGCGCGCGAGACGCTCGAGGCGGCGCAATTGTCGATCGACGCGGTCGACTGGATCATCCCGCACCAGGCGAACGTGCGCATCATCAATGCCACGGCGCGTCGACTCGGCGTACCGACGTCGAAGGTCATCGTCACTGTCGCCGAACACGCGAACACGTCGGCTGCGTCGATCCCGCTCGCGCTCGACTGTGCGGTACGGGACGGGCGCATCCGCGCCGGGCAGACGGTGCTGATGGAAGGCGTCGGGGGCGGATTCACCTGGGGTGCCGCGCTCGTGCGCCTCTGAGCCGCGGGTTTCACGACGGAACGGTTTTCGATGACGATCGCATTCGTATTCCCCGGACAGGGGTCGCAGTCGGTCGGGATGCTTTCCGGCCTTGCCGATCTCCCGGAAACGCGCTCGCTGCTCGCGCGCGCCGACGACGCGCTCGGCGAGAAACTGTCGGCGCTGATCGCCGAAGGGCCGGCCGACGCGCTCTCGCTCACCGTGAACACGCAACCGGCGATGCTCGTTGCCGGCTACGTCTGCTGGAGTGCCTGGCGCGATGCCGGCGGCCCACCGCCCGCAGCGCTCGCCGGCCACAGCCTCGGCGAATACACCGCGCTCGCGGTTGCCGATGCGATCGGTTTCGAGGACGCGGTGCGCCTGGTGCGCCTGCGCGCGCAGGCGATGCAGGAGGCGGTGCCGGTCGGCGAAGGCTCGATGGCGGCCATCCTCGGGCTCGACGACGATGCGGTGCGCCGCGCCTGCGAGCAGGCGTCGGAAGATGTACCCGGTCAGGTCGTGGCGCCGGCGAACTGGAACGCGCCGTCGCAGGTCGTGATTGCCGGGCATCGCGCGGCCGTCGAGCGCGCCTGCGAGCATGCGAAGGCGCTTGGCGCGAAGCGCGCGCTGCCATTGCCGGTGTCGGCGCCGTTCCACTCGGTGCTGCTGCGCCCGGCCGGCGAACGGCTTGCGCAGGCGCTCTCGCAGATCGAGATTCGTGCGCCGCGCTGGCCGGTTGTCAACGACGTCGACGTTGCGGTGGAAACCGACCCCGCGCGCATTCGCGATGCGCTCGTGCGACAGGCATCGGCGCCGGTACGCTGGGTCGAGGTCGTGCAGAAGCTCAAGGCGATGGGCGCGACGCGCGTCGTCGAGCTCGGTCCGGGCAAGGTGCTCGCCGGCCTCGTCTCGCGCATCGACCGCTCGCTCGCCACATCGGCCGTCTACGACTCGGCTTCGCTCGAGGCAGCGCTCGCTGCCGGTGCCGGAGAGGACAAATGAAGCTTGCCAACCAGGTTGCCCTCGTCACTGGCGCTTCGCGCGGGATCGGCCGGGCAATTGCGCTCGAGCTCGCGCGTCAGGGCGCGTCGGTCGTCGGCACTGCCACGACCGCTGCGGGCGCACAGCAGATCTCGGCCGCCTTCGAGCAGGCTGCGCTCACCGGACGCGGACAGGCACTCGACGTCACCGACGCGGCGGCCTGCGAGGCACTCGTCGAGGGGCTGATCGCCGAGGGGCGCGCGCCGGCGATCCTCGTGAACAACGCCGGCATCACGCGCGACAACCTCGCGTTGCGGATGAAGGAAGAGGAGTGGAGCGCCGTCATCGCGACCAACCTCGATGCGGTGTTCCGCCTCACGCGCCTCGTGCTGCGTCCGATGACGAAAGCGCGCTACGGGCGCGTCGTCAACATCGGGTCGGTGGTCGGCTCGAGCGGCAACGCGGGCCAGGCCAACTATGCGGCGGCGAAGGCGGGCGTGGCCGGCATGAGCCGGGCGCTCGCGCGCGAGCTGGCGAGCCGCAACATCACGGTCAACTGCGTCGCGCCGGGCTTCGTTGACACCGACATGACGCGTGCACTGAGCGAAGCGCAGACGGCGGCGCTCGTGCAGCAGATTCCCGCCGGCCGATTCGGCCAGCCCGACGACATCGCCGCGGCGGTCGCCTTTCTCGCGTCGCCGCAGGCCGGCTACATCACCGGCGTCACGCTGCACGTGAACGGTGGCATGTACATGGAGTAAGGGCGGGCAGGAACAAACACGACGCGTGCGCGGCAGCATCGTGCGGGCGTCATCCGGACGGCCGAGCAGCACGCCGTCGCACGCATCTCGAAGTGCTATACAATCCGCCGCGCCCGTTTCCCGTCGAACGAAGGGCACGGCAACCTGAGAGCGAGAGGGAAGTCCGAATGGAAAACATCGAACAACGCGTCAAGAAGATCGTCGCCGAGCAGCTCGGCGTCAACGAAGCCGACATCAAGAACGAATCCTCGTTCGTCGACGATCTGGGCGCCGACTCGCTCGACACCGTCGAGCTCGTGATGGCGCTCGAGGACGAGTTCGAGACCGAGATCCCCGACGAGGAAGCGGAGAAGATCACGACGGTCCAGCAGGCGATCGACTACGTGAAGGCCAGCTCGAAGGCCTGAGCGAGGAGCGGGCGAGCGCGGCACGCCGGGCCAACACCGGCGCGCGGGGCGCCCGCGCGTTTCACTGCAGCGGCAGGAGCATCCGTTGAGTCGGCGACGAGTGGCGATCACCGGACTGGGCGTCGTGAGCCCGGTCGGCAACGACGTGTCCAGCGCGTGGAGCAACCTGCTCGACGGGCGATCGGGCGTGCGTCGCATCACGCGCTTCGACGTCTCCACCTACCCGACGCAGATCGCCGGCGAGGTGCGCGACTTCGATGTCACGCAGTACATGCCGGCGAAGGAAGCGCGGCACTTCGACACCTTCGTGCACTACGGCGTCGCCGCCGGCATGCAGGCGCTGCGCGACAGCGGGCTCGAGGTCACCGACGAGAACGCCGAGCGCATCGGCGTCATCATCGGGTCGGGCATCGGCGGCCTGCCGCTCATCGAGCAGATGCGCGACGAGCTCGTCGCGCGGGGCGTGCGGCGCATCTCGCCGTTCTTCGTGCCGGGCTCGATCATCAACATCATCTCCGGCGAGATGTCGATCCTCGCCGGGCTGAAGGGCCCGAACTACGCGATCGTCAGCGCGTGCACGACGGGCCTTCACTGCATCGGCGACGCAGCGCGCATGATCGCCTACGGCGACGCCGACGCGGTGCTCGCCGGCGGGTCGGAAGCGACGATCTCGCCGCTGGGCCTGGGCGGCTTCTGCGCAGCGCGCGCGCTGTCGACGCGCAATGCCGAGCCCGAGGCGGCCAGCCGGCCCTGGGATCGCGAGCGCGACGGCTTCGTGCTCGGCGAGGGTGCCGGCGTGATGATGCTCGAGGAGCTGGAGCAGGCGAAGGCGCGCGGCGCGCGTATCTACGCCGAGCTCGCCGGCTTCGGCATGAGCGCCGATGCGCATCACATCACGGCACCCGAGATGGACGGCGCGCGTCGCTGCATGCTCACTGCGCTGCGCGATGCCCGCGTGAACGCCGACGAGATCCAGTACCTGAATGCGCACGGCACCTCCACGCCGCTCGGCGATCGCAACGAGACCGACGCGATCAAGGCGGCGCTCGGCGACGACGCCGCGCGCAAGGTCGTCGTGAACTCCACCAAGTCGATGACCGGCCACCTGCTCGGTGGCGCCGGCGGCATCGAGACGGTGTTCACGGCGCTCGCGCTGCATCACCAGGTGTCGCCGCCCACGATCAACCTCACGAACCCCGATCCCGAGTGCGATCTCGACTACTGCGCGAACA
Organism: uncultured Limnobacter sp.; assembly: GCA_964538505.1. GTDB lineage: Bacteria > Pseudomonadota > Gammaproteobacteria > Burkholderiales > Burkholderiaceae_E > Zeimonas. The sequence continues at coordinate 3,512 of CAZIDY010000046.1, read as the reverse complement.
GTGCCCGGCAGATGCGCATCGACGTCGCGCTGAAGAACTCGTTCGGCTTCGGGGGCACCAACGGCACGCTCGTGCTGCGCAGGATCTGAACCTGCGTCCGGAGGGCGCCGCCGTGTCCTTCGCAGTACGTCTCGATTCCGCACCGCAGGCCTTGCATCGGCGCCTGCGGAACGCGCTCGTCGCTTTCGCGCTTGCCACGTCTTCGTTCGCGCTTGCCTTCGCCGAGCCGGCCGCGCGCGGCTGGATCGCGCTGGCGGCACTCGCGTGTTTCGCGCTCGCGTTCGGACGCAGGCGGCTGGTCGTGCGCGCAGGGAGGGTGGAGCGCTCGCGACGCAGGCTGCCTGCGTGGCTCGTCGGCGCTTTGCCGGCCAGCGGAAGCCTGTGCATCGACGACGGGGGTCGTGCAAGATGGATCGGCACGCCCGGCTCTGCAGAGGATGCGTCAGCGCCATCGAGCCGTTCCAGTGCGACGCCACGGCTCGATGGCGCCGATGCAGCCGCACGGCCCGTTCGGATCGAGCGCTGGAACGTGCTCGGCCCCTTCGCGTGGCTGCGCCTGCGCGCCGACGACTCGCGTGAGCCGATCGACGTGCTGCTTGCGTGCAAGGGCACCGGCGCACGTAAGGCGGGTACTGCCGACGACGACGACTGGCGACGCCTGCGTACGTGGCTGCTATGGTACGGCCGCGGCGGAACGCCGGCCGACGCGCTTTCCGGTGGGGCGCGCACACGGCAATGACCCCCGGCGCGTCTCGCGAAATTGGACGCCATGCGCCGCTTGTGATTTGCTCAAGGATTCTCGAGGTGCAAACCATATGAAGAAGCTGCTCGCAGCATGCGTGCTGGCGATCGCGGCGATCGGCACGATCGGGTGGGTGCCGACGTCGTACGCGCAACCGGTGAACCGTGCGCGCGGATTGCCCGATTTCGCCGACCTCGTCGAGAAGGTCGGTCCCGCCGTCGTCAACATCCGCACGACCGAGCGCCCGAGCGGCGACCGACTGCGGCCGCAGTTCCCGTTCCCCGATGGCCTGGACGAGAACGACCCGTTCTACGAGTTCTTCCGCCGCTTCTTCCCGCCGGGGAGCCCTGGGCAGACTCCGCGCGGCCCGGGTCGCGGCGGTCCGGGCGAAGAAGTGCCGCGCGGCCTCGGATCGGGCTTCATCGTTTCGTCCGATGGCTACGTGCTCACCAATCATCACGTCGTCGACGGCGCCGACGAGATCTACGTGACGCTTACCGACAAGCGCGAGCTGCGCGGCAAGCTGATCGGCTCCGACCAGCGCACCGATGTCGCGCTGGTGAAGGTCGAAGCGACGAACCTTCCGTTCATGACGATCGGCGATTCCGACCGGCTGCGCGTCGGCGAATGGGTGCTCGCGATCGGCTCGCCCTTCGGTCTCGACAATACGGTCACCGCTGGCATCGTCTCGGCGAAGAGTCGCGACACCGGCGACTACCTTCCGTTCATCCAGACCGACGTCGCGGTCAACCCCGGCAACTCGGGCGGTCCGCTGATCAACCTTTCCGGCGAGGTCGTCGGCATCAATTCGCAGATCTACAGTCGCACCGGCGGTTTCATGGGGATCTCGTTCGCGATCCCGATCGACGAGGTCATGCGCGTCGTCGAGCAACTGCGCACGACCGGTCGCGTGGTGCGTGGGCGCATCGGCGTCGGCATCTCGGAGGTCACGCGCGAGGTTGCCGGTCCGCTCGGCCTGGAGCGCCCGGCCGGCGCGCTGGTGCGCAGCATCGAACAGGGCGGCCCGGCGGAGAACGCGGGCGTCGAAGTGGGCGACATCATCCTGAAGTTCGACGGCAAGGAGATCGACCGCTCGAGCGACCTGCCGCGGATGGTCGGCGGCACGAAGCCGGGCTCCACCGTTCCGGTGCAGGTGTGGCGCCGCGGCGAGACGCAGCAGTTCAACGTGACCGTTGCCGAGCTCGAGCCGGACCGTTCGGCCGGTGAGCGCTCGACTACGCCGAAGCGCGATCAGCCGCCGGCGGTCAATTCGCTGGGGCTCGCGGTTTCGGACCTCACGGCCGAGCAGCGTACGCGTTTGCGCCTGCGCAACGGCGTCGTCGTCGAGGCGGCCGAGGGGCCGGCGGCGCGCGCGGGAATCCGCCAGGGCGACATCCTGATGTCGATCAACAACGAGGAGATCCCGGACGCGCGGCGCTTTGCCGAGCTCGTCTCGAAGCTCGATCCGTCGAAGTCGGCGGTGTTGCTGGTGCGCAGGGGGGATACCGCGCAGTTCGTGCCGCTGCGGCCGGAGTAACAAAAACCGGGGTCAGACCACGGTTACAAGTAACCGTGATCTGACCCCGGTTTCTCCCCTGCCCCCGTTTTTCTGCCGCCGGCCGTCTGGCGCCGAAGAAGCGGTGCGGCACTGATAAAATTAGCGGTTTCGCCGGATCGGGGTCGGCCGTCGGGTTGGGGGACGGCCGCAGCGCGTTTCATCTGTCCGTGCGGTTCCATCCACGAATGCCGCAGGCGCGCCGGCGCGCGATTCGGTTTCCACGCTTTCGATGCAGCACATCCGCAACTTCTCGATCATTGCCCACATCGATCACGGTAAATCGACGCTCGCCGATCGACTGATCCAGCGATGCGGAGGCCTGAGCGATCGCGAGATGGCCGAGCAGGTGCTCGATTCAATGGCGCTGGAGCGCGAGCGCGGCATCACGATCAAGGCGCAGACGGCTGCGCTGCAGTACCGGGCGCGCGATGGGCAGGTCTATGCGCTGAACCTCATCGACACGCCGGGGCACGTCGACTTCTCGTACGAGGTCAGCCGGTCGCTGTCGGCCTGCGAGGGCGCGCTGCTGGTCGTCGACGCCTCGCAGGGCGTCGAGGCGCAGACGGTGGCCAACTGCTATACGGCGATCGACCTCGGCGTCGAGGTCGTGCCGGTGCTCAACAAGATCGATCTGCCGCAGTCGGATCCCGAGGCGGCGGCTGGCGAGATCGAGGACGTGATCGGCATCGACGCGAGCGACGCGATCCGCGCGAGCGCGAAGACGGGCGAGGGCATCGACGACATCCTCGAGGCGATCGTCGCGCGCATCCCGCCTCCGAAGGGCGATCCGGATGCGCCGCTGCAGGCGCTGATCATCGACTCGTGGTTCGACAACTACGTCGGCGTCGTGATGCTGGTGCGGGTGTTCAACGGCGTCCTGCGGGTGCGTGACCGGATCCGCCTGATGGCGACCGGCGCGGTGCACCACTGCGACCAGGTCGGCGTCTTCAAGCCGAAGGCCACCGCCTGCGAGGCGCTCGAGACGGGCGCGGTCGGCTACGTGATCACCGGGATCAAGGAGCTGAAGGCGGCGAAGGTCGGCGACACGATCACGCTCGTCGCCTCGCCTGCGCCGAAGCCGCTGCCGGGGTTCCGCGAGATCAAGCCGTCGGTCTTCGCCGGGCTCTACCCGGTGGAGGCGAACCAGTTCGAGGCGATGCGCGAGGCGCTCGAGAAGCTGCAGCTGAACGACGCGTCGCTGCAGTTCGAGCC
>CAZIDY010000045.1:0-21941 GCA_964538505.1 uncultured Limnobacter sp. | reverse complement strand
TCGGTGACGAACACCTCCCCGTGCTGGAACGGGCTCATCGTTCCGGGGTCGACGTTGATGTAGGGATCGAGCTTGAGCAGCGTGACGCTCAGCCCGCGGGATTCGAGCAACGCGCCGATCGAGGCTGCGGCGATGCCCTTGCCGAGCGATGAGACGACGCCGCCGGTGACGAATACGAATCTGGTCATGAGGCTCGGCCGGAAAGCGCGATTATACAAGCGAAGGAGAGCCCGACCGGAGGCGGCGCTGCGCCCCTCATGCGCGCCGCCGGCACAGCGCTTCCTGGCGCGACAGCATCTCTTCCTCGTGCATCGTTTCCGGCTGCAGCGTCAGGTGGCAAATACCGTGGCGCTCGTCCATCGTGGCCCGAATCTGCGCGAGAATCGCAGGCCAGTGCGCCATCTCGTCGATCGCCACGTGCGCCGACAGCGCCGGGCTGCCATCGCCGAGCGACCACAGGTGCAGGTCGCGCACCCAGTTCACGCCGGGCGTGCCGCGCAGCGATGCCGCGACCTCGCCGGCGTCCACGCCCTCGGGCACCGCGTTCATCAGCACCCGACCGCTGTCGCGCAGCAGGCGCACGGTGGCCACCAGCAGCAGCACGCAGATCGCCAGCGTGAGCAGCGGGTCGATCAGCGTCCAGCCGGTGAACCAGACGGTGGCAAGCGCGACGATCGCGATCATCGAGCCGGCGAAATCGCCGATCACGTGCAGCAGCGCCGCGCGCGTGTTCAGCTCGTGGCGCTCGCCGTGCAGCATCCGCCAGACCGCGGCGTTCACCAGCAGGCCGGCTACGGCGACCGGCAGCGCCAGGTGCACGTCGATCGGCGGCGTGTCGCTCAGCCGGCCGACCGCCTCGAACACGATGAACGCGAGGATCGCGACGTAGAAGATTCCGTTCAGCAGCGCGGCGAGCGTCTCTACCCGGCCGTAGCCGAAACTCATCTGCGGGCCGGCCTCGCGGCGCGCGAAGATCTTCGCGCCCCACGCGATGCCGAGCGCGGCCGCATCGGTGAGCATGTGCACGCCGTCGGAGGCGAGCGCGAGCGAGCCGCTGACGACGCCGACACCGATCTCGAGCAGCGCGAACACGAGCACGAGCGCCACCGACCAGCCGAGCGCGCGCGAAGGCCTTGCGCCGTCGGGCGGATGCCCGTGCGCATGCCCGCCGATGCGCGCGTGCGAATGCCCGTGGGGATGCGAATGCGAGTGCGAATGCAAGACGGAAACCGTAGGGCGCCGCGTGCGCAGCGCGCCTGCATCGTTCGCGGCGGCGCGATGCGACATCGTGCGCAGGGACGAAACCGCTTCGATTGTAGCGGCCGCCTATAATCCGTGCCGACCGAGCGTCCCACAGCGAGGAAATCGATGAGCAAGGTGTACCCGAGCGCGGCCGAAGCGCTGAAAGGCGTCGTGGCCGACGGACAGATGATCGCGGTCGGCGGCTTCGGGCTGTGCGGCATCCCGGAAGCGCTGATCGCAGCCCTGCGCGATTCCGGCGTGCGCGATCTCACCTGCGTGTCGAACAACGCGGGCGTCGACGGATTCGGGCTCGGGCAACTGCTCACGACGCGCCAGGTGCGCAAGATGATCGCGTCGTACGTCGGCGAGAACAAGGAGTTCGAGCGACAGTACCTGGCGGGCGAGCTCGAGCTCGAGTTCACCCCGCAGGGCACGCTCGCCGAGAAGCTGCGCGCGGGCGGTGCAGGCATTCCCGCGTTCTACACACGCACCGGCGTCGGCACGATCGTCGCCGAAGGCAAGGAAACGCGCGAGTTCGACGGGCACACCTACGTGATGGAACGCTCGCTCGTTCCCGACGTGTCGCTGGTGAAGGCCTGGATGGCCGACCGGTCCGGCAACCTCGTGTTCCGCCGCACCGCGCGGAACTTCAACCCGAACGTCGCGATGGCCGGGCGCGTTACCGTCGCCGAAGTCGAGATCATCGTGCCCACCGGCGAGATCGATCCCGACCACGTGCACCTGCCCGGCATCTACGTGCACCGCATCGTCCACAACCCGACGCCCGAGAAGCGCATCGAGCAGCGCACGACGCGCGCCCGCTGAACGCACGCTCGGCAACCGGAGAAAGCAACATGGCCTGGAATCGTGACCAGATGGCGGCGCGCGCCGCGCAGGAACTGCGCGACGGCTTCTACGTGAACCTCGGCATCGGGCTGCCCACGCTCGTCGCCAATCATGTCCCTGATTCGATCGAGGTGTGGCTGCAGTCGGAGAACGGCCTGCTCGGTATCGGCCCCTTCCCCACCGATGACGAAGTCGACGCCGACCTGATCAATGCAGGCAAGCAGACGGTCACGACGCTGCCGGGCTCGTCGATCTTCTCGTCGGCCGATTCCTTCGCGATGATCCGCGGCGGAAAGATCAACCTGGCGATCCTGGGCGCGATGCAGGTCAGCGAGCGCGGCGATCTCGCCAACTGGATGATCCCCGGCAAGATGGTCAAGGGAATGGGCGGCGCGATGGACCTCGTTGCCGGCGTCGGGCGCGTCATCGTGCTGATGGAGCACACGGCGAAGAAGAAGGACGGCAGCGAGGAGCACAAGATCCTGCCGGAATGCACGCTGCCGCTCACCGGGGTCGGCGTGGTGAACATGATCATCACCGACCTCGGCGTGCTGGAAGTCGGCGAGAACGGTTTGAAGCTCGTCGAGCTCGCACCGGGCGTTTCCGCCGACGAGGTCGCCGCGAAAACGGGCTGTCCGGTGGACGTATCGGTGGTCGGCTGAGCCCGGCGCTTCAGCGTACGAAGGGCCGCGTCATCACTTCGCGCGCGGCCTCGGGCAGCGGCGCCGATTTCTTCTTCGTGTAGTCGACCCAGACGACTTTCGCCGCGCCGTTCGCATAGACCGTATCGGGCTCGTCGCTGCGCAGCATGTCGATGTAGGTCTCGACGCTCGAGCGTCCGATCGCGCCGACGTACTGTCGGCAGATCACGTTGCCCGGGTAGCGCAGCTCGCGCGAGAAGGTGCAGCTCGCGTTGACGATCAGCGGCCCTTCCCCGCGCGGCTCGGGCGTGAAGCCAAGCGAGTCGAACCAGCTGATCCGCACCTGCTCCATGTAGCGGAAATAGACCGTATTATTGACATGGCCCATCGCGTCCATGTCGCCCCATCGGATCGGGATCTCCAGCTCATATACGAGGATGCGTCCTCTCACCCGTTACCCCCTGTTCGAATCGCGCCGCAGGCTTCAGGCGCGCACGCCGATGCGGCGCGGCGCATGATCGATCATCCCGACCGCGAAGCGCTTTACAACGAGATCCACGCCCGCCCGCGACAGGCGATCGCGGCGCCGCACCGAGTTTCGCATATCGCCCTGCTGCGATCGCGACCCACCGGGTCCGTAAACGGCGACAGCCCGAACGCACATGCGCAGCCGGTCGACCCTCTGGCTGCGCTCTGCACGACGCGCGGCCTGCCCCCGCCGGCTGCATCCGACACGCACTTCCTCGCCGATTTCGGCGCCTTCCGCCTGAAGCGCGAGCGCCACGGCGAGTTCGACGGCTACACGATCGACGCGCCAGGCTGCGATCCGGACGACCCCTTCGGAAGAAGCGCGCTCGCCGAACTGCCCGACAGCTGGCTCGAGACGCTTCCCGGGCAGCGCGTCGCGGCGGTTCATCTCGCCGTGCTGCCGACGCGCGCGAACGAGCCGGCCGTGGACGGCGAGATCGAGGAGGCCACGCGCCTGTTCGACGGCAACGAGCTGTGCGCAGCGTCGATCGCCGACGGTGCGGCGCGCGTCTACACCGACTTCCGCATGCGGGACGACGGCTTCGTGCGGATGCTTGTGCTCGACGTCTCGATGGAGGCGGACCGCACCGGACGCGAAGTACAGCGGCTCGTCGAAATCGAGGTCTACCGGATGATGGCGATGCTCGCCTTCCCGCTCGCACGCCGGACGGCAATCGAGCTCGACGCTGCCGAGGACGCGATCGGCACGCTCGTCGCGCGCCTGGAGGGCGCGCCGACCCGCGAGGAGCCCGCGCTGCTGCAGGAAATCACCCGACTCGCAGCCACCGTCGAGCGCCTTTCGGCGACCGTCGGCTTCCGCTTCGGCGCGGCCCGCGCCTATCACGCGATCGTGCGTCAGCGCGGCGCCGATCTTCGCGTCGGGCGGCTCGCCTCGCTACAGACGCCGATCTCCTTCCTCGAGCGTCGATTCGACCCGGCCATGGCCTTCTGCGAGAGTGTCGGGCGGCGCATCGAATCGGCCGCCGAGCGCGTCGCGCGTGCGAGCGCATTGCTGCGCACGCGCGTCGATATCGAACGCGAGCGGCACAACCAGGCCCTGCTCTCGGCGATGAACCGGCGCGCCGCGCTGCAGCTGAAGCTGCAGCAGACGGTCGAAGGACTGTCGGTGGCGGCGATCACCTACTACGCAGTCGGGCTCGTGCACTACCTGCTCGTGGCGATCCATGCCGCGGGTGTGCCCGTCGATGTCGACATCGCGACCGGAATCGCGGTGCTTCCGGTTGCGCTCTTCGTTGCGCTCGGCGTGCGCCACGTACGCCACACCGTCGATCGGCGGCTTCGCGACACGCCGACCGATTCCCGTTACGACTGATACGGTTTCGCGTTCAAACAACGCTGGAACTCCTCCCGCCGTGCTCGCAAGCCGTTTTGCTGCGAAACGCAGCGCTTTTCCGCTGGCAACTTCTTCCTCGGCGGAAAACGCAGCAAAACGCTGCGTTCCGCGTATCAAGCCGCGTGCACGCGTGCCGGCAGGTGGCGGAATCCGCGAAAACGGATGCGTCGGTCGCGCTCGGGCTCGCCGTCGCGCTCGATCTGCGGAAAGCGTGCAAGCAGGCGCGAGAGCGCGATCCGCCCTTCGAGCCGCGCGACGCTCATCCCCGCGCACGCATGATCGCCATGACCGAAGGCGAAGTGCCGGTTCGGTTTGCGCGCGACGTCGAAATGGTCGGGATCGGGGAACTGCGCCGGATCACGGTTGGCCGCCCCGATACACAGCGTGACGAAGGTGCCGGCGGCGAGCCGGCGATCGGAGAGCTCGACGTCGTCGCTCAGGCGACGGTTGTTCAGCTGCAGCGGACTCTCGTAGCGCAGCATCTCCTCGACCGCGGAGTTCGCCAGCGACGGATCGTCGCGCAGCCGCTGCATCTGGTCGGGGCGGCGCAGCAACGTGTCGAGGCCGTTGCCGATCAGGTTCGTCGTCGTCTCGTGACCGGCATTGAGCAGGAAGATGCAGTTGTGCACGAGCTCGCGGTGCGTGAGGCGCTCGCCGTCGGTCTCGCCGACGATCAGCCGCGTGAGCACGTCCTCGTTCGCGTCGAGCGGATGCGCACGCCGGTCGGCGATCAGCTCGTCGAGGAAGGCCGAGAAGTCGCGAACCGCGCGGTTACCGACCTCGAGCATCGCGGCGGTGGGCACCGGCTCGAGCGCACCGAGAATGGCGAGCGACCAGTCGCGCAACGGTCCGCGCGCTTCGCGCGGCACGGCGAGCAGGTTGCCGATCACCTCGACCGGAATCGCCGCCGCGAAATCGTCGATCAGGTCGACCTGCTGCTTCCTCTGCATCGCGTCGAGCAGCCCGTCGACCAGCTGCACGACGCCGGGCTCCATGCGCGAAACGGCGCGCTGGCTCAGCGCACCAAGGATGAGGCGCCGCACACGCGTATGCAGCGGCGGATCGCTGAAGACGAGGCTCGTCGTGTGATGCTCGTAGAGCGGCGAGTCGCCGAACTTCGGCGCGAACTCGACCTTCTTGTCGGAGCTGGCGGCACTGCTTCGATAGACGATCGAGACGTCCTCGTAGCGCGTGAGGAAAACGCTGCCGTCGGCCATCGTGCGCACCGGGTCGTAGGTGCGCAGCGCCGCGTAGTACGGGTACGGATCGTCGCAGAAGGGCTCGGGCGGCGTGCGCAGCTCGAAACTACGTGCGATGCGCTCGGCCTCGGGCGGATCAAAGGCAGCGGTCGTACGAAGGCCGACGCTCATACGCCGAATCCGTCGTCGGCGGCGATCACCGCCCCGTTGATGAAGCCCGAGCGGTCGGAAGCGAGCAGCACGAGCAGGCCGTCGAGATCCTCGGGCTGGCCGACCCGGCGCCGCGGCAGCATCCGGATCAGCTTCTGCCCGGCCTCGGTCTTCCAGTGCTCGGTGTTGATCTCGGTTTCGATGTAGCCGGGGCAGATCGCGTTGACGTTGATGCCGAAGCGCCCCCACTCCAGCGCCATCGCCTTGGTCATCTGCACGACGGCGGCCTTGCTCATGCAGTAGACGCCGATCTGCGCGAGCACGCGCAGCGCCGCCATCGACGCAATGTTGACGATGCGCGCGCCGCGCTGCGGATCATCGCGGTTGCGCGCGATCATCCTGCGTGCAACCTGCTGTGCAACGAAGAAGGAGCCGCGGGTGTTCGTGTCGAAGATGAAGTCGTAATCGTCAGGCGCCACGTCGACCAGGCGCTGCGTCGTGCTCACACCCGAGTTGTTCACCAGGATATCGATCGGCCCCGCCTGCGCCTCGGCCTGCTCGACGGCCTCGCCGATACCCGCGATGTCGGTGACATCGAGCGCGACGACGTGCGCGCTGCCGCCAGCCGATTCGATCTCCGCGCGAAGCTCCTTCAGTCGCTCGAGGCGTCGCGATGCGAGCACGACCTGCGCGCCATTGTCGGCAAGCACGCGCGCGAAGCGCGCGCCGAGCCCGCTCGAGGCACCGGTGACGAGCGCGGTCTTTCCGTCGAGATCGAATCGGGTGGCCACGGGCGCATCTCCTCGATGTGGATGTGCGACGAGAGCCACGCGACGAAGGCACGCGCTGACCGCCCCACGTGCGAGGAATGGTAGCCGATCGGATCGGCGTTCCGGCAGCAGGCCGTTTGCGTGTGCAGGACGCTTTCCGGGACAATCCGCTGCGAAACCCGGTGCAACGGCGCCGAACGCGAACGGAGAGCACACCAGCATGGAAATCGAGCGCGAGTCGATGGAGTTCGACGTCGTGATCGTCGGCGCAGGGCCCGCGGGCCTGTCCGCCGCGATCCGGCTCAAGCAGCTCGCCGCCGAGCGGGATACCGAGATCGGCGTATGCGTCGTCGAGAAGGGCTCCGAGGTCGGTGCGCACATCCTCTCGGGTGCCGTGATGGACCCGCGCGCGTTGAGCGAGCTCTTTCCCGACTGGCGCGAACGCGGCGCGCCGCTGAACACCGAGGTGACCGAAGACCGTTTCCTGTTCCTTTCGGAGAAAGGCGCGCGCCGTGTTCCGGGCTGGATGCTTCCCGGGTGCTTCCGCAACCACGGCAACTACGTGGTGAGCCTGGGCGAATTCGTTCGCTGGCTCGGCGCGCAGGCCGAGGCGCTCGGCATCGAGGTCTACCCCGGCTTCGCCGCCGCCGAAGTCCTCTACGACGACCGGGGCGCCGTGAAGGGGATCGCCACCGGCAACATGGGCGTCGGACGCGACGGCGAGCCGACCGCGAACTTCCAGCCCGGGATGGAGCTGCACGGCAAGTACACGTTCTTCGCCGAAGGCTCGCGCGGCCATCTGGGGCGCCAGCTGATCGCACGCTTCCGACTCGACGAGGAATGCGATCCGCAGAGCTACGCAATCGGCGTCAAGGAGCTGTGGGAAGTCGAGCCGTCGAAATTCGAGCCGGGCCTCGTCATTCACACCGCCGGCTGGCCGCTTGAGAACGACACCTACGGCGGCTCGTTCCTCTATCACTGGCGCGACAACAAGATCGCAATCGGCTATGTCGTCGGTCTGAATTACCGCAATCCGTACCTGTCGCCGTACGAAGAGTTCCAACGTTACAAGACGCATCCGGCAATCCGTTCCCTGCTCGAGGGTGGCAAGCGGCTCGCATACGGCGCGCGCTCGCTCACCGCCGGCGGGATCAACTCACTGCCGAAGTTCACCTTCGCCGGCGGTTGCCTGGTCGGATGCGACGCCGGCTTCCTGAACGCCGCACGCATCAAGGGCAGCCACGCGGCGATCAAGAGCGGAATGCTCGCGGCCGAAGCGGCCTTCGAGGCGATCGCGGCGGGCCGCTCGGCAGACGAACTCGTCGCCTATGGCGATGCGTTCGAGAAGTCGTGGCTGCGCGATGAGTTGCACCGCGCACGCAACTTCAAGCCGGCGATGAGCAAGGGGCTGTGGACCGGAACGCTGCTCGTCGGCATCGACCAGACGGTGTTCCGCGGCAAGGCGCCGTACACGATGCACACGAAGCGCGCCGACAACGAGTACCTGCAGCCGGCTGCCGAATCGAAGCCGATCGCCTATCCGAAGCCCGACGGGAAGATCACTTTCGACCGGCTCTCGTCGGTGTTCATCTCGAACACCAACCACGAAGAAGACCAGCCGGTGCACCTGACGCTGAAGGATCCGCAGGTGCCGGTGCAGATCAACCTCGCGCGCTATGCCGGCCCCGAACAGCGCTACTGCCCGGCCGGCGTCTACGAGTTCGTGCGCGACGATGCCGGTGCCGAACGACTGCAGATCAACGCGCAGAACTGCGTGCACTGCAAGACGTGCGACATCAAGGACCCGACGCAGAACATCGTCTGGGTCGTCCCCGAGGGAGGCGGGGGACCGAATTACTCAGAGATGTGAGTTCGGGAAAGAGAAGGGAGAAGGGGGAAGGGAGAAGGGGAAAACCAGCGAGATGCGCGCCGCAGGCGGCTGCGTCCTCCCTTCCCCCTTCTCCCTTCCCCCTTCTCTTGTCTATCTACTGCCCGAACTGTCGCGCCCGTCGCTGGCCGCTGTAGCCGCCGCGATTGCCGCCGCCACCGCCTTCGCGGTCGCCGTAGCCGCCACCTCCGCCGCCGTAGCCACCACCGCCTCCGCCACCGCCGCGACCGTAGCCGCCACCTCCGCCGCCGTAGCCGCCTCCGCCGCCACCGCCGTAGCCGCCGCCACCACCGCCACCATAGCCGCCGGGACGTCGCCCACCACCGCCGCCCTGCTCTCGTGCCTCATTGACGACGAGACTGCGTCCTTCCAGCGAATAGCCGTTGAGGGCGCGGATGGCGGCCTGTGCCGCGTCGTCGGAGGTCATCGTGACGAAGCCGAAGCCGCGCGAGCGACCGGTTTCGCGGTCGGTGACGATCTTCGCATCGCTGACTTCACCATGACTGCCGAACAGCTGCGACAACTGTGCATCGGTTGCGCGCCACGGCAGGTTGCCTACATAGATCTTGGTTCCCATCGAGAAAGTTTCCTCGAACCGTTAGCCTCATTGCATTTCGAGGAACCCGAACCAGCAACCCGAGAAATGCAACTCCGCGAGCCGGATGGACCGGTCCGTTTTTCGACTTTGCCACAAACGCTCACGTATGCACAGACAACTTCGCAGCGAGCCGCGGAGCTTCGAACAAGTATGAACAGAAAAGGCGCCATCGCGAAACCGGCGTAGCAAACGGCTTGCCCATCGAGGCAGTGAAGGGTGAAGGGTGAAGGGGTCACGAGGACTGCGCTGGACAGTCGCAGCACTGAAATAAAAGTGGTACTGTACGGAAATACAGCATCAGGTGAACCGTCGGCGGCCCGGCTGCCCTTCACCCTTGACCCTTCACCCTTCACCTCCTCAACATGCACTCCCTCACCCCCCGCCAGCAGCAGATCCTCTCGCTGATCCGCCAGCACATCGCCGACACCGGGTTTCCGCCTACGCGTGCCGAGATCGCCGCGCAGCTCGGATTCCGCTCGGCCAATGCGGCCGAGGAGCATCTGAAGGCGCTCGCGCGCAAGGGCGTCATCGAGCTCACGGCGGGCGCTTCACGCGGCATCCGCCTGAAGCGCTTGAGCGATGCGCCGAACGAGCATCCGAGCGCGGTGCAGGTCGTCTCGAGCCTGCCGCTCATCGGTCGTGTGGCCGCCGGCAGTCCCATCCTCGCGCAGGAGCACGTCGAGGCCAGCTACGCCATCGATCCGAACCTGTTCTCCGCAACGCCCGATTACCTGCTGCGCGTGCGCGGCATGAGCATGCGCGACGCCGGCATTCTCGATGGCGACCTGCTCGCGGTCCGCCAGGCGCGGGAAGCGCGCAACGGACAGATCGTCGTTGCCCGCGTCGGCGACGACGTCACCGTCAAGCGCTGGCGACGTCGCGGCAACACGATCGAGCTGCTGCCCGAGAATCCCGACTTCGAACCCATCGTCGTCGATTCGCGAACCGATACCTTCTCGATCGAAGGCATCGCCGTCGGCCTGCTGCGCGGCGGCAAGCTGTGAGGAGGCCAGAATGTCCTCCTCCCCGTTGCCCGCCGCGATCTGGCGCGCCAGCCGGATCGGCCACACGGCCGTGCAGGCCTTCTCGAGCGGCTTCGCCACGCTCGATGCGCAATTGCCCGGCGCCGGCTGGCCTGCCGGGATGCTCACCGAGCTGATCAGCCGCGAATCGGGCATCGGCGAGCTGCGCCTGCTCGTTCCGCTGCTGCGCCGGCTCTCCCGCGAACGCCGTTTCGTCGTGGTGCTGGGTCCGCCGCAGATCCCCTACGCACCAGCGCTGGCCAGCCACGGCATCGATCTCGACTACCTGCTCATCGTCCAGGCCGCGCACGCGGCCGACCGTCTGTGGGCGGTCGAGCAGACGCTGAAGAGCAGCGGCTTCGGTGCCCTGCTCGCCTGGCTGCCGCAGCCGCGCACGCGCCCCGAGCACCTGCGCCGCATGCAGCTGGCTGCGCACGGCACGCACGGCCCGACCTTCCTGTTCCGGCCGCTCGAGGCGCAGTTCGAATCCTCTCCGGCGCCATTGCGCCTGCTGCTGCTGCCGCGCGCCGGCGAGCGCCTGTCGGTGCAGATCCTCAAGCGCCGCGGGCCGGTCATCGCCGATCCCCTGCTCGTCGACCTGCCCCGGCCGCTGTCGTCGATCCGGCTGCGTTCGCCGGTTCCATCGGAAGCGGCGTCGGCCGCGCCGATGCAAACGGTTCACGGCGGAGCCCGAGGGGCACACGACCCAGCCGAAACCTCGCTGCAGGAAACACAGCGCTCCCGTTCTTCCGACCCGGCTGCGCTGCGCGAAACCCGCTGAGGCAGACCTCATGTGGTGGCTGGGGCTGTTCTTCGAACGACTGTCGCTCGACGTCGTCGTACGCGGCGCCGCGCCCTGTGACACTTCACTCGCGTTGTGCGACCGGCACCGTGTGCTCGATGCGAACGACGCCGCCCGCGCGCAGGGCATCGCTCCCGGAATGAAACGCGCCGCGGCACAGGCGCTCGTGCCCACGCTGCGCCTGCTCGAGCGCGATCTGCACAGCGAACGACGTGCGCTCGAATCGGTCGCCGCCTGGCTGCAGCAGTTCACGCCGTCGGTGAGCGTGCAATCCGACCTCGTCTTCGACGCGCTCGACGACTCGCCTTCACCGTGCGGCCTGCTCGCCGAGGTCGAACCGAGCCTGCGCTATTTCGGCGGCCTGCGTGCGTTACTCGCCCGGGTGCGCGCAGGCCTGCAGTCGCTCGGCTACCGCGTGCGCATCAGTGCTGCGCCCACGGCGAGCGCAGCCTGGCTGCTCGTACGTCAGCGCGACGCGGCCTTCGCCTGCGAAACGACGCTCGAACAGCGAGTCGGTGCACTGCCCGCACAGCTGCTCGCACGCACGCGCGCACAGCGCGAGCTGCTCGATTCGATCGACGTGCGCCACGTACGCGACCTGCTCGCCTTGCCGCGCGCCGCCGTCGCACGCCGCCTGGGCGGCGCACTGCTCGACGAGATCGATCGCGCACTCGGTCGCCTGCCCGAGCCGAGGGAATGGTTCGAGACGCCTGCGGCATTCGATCTGCGCATCGAGTTGCTCGCGCACGTCGAGCATGCCGAGGCGCTGGTGTTCGCTGCCCGTCGCCTGCTCGACCCGATGACCGGCTGGCTCGCCGCCCGTCACGGCGCGATCCGCGCCTTTACGCTGCACGTCGAGCACGACGCACACGAAGACACGCGTCTCGAGATCCGGCTCGCCGATCCGACACGCGATCCGCAACGGCTGCTTTCCCTGCTACGCGAGAAGCTCGCCGTCACGCAGCTGCCGGCCGCAGCGCACGCGTTGCGGCTGCACTGCGAGGAGATCGTGGCGCTGCCCGACACCGGCGGCGAGCTGTTCCCTGCGCCGGGCACGGCACACGAGAACCTGCGTCGTCTCGTCGAACGGCTGCAGGCCCGCCTCGGACCGGGGCACGTCCAGCGCCTGCGGCTCGCCGCCGATCATCGGCCGGAAGCCGCGTACCGCTTCGAGCCGATCGACGCACCGGCGCTCGCCGGGAATCGCACCGGCCACGATCCCGCGCCGCTGCCGGTCGCGTCGCTGCCCCGACCGCTGTGGCTATTCGATCGACCGATTGCGCTGGCCGAGCGCAACAACCGCCCGTGGTGGAACTCCGCGTTGCGACTGCTGGCCGGCCCCGAGCGGATCGAAGGCGGCTGGTGGGACGGCTCGTTGATGCAGCGCGACTACTTCATCGCCGAAGACGACACGCACGCGCTGTACTGGATCTACCGCGAACGGCTGACGACCGAAGCGCGCCGCGCGTGGTTCGTGCATGGGAGGTTTGGGTGAAGGAAGGGGAAAACCCCCGACTTCCACAGCCGAGGCTTTTCCCACCCTTCCCCCTCCCTTTCTCCTCGGCTCTACTGCCCGGGGAAGGTACGCTCCCGTTTCTCCGCGATGGCCTGGCAATCGATGCAGCGGTGCGCGAGCGGCGCCGCTTCGAGCCGTTCGAAGGGAATCTCGACGCCGCATTCGGTGCACACGCCGTAGGTGCCTTCGTCAATGCGACGCAACGACGAGCGAAGCGCGCGCCACTCGTCGACGTCGCGCATCGCTTCCGAGAGATCCACCTCGCTCTCGGTGAGGATCGAACTCAGGTCGCCGGCGTCACCGACGCCGTCGATACCGGCAAAACCCTCGGCGCTCTCGCCGAGCTTGCGGGCGATGTCTTCTTCGAGCACGGTGAGGCGGCTGCGAATCTGCGCGACGATCTGCTCGAGCTGGCTTTCGGACAAGGGCATGGGAAGACCTCCGGACGCCGCATCGTACGTCCGGGGCGGACATCGGCGTTGATCGGCATCAATTGCTGCACGCTACGTGCCCGCCCCGCGACAGCTTTCCGGTGGTGGGCGAAAGACGACGGCGCGATGGCCCCGCACAGCCGATCCGGGCGCATGGCCCGGGCGCTGCACTATCGGCGCGGAACGATGCGGTCGACTGCGTCGGTGATCAGCACATCGAGCCCCGCGTCGAACAGCTCGTCGGCACGCTCCTCGTCGTTCACCGTATAAGCCAGCACGCGCAGCGAAGCGCGGTGCGCCTGCTCGATGCGTGCGCGCGCCAGCGTCGAGTGATGCGCATCGAGCGCCACGCAGCCAAGCGCCTCGCAGCGCTCGAGCCAGTCGGCCGGCAGCTCGTCGAAGAGCAGCGCGCGCGGCAACTCGGGCGCGAGTTCCTGCGCGGCGGCGAGCGCCACCGGCGAGAACGACGACAGCAGCGGCGGCACGGCGGCGTCGCGCCACGCCTCGCGCGCATCGACGGCGATCGCCGCACCCGTTTCACGCTCTCGTCCCGGAGACGGCTTGATCTCGATGTTGAGCATCGCGTGGTTGTCGAGCACCCAGCGGGCTACGCGATCGAGCGTGGGAATGCCTTCGCCGGCGTACTCGGCCGAGTGCCAGCGGCCGGCGTCGAGCTGCGCGAGCGCCGCGAACGGATGCGAATCGACGCGACCCCGTCCGTCGGTCGTGCGGTCGAGCGTCGCATCGTGCATCAGCAGCGCGACGCCGTCGCCCGAGAGCTTCGCATCGACTTCGAACATGCGGTAACCGAACGAATGGCCGACGCGCAGCGCCGCGAGCGTGTTCTCTGGCGCGAGCCGACCGGCGCCGCGATGCGCGACGAAGGCCGGATACGGCCAGTCGGAAAACGAGACGTTCATTTGTCGGACTCGACGAGGCCCTTGACGAACCAGCGCTGCATCAGCACGACGACGATCACCGGCGGCAGCATTGCGAGCATCGCGGTGGCCATCACCAGGTGCCATTCGGTGGCCGCATCGCCGCCGGCGATCATCCGCTTGATGCCGATCACGACCGGGTACATCGATTCCTGCGTCGTGACGAGCAGCGGCCACAGGTACTGGTTCCAGCCGTAGACGAACTGGATCACGAACAGCGCCGCGATGCTGGTGCGCGACAGCGGCAGCAGCACGTGCCAGAAGAAGCGCATCGGTCCGGCGCCATCGATCTTCGCTGCTTCGGCGAGCTCGTCGGGCACCGTCATGAAGAACTGCCGGAACAGGAAGGTGGCGGTGGCCGATGCGATCAGCGGCAGCGTGAGCCCGGCATAGGTGTCGATCAGGCGCAGGTCGGCCATCACCTGGTAGGTGGGCATGATGCGCACCTCGACCGGCAGCATCAGCGTGACGAAGATCAGCCAGAACGCGGTACGCCGGAACGGGAAGCGGAAGTAGATCAGCGCGAAGGCCGACAGCAGCGAGATCGCGATCTTGCCGATCGCGATCGTCAGCGCCATCACCAGGCTGATGCCCATCATGCGCTGGACGGGCGCGGTGGTGTTTCCCGCGCCGGAAGCGAGCACGTCGGCGTAGTTCTTCAGCAACTGCGTTCCCGGCATCAGCGACATCGGTACCGCCTGCACTTCGTCGAGGGTCTTCGTCGAGGCGACGAAGGTCACCCAGACCGGAAAGGCGACGACGAGCACGCCGAGCACGAGCACGGCGTAGGTGAGGATTCGCGCGGAAAGGCTTCGGCCGGGCATCGCGATTTCAGTACTTCACGCGCCGCTCGACGTAGCGGAACTGCACGACGGTGAGCGCGAGCACGATCGTCATCAGGATCACCGACTGCGCGGCCGAACCGCCGATGTCGAGCCCCTTGAAGCCGTCGTTGAACACCTTGTAGACGAGGATCTCGGTAGCTTTCGCCGGCCCGCCGCCGGTGGCCGCATCGACGATCGCGAAGGTGTCGAAGAACGCGTACACCACGTTGACGACGAGCAGGAAGAAGGTGGTGGGCGACAGCAGCGGAAAGATCACCGAGCGGAACGTACGCCAGGCGCCCGCGCCGTCGATCGCCGCCGCCTCGAGCAGCGACTTCGGGATCGACTGCAGCCCGGCGAGGAAGAAGATGAAGTTGTAGCTGATCTGCTTCCAGACCGCGGCGACGACGATCAGGATCATCGCCTGGTCGCCGCGAAGCACGTGGTTCCACTCCACGCCAACGCGCCCGAGCCAGTGCGAGACGATGCCCAGCGTCGGATTGAAGAGGAACAACCAGAGCACGCCGGCGATCGCCGGCGCCACCGCGTAGGGCACGATCAGCAGCGTGCGGAACGCGTAGGCCGCGCGGATCGCGCGGTCGGCGAAGTACGCGAGCGCGAGGCTCAGCGTGAGCCCGATCACGGTGACCGCCACCGTGAACACCGCGGTCACCTGGAACGAGTACAGGTATAGCTCGTCGGCGAACAGGTAGCGGAAATTCTCCAGCCCGACGAACTCGACGCTGCCGCCGAAGGCGTCCTGGATGAACACCGACTGGAACAGCGCCTGCAGCGCCGGCCAGTAGAAGAAGACGAGGACGATCGCCAGCTGCGGAGCGAGCAACGCGGCCGGGAGCCACCCGGCCGCGCCGAAGAGAACGCGCTTTTCCAGGGCGCCCTACTCCCGTGCCGTGCGCTCGAAGCGCACGAGCTGCTCGTCGCCGCGCCGCTTCATGTTCGCCAGCGCGGCCTTCGGATCCTGCTTGCCCGCGAGCATCGCCTCCATCTCCTCGTGGACGATGTCGCGGATCTGCACCATGTTGCCCAGTCGCACGCCGCGCGACTTGTCGGTGGTCTTGACGATCATCTGCTGCACCGGCACGTCGGTGCCCGGGTTCTTCTCGTAGAAGCCCGATTTCTTCGTCAGCTCGTAGGCGGCGATCGTCAACGGAAGGTAACCGGTGGCCTGGTGCCACTCCGCCTGGATCTCCGGCGACGACAGGAACGTGAAGAACTTCGCGATGCCCTTGTACTCGTCGGATGATTTCCCGCTCATCACCCACAGGCTGGCGCCGCCGATCACGGTGTTCTGCGGCGCGCCGGGCACGTCGGCGTAGTACGGCAGCTTCGAGATACCGAAGTCGAATTTCGCGTTGCGCTTGATGTTCCCGTATGTGGACGAACTGCCGGTGAACATCGCGCACTCGCCGCTGTAGAACTTCGCGTCGCCCTCGGTGGTACGCCCGGGGTAGACGAACAGCCCCTGCTTCGACCATTCGAGCAGGTTGCCCATATGACGCTCGAAAAGCGGCGTGTTCACCAGCAGACGCGCCTTCAGGCCGCCGAAACCGTTGTTCTCGCTGGCGAACAGCGTGTTGTGCCAGGCCGAGAAGCTCTCCATGTGCACCCAGCTCGCCCAGCTCGAGGTATAGGGGCAGGAGGCGGCACCCGAGGCCTTGACCTTCGCCGCTGCAGCGGTGACCTCGCTCCAGGTCTCGGGCGCCTTGTCGACGCCGGCCTTCTTCAACGCGTCCTTGTTATAGTAGAAGATCGTGGTCGAGCTGTTGAACGGAAACGAGAGCATCTCGCCCTGGCGCGTCGTGTAGAAGCCCGCCACCGCCGGCACGTAGGAAGAACGGTCGAACTTCTCGCCGGCGTCCTTCATCAGCTTCTCAACCGGAACGACCGCCCCCCTGGCCGCCATCATCGTCGCGGTGCCCACCTCGAACACCTGGACGATGTGCGGCGCGTTGCCGGCACGGTACGCGGCGATCGCCTGCGTCATCGATTCGGGATAGCCGCCTTTGTATACCGCGGTGACCTTGTAGTCGGACTGGCTCTTGCTGAAACGCTCGGCGAGGCTGTTGACGCGGTCGTTGTTCGCGCCCGTCATCGAGTGCCACCACTGGATCTCGGTGACCGCACCCGCCGAAGTCCACGCGAGCGCACTGCCCGTCAGCACCATCGCCGTGAGCGACCTGCGCGCCCAGGCGGAAACGCTCCGACCTTTCGTTCCGTTCATTGGAATCTCCCTCGATTTCGCGCCGGACCCGTAGCACCGGCTCGCCCGGATGGGCAGCGCATGATGCGGCGCCAATGTGACAGACCGGCAACAGCCGCGCAATAGCGGGACGTCCGGAATCAGGCGTCGTCGGTGCCCCGGTGTATAACGCCGCTCGTGCCCGACTCCTCTTCCACCCTGCCGCCGCGTGTCGTCGCCACGCAGATCGTGCTGTGCATGATCTGGGGGCTCGGGCAGGTGGCGACGAAGGTCGGCAACATGGGGATCTCGCCGGTCTGGCAGGCGGCGCTGCGCTCGATCGGCGCAACGCTGCTGGTCTCTGCGTGGATCCTCTGGCGCGGCACCCCGTTGCGCGATCGTGCCGACACGGTCGTGCCCGGCGTGCTGGTCGGCGTGCTCTTCGCCGCCGAGTTCGCGTGCCTGTTCATCGGCCTCGTCTACACGACGGCAGTGCGTGCGGTGCTGCTGCTCTACTCGGCGCCGTTCTTCGTCGCGCTCGGTGCGCACTGGTTCGTTCCGGGCGACCGGCTCACGACGCAGAAGGTCGTCGGACTCGCAGCGGCGTTCTTCGGGCTCGTCGTCGCATTCGCCGACCGCATCGGCACGACCGAACCCGCAGCGCTGCTCGGCGATGCGCTGTGCCTGGCTGCCGCGTTCTTCTGGGGCGCGACGACGATCATCATCAAGACGACGCCGCTGCGGCGTACACCGGCGGAGCTCAACCTGCTGTACCAGCTCGCCGTCTCGGCCATCGTGCTCGTCGCGCTCTCGTATGCCTTCGGCGAGCCCGGCGTCTTCGCGCCGTCGCCGATCGTCTGGACTTCGCTCGCCTTCCAGACGATCGTCATCGCCTCGGCGAGCTATCTCGCATGGTTCTGGCTGGTCGCGCATTACCGCGCGACGACGCTGCACGCGTTCACCTTTCTCACGCCGCTGTTCGGCGTGGTCGCCGGTGCGGTGCTGCTCGACGAGCCGTTGGGCGCGTCGCTCGTCGTCGCGCTCGCGCTGATCGCGACCGGAATCGTGCTGGTGAACCGGGCCTGATATGAGGTGTGCCTGCGTGGGCGCAACCATCGCGCCCTGCGCCGTGCCGGTCTCTTCGACTTCAACCCTCGGCGAGCAGCCGTCCGACGACCCGCCGATAGTCGCGCGCCGCCTCTTCGTCGAGCCGATGGCGCCGGCCGCGCACGACCCAGCGCCCGCCGACCATCACGTTGCGCACGAGCCCGCTCGATCCGGAAAAGACGAGCGCGTTGGTGATTGCATCGCCGTTGCGACCGTGCAGATCCGGCGCCGCAGCATCGAGCTCGACCAGGTCGGCGCGGCGTCCTGCCGCGATCGCGCCCATCGCGCGCCCGATCGCCCGGCCGCCCCCGTCGGCGGCCTCCAACCACAGCGTGGTACCGACCGCCGGCCCGCGATAGTCACCTTCCCGCTCACCACCGACGATCAGGTTGCGCCGCTGCAAGGACAGCCGCTGTCCGTACTCGAGCCAGCGCAGCTCCTCGGCCGGATCGCGCGACACGTGACTGTCGCCGCCGATGCCGTACCTGCCGCCGCCTTCGCGGAAATCGAGCATCGGAAAGAGACCATCTCCCAGATTCGCCTCGGTGGTCGGGCACAGGCCGGCGACCGCGCCGCTGCGCGCGAGCGCGAGCGTCTCGCGGGCCGTCATGTGCGTCGCGTGGATGAAGCACCAACGCGCGTCGACGGAGAAGTTCGACAGCAACCACTCGACGGGGCGCTGTCCGGTCGCGTCGAGGCAGTCGTCGACCTCCTTCGTCTGCTCGGCAGCATGCACGTGGATCGGTGCACTCGCATCGATCGCATCGGCTCCCGCGAGCAGCGCGGCGATCGACGCCGGGTCGGCGGCGCGCAGCGAATGCGGAGCGACGCCGACGCGCACGTCGGCGCCGTCGCCGGCCGCCGCACTGCGCGCCGCTTCGACCATCCGCAGCACCGCATCGGGATCGGTGTCGAAACGCCGCTGCCGCGGTGCGAGCGGCTGCGCACCGAAGTTCGACCACCGATACAGCGACGGCAGCAGCGTGATAGCGATGCCGACCTCGCCCGCCGCGTGCAGATGACGCAGCAGCATCTCCGCCGGCTGCGGATAGGGGGCACCATCCGGGCGGTGGTGCACGTAGTGGAACTCGGCAATCGCCGTGTACCCGTTGCGCAGCGCCTCGAGATACAGGAAACGCGCGATCGCGAACGCGTCGTCGGGCGTGAGCCGCAGCACGAAGCGATACATGCGCTCGCGCCAGCTCCAGAAGTCGTCTTCGCCGGGGCCGCGCGTTTCGGCAAGCCCCGCCATCGCGCGCTGGAACGCATGCGAGTGCAGGTTCGCCATGCCGGGCAGCACCGGGCCTTCTAGACGCTCTGCGATTTCGGCCGCCGCGCTCCCGGCGTCGGCGACGACATCGACGACATTGCCCGTCTCATCGACGTCGATGCGGACGTCGTTTCGCCACCCTTCCGGCAGCAGCGCCTGCGACGCGAGATAGCGCTTCATGGCTCGAAGGCGAGCATCGCCTGCAGCATCGCGCGCAAGTACGGGCGAACGACCGCGGCCCGCGCCTCCTGGAACGCGTACGGCGGTCCATCGTCCATGTAGGCAGCCATCGACAGCTCGAGCTGCACCGCGTGCACGCCCTCTTCCGGTCGTCCGTAGCGGCGCGTGATGTAGCCGCCCTTGAAGCGGCCATTCAACACCGACGTGAAACCGGCGGCGTCGGCGGCGATCGCATGCAGCCGCGCGGCCAGCGCCGGAGCGCAGGAGCGCCCGTCTGCGGTGCCCAGGTTGAAGTCGGGCAGCCGTCCGTCGAACAATCGCGGCACCGTCGAACGGATCGAATGCGCGTCCCACAGCAATGCGAAGCCGTGTCGGGCACGCAGTTCGTCGAGCGTGCGCTGCAGTTGTTCGTGATACGGCTGCCAGTACTGCTCGCGACGCGACGCGATCTCGTCTGCGTCGGGCTGCGCGCCGTCCGCGTAGACCGGCTCGCCGAAGAAGGTCTCCCGCGGCACGAGCCCGGTCGTCGCACGTCCCGGATACAGGCTCTCGTCGTCGGGGGGTCGATTCAGGTCGATCACGTAGCGCGAGTACGACGCCTGCAGCACCGACGCACCGAGCGCGTCGAGAAAGTCGTACAGACGCTCGAGATGCCAGTCGGTGTCGGGCAGCACGCGAGCCGCAGGCGACAGCCGCGCGGCGATCGCCTCCGGAACTTCGGTGCCCGCGTGCGGAATCGACACGAGCAACGGCGAGGCGCCGGTGCGGAATCGATACGGGTCCATGATGCAATCCCGTGCGTGAGCGGCGCGCGTCAACGGATCATCGGCAGATCGAGCGCGTTGCGACGTGCACATGCAACCGCGTCATCGTAGCCCGCATCGGCGTGACGCATGACACCGGTGGCCGGGTCGTTCCACAGCACGCGTTCGATGCGCCGCGCCGCCGCGTCGGTGCCGTCGCAGACGATGACGACGCCGGAATGCTGCGAATAGCCCATGCCCACACCACCGCCGTGGTGGAACGACACCCAGGTCGCGCCGCTCGCGGTGTTCAGCATCAGATTCAGCAATGGCCAGTCGGAGACCGCGTCGGAGCCGTCGCGCATGCCTTCGGTCTCGCGGTTCGGACTCGCCACCGAGCCGCTGTCCAAATGGTCGCGGCCGATGACGATCGGCGCCTTCAGTTCGCCGCTGCGAACCATCTCGTTGAACGCGAGCCCCGCACGATGCCGCTCGCCGAGGCCGATCCAGCAGATCCGCGCGGGCAGCCCCTGGAAGCGGATGCGCTCGTGCGCCATGTCGAGCCATCGGCCGAGCGAGCGGTCCTCGGGGAACAGCTCGCGCATCTTCGCGTCGGTGCGCACGATGTCCTGCGGGTCGCCCGACAGCGCCGCCCAGCGGAACGGCCCCTTGCCGGTGCAGAAGAGCGGGCGCACGTACGCGGGCACGAAGCCGGGATAGTCGAAGGCGTTCGCGACGCCGGCGTTCT
This sequence comes from uncultured Limnobacter sp., assembly GCA_964538505.1. Taxonomy (GTDB): domain Bacteria; phylum Pseudomonadota; class Gammaproteobacteria; order Burkholderiales; family Burkholderiaceae_E; genus Zeimonas. The sequence continues at coordinate 944 of CAZIDY010000045.1, read as the reverse complement.
TCGCTTCCTGGCGCAGGTTGTTGCCGTAGTCGACGCACGGAATCCCCATCTCGAGGAAACCGAGAATCGCGCGAACGTGCTTCGCGATCGATTCGCGCGCTGCTGCGGCGACCGCCTTCGCATCGCTGCGCCGCAACTCGAACCAGCGCTCGAGCGACCAGCCCTCGGGCAGGTAGCCGTTGGCGGGATCGTGCGCCGAGGTCTGGTCGGTGACGAGCGCCGGTCGCATCGCGCCGCTTCGTGCGCGCTCGAGAAGCTGCGGCACGAGCGTCGCGGCGTTGCCGAGCAGGCCGACCGACACCGCGCGACCTGCGGTCGCTGCGCGCTGCAGGATCGCGAAGGCTTCGTCGATCGTGTCGACGCGCTCGTCGAGATAGCCGGTGCGCAGCCGCATCTCGATGCGCGACGGATCGCATTCGATCGCGAGCATCGACGCGCCGGCCATCGTCGAGGCCAGCGGCTGCGCGCCGCCCATGCCGCCGAGACCCGCGGTCAGGATCCACTTGCCGGCCCAGCTGCCGTCGTAGTGCTGGCGCCCGGCTTCGGCGAAGGTCTCGTAAGTACCCTGCACGATGCCCTGGCTGCCGATGTAGATCCACGAGCCGGCCGTCATCTGGCCGTACATCATCAGGCCCTTGCGGTCGAGCTCGTTGAAGTGCTCCCAGTCGGCCCAGCGCGGCACGAGATTCGAGTTGGCGATCAGCACGCGCGGCGCATCGGCATGCGTGCGAAAGACACCCACCGGCTTGCCCGACTGCACGAGCAGGCTCTGGTCGTCTTCCAGGCGCTTGAGCGTATCGACGATCGCATCGAAGCACGCCCAGTTGCGCGCCGCCTTGCCAATGCCGCCGTAGACGACGAGATCCTCCGGGCGCTCGGCGACCTCGGGATCGAGGTTGTTCATCAGCATGCGCAGCGGCGCCTCGGTGAGCCAGCTGCGCGCG
>CAZIDY010000044.1:0-22573 GCA_964538505.1 uncultured Limnobacter sp. | reverse complement strand
ATTCTTCAGAAGCTTGCGAGAATTAGTAAAGTTATTTCCGGAACATCACACTAGGAGTCTGGGCGGCGCTCTGCCGCCCAGACTCCTGGCCGCCGGGCGGAGCCGGAGCGACCCCGCTGCGCCGTTCCTGCAGCGTTCGTCGCTCCTGTATCCCGTCAGCACGCGAGTAGCCTGCCCAACGCCTGTTCACGACACATGGGGATTGAATGGCCGAATCGAAACCGGGTCGCAAGCCGCGTTGAGTGGCGATCAATCTCGCGCTGCAGGGCGGCGGTGCGCATGGCGCGTTCACCTGGGGCGTACTCGACCGTCTGCTCGAGAAAGCGTGGCTTCGCTTCGACGGCATCTCCGGCACCTCGGCCGGCGCGATGAACTCCGTGATGCTCGCCATCGGCTATGCAAGCGGCGGCGCTGAAGGCGCGCTCGAGGCGCTGGAACGGTTCTGGCGAAAAGTTGCGGATGCCGCGGTCTTCAGCCCCTTCCCGCGCAGTTTGCTCGACATGCTGACCGGTCGCTGGACGTTGGAAAACTCACCGCTGTTCCTCGCGATGGATCTCGGCGCCCGCCTCTGGTCGCCATACGACCTCAACCCACGAGGAACGAATCCGCTGACCGACCTGCTCGACGAGCTGGTCGACTTCCCGCAGCTCGTCGGAGCACCGATCCAGCTTTTCGTGACTGCAACCAACGTCCGCATCGGCCGTGGGCGGGTGTTCCGCAACCCGGAGCTCGATGCGCACGTGCTCCTCGCTTCCGCCTGCCTGCCCACCCTATTCCAGGCCGTCGAGATCGACGGTGACCCCTATTGGGACGGCGGCTACGCAGGCAATCCGACCGTGACGACGCTGGTGCGCGAGTGCTCCGCCGACGACATCGTGCTGGTGCAGATCAATCCGGTGGAACGCGCGGGCGTGCCGCGAAGCGCGCGCCAGATCCACAACCGGCTCAACGAGGTGTCCTTCAACTCGCCGCTGCTCAAGGAGCTGCGGATGATCGCCGTGCTCAAGCGCGTCGATCGAGTGAGCGCTGGGCTTGACCCGTTTCCGTGGACAGTTTGTCGCTCTCGCCGTCAAGGCGATGAACTCAAAGCCCCGCGACGGGATGTTGCGTTTCCCCCCATCGAATTCGTTCAACGGCCGAGAATGCAACGTGCGGTAGCGGGGTAGCGAGTTTGCGGCCTTGCCTGCCCGCCTTGACGATCACTGCGCTCTACAAGAGCCGCTGGCAGGTGGAGTTGTTACACCTGTCCACCAATCCTGTTGGCCTCGGCTCTCGAGAAAACTGAGCTTCCACCGGGCCAGGGCCGGTATTCACGCTGCGATCGTCCCCACACCGGGGTCTGCCGAGCCCTCGAGCACTGCGAGCACCTGCTGCGCAATGGCGAGCGAAGCCGTGAGTCCGGGCGACTCGATTCCGAACAGGTTGACCAGCCCGGGCAAGCCATGCCGCGCGGAACCATCGATCCGGAAATCAGCGGCCGCTTCGCCTGGGCCGACCAGCTTCGGACGAATGCCTGCGTATCCGGGAAGCAGCGAACGCGGCGGCAACGAGCGCCAGAAGCGGCGTACCTGCTCTTCGAAGGCAGGCGTGCGTCGCGGGTCGACGCTGTAGTCGAGCGCCGGCACCCATTCGACGTCCGGACCGAAGCGCGCCTGCCCCGCCAGATCGAGGGTCAGATGTACGCCCAGCCCCGCCTCGTCAGGAAGCGGATAGATCAGCCGCGAGAAGGGTACGCGCCCGGCGAGCGTGAAGTAGTTTCCCTTCGCCAGATACAAGGGCGGCACCGTCTCTTCCGGCAGCCCTTCGATTCGCGACGCAAGTTGCTGGGCGCCGAGGCCCGCAGCGTTCACGAGTTCCTGCGCCTGCAACCGAAACCCGCCATCCGGCCCGCCGATCCGCAGCACGTATCCGCCCGCCGTGTGTTCGATGCCGACGACCTCGCTTGCGCCTGCGAACACCGCTCCGTGCGCTTCCGCATCCGCGAGCAGCGCCTGCATCAATGCATGGCTGTCGACGATCCCCGTGTTCGGAGACAGCAACGCGGCCTCGGCACGAAGCTGCGGTTCGACGGCGATCACTTCCGGGTGCTCGATCCAGCGCAGATCCACCACGCCACAGGCCGCCGCCCGATCCGCAACCGCCTGCAGTGACGAAAACTGCCCGGCGTCCGTCGCGACGATCAGCTTGCCGCATCGTCGATGCGGGACGTGCCTTTCTCGACAATAGGAATAGAGCCGTTGGGCTCCGTCGACGCACAGCCGCGCTTTCAGCGAACCGGGCGGGTAGTAGAGACCCGCGTGAATGACCTCGCTGCTGCGCGAGCTCGTGCCGGTGCCGAACTGCCGCTCCCGATCGAGAACGAGCACCTCGCGCCCGCTGGCGGCAAGCGCACGCGCGATCGCCAGACCGACCACGCCCGCACCGACAACCACCGTTCCCGTGCGCTCCATGACCCTCGCTCAGCGCGAACCCGACGACGAATGTTCCACGTGAAACGTCCAAACACCCAAAAGGACGGCGCCTCTCGCGCCACCCTTCGGGAGGCTATCGGCCGCTGCCCTCGAGCCACAAAGCGAACTCGGGCTGGGCACCGTCGCGCAGCGCAGCACCCCCTCAGCTCATCCGGATCACCTGCCGGATCGACTCACCGCGGGCGAGCCGGTCGAGCGCCGGATGAATCTCGTCGAGCGTGATCCGTTCGGAAAGCAGTCGATCGACGGGTAGCCGCCCCGACCGATAGAGCGCAATGAAGCGCGGAATATCACGTGACGGAACGCAGGACCCGAGATAGCTGCCCTTCAGCGTGCGCTCCTCGCCGATCAACGAAACCGCCTGCAGCGGCCAGCGCGCATTCGGATTCGGCAGCCCGGCCGTGACCGTCGTGCCGCCGGTACCCGTTACCCGATAGGCCAGCTCGAGCGCTTCGACGCTGCCGGCCATCTCGAAGGCATAGTCGACACCGCCACTGGTCACTTCCTTCACTTCGCCGATGATGTCGGCAGAAGAGGTATTGAAGACGTGCGTTGCGCCCAGTTCACGCGCCTTTTCTAGTTTCGATGCCAGGCGATCGACGGCAACGATGCTTCGCGCCCCTGCCGCACGCGCAGCGAGCAGCGCCGAGAAGCCGACCCCGCCCAGGCCGACCACGGCCACCGTGGAACCCGCCTCCACGCGCGCGGTGTTCACGACCGCACCCGCCCCGGTGATCACCGCACAGCCGAAGAGCGCCGCTTCTTCCCAGGGCAGATCCCGGTCGATACGAACGGCCGAGCGACGCGAGACGGTCGCATACTCGGCGAAGGCTGCACAACCGAGGTGATGATTAAGCGTGGTCGGGCCATCACCGACAGCAAGCGCTCGCAAACGTCGATGCCCGCCGAGCAGCGAACCGCTGTTGTTCGCCTGCCCACCCGGAATGCACAGCGCCGGCCGGCCCACCGCACAGCGCGCGCAGCTCCCGCAGCCGGGCCGGAATACCAGCGCGACGTGGTCGCCGACGACGAGGTCATCGACGCCCTCGCCGAGCTCGATCACCTCAGCCGCTGCCTCATGCCCGACGACGATCGGCATCGGCCACGGCCGGTCGCCGTTGATCGCCGACAGATCCGAGTGGCACAGGCCGGCCGCGTGAATCCGCACCAGGATCTCGCCCTGCCCCGGTCCATCGAGCTCCACTTCCTCGATCGACAGCGGGCGGCTCTCCGCATACGGCATCGGCCGCCCCATCTCGCGCAGCACGGCTGCGCGCATCCGGATCGTCATCGTCCACCTCTCTCTCGTGTTCCAGGGCCTGTTCCGGCCCGCGAAGCCGGTCGGCGCACCGCCGCCGCCGCGCTCAGATACCCGCAAGGCACAGATACTTGATCTCGAGGTACTCCTCGATGCCGTAGCGCGAGCCTTCGCGCCCGAGTCCCGACTGCTTGACGCCGCCGAAGGGCGCCTCCGCGGTCGAGATCAGTCCGGTGTTCACGCCGATCATTCCCGACTCGATCGCTTCGGCCGCGCGGAAGATCCGCCCGACGTCACGCGAGTAGAAGTAGGCGGCGAGCCCGAACTCGGTGTCGTTCGCCATCGCGATCGCCTCGTCATCGGTCTCGAAGCGGAACAGCGGCGCCACCGGCCCGAAGGTCTCCTCGCGCGCAATGCGCATCGACGAGCGCACCCCGGTGAGAATCGTCGGCTCGAAGAAGAGTCCGCCGCGCGAATGGCGCTTGCCGCCGAGCGCGAGCTTTGCGCCCTGCGATACCGCATCGGCCACGTGCTCCTCGACCTTCTCGATCGCCTTCTCGTCGATCAGCGGTCCGATCACGACCCCCTCCTCGACACCGGGGCCGACCTTGAACTGCGCGACACGATCGGCGAGCTTGCGCGCGAACGCGTCGTAGACGCTGGCCTGCACGTAGAGGCGGTTCGCGCAGACGCAGGTCTGCCCGGCGTTACGGTATTTCGACGCGATCGCGCCCTCGACCGCAGCGTCGAGATCGGCATCGTCGAAGACGATGAACGGCGCGTTGCCGCCGAGCTCGAGCGAGAGCTTCTTGATCGTGTCGGCCGACTGGCGCAGCAGGATGCGACCGACCTCGGTGGAGCCGGTGAACGACACCTTGCGCACGACGGGGTTCGTGCACAGCTCCTCGCCGATCTTCGACGACTGCGAGCCGGTGACGATCATGTTGAAGACGCCCGCCGGAAAGCCTGCCTGCTCGGCGAGCTCGACGAGCGCGAGCGCCGACAGCGGCGTCGCACCGGCCGGCTTCGCCACCACCGTGCACCCGGCGGCAAACGCCGGCGCCACCTTGCGCGTGATCATCGCGATCGGGAAATTCCACGGCGTGATCGCCGCGCACACACCGATGCCCTGCTTGATCGCGAGCAGCCTGCGATCGGCTGCGATCGTCGGGATGATGTCGCCGTTGGCGCGACGCCCTTCCTCGGCGAACCACTCGATGAACGACGCGCCGTAGCCGACCTCGCCGCGCGCCTCGGCAAGCGGCTTGCCCTGCTCGGTGGTCATCAGCAGCGCGAGATCGTCGGCATGCTCGAGCACGAGCTCGTACCAGCGCCGCAGGATCGCGCCGCGCTCCTTCGCCGTCTTCGCGCGCCACGCCGGCAGCGCGCGCGCCGCCGCATCGATCGCGCGCTTCGTCTCCGCGACGCCCATGTCGCTCACCTCGGCGACCGTCTGGCCGCTCGCCGGATCGGTCACGCGAAAACTCGCGCCCGAATCGGCGTCGACCCAGCGGCCGTCGATGTAGCCGTTGCGCTTGAGCAGCCGCATGTCCTTCAGTTGCATCGTCATTGCTGCGTCTCCCAACAAGAACCGTTCAAGGTCTGTTCAACTGCGCGAGGCTCGTCGGCTTACTCCGTCGTCGGCATCGAGAAATCGGCGCCCGCGCGGATGCCGGTCGGCCAGCGCTGCATCACCGCCTTCAGGCGCGTGTAGAAGCGCACGCCCTCCATCCCGTAGACGTGATGCTCGCCGAACAGCGAGGCTTTCCAGCCGCCGAAGGAATGAAAGGCCATCGGCACCGGAACCGGCACGTTCACGCCGACCATCCCCACCTGAACACGCGACGCGAACTCACGCGCCGCGTCACCGTCGCGCGTGAAGATCGCGCAGCCGTTGCCATACTCGTGCGCATCGACGAGCACGAGCGCCTGCTCGAAGGAATCGACGCGAACGATCGACAACACCGGGCCGAAGATCTCATCGTCGTAGATCGTCATGCCCGGCTCGACGCGGTCGAACAGCGTCCCGCCCAGGAAGAAACCTTCGCCGCCGCTGGAAGCCGACGCGCCGCGCCCATCGACGACGAGCGTCGCACCCTGCGCGACGCCGGCATCGATGTAGCCGAGCACGCGCTCGCGATGCGCGGGGGTCACGAGCGGCCCCATCTCGGCATCGGGGTCGGAGCCCGCGCCGATCCGAATGCGCGGGACGCGCTCGGCGAGCCGCGCGACGAGCGCATCGGCGATGCCGCCGACCGCCACCGCGACCGATACCGCCATGCAGCGTTCACCGGCCGCTCCGTAGGCCGCGCCCATCAGCGCGTCGACCGCCTGGTCGAGATCGGCGTCGGGCATCACGACCAGGTGGTTCTTCGCACCGCCGAGCGCCTGTACGCGCTTGCCGTTGCGCATTGCCGTCTCGCGCACCGAGCGCGCGATCGCCGTCGATCCGACGAAGCTCACCGCGGCGACCTGCGGATGCGCAAGCAGCGCGTCGACCGCCTCGCGATCGCCCTGCACGACGTTGAACACGCCGTCGGGCAGGCCGGCACGGCGCAGCAGCTGCGCCAGCAACAACGACGCCGACGGATCACGCTCGGAAGGCTTGAGCACGAAGCTGTTGCCGCAGGCGATCGCCAGCGGGAACATCCACATCGGAACCATCGCCGGGAAATTGAAGGGCGTGATGCCGACGCAGACGCCGAGCGGCTGGCGCAGGGAATGCGCATCGATGCCCGGCCCGACCTGCTCGCTGAACTCGCCTTTCAGCAGCTGCGGGATGCCGCAGGCGAACTCGACGACCTCGAGGCCGCGCTGCACCTCGCCCTTCGCGTCGGAGAGGATCTTGCCGTGCTCGGCAACGATGAGCTCGGCGAGCTCGTCGGCATGCGCTTCGATCAGCTCGCGCAGCCGGAACATCAGCCGCGCGCGGCGCACGGGTGGCGTCGCCGCCCAGCCGGGGAAAGCGGCTGCGGCGGCGTGCACCGCTGCTTCGACGTCCTGCGCGGTGCCCATCGCCACGCGCGCGCGCTGGCGGCCGGTCGCCGGGTTCCATACGGGCGCATAGCGTGTGTCCGCGCGCGCCGAAGGCACGGCACCGCCGATCCAGTGCCCGACGTCGACGACGATCGGATCGACCGACTGCGTCGCTTCCTGCGCTCGCGTCGCGTCTGCCGGAAGCGACTCCGGGCGGGATGCTTCGCTCGTCGTGTCCACGTCGATCCCCTCTGGCTGCGCCGAATGCCGCGCGAATCACGCGCTGCCTGTCTGTCGAAGTCTAAGCCGCGAGCCGATACCCGGCCCGTCGTCGCGGCCGTAGAATCGGCACGGTGTCCCCCGTTGCACCGAGTGTGTCCACAAGATCTCCGGAGCGCGCATCACGCGCCGCCAGGTCCGGCCGCCCGATCGCGATCACGATGGGCGATGCCTGCGGGATCGGCCCCGAGATCGTCCTGAAAGCCTGCGCCGACCCGCCGCCGGGCATCGAGCTTCGCGTCGTCGGCGATGCACGCTGGCTCGAACGCGAGGCCGCGCGCCTGTCGCTGCCGTTGCCCGCAAGCATCGACGACGTCGTCACGCTTCCCGATTCGCTTCCGGTCGGCCGCATCGACGCGCGCGCCGGCGACGCCGCCTACCGGTGCATCGTTCATGCCGCGCGACTCGCGCTGCGCGGCGAGGTCGGGGCGGTGGTCACCGCACCGATCGCCAAGGAGGCGATGCACGCAGCCGGTCATGCCTTTCCGGGTCACACCGAACTGCTCGCCGAACTCGCCGGCGGCGTGGACGTGCGGATGATGCTCGCGAACCCCGAGCTGCGCACGGTGCTCGTGTCGATCCACGTTCCGCTGCGCGAAGCGATCGAGCGTCTCGACCGCGCGGGCGTGCGGCGAACGATCGAGATCGCCGACGCATCGATGCGCCGTGCCGGCATCGCGCGTCCCCGGATCGCCGTCGCCGGGCTGAACCCGCATGCCGGCGAAGGCGGCCTGTTCGGGCGCGAAGAGATCGACATCATTGTCCCGGCGATCGCGGATGCTCGTTCAACCGGCATGGAAGTAAGCGGCCCCTTCGCCCCGGACACGGTATTCATGCGGGCGCGCGGCTTCCGGGAGTTCGACCTGGTGGTCGCGATGTACCACGACCAAGGGCTGATCCCGGTGAAGTACCTGGGCATCGACGACGGCGTGAACATCACGCTCGGACTACCCTTCGTGCGCACGAGCCCCGATCACGGCACCGCCTTCGATCTCGCGGGACGAGCCGGACCCGACGGCCGCGGCCTGGCCGACCCGCGCAGCCTGCAGGCGGCGATCCGGGAGGCGGCGCTGCTGTCTCGAGCTACTGCCGAGTAAGCGGGCGCCCACTTGTCTACTGCCCCGCTCCCGGCGGCGCTCGGCTGGCTGGCCTTTACACTAGCCGCAGCGGCGATCGTCGACGCCGTCCGAAGAGCAGACTGGCAGGCGCCGGCCCCCGAGCTGACGAAGTGGGCAATCGCTACGGTGCTACTCCTGCTGGCGCGCCAACTGACGATCACGATGCCGGGCGGAATCTCGCTCGCCTACCTCGGCACCGCCTGGCTTACGCTGCTGCTCGGCTATCCGCGCGCCGTCGTCTCGGCGGCAGCGATCCTCGCACTGGACGCGCTGCGACGCCCGCGTGCCTTCGACGCGCTCGGCCTCGAGTTGCTGCTGTTCGTCGTCGTTTCGGCCTGGTTGATGTGGGTAATCGCTCACACCTGTCGCCGACGGCTGCCGCCGAACCCCTTCATTTTCCTGATCGGCGTGGCCTTCCTCGGCCTGTTCGTCGCCTACGCGCTACCGCTGCTCGCGGCCGCTGCGCTCGGCGGGGTCGCCATCGCGTTCGACAGCCAGGCTGCAGCGGGCGCCACCGGCGTCGCGTCGGCACACACGCTGGGGCAATACCTGCGACTGGCCGTTCCCTACGCGCTGCTCCTCGCCGCGGGCGAAGCCTGGCTCGAAGGGATGCTGACGACGCTGCTCGTCGTCTACGTGCCGGGCAGCGTGCGCCTGTTCGACGACGCCTACTACCTCCGCTGACGGCGCAGCGACCAGGCGCCGCGCCACACGCCGCACTTACGCGCCGAGCCGGGTCTCGAAGCGCGCCTTCGTCTGCGCCAGCGCCTTCGGCAGCCGCCCCGCGAGCCGTTCGAAGAGCTCGCCGTGCAGCTGGAACTCCTCCTCCCAGGCATCGCGGTCGATCGACGTGATGCGCTCGTAGGCCTCGCGCGAGAACGACAGCCCGTCCCAATGGACATCCTCGAAGCGCGGGCTGGTGCCGAACACGTGCTCGAAACCACCCGAGCGGCCCTCGATGCGATCGATCATCCACTTCAGCACGCGCATGTTCTCGCCGAAGCCCGGCCAGACGAACTTGCCGTTCTCGTCGGTGCGGAACCAGTTCACGCAGAAGATCGCCGGCAGCTTCGCGCCGCTCGCCTCGAGCCGTTCGCCGAGCGAGAGCCAGTGCCCGAAGTAGTCGCCCATGTGATAGCCGCAGAAGGGCAGCATCGCGAAGGGGTCGCGCCGCACGACGCCGGTGGCGCCCGCCTGCGCAGCGGTCGTCTCCGAGCCCATCGTCGCCGCCATATAGACGCCTTCGGTCCAGTTGCGCGCCTGCGTCACCAGCGGCACCGTCGTCGAGCGCCGGCCGCCGAAAATGAACGCATCGATCGGAACACCATCGACGCTGTCCCATTTCGGGTCGATCGACGGGCATTGCGCGGCGGCCACCGTGAAGCGCGAGTTCGGGTGCGCCGCCTTGCGCCCGGCCTTGCCGTCGGCGGGCGTCCAGTCGTTGCCGCGCCAGTCGATCAGGTGCGCCGGCGGCTCCGACAGCCCCTCCCACCAGACGTCGCCGTCGTCGGTGAGCGCCACGTTCGTGAAGATCGTGTTCTCGCGCAGCGTCGCGACGCAGTTCGGGTTCGTCTTCTCGCTCGTTCCCGGTGCCACGCCGAAAAAGCCCGCCTCGGGGTTGATCGCGTAGAGCCGGCCATCGGTGTGCGGCTTGATCCACGCGATGTCGTCGCCGATCGTGGAAACCTTCCACCCGTCGAAGCCCTTCGGCGGGATCAGCATCGCGAAGTTCGTCTTGCCGCAGGCCGACGGGAACGCCGCCGCGACGTGATAGCGCTTGCCCTGCGGCGACGTGACCGCGAGGATCAGCATGTGCTCGGCGAGCCAGCCGGCTCCGCCACGCTCGGCGTCGCGCCGTCCCATGTTCGACGCGATGCGCAGCGCGAAGCACTTCTTGCCGAGCAGCGCGTTGCCGCCGTAGCCCGAGCCGTAGGACCAGATCTCGCTCGTCTGCGGGAAATGCACGATGTACTTGGTGTCGCTGCACGGCCAGGGCACGTCGGCCTGCCCGGGCGCGAGCGGCGCGCCCACCGAGTGCACGCAGGGAACGAAATTGCCGTCCTCGCCGAGCAGCTCGGCGACCGCACGCCCGATGCGCGTCATCACGCGCATGCTCGCGACCACGTACGGGCTGTCGGTGAGCTCGACGCCGATGTGCGAGATATGGCTGCCGAGCGGCCCCATCGAGAACGGAATCACGTAGAGCGTCCGCCCGCGCATGCAACCGTCGAACAGCCCTTCGAGCGTTGCGCGCATCTCGTCCGGCGCGATCCAGTGGTTCGTCGGACCGGCGTCGTCGCGCTCGTCGCTACAGATGAAGGTGCGGTCTTCGACGCGAGCGACGTCGCTCGGATCGGAAAGCGCGAGGTACGAATTCGGCCGCTTCTGCGGATTCAGCCGGCGCAGCGTGCCGGCCTCGACCATCACGTCGCACAGGCGGTCGTATTCCGCCTGCGAGCCGTCGCACCAGTGCACGCGCTCCGGTTTCACGAGCTCGGCGATGCGGCCGACCCACTCGAGCAATCGATGGTTGCGGATCCAGTCGGGAGCGCCCAGACGCGCGCGCAGGGCTTCGAAATCCGGGGCAGCGCGGGGTGCAGCGACGGCGGTGCCGTTGCGCGACAATCGGTTCAAAGGCGCTTCGGCGCGGGCCTGGGACATGGACCAATCTCCGTGATGAGTATCCGGGTTCGTCGGCGTGGGCAGAGCCACGCGGCGCTCCGTGCGCGCGCGCGTCGGAGCGCGTAGCAAATTGTTCTCGGTCGTCTCGACATATCGGCTCTTGCGGAGCCGCAATGGCAGCAGCCGGGACTGCATCGGCCCTCGGCTTGATGGCGAGGCGAAGTCCCGGCGCGATCGGGGTTTCCCGAGTGTACACCGTGCTCCCGCGGGTCGAAGGAGGACGCACGGGTCAGCGTGACGAAGTCCCGGCCCTGCCGCTCGTACGACGAGCGCGCAGCCGGTAGACTGCTTCGAACACCCGTTGCGTTGATCTCGTGTCGTCCGATTCCGGCAAGCCCTCACCCGTCGAACTGTCTGCGGAAGTGCTGCTCGACGCCTGCGATCATGCGCGCTTGCTCGAGCGCGAGGCCTACGTTCCGCTGAGCGACCTCGCTCGCGCCGAAGCGCTGCAGACCGGCATCGAGGTCGCGCGCATCGCGCGCGGCGAGCGCCCGGTGGGCTTCAAGATCGGTTTCACGAACCGCTCGATCTGGCCGCTGTACGGCGTCTTCCATCCCATCTGGGGTCCGGTGTGGAACACGACCTTGCGCGTCGTCGACGAGAGCGCCGACGGCACCGGGAGCGCCCCGGTCGAGATCGATCTGTCGCGCTTCGTGCAGCCGAGGCTCGAACCCGAGATCGTCGTCGGCCTGCGCACGATGCCGCGCACTCACACGCCGCAGGCCGTGTACGACGTTGCCGAATGGTTCGCGCACGGTTTCGAGATCGTGCAGTGCCCCTACCCCGACTGGCGCTTCACCGCAGCCGAGGCGGTCGCCGCGCAGAGCATGCATGGCGCACTCGTTCTCGGCCCGCGCAGGCCGATGTCGACGCTCGGCAGCAACGCCGATTCCGCCCTTGAGTGCCTCGCCAGCATCGAGGTCGAGCTGCGCTGCAACGGCGCGAGGGTCGACAGCGGGCACGGGCGCGACGCACTCGACGGACCCCTGCATGCGATCGCGCACCTGGCACACGAAATGGCGTTGCGCGGGCATTCGATCCCGGCCGGTGCGCTGGTCACCACCGGCACGCTCACCGACGCGCAGCCGCTGTCCGTCGGCCAGCACTGGACGAGTTGCATCGAAGGTGCGGAACTGCCCGGACTCTCGATCCGCCTGGTCGATCAACCCCGGACATCGCCAACGGTTCTGCGGTAGATTACCGACATGACCCGCCTGAGTCCCGCGCAGCGCACCGCCGGTACCGCACGCATCGTGCTCACCGCGGGCGCCCTGTTCGCAGCCGAAGCGCTGTGGCGCGGCTCGATCACGCGCATATTGATGGCCACCGCGCTGCTGCTGTTCGGCGGCGGGCTGCTCTTCCTCGCCAAGCAGGCCGACTAGGGCCGGCTTCCCGCCTTGAAGGACGTCGAGTTCCTCACGGTCGATGCGGTCCCGATCGACCGCGAGTTGCAGGACGCCGGCAACACCGGGCCTGAGCTTGCGCATCTGTCTGCGAGCTACGCGAACAGCCCACGCGCGATCGTCTTTCGCGATCCGTCCTCCGACTGGCGGCTCTTCGTCGTGCTGCTGCCGCTCGCGTCGCGGCTGTCGCTGATGACGAATCCGATCTTCACGCAGCTCACGCGCGCATGGGGATTGAACGCACGCTTCGTCGGCGTCGACCGCGACCAGCTCGTCTACGATTTCCGCGCCCTGCTTTCCGACCGCACGCTGCGGCTGCTGGTCGACGTGCTCGCGCGCAGCGAGGTCGCACCGGGCGCGGCGCGTCCGGGCAACGATGCGCTCGACCTGCTCTTCGCATCGCTCGCCGACGAGATGCTCACCACGCTCGATCGGCGCCGCGACGACTGGGGGCGACATCTCGATCGCGAGCACCGCCTCGAGTCGCATGCGCCGGCCTCGCTGTTCGATCGCGCCGGACGCTTCCCCGATTTCCTCGCCAGCCTGCGCGCCGCGCTGCGCGACGAGATGATCGATGTCGAGCTCTACGGACGCGCACTGCGCTCGATCGACCTGCGCGAAGACGCGATCGACGCGCGCGTGCGTGCGGTGCTCGAGTCGGCGCTCGATCCGATCACGCTCGCGAAGCTGTCGAAGACCGGCGCCGGCCTGCATCTCGGCTGCTACAACTGGCTTCGACTGAATCCGCGACGCGCCGCGCCGCGCGCGCATCTGCTCACGAGGCTGCCTGCATTCGCGAGCTTCTTCGCCGACGCGCTGGTGCCGCTCGACGCGTGCCCACCGGAGCGCGAAGACGAAGACGGGCTTCTGCACTCCGACGGCGATACAGGCAATGCAAAGCCTGCGCGATCCACCTTCGAGCTGCGCCGGATCGCGTCACGCGAGAGCAGCGCACACAGTCTGTTCTGGGCGGCGGTGCTCAAGCGCGCAGTAGACGCCGGGCAGGACTGCGCGACGATCGAAGCGATCGCGCAGCGCTTCGCGGTCGACGACAACGTCGTGCGCCGCATCTGGCGCGAACGACCCGCGGGGCTCGGCCAGCCGCCCACCTGGCAGCTGGGGCAGATCCTGCGCACGCTGCAGGCGAACGGCGAACGCGGCTGGCCCGCCGATGCGGCCGGCTGGCAGGCGCTGATCGCGAGCGCGGTTCCGGCGGAGGCCGGCTGATCCTCCGCTTCATCCGTCGCGCACCACCTCCGACCGCAGCAGCGTCCAGTCGCGCGAAACCTTCCGGTGCCCACTCAGGCACGGGCCCTCACCGGCTGCAGCGGACGTACGCTGACCGCGAGCTGGTGCAACGCAAGCTCGAATACCGGCTCGACATCGATCGCACTTGCACACGGATGCCCCGCGTAGGGGCAGACCGCCTCGCCGCACGGACGGCACGGCAGGTCTACCGCGAGCATCGGGTGCAGACTACGATCGAGCGGGCGCCAGCGTCGAATCTCGCTACCCGACGCAACCACGACACTGCGCGCGCCCACACCGACCGCGACGTGCGACACGCCGCTATCGTTGCAGACGAGCAGCAAGCGTGCACCCGGATGCACGAGCACGAGCCGCTGCGGATCGAGCGAATGCCGTTGCGCGAGACGCTACCAGTTGCGACGCTCGTCCTCGCCGATCGGAAACTCGAGCGAGCGGCCCTGACGTTCGATCCCGAGGTGATCGACGAGCCGCAACAGCCGCTCGATCTCCGAGCCGTCCTCCGGCCACGGCAGGAAATCATCGTCGTCGACGGTGTCGCTGTTCCCGGGACGAAAACCGCAGCTGCGCCTGGCACCGAGCATCCGCACGATGGCGTTCGTATGGGCGCCGCTTCCGTGCAACTGCAGCGCGAGATCGAAGCGCCGTGCACGAGCCCCTGCAAAGAAGGCCGGTAGCCGGCCGGCACGGGGCTCCTGTTCGGGCAAGGCCGCGCTGCCGGGGAAGTCCATCCAGTCGTCGATGTAGTGGCGGAAGCGATGCGCGAAAGCCTCGGCCGACGGCAACCCGATCAGCGTGACGTGCGCATGCGGATGCGCACGGCGCAATGCACGCAGCACCGGCACCGCACACAGCAGGTCGCCGAACTGCAGCGCGCGGAACACCGCGATCCGCTGCACCGTGCCCTCCTCCGACGCCTGCGGCGTCCGCATGCGACGCCTGCGCACCTCCTGCAACGGCGCCGCCACGGGAGGACGCTTCCCTCGAGCGCGGAAAGGACGATTCGGTTCGATCGGCACGGCTGCCATCTGTTTCAAGGCTCCTGTTTCGAGAATCGTTGCTCGAGGTCGCGCATCGCAGCCGAAGCGGTTCCTCGGCATCGCGATGGAGCGGATCACGTTATCGACGCGCTTGCGCGGCACCATGCAATCTGGCGCATGGAAGGTCGTGACGAGCGCAATGCGGAAAGTGTGCGACGCGTGCTCGCTGACGACCGAGACGATTCGCACGTTCGATCTTTCTCCGGAGACAGGACCCCGGAGTGGAGAGCCTGTCGCTCTCGTTCACAGCAGAGCGCGTGCCCGGCAGTTCCTGCTACTGCTTACGTGAACAGGCCTGCATCGAAACCGGGCACATTGGCACACCACAGAGCCAAGCTGGCTCGAAGCACTCGCAACTCGACCGCTCCTGGCAAACGAGTCGGGGAAAACGCACGCGAAACGTTTACTTCGCTGCCCGACCGTATCTCGCCGTCAGCGATGCCTTGCCGATCGTGTTCGCGTTGACAAGGAAGCCGACGAGCGACGCGGTCGCGCCCAACGGTACCTCGAGCTTGTCGACCTTCAACGCGTACACGGTGAACACATAGCGGTGCGGCTTGTCGCCGACCGGTGGGCACGGCCCGCCCCAGCCGGGCACGCCGAAGTCGGTCGGCTGCTGCGCCGCGCCCTCGGGGAGGTTCTTGCCGTCGACCGCGCCCGCGTTCTGCGCGAGCGCGGTCGTGCCCGCCGGAAGGTTGTAGACGACCCAATGCCACCAGCCGGCACCGCCGGTCGGCGCATCCGGGTCATGCACCAGCAGCGCGAAACTCTTCGTACCCTTCGGCGCGTTCTTCCACGAAAGCGCCGGCGACAGGTTGTCTCCGGTGCAGCCGAAGCCGTTGTAGACGTGCTTGTCGGCGATCGTCGCTTTCGGCTTGAGGTCGGAGCTGGAAAGCTCGAAGGCGGCCGCGCTGCCGGCGCTCGAGAGCACGAGCGCGGCACAGCCGGCAGCGATTGCAGCGGTCGGGCGCATGTCGTGTCGTTCAGTGGTCGGGGAAGCGCAATCGTGTTCCGTTTCGCGATGCCGTGCAACCGGATAGCATCGGGCAAACGGCGGAGGAATACACGTGAGCTCGTCGACATACGGACGCTACGGGAGCGGCCAGGCCGTTCGGCGCATCGAGGACTTCACGCTGGTCACCGGTCGCGGCGCCTTCGCCGACGACTTCGATGCACCCGGCCAGGCACAGCTGTGTCTGCTGCGTTCCCCGCATGCCCATGCGCGAATCGTCTCGATCGACATCGAGGCCGCGACGCGGATGCCCGGCGTCGTCACCGTCTTTACCGGCGAAGATCTCGTTGCCGCCAGCGTCTCCGCATTTCCCGGCCCGCCCTTCGAACGGCCCGACGGCTCGCCGGCGACGTCGCCGGCTCGCCACGCGCTCGCCGTCGGCCACGTGCGTTTCGTCGGCGAAGCGGTGGCGGCGATCGTCGCCGAGACGCGCGCGATCGCCGAGGAGGCACGCGATGCGATCTTCGTCGACTACGAAGCGCTGCCTGCGGTCGTCGATACGCTGCAGGCGCTCGAGCCCGGCGCCCCGTCCGCCTACGTTGGCGCACCCGACAACATCGCGGCGATGACGCGCTACGGCGACCGCGCGCAAGCCGACGCCGCCTTCGCATCCGCCGCGCACGTCGTCGAGCAGGAAATCGTCAACCAGCGGCTCGCGCCGTCGCCGCTCGAGCCGCGCGCCGTTCTGGCGACGCCGGACGCGCAGAGCGGCCGGCTGACGCTACGCATGAGCACGCAGATGCCGGCCGGCGCGCGCGACACGCTCGCGTCGCTGCTCGGTCGCGCGCCCGAGAGCATCCGCGTGCTCGCCGGCGACGTCGGCGGCGGCTTCGGCATGAAGACCGGCCTGTACCCCGAAGACGCCGTCACCGGATGGTGCGCGCAGCAGCTGCAGCGACCGATCAAGTGGCGCGCCGAACGCAGCGACGAGTTCCTCGGCGCCGTGCACGGCCGCGACCTGCGCAGCCGTGCCGCGCTCGCACTCGACGCGCAGGGCCGCATCCTCGCGCTGCGCATCCGCTCCGACGCGAACGTCGGCGCCTATGCGTCGCCGACCGGCGTTGCAATCCCCTTGCTCATCGGCCCCTGGGTCCAGACCAGCGTCTACGACATTCCGACGATCGACTTCGAGTTCCGCGCCGTGCTCACCAACACGACGCCGACCGGCGCCTATCGCGGCGCAGGCCGCCCCGAGGCGATCTACCTGATCGAACGACTGATCGACGCCGCCGCGCACCGGCTGTCGCTCGACCCGGTGGAGCTGCGCCGACGCAACCTGATCCGCCCCGACCAGATGCCGTACCGCAACGCGATGGCGCAGACCTACGACAGCGGCAACTTCGCGTCGATGCTCGACCAGGCGCTCGCACTCGCCGACTGGAGCAGCTTCGATGCGCGTCTCGCCGAATCGAAGGCACGCGGGCGGCTGCGCGGCCGCGGCCTCGTCACCTTCCTCGAATGGACCGGCGGCAACGCGCTCGAGGAACGCGTCACCGTCGACGTGACGCCCGACGGCATTATCGAGATCGCCTCTGCCACGCAGGCGATGGGCCAGGGCATCGCCACCTCGTACGCGCAACTCGCGGTCGACGTGTTCCAGGTGCCGATCGATCGCATCCGCATCGTGCAGGGCGACACCGACCGCGCGACCGGCTTCGGCAGCGCCGGCTCGAGGTCGCTCTTCACCGGCGGCTCTGCAGTGCGCATCGCTTCGCAGCGCACCGTCGAGAAGGCACTGGAGGTCGCCGCCGAATACTTCGAGACAAGAGCCGACGACGTCGAGTACGCGGACGGCGCGTTCCGCATCGTCGGCACCGACCGCAGCATCGGCCTGTTCGAGGTCGCCGGCCGCACGCCGGAGCAGCGCATCGAGATCGACTCGACGACCGCCGTCGACGCACCGAGCTGGCCGAACGGCTGCCACGTCTGCGAGATCGAGATCGACCCGCGGACCGGCGACATCGAGGTCGTCGCGTACTGCTCGATGAACGACGTCGGCCGCGTCGTCAACCCGACGATCGTTCGCGGCCAGCTCGAAGGCGGTGCGATGCAGGGGATCGGCCAGGCGCTGTGCGAGGGCGTTGCCTACGAGGAGGAGAGCGGGCAACTGCTGTCGGCGAGCTTTCTCGATTACGCGATTCCGCGCGCGTTGCTCGCGCCACCGTTCCGGATGGAAATGGACACGTCGGTGCCCTGCCTCACCAACCCGCTCGGCGTGAAGGGGGTCGGCGAGCTGGGAACGATCGGGGCGACGCCTTGCGTGTTCAATGCGGTGGTGGATGCGTTGTGGCGGGCGGGGGCGGGAGAGAGGGCGCTGGCGTTGCAGATGCCGCTGGCTGCGGAGAAGGTTTGGGAGGTGTTGCGGGCGTAGGCCCCGCGACACATCCGCGCCGGCGCCCGCCACGCCCCTCGCCGCGCCCCTCGCCACGCCCCTCGCCACGCCCCTCGCCACGCCCCTCGCCACGCCCACGACAAGCCCCGCACCGCCAC
Source organism: uncultured Limnobacter sp. (assembly GCA_964538505.1). Lineage (GTDB taxonomy): Bacteria > Pseudomonadota > Gammaproteobacteria > Burkholderiales > Burkholderiaceae_E > Zeimonas. Next base: position 4,578 of record CAZIDY010000044.1, on the reverse strand, counting down.
CGCACGGACGCACGCACCGACAGCAGCACCGGCACGATCAACGGCCCGTCACCGTCGTCGTCGCCGAAAAGTCCCGATTTGCGGGACTTTCGGGGCAAGCGCATTCCTGCGCACGACCAATGTGCCGGATTTCCGGAGTCTTGGCCCACGCAATTCCATACCCCCCTGAAAAGTCCCTTTGTTCGGCACTTTTGACAGTGGTGAACCCGGCGGCGCGTCGCCCTCTCATGAACCTTCCCGTGTGCCAGCCCTGCCGCGTCTTGCAGCAACCCTGCCGCATCGTGCAGCGGCCCTCCCGCATCTGCTACCCAGCCCGCATCTGCTACCCCGCCAGCATCTGCTACCCCGCCAGCATCGTGCCGCCCACGCATGGCTGATCCGGCTATCAACGCCGACGCTCGGTACACGGGCTTTGTGTCATCTCGATGAGCCGACCTCGGCTCTCAGGCGCACATCTGCCAGCGTGAGCGCCATCGCGCGAAGTTCGCTGATGCTCATCGGTCCGGTCCGTCGCTCACGCGAGATCACGAACTGGCGACGATTCTCATCAAGGACGGCGCTCTCCTCGCCCTGCGCTTCACCCGTCTTCAACAATCGGCGCACGCCGGTCGGGTCGCGTCCGATCCATCGGGCAAGTTGCGCCGCTGGATAGCGCGTCCAACGGGCCGCCGCGAGAACGAAGAGCCGCCGCCCTGCAACATCAAGCTCCACAGCCGCGGTACCTCTGCCTCGCAGCACGCGCGGGACCGCTGCAGTCAGCACGGCGAGCGAAGCGTCCATGGGTTCCGACCCAAGCCACGGTCGTGCGTCTGCAAGCGGTCGCGGGCGCCGGACCGAGCCGTCCGAGCAAACGTAGTCGTGCAGCCATTCGGCGCGCGTCGTCGCCGGCCGACGGAGCGCTCGTCCCCACCGAACGAGATCGACACACGGGCGCGCCACGGCGCCGATCCAGTCCCGGTGAGTGCTCCACTCCCACTCGAGAGGGTCGTCGCATAGCGCATCGCGAACCGGGTTCAGATGGATGTAGCGAATCGTCCGCGCAAGGTGGCGCGGATCGTGCTGCACCTTCTGCGGCTGCGGCAGCGGCTCCCAGGCGAAGTCCGTGCAGTCGTGCTCTCGCGTAGCGATCGCGCGCATGCGAAACGACGAAAGTACCTGCGCAAACGCCCGCCGAGCGACGCTGCCGTCGACCCTCGCAAGCAGATGGACGTGGTCCGGCATCAATACACAGGCAACGACATCGAAGCGCGCACCGAGGCGATGCCACAGATCGCGACATGCAGCCCGCGTGCGAAGTGGCCGCGCGCCTTCCGCCGCGCGCGCAACAAGGTGCAAGAACTCGATTTGCGGCGAAGTACGTACGGTCATCGAAGCCCTCGCATCACCCGTTCATCGTGCCCACGAACGCGCGTTCTGGCATCGCCTCGAACGGCCTACATCAAGCGGACAAGCTCGTGCGCTCCTCCGGGGACGACTGAGCCGCGCGCTACACTCGGTCGAACCTGTCACGAGTCGGCGCAACCGTCACCATGCCCCTCCGCATCCTCGCCACCGGCGGCACCTTCGACAAACGCTACGACCCGGTCACCGGCGAGCTCGGTTTCGGCGAGTCGCACCTCCCGTCGATCGTCGAACGCGCGCGTCTCACCGACGACGTTTCGTTGCAGTTGGTGATGCTCATCGACAGCCTCGACATGCATGACGAGCACCGCCAGCGAATTCTCGACGCGTGCCGCGCCGCGCCCGAGTCGAAGCTCGTCGTCGTGCACGGCACCGACACGATGGTCGAGACCGCCGCCGTGCTCGCCGCGGCCGCCCTGCCGAAGACGATCGTGCTCACGGGCGCGATGGTGCCCTTCTCGGTCGACGACTCCGACGCGAGCTTCAACCTCGGCGCAGCGGTCGCCTTTGCGCGAACTCTCGAGCACGGCGTCTGGATTGCCATGAACGGCGTCGCTCGACCCTCGTCGGACGTACGCAAGAACCGCGCGGCAGGAATCTTTGAATCGCTCGGCTGAAGAGCTACGCTCGCCTCGTCCCGGAGAACGGCGTTCGCGAGAAGCTGCTCATGATCGCGCCGAGCAACGCTTCGCTTGACCGAAGCAGGCAGCGCTCGCGCGACTACCCGCGCAGCAGCCGACGCGCCGCGTCGGCAATCCTCTCTGCACCCACGCGCACCACCCGCTCGAGCGGCGCCGAGTAACCCACCGGCGCACGCGGCGCACCGACCCGCGCAACGCGCCCCACCCCGCGCTCCGCCAGCGTCGCGACGATCTCCGCACCGAAGCCAGCCACCTGCACCGCCTCGTGCGCAACGAGCACCCGACCCGTGCGCCGCGCCGACGCCTCGACCCGCTCGCGATCCCAAGGCCAGATCGTGCGCAGGTCGATCACCTCGGCATCGATACCTTCCACCTCGAGCAAACGCGCCGCTGCAAGCGACTCGTGCACCGTCCGACTCCACGAGACGATCGTGAGATCGCGCCCCTCTCGCACGATGCGCGCACGCCCGATCGGCACCGGCTCGTCCACATCGACAACCCCCTCGATCCCCCACAGCTCCTTGTGCTCGAGATACGCAACCGGATCGCCACTCGCCAGCGACGCGCGCAGCAGCCCGTAGTTGTCCTGCGGCGTCGCCGGGCAGACGACGACGAGCCCCGGCACGTGCGCGAACCACGCCTCGAGCGACTGTGAATGCTGCGCGGCCGATGCACTCCAGATACCGATCGGCATGCGCAACACCATCGGCACGCGTCCCTGTCCGCCGAACATGAAACGGTTCTTCGCGGCCTGGTTAACGATCTCGTCCATTGCGCACAGCGCGAAGTCGACGACGCGCATCTCGACGACCGGCTTCAGCCCGGTCAGCGCCATGCCGACGCCGGCACCGGCAATCGTCGCCTCGGAGATCGGCGTGTCGATGACGCGCGTCGAACCGAAACGCTCAAGCAGCCCGCGATACTGACCGAAGATCCCTCCGCGTCCGAGATCCTCGCCGAGCGCGACGACGCGCGCATCCCTATCCATCTCGTCGATGAGCGCCGCCGCAGCAGCAGCCGCATACGTGAGCGTGCGCATCGGAGCGGCCGCATCCCTCGCGCTCAACTGAACCATCTGCCGTCCCCGCTGTCCTGCACGTCCTCGAAAGCCAGCGCTTCTTCCGGCCACGGCGCATCGTTCGCCGACGCGAGCGCACACGCCACCTCGTCGCGCGCCTCGTGCAGGCACGCGTCGATCGACGCCGCCCCGACCCCGCGCTCGACGAGCCGCGTACGCGCAACGAGCAACGGATCGCCGCGCATCGCTTCCTCGAGCTCCGACGCATCACGGTAGGCGGCCGGGTCGACCGACACGTGTCCCTTGAAGCGGTACGTCTTCGCGTGCAGCAGCCGCGGCCCCGCGCCCTCGCGCACCGCACGCACCAGCTCGCGTGCCTCGCGCCAGACCTCGACCACGTCCATGCCATCGACCTCGACTGCCGGAACGCCGAAGGCACGCGCGCGCGCCGCCGCGCCCTCGCCCGCCGACATCTCCGCCGTACGCGTCGTCGCCGACCACTGGTTGTCCTCGCAGACGAACAGCACCGGCAGCGCGAACGCCGCGGCCCAGTTCAATCCCTCGGCGAAGGGTCCGCGGTTCAGCGCGCCGTCGCCGAAGAACGTGACCGCGATCGCATCGCGCTGCTGCACCCGCATCGACTGCGCAGCCCCCACTGCGATCGGGATCCCGGCCGCGACGACACCGTTGGCGCCGAGCATGCCGACCGAGAAATCGGCGATGTGCATCGAGCCGCCCTTGCCGCGGCAGAAGCCCGTCGCACGACCGAACAGCTCGTGCATCATCGATTCGATCGATGCACCCTTGGCGATCGTGTGGCCGTGCCCGCGATGCGTCGACGTGAGCCAGTCGCTCGCGCGCAGATGCGCACAGACACCGGCGGCCACCGCTTCCTGTCCCGTCGACAGATGCAAGGGGCCTCGTACGTTCGCACTCGTACCCGCCGACTGGCCGAAAGCGGCGACACCGCCGCGACTCGCCTCCTCGGCGGCGTCCTCGAACGCGCGGATGCGGCACATCGTGCGGAACAACTCGAGCAGGCGCGCATCGTCGGGCGCGCGATCGTCGGCAATGGTCAAGGGGGATCCTGCAGGCGGTCGATCGGAAGGCACGAAAACAGACACGAGGCGCACGAGACGCAACGACCCGCACATGCACCCTCGACCCCGAATGCTACACGGCAGGCTCCCGACGCGGCGCGCGCGGCCCGCCCACGAGCGCGCAGTGCGCTCGCCTGCGTTTCATGTCAGGCCTCGAGCGCTTTTCCGAGCTTGCGCAACAGCGCGGCTCCGTCGCCGCTCCATGCGCTTCCGTGCATGCACGCGAGCGTGCGCGGTTGCAGATCCGCAAGTTTCGCGAGCACCGCCTGCGTGTCCGGACCGCATGCGCGGATCGGCGAGCCCGGCGTGCTCCGGATGCGGCGTGCCGGCTCAGAATCCGATTCTGATTCCTCGGAGCCTATAATACGATTTCGCGTTCAACGAATCAGATTCCGCACGGCGCCGGGCCGCAACGGCG
>CAZIDY010000043.1:0-23348 GCA_964538505.1 uncultured Limnobacter sp. | reverse complement strand
AGCGACCGCTTCATCACGTCCGAGAAGCTCAACGTGATGATCGACACCTTCGTGAAGTGGCGCATCATCGATCCGCCGACGTTCATCCGCTCGGTGGCGGGCAGCGAGCAGATCGCGGTCGACCGGATCAACCGCAGCCTGCGCGATGCGCTGAATAACGAGATCGCGCGGCGCACTGTCTCCGACATGATCTCGAGCGCGCGCGACCAGGTCGTCGAGAGCGTGCGCGCGAAGGTCAACGACGACTCGCGGCAGATCGGCGTCGAGATCATCGACGTGCGCCTGAAGCGGGTGGACTTCGCTCCCGAGGTCTCCGAGCGTGTGTTCGCGCGGATGGAGTCCGAGCGCAAGCAGGTCGCCAACGAGCGGCGCGCAACCGGCGCCGCCGAGTCGGAGAAGATCCGCGCCGAGGCCGACCGGCAGCGCGAGGTGATCATCGCCGAGGCGTACCGCGATGCGCAGCAGATGCGCGGCGAGGGCGACGCGAAGGTGGCGTCGTTGTTCGCTGCGGCCTGGGGCAGGAATCCGGAGTTCGCCAGTTTCTACCGCAGCCTCGAGGCATACCGCCAGTCCTTCGGCAGCAAGTCCGACGTGCTCGTGCTCGACCCGTCCTCGGAGTTCTTCCGCTACTTCAAGAAGCCGGACGGGTCGGGGCAGTGACCCTCGATGATTGGCTGCGGGCGATCGGCCTGGTGCTGATCCTCGAGGGCCTGATGCCGTTGCTTGCGCCGGCGAACTGGCGGGAGATGTTCCTGCGCGTGGCGCAACTGCGCGACGGGCAGATCCGCTTCGTCGGATTCGGCGCAACGCTCGCGGGCGTCGCGCTGCTGCTGTTCTAACCTAGAATTGTTCGTTTCGCCGGCGCGGGGCGGATTCCGCCTGCCCGGTGCCCGCACGAGGTCCGCCTTTTCCCATGCTGCGCTGGCTGCTGCCCGAGAGTATTGCCGACGTATTGCCGGCCGAAGCGCGCGCAATCGAGGAGCTGCGTCGCCGGCTGCTCGACCTGTATCGCTCCTACGGCTACGAGCTGGTGATGCCGCCGCTGATCGAGCATCTCGAGTCGCTGCTTACCGGCTCCGGTCGCGATCTCGGCCTGCGCACCTTCCAGCTGGTCGACCAGCTCTCGGGGCGCACGCTCGGCGTGCGCGCCGACATGACGCCGCAGGTCGCGCGCATCGATGCGCACCTGCTCGATCGCGAGGGCGTCGTGCGGCTGTGCTACGCCGGCTCGGTGCTGCACACGCGTGCGCAGGGCGTATTCGCCACGCGCGAGCCTATCCAGACCGGTGCCGAGCTCTACGGCCACCCGGGTATCGAGGCGGAAGTCGAGACGATCGACCTGATGGTGCGTTCGCTCGCTGCCGCCGGTGTGCGCAAGCTGCGCATCGACCTGTGTCACGTCGGTGTGGTGCAGGGCCTGCTCGATGCGCTCGGCCCGCTCGACCCCGAGGTCGACGTCGACGAGCTCTATCAGTTGCTGCAGGGCAAGGACATTCCCGGGCTGCGTGAGGCGTTGCGCGATTCACCCCCGGCGCTGCGCGATGCGCTGCCGATGCTCGCACGTCTGCACGGGCGCGCCGGGCCGGGTTTCGACGGCGACGACTCGGCGCTCGCCCGAGCGCGTGCGCAGCTCCCCGCCGTGCCGACGATCCGCGACGCGCTCGAGCGGCTCGAGCGGCTGTGCGCGTCGCCGGTGCTGCAACGCTGGCAACAGCTCGAGCTGTCGATCGATCTCGCCGACCTGCGCGGATACCGCTATCACAACGGCATCACCTTCGCCGCCTACGTCGAAGCGCTGCCGCACGCGATCGCACGCGGCGGACGCTACGACGACGTCGGCCGCGCCTTCGGACGTGCGCGTCCGGCCACCGGGTTTTCCATCGAGCTGCGCGCGCTTGCCGGACTGCTCTCCAACGGCGAGCCGGCGCCGGCGATTCGCGCACCGTGGTCCGACGATGCAATGCTCGTCGAGGCGATCGACGCGCTGCGCGCAGCCGGGGAGATCGTCGTGCAGGCGTTGCCGGGACGAGACCCGGGGCCGCAGGAATTCGTCTGCGATCGCGAGCTCGTGCTTCGCGGCAATCAATGGGTCGTCGGGCCGATCGGCGCGCTGCGCTGAATCGGCAACGGCGCCTGTCACCAGGAATCGAGGATTCGCAGGACATGGCGAAGAACGTCGTGATCGTCGGCACGCAATGGGGCGACGAAGGCAAGGGCAAGATCGTCGACTGGCTCACCGATACGGCGCGCGGAGTCGTGCGCTTCCAGGGCGGGCACAACGCGGGGCACACGCTCGTCATCGGCGGACGCAGGCAGGTGCTGCGGCTCATCCCGTCGGGAATTTTGCGTGCCGGCGTGCACTGCTATATCGGCAGCGGGGTCGTCGTTTCGCCGGCCGCGCTGCTGCAGGAGATCGGCGAGCTCGAGTCGGTCGGCATCGACGTGCGCGGGCGGCTGCACCTGAGCGAGGCGGCCACGCTGATCCTGCCGTACCACGTCGCGCTCGACCAGGCGCGGGAAGCACGGCGCGGCGCTGCCGCGATCGGCACCACCGGTCGCGGCATCGGTCCTGCCTACGAAGACCGCGCTGCACGCCGTGCGCTGCGCGTCGGCGACCTGCTCGATCCGGCGCGCTTTCGTGCGCGCCTGGACGAGACGCTCGAGCTGCACAACTTCACGCTGCAGCATTACCTGAACGCGCAGCCGCTCGACGTGCAGCAGGTCGCCGACGAGACGCTCGCGCTCGCCGAGCGCGTCGCGCCGATGATTGCCGATGTGCCGTCGATGCTTGCCGCGTCGATGGCACGCGACGAGCCGCTGCTGTTCGAGGGCGCGCAGGGCGCGCTGCTCGACGTCGATCACGGCACCTATCCGTACGTGACGAGCAGCAACTGCGTGGCCGGCGCAGCCGCGGCGGGCGCCGGCGTCGGTCCGCACGCGCTGCATTCGGTGCTCGGCATCGTGAAGGCGTACACGACGCGCGTCGGCGCCGGCCCGTTCCCCACCGAGTTGCACGACGACGTCGGCCGGCACCTGGCCACCGTCGGCAAGGAGTTCGGATCGGTCACCGGACGTGCGCGCCGCTGCGGCTGGTTCGATGCGCCGGCGCTCGCGCGCTCGATCCAGCTGAGCGGCGTCACCGGGCTCGTCGTCACCAAGCTCGACGTGCTCGACGGCCTGCCGACGGTGAAGCTGTGCACCGCCTACCGCAGCGGCTCGCGCACCTTCGAGATGCTGCCCTTCGGCGCCGAGGCGGTCGCGCAGTGCGAGCCCGTCTACGAGGAGATGCCGGGCTGGAGCGAGAGCACGGTGGGCGTGCAGGACTGGTCGGCGCTGCCGGCCAACGCGCGTCGCTATCTCGAGCGGCTGTGCGAGCTCGCGCGCGCGCCGATCGACCTGGTCTCCACCGGTCCGGACCGCGACGAGACGATCGTGCTTCGCCATCCGTTCAGCTGATCGCGAAGCGGCTGCGCATGCGCGACCTGTACGTCTCCTGGGACGAGTACAACCGGCTGATCGAGAAGCTCGCGCTGAAGGTCTGGGATTCTGGCTGGAGCTTCGATGCGATCGTCGGCATCGCGCGCGGCGGGCTGCGCGTGGGCGACGTCTTCTCGCGCCTGTTCGACCGGCCGCTCGGCGTCGTCTTCACGAGCTCGTATCGCGAGGATGAAGGCAAGCGTCGCGGCGAGCTGCACATCGGCGAACAGCTGGCGAGCACCGGCTCGCTGCCCGGTCCACGCTGGCTCGTCGTCGACGACCTCGCCGATTCCGGTGCGACGCTCGCGCAGCTGGTGCCCGCGCTGCACACGCGTCATCCGCAGGCGAAGGAGATCCGCACGGCGGTACTATGGCGCAAGGGCGCGTCGATGGCCGAACCCGATTACGCGGTCGAGCATCTGCCCAGCAATCCGTGGATCCACCAGCCCTTCGAGGAGTACGACCACATGCGGCCGGCCGACCTGAAGGCGCGATGGGGATAACCCAGAAACACGAAAGCCTGCATGCGCAGGCCGGATGATGGTGCCCAGAAGAGGACTCGAACCTCCACAGTGTTGCCACCGCCAGGACCTGAACCTGGTGCGTCTACCAATTCCGCCATCTGGGCGATGGGCCTGCGACGATCTTCGCAGGCAGCGGCCGGGAAGGCCGGCCGCGCGTAGAGGCGGGATTCTGAATCGCCCGCATCGATCTGTCAAATCGACCGAGGCGATCCGGTGACCGAAACAACCTGGTTCGCGCCCACGCGCGAAGCGATCCTCGAGTGCCTGCGTGCAGCCGACGTGCCGATGACGCCGCACGAGCTCGCCGAGCGTCTCGCGGTGCCGTCGACGCACTTCGACAATCTCAATCGCCGACTGCTCGCAATGGAGCGCGACGGACAGCTGCTGCCGAACCGCAAGGGCGTGCTGCTGCTCGCGAGCAAGCTCGACCTCGTCGCCGGGCGCGTGCAGGGACATCGCGACGGCTTCGGCTTCCTGATTCCCGACGAGGGCGGCGGAGACGTCTTCCTGTCGCCGCGCGAGATGCAGAAGGTGATGCACGGCGACCGCGTGCTGCTCAAGCGCACCGGCTTCGACGCGCGCGGGCGGCCCGAAGGGCGCATCGTCGAGGTCACCGAGCGCGCGAACCGGCGCATCGTCGGGCGCTTCCTGAACGAGCGCGGCGTCGACCTCGTCGTGCCGGAAGACCAGCGCATCAAGCACGACATCGTGATCCCCACCGGCGAGACGCAGCGTGCGCAGCAGGGGCAGGTCGTCACCGTCGAGATCATCGAACCGCCGGTGGGCGGCGCGCCGCCGATCGGCCGCGTCGTCGAGGTGCTCGGCGAGATCGATGACCCCGGCATGGAGATCGAGATCGCGGTGCGCAAGTTCGACGTGCCGCACACCTTCAGCGACGCGGCGCTCGAGCAGGCGGCGCGCGTGCCGAACGCGGTGCGTGCCGCTGACCTGAAAGGGCGCATCGACCTGCGCGACGTGCCGCTGGTGACGATCGACGGCGACGATGCGCGCGACTTCGACGACGCCGTCTACTGCGAGCCGATGCAGGCAGCCGGGCGGCGCGAGCCGGCGTTCCGGCTGCTCGTCGCGATCGCCGACGTCTCGCACTACGTCGAAGACGGCGACGCGCTCGATCACGACGCGCTCGAGCGCAGCACCTCGGTGTATTTCCCGCGACGTGTGATTCCGATGCTGCCCGAGAAGCTGTCCAACGGGTTGTGCTCGCTGAATCCGAACGTCGACCGCCTGGTGCTCGTCTGCGACATGGTGATCGAGCACAGCGGCCGCGTGCGCGGTTACCAGTTCTACGAGGCGGTGATGCATTCGGCGGCGCGCCTGACCTACGACGAGGTCTGGGCGATGCTCTCGGGCGGAGCCGCTTCGCTGTCGGTGGCGCCTGCGCACGCGGCGCTCGCACCGCAGCTGCGCCACCTGCACGAGCTGTATCGCGTGCTCGCGGCGGCACGACGCGCGCGCGGGGCGATCGACTTCGAGACGATCGAGACGAAGATCGTCTGCGACCCGGCCGGGCGCATCGAGCGGATCGTGCCGAGCCAGCGCAACGACGCGCACAAGCTGATCGAGGAGTGCATGCTCGCGGCCAACGTCTGCGCGGCCGACTGGATGCAGCGCACGCGACATCCCGGGCTCTATCGCGTGCACGAGGGGCCGGTGGCCGACAAGCTCGCGAAGCTGCGCGAGTTCCTGCGCAGCTTCGGGCTCACGCTCGCCGGCGGCGACGATCCGTCGCCGGCCGATTACGCGGCGCTCGCCGAGCAGGTGCGTGCACGCCCCGACGCGATGCTGCTGCAGACGATGATGCTGCGTTCGATGCAGCAGGCGATCTACTCGCCCGACAACGTCGGCCACTTCGGTCTCGCCTACGACGCCTATGCGCATTTCACGTCGCCGATCCGGCGCTACCCGGACCTGCTCACGCATCGCGTGATCAAGGCGCTGCTGCGCGGCGGACGCTATCGGCCCGCGCCCGATGCGGGGCTGCTGCGCGAGGCGATGCGCACCCGGCCGCCCGGTGCCGACGACGATCTCGCCGAACCGGAGATCGACGACGAAGGCGCGGCAACCGGCGTGACCTTCGATGCGCGTCGCCCGCATGACGACGACGCGGGAGGCGCAGATGCGCGTACGCCGTCGGCGACGGGCAAGGCCGCTGCCGCACGACGCGGCGCCGCCGCCGCGAAGAAGGTCCCGCGCAGCAGCACGGAGGTCCCGCGCAGTAGCACTGAGGTCCCGCGCAGCAGCACGCGAAGCGCGACGGCGCCGACCCGCGCGTCGTCGCGCACGAGCACGCGTGCCCCAGCGGGAGTGGACGCCGACGAGCGGCGTCGCGAGAACGAGCTTTGGCGGCTGCTCGGCACCATCTGCTCGATGCACGAGCGGCGTGCCGACGAGGCGTCGCGGGATGTCGCGGCGTGGCTGAAGTGCATGTACGTGCGCGAGCGTGTCGGCGAGGCCTTCGTCGGGCACGTGACGGGCGTGGCGCCCTTCGGCGTCTTCGTCACGCTCGAGGAGCTCTATGTCGAAGGGCTCGTTCACGTGTCCGAGCTGGGCAGCGAGTATTTCCAGTACAACGAGGTCGCGCACGAGCTGCGCGGCGAGCGAACGGGCCGGCGCTATCGGCTCACCGACGAGCTCGAGGTGCAGGTCTCGCGTGTCGATCTCGAGGCGCGGCGCATCGATTTCCGGCTTGTCGACCGGCTCGGTTTTCGCGAGCTGCAGCGCGGCCGCGACGCGCGCGATGGTGATGCACCACCGGCGGCGCCGAAAGCCGCTCCGGCGAAGTCGGAGAAGGTGAAGAAGGCGCGTGCCGAACGTATCGCGGCGCGAAGCGGGGCACCGGCTGCGTCGGCGTCCGCGAAGAAGCGGCGCACCGGGCTGCGCCGAAGGCACTGAAGCGCATGCGAATGAGAAGGCGGCTGATGTACGCCCACGAAGGGCGCAACCGGTGCGACGGGCGCATGGACCGATGCTGATCTACGGATTTCATTCAGTGCTCGCGCGGCTGCGCCGCGCGCCAGCCGGCATCCGCGATCTGTATGTCGATGCGCGCCGCGAGGACGCGCGCGTGCGCGATCTGTTGCGTGTTGCCGAGAGTGCCGGCGTGCGCGCGCATTTCGTCGATGCCGAGCGCATCGAACGGATGTGTCCGCGCAAGCGCCACCAGGGCGTCGTGGCAGTCGTCGACGCCGCGCCGCCGAGCCTGCGCCTCGACGATCTGCTCGATGCGCGCGAGAGCGATTCCGAGCCGATCGTGCTGCTGGTGCTCGACGGAGTCACCGATCCGCGCAACCTCGGTGCGTGCCTGCGCGTGGCCGACGGTGCCGGGGCGGCCGCGGTGATTGCGCCGAAGGATCGTGCCTGCAGCCTGACCGAGATCGCGATGCAGACGGCCAGCGGCGCCGCCGAGAGCGTGCCCTACGTGATGGTGACGAATCTCGCGCGTGCGCTCGACGAGCTGCGTGAACGCGACATTTTCGTCGTCGGCACGGACGAGCGTGCGCCGGGCAGCATTTACGGGCAGACGCTCACCGGGCCGGTTGCCTGGGTGCTGGGGGCCGAGGGCTCGGGGATGCGGCGTCTGACGCGCGAGCGCTGCGATGCGCTTGCGCACATTCCGATGCGCGGGGAGGTGGGGAGCCTGAACGTGTCGGTTGCCGCGGGAGTGGTGCTGTACGAGACGTTGCGGCAGCGGGCGGGGCTGTCGACGTGAGTTTGCCGCCTTCGCCGTTTGGCACAGCGCAGCGCTGGGCACCGCGCACAGCGCAGGCGTTGCGCAGCCCGCCCACCGAAGCGGCTCGTGCCTTTGCACGCGCCTTCCGTGCCGGTGTTCGGTGCACAGACCCTCGAGAGACGCACGACATGAACGACACCGCAACGACCCGCGTACGTGCCTGGCTGCGCGACGCCACCCGCGTCGTCGTGTTCACCGGCGCGGGCGTCTCCGCGGAGAGCGGCATTCCGACTTTTCGTGACACGATGACCGGGCTGTGGGCGCGCTTCGATCCCGAGGCACTCGCCACCGAGGCGGGCTTTCGGGCCGATCCGGCGCTGGTCTGGCGTTGGTACGCCGAGCGTCGCGCAACGGTGTTGCAGTCGCAGCCGAACGCTGCGCATCGGGCGATCGCTGCGTTCGAGGCGAACGACAGCCGGCGTGTCGATGTCGTCACGCAGAACGTCGACGGTCTGCATCGTCGCGCCGGCAGTCGTCGCGTGCTCGAGCTGCACGGCGATATCGGGCGCGTGAAGTGTCTCGACGGCTGCGGCACGCCCGAGTCGATCGATGCGGGTTACGACTGGCGCGTCGATCCGCGCGTGCCGCCGCCGTGCCCGCGCTGCGGTGCGCCGCTGCGACCCGATGTCGTCTGGTTCGGTGAGTTCCTGCCCGAGGATGTGCTGATGCAGGCGCAGAGCACGGCGGCGGTCAGCGATGTGATTCTCGTCGTCGGCACGTCGGCGCTGGTCTACCCGGCGGCAGAGCTGCCGGAGCTCGCGCGTCGCGGCGGCGCGCGCGTCGTGGTCGTCGATCCGAACGAGACGGCGATCGACGACATTGCGGATGCGCGCCTGCGCGCGCCGGCGGCCGTTGCGCTACCGGCGCTGCTTGCGGAATAGCCAGGGCGCGACCGGGTCGTTGTCCTGCCACAGACCGGCGCGTCGGGACATCGCATCGACCTGCGCATTCGCGTAGCGCTCGCGCTCCGCGGGTCGCAGGTCGGCGTCGTAGCGCGCGAAGTGCCACGCCAGGCCGTCGTCGATCTGCTCGAGCCCGATATCGCGTCCGCCGACGAACACGCGTGCGACGGCGCGACCGTAAGGATCGACCTTGATCGCCTCGATGCGCACGTCGCGATCGTCGATGGCATCGCGCAGGGCCCGACGCGAGACGTTGGCGAAGGGTTGCGTGCGTTCGGGTGCGTCGATGCCGGCGATGCGAACGCCGAGCTTGCGTCCGTCGGTGGTGCGCAGCCGGAAAGAGTCGCCGTCGTAGACGTGCTCGACGACTCCTTCGATCCACGCAACCGCGCGCGTCGAGCGCGCGTCGGCGGAAGCCTGCGGTTCCGGAGCCGGCGAGGGCGGCGTGCCGCGTGCGTGCGCCGCCGGCGCCGTGAGCACGAGCAGCAGCGCCAGCACGAAGGGCAGGAACGCCCTTCGTGCAATCCCCTCGGAGCCCCGCACCGGGTGGTTCAGCGCCGCGAGAGCAGCACGCCAAGCAGCACGCCGACCGCAGCCGCGATCCCGACGGCGTTCCACGGATGCTCGTGCACGTACGCGTCGGTATCGGCCGCCGTCTGCCGTGCCCTATCGAACGCCGCTTCCTGGAAAGCGTTGAGCTCGTCGCGCGCCGTGCTCACGCCGCGCTCGAGGCGCTCGCGCACGTGCTGCAGCTGCTCGTTGCCGCCGCGCGAGGCAGCCTTGAGCATTTCCTCGGCATCGGAGACCAGCGAGCGCAGCTCGCTGGCGAGCCGGTCGCGGGCGGTTGCCGCCTGGTCCATTGCTTCCATTCGTGCTTCTCCTTGGTCGTACGGGGTTCGCACACCGTGCTCAGCGGAACACGAGCACCGGGATGCTCGAGTGCGTGAGCACCTTGTTCGTCTCGCTGCCGAGCACCAGCGCGCTCAGCCCGCGCCTTCCGTGCGAGGCCATGAAGATCAGGTCGCAGCCGCGGTCGCGCGCGGTGTCGATGATCGCCCGGTAGGGCTGCGTGTGTCGCACCGCTACCGTTTCGCACTCGACGCCTGCTGCCGCGGCGGACTTCTCCACCGCGTCGAGCACGATGCGCCCGGTTTCCTCGGTTGCCTTGGTGAACTCGGCGAAGGTTGCTTCGCCGGCTGCCGGGAACTCGGCGAAAGCGGGCGGAATGTACTCGGGCATCACGTGCAGCGCGGTGATGCGTGCGCCGGATTCCCGGGCGAACTGCATCGCGCGCTCGACCGCGTTGTTCGACAGCTCGGATCCGTCGGTCGGGATCAGCAGGTGCTTGTACACGTTTCGTCTCCGCGGGCTCGATGCGCACATGCTAGTCGATGCGAACCCGGGGCGCGAGTCGCGCCTCTCGTTACAAACCGTTACCGGCTGTTGCCCCCCTGCCATCGATTCCGCGGCCCCGGTCGGTAGATTGGCTGCGAACCGGGCATCCGGGCCCGGCGAGCAGGAGCCTCACATGACGATGTCGCATTTCGCCGAGTCCCCCGTCGCGCCGCTTGGCCTCGCCCTTGTCGATGTCTCGGAAGCCCGGGCCGCCGAAGGCGCCGCCCGGCCGCGCACCGCAGCGCCCGCGCGCTCCGGAGGGCTCGACATGCTGCTCGCCGCTGCTTCCCCCACTCGCCGGCGCGTACGTCGCGGCGAATACCTGTATCGCTACGGCGATTCTTTCCAATCGCTGTTCGGCATCCGTGCCGGTTCGTTCAAGTCGGTGCTGCTCACCGAGGACGGTCGCGAGCAGGTCACCGGCTTTCACCTCGGGGGCGACGTGCTCGGCATCGACGGCATCGGCCTCGATGTGCACGCGGGCGACGCCATCGCGCTCGAGGACAGCGAAGTCGTCGAGATCCCCTTCGCCGAGCTCGATGCGCTCGCCACGCGCGACCCGCGGCTGCAGCGCGAGCTGTTCCGGATGCTCTCCGCCGAGATCCAGCGAGAGCGTGCACTGATGCTGCTGCTCGGCTCGATGCGCGCCGAAGAGCGGCTTGCCGCGTTTCTCATCAACCTGTCGCAGCGCATGGCCGCCCGCGGCTTCTCGGCCAGCTGCTTCGTGCTGCGGATGACGCGCGAGGAGATCGGCAGCATGCTCGGGCTGAAGCTCGAGACGGTGAGCCGGATCCTGTCGCGCTTCCAGGCCGAGGGCCTGATCCAGGTGCGCAACCGCGAGATCGCGATCGTCTCGCTGCCGGCGCTGCGTGCGGTGATCGGCCGCAGCGACGCCCGACGCGACGCGCGCTGACGCACGCGGTTCACACCGACCGACTCGGGCCGTTCGCGCCCGCTGATACGGTTTCGCGTTCTGAGACGAGAGAGCGCTTCGATCGAGTCGGGTCGTCGAGGTGCGCTCCGCAAGCACGGTGGTCCTGGACGCTGGAACTTCTGCCGTCGGGCAGACGCCGACGGTGGGCAAGTCGTGTTCGACGCGGTGACGGAACGTATGTCGCTCGTCGGGTGTACCTCTTTTCGAGGCGCACCTCGGCATGCCAAGGCGCACCCGCGCGATTTAATGGCTCTGGAAGTGCCGATTTCCGACACTTCTGGCGTGGGCCATCAGTTGCATGAGGGAAAGCGCCCGATTTTCGGGCGCTTTCACGTACGCACGCTTCGCTGCGCGCGGAATGTCTCGAATATCGGGAGTTTTCGTGGTGCAGGTGCCGTCAGCACGTCGAGCACGACTTGCCCACCGCCGGCGTCTGCGTAGCGTGCGCCACGCCTCCGGTGGACAAGTCTGCCGCGCAGCACTTCGGATCGGCGTGAGGGCGAGGCTCGCGGAGCGGAGCCCGGCGCTCCCATTCGATCGGGGCGCTTTCGCACCTTTGAACCGCATGACGCAGGCAGCCAGGGCCTGCCGATGCGGATGCGAACCCGCCCGCTGGCGCAGGCGCATCAGCCGGCTCCCGGCCTCGTGCCGTTTCCGGCCGACGCATCGAGCGTGCGGCGCAGGATCCGCGCCAGCTGGTCGATCCGATACGGCTTGGGCAGCAACTCGGCGCCCCTGCGCCGCTCCAGCGAAGCGGTCGCCTCGGGGGCGTGCCCCGACGTGAACACTACGCGCAGGCCGGGACGACGGCGGCGCGCTTCCTGGGCGAGTGCCGGACCGTCGAGCGCGCCGCGCATCACGACGTCGGTGAACAGCAGATCGATGCCCGGCTCTGCGTCGATCCGTTCGAGCGCCTGCTCGGCACCGGCGGCCTGCAGCACGCGATAGCCGAGTTTCGTCAGAAAACCGACCGCCACCGAGCGTACCTCGTCGTCGTCTTCGACGACGAGGATCGCCTCGTTGCCTCCGACGTACTCGGCGCCGCCGATGCGACGCACGCGCACTGGGGCGACGCCGTCGTCGACCGGCAGGTAGAGCGCAATCGAGGTGCCGGCGCCCGGCGTGCTGCGTACGTCGATGTGCCCGCCGGACTGCTTGGCGAAGCCGTAGACGAGGCTCAGCCCCAGGCCGCTTCCCTTGCCGCTCTCCTTGGTCGTGAAGAAGGGCTCGAAGGCGTGGGCGAGCACCTCGGGCGACATCCCGGAGCCAGTGTCGGTGACGGCGATCCGGATGTACTCGCCTGCCATGAGCTGGCCGTCGCGTACCGCCGGATGCGCGTGCGCGCTGACGCGGCTCGCCGACAGCGTGAGCCGGCCGCCGTCGGGCATCGCGTCGCGTGCGTTCACTGCCAGGTTCAGCAGCGACGTGTCGAGCATGCCGGGGTCGGCCTTCGCCGCCGGCAGCTCGTCCTCGAGTTCGAGACGTACGTCGATCTTCGCACCGAGCGTGCGGCGCAGGATGTCGACGATCGAGTCGAGCAGCTGCATGACGTCGATCGCACGCGGCTGCAGCGTCTGCCGTCGCGAGAATGCGAGCAGCTTGCGCGTGAGGTCGGCGCCGCGGCTCGTCGCGCGCAATGCCGCCTTCACCAGTCGAAGGTCGAGCGCGTCCCCGGCGACGCGGTCCTCGAGCATCTGCAGGTTGCCCGAGACGACGGTGAGCAGGTTGTTGAAATCGTGCGCCACGCCGCCGGTGAGCTGGCCGAGCGCCTCGAGCCGTTGCGACTGGAACAGGCGCGCTTCGGCGCCTTCACGCTGCAGCGCCGCGCCGACCGTGTTGGCAAGCGCCTGCGCGAAGCTGCCGTCGTCGCGCGAGAAGCTGTGCGAGGCGCGCGAGCCGGCGAGCAGCAGGCCGAGGCACTGGCCTTCCTCGCCCGGAATGGCGCAGACGAGCGCGCTCGCCGGGCGGTCGGCGTCGCCTTCCTCGAGCAGCATCGGCCGTTCGAGGAGGCGCTCGGCGTCGTCGGCGACGAGGCGCTCGAGCCGTTCGCGCAGCGTGTCGAACCCAGCAACGTCGTCGAAGCCCGTCTGTGCCGGCACCACCAGCCGGCCGCTGCCGATGCCCAGCCGTGCGCACAGTGCGAAGTCGATTCCGAGGTGCTCGACGATCAGCGCGCAGGCCTGCTGCTGGATCGCGACGAAATCGCGCGTGCCCAGTGCGAGCCGCCCGAAGTCGGCGACCGCGTTCGACTGCCGTGCACGAACGATCAGGTCCTGCGCATGCTGCTGCTGGTCGACGTCGCGCACGTTCGCGCAGGTCCAGACGGCGCCGTTGACCTGCAGGGGATTCAGGCTGATCTCGACGGCGAACTCATGCCCGTCGCGGTGGCGCGCCGTGAGAGCCATGTTGATGCCCATCGGGCGTGCACGCGGTGCACTCCGATAACGGGCCCGGTGCTGCGCGTGCGATTCGCGGAATCGCTGCGGGATCAGCTCCTCGATCGAATGGCCGATGAGCTCGGCGCGGGCGTGGCCGAACAGCGTCTCGGTGCGTTCGTTTGCGATCCGGATCAGCCCGGTTTCGTCGACGATGAGCATCGCATCGGAAGCCGCGTGGAAGACCTGCCGGTACAGTGCCGGCTCGTCGATTGCCGGTGACGGTGCAGTAGAGGCGCTTCGTCTCTCAGCGGGATCCACGGTCGGCTCCCGACGTCGGCGAGACACGGGCAGCGAACAGATAGCCGATGCCGCGCACCGACTTGACGAGCTGCGGGTCGGCAGGATCCGGCTCGATCTTTCGACGCAGCCGTCCGACGAGCACGTCGACGGCGCGGTCGTAGGGTCCGGCTTCGCGCTTGTAGAGCGCGTCCATCAGCTCGTCGCGCGTGAGTGCGCGGTTCGGGTGACGAATGAGCGTCGCGAGCAGGTCGAATTCGCCCGTCGTCAGCGAAACCGGCGTGCCGTCCGGGCGCAGTACCGAGCGCGCGCCGAGGTCGATCTGCCAGCCGTCGAACTCGAAATGCTCGGCGGAATCGACGGAAGGCGAGGGCGGCGCCGGCGATGTCGCGGCGGCCCCTTCCGCGCGGACGACGCGGCGCAGTACGCTGCGCACGCGGGCGACGACCTCGCGCAGGTCGAAGGGCTTCGCGATGTAGTCGTCGGCGCCCAGTTCGAGTCCGAGGATGCGGTCGACCGGCTCGCCGCGTCCGGTGACGATGACGATGCCCGGCACGTCGTTGCGGCTGCGCAGCTCGCGCGCGAGCACGAGTCCGTCTTCCTGCGGCAGCCCGAGATCGAGCAGCACGAGATCGACCGGATGCTCGGCCAGGTGGCGGCGCATCTCGCCGCCGTCGGCGACGGCGTCGACCTCGAATCCGTAATCGCTCAGGTACGCGAGCAACAGCTCGCGGATCCCCTCTTCATCGTCGACGATCAGGATTCGCTCGGCCATCTCCTTCGTGCGTGCCGGGTGGGCGCCGTGCGCCTCACCCGCATTCGCCCTGATGACCGCAGGCGGTGCAGAACATGCAACCGTCGCGCCGGATGTAGGCGTGCGCCCCGCACGACGGGCAGGCCTGGCCGGCGATCAGCGGCGCCGCGGTGCTCGATTCGGTCGGCTCGTGGTCGGGCAGCGCGAGCGCGCCCGCACCGCCGATCGCACGACCTTCGGAGTCGAGCAGCCCGAGCACCTTGAAGCGATGCAGCAGCAGCGCCGCGAGATAGGCGACCGTGCTGGGCCACACCTGCTGGCGCGACTCGCCCGGCACCTGCGCCCAGAACGAGCCGTTGAGCTCGCCGAAGTTCAGCAGCTTCTGCAGCTTCAGCCCGACCCAGTTGACATCGATGAGATGCATGTCGATCGACAGCAGCTTGGCCAGGCCGTCCAGTGCGCGCGGGTAGTCGCCCGACAGCCAGATCGAGTACGGGCGGCGCGTGCCGTCGGGCAACTGCAGCTCCTTCACGCCGATCACGAAGTCGTCGTTGGTGGCCGCGTTGGCAACGTCGGCCGTCCACGACAGCGTGCCGAGCGGCCCCGACTTCGGCTCCTTGCGGAACATCATCGCGTCGACCATCGGCGACGGTTGCGAGTCGAGCGACTCGAACACGCCGAGCTCCTCGCAGCGGTGGCGAACGATTTCGGCGAAGCCGGCGACGATGCCTGGTGTCCAGCGCACCTCGCCGTCGGGCGGGAAGGGCATCTGCAGCGGCTGCTCGTCGCGCGTGCGCGCCAGTGCGTCGAGCTTCATCTTCAGCCACGCGCGGTCGTTCGAGCGCATGTCCATCGACAGCGCCTTGGCGATCGCGCCCAGGCCGCGCGGCTGCTCGTTGCCGTTAACCCAGGTCTCGAACGGAACGGTGCGGCCGGTGCTGCCGTCGGCGCCCGGATTCGATTCCTCGGTCTGGCCGATGAAGATGCAGAACGACGCCCGCTTGTCGAGCGGCTCGACCATGTACGAATACGCGAGGTTTCCGCCGGGCAGTTTCGGGCGGCTCGGCCAGACCAGCGACGACAGCGCCGGCTGCGGCACGCGATCGATGCGCAGGCGCCGGTCGGACTCCTCCGGTACGCGCAGATCCTGCGGCTGCTGTGCACTCGCCGACGGCGCGACGCTGAGCACCGAGCCGATGACGCTGTTCGGGCGGTAGGTGGTGATGCCCTTCAGGCCTGCGCGCCAGGCTTCGAAATACAGCGTCTTGAATTCTTCGTACGGGTAGTCTTCGGCGACGTTGACCGTCTTGCTGATCGCCGAGTCGATGTACGGCTGCACCGCAGCGCTCATGCGCATGTGATCGATCGCCGAGATCTGCATCGCCGACACGAAATACTCGGGCAGCGCGTTCGTGTCGTGCCCGAGGTGACGCCACATCCGGTAGGCGAAGTCCTCGACCTCGTATTCCTGTCGCGTGCCGTCGGGCATGCGCTTGCGGCGCGTGTACGTCCACGAGAACGCCGGCTCGATGCCGCCGGAGGCGTTTCCGGCGAAGGCGATCGAGATCGTTCCGGTGGGCGCGATCGACAGCAGGTGCGAGTTGCGGATGCCGTGCTCGCGCACGCGCTCCTTCAGCGCCTCGGGCAGGCGCGACGCAGCGTGCGGCTCGGCGAGCCACTGATCGGCATCGAACAGCGGGAAGGCGCCGCGCTCGATCGCGAGCTCGACCGACGCTTCGTAGGCGACGTCGCGCATCGACTGCGCGATGCGTGCGGCGAAGGCGCGCGCCTCGTCGGTGTCGTAGCGCAGCTTGAGCATCGTGAGCGCGTTGCCCAGGCCGGTGAAGCCCAGCCCGATACGGCGCTTGGCCTGCGCTTCGCGCTCCTGCGCCTCGAGCGGCCACAGCGTGAGGTCGAGCACGTTGTCGAGCGCGCGCACCGAGATCGCCACCGTGCGGCGGAAACGCTCGAAGTCGAAGGTGGGCTTCTCGCCGAAGGGATCGACGATGAAGCGCGTGAGGTTGAGACTGCCGAGGTCGCAGCAGCCGTAGGGCGGCAGGAACTGCTCGCCGCAGGGGTTGCTCGCCTCGATGCGCTCGCAGTACGACAGGTTGTTGTCGCGGTTGACGCGATCGATGAAGATCACCCCCGGCTCGGCGTGATCGTAGGTGGAGGCCATGATCTGGTCCCACAGCTCGCGTGCGGGCACCCTGCGGTAGACCCACTTGCCGTCGGCCTTGCGGCCCAGCCCGTTTTCGTCGAAGGGCTGCACGTCGTGCACGAGCTCGAAGTCGCCGTCGGCCTCGACCGCGCGCATGAACTCGTCGGTGACCGCCACCGACATGTTGAAGTTCGACAGCGAGCCGTCGTTCTTCGCGCCGATGAACTCCTCGACGTCGGGGTGGTCGACGCGCATCACGCCCATCTGGGCGCCGCGGCGCGAGCCGGCCGATTCGAGCGTCTCGCAGGACTTGTCG
This sequence comes from uncultured Limnobacter sp., assembly GCA_964538505.1. Taxonomy (GTDB): domain Bacteria; phylum Pseudomonadota; class Gammaproteobacteria; order Burkholderiales; family Burkholderiaceae_E; genus Zeimonas. Next base: position 6,459 of record CAZIDY010000043.1, on the reverse strand, counting down.
AAGACGCGCATGTACGACACCGGGCCCGAGGCGCGCGACAGCGTGCCTTTGACCAGCGCGCCGCGCGGGCGGATCGACGAGAAGTCGTAGCCGACGCCGCCGCCGCGACGCATCGTCTCGGCGGCTTCCTGCAGTGCAGCGTAGATGCCCGGCGTGCCGTCGGCTTCGTAGCCCCAGACGGCGTCACCGATCGGTTGCACGAAGCAGTTGATCAACGTGGCGCGGATGTCGGTGCCGGCCGCCGAGTTGATACGCCCGGCCGGAACGAATCCGTGCTCCATCGCCCACAGGAACTCCCCTTCCCAATGCTCGCGCAGCGCCTGCGGCTCCACCGAGGCGAGTGCGCGCGCCACGCGCTGGCGTACCTCGTACGCGGTCGATTCGTCTCCTTTGGCGTACTTCTCGCGCAGGACGTCGATGGTGACTTCCTGCTCGGGCAGGGCGGCCAGGATGTCTTCGATTTTCATGCGGTGCTTCCGTTTTTCTGCGGGCGGTGGGGTTCGTTCATGGGTGGCCATTCTAGCTTCGCCGGGCCGGTTTTGGCTCGCCTGCCGGTCTCGGATTTGAAGCCTGCGGGCGCGACGGCGCGTGCCTCAGCGATCGAGGCGGTCGCGCTCGTGTCGATCGCGGTCGGTGCGGTCGCGATCGTAGCGGTCGGCGAGCTCGGCGACGGCTGCCGACAGTGCATTTCCCTGCAGCTCGACGCTCGACTTGATCTGCGATTCGAGCCCATCGAGGCGCGCCTGTACGCTGCTTTCGATCTCTTCGCGGCGCGTCTCGCCGTGCGAGAAGCGCGAATCGAGGTACGAGCGCAGCTCGGTGAAGCGCGACGCCTCGGCCTGGTCGGCCAGATCACGCTGCTGCTGCAGCTCCTTGCCGTGGCGGCGCGCCTCGAGCAGCCCCGACATCTGAAGATAGACGATATAGCCGAGCAGCAGCGCGGTGACGATCACGATGAAGGCGAGCATCACCAGCCCGAGCGGCGCCTGGACCTCGGTGAACGCCAGTGACAGCGTCGTCGGCGCGTTCAGCACCTGCCAGTTCACGAGCACGAAGGCGATCAGCGCGCCGAAGACGATCAGGAACAGCAATGAGCGCAGCGTCACGATTCGGCTCCGGAGGGCGGCGGTTTCGTCAGATTCAACGCGATGCGCCGTTCGTTGTCAAAGTGGCGGCCGCCCGCACGGCGCGGACACGAAACTCCGCTCGCCCTCGCTCGCGCGGGTGCCCGTTCAGAAGTTCAGCGCCCTGGGCAGCCACAGCGACAGCTCGGGCACCGCGATCAGCGCAACGAGCACGACCAGCATCGCAAACACGAACCAGATGACCCACGGAATCGTGCTCTCGATGCGCACGCCGGCCATGCGCGAAGACACCATCAGGTTCACCGCCAGCGGCGGCGTGAACTGTCCGATCGCCACCATGTAGGTGAGCAGCACGCCGAACCACACGGTGTCCCAGCCATAGCCGCGCATCAGCGGCAGCAGCAGCGGCACGAAGATCAGGAAGATCGAGATGCCGTCGAGCACCATGCCGGTGATGAGCAGCACGACGGCGATCGCCGCGAGCGCCCACCACTGGCTGATGCCACTGTCGAGAATCGCCCGCGTGAGCGGATCGGCGATGCCGAGCGTGTTCACCGCGTACGCGAAGATGCTCGCCAGTGCGACGACGATCATGATGACACCCGAGACTTCGGCCGATTCGATCAGCGACTCGATGATGTCCTTTACGCCCATCGTCCGGTAGATGACGACGCCGACGAACAGACCGTAGAACACCGCGACGACCGCCGCCTCGGTCGGCGTGAACCAGCCCATGCGCATGCCGCCGAGGATCAGCACCGGTGCGAACAGGCCCCACGTTGCTTCGCGCAGTGCGCGCAGGAAGCGCGGGCGTTCGATGTTCGCCTCGCCGGCACCGAAGCCGTGGCGACGCGCGAGCCAGATCGCCGGGATGATCAGCGCGCAACCGGCGAGCACGCCGGGCACGAGCCCGGCGGCGAACAGTGCCGGCACCGACGCGCCGGGCACCATCACCGAGTAGACGATGAAGGCGATCGACGGCGGAATCAGGATGTCGGTGGCGGCGGCCGCGCCGATCACGCTCGCGGAGTACGCCGCCGGGTAGCCGGCGCGCGCCATCGACGCGAGCATCACGCCGCCGACGGCGGCGGCGCTCGCCGGGCCCGAGCCTGAGATGCCGCCCATGAACATCGCTACGCCGATCGCGACCATTGGCAGCATGCCCGGGCCGCGGCCGACGATTGCCAGCGCGAACTGCACGAGTCGGTGTGCGACCCCGGAGCGGTCGAACACGGAGCCGACGAGCACGAACATCGGCAGTGCGAGCAGCGGGTATTTCGCGATGCCTGCATAGAAGTTGTTCGGAATCGACAGCCAGCCGAGGTTGGCCGCGCCGATCGCGAGCGAGCCCCCGAGCATCAGCGCGACGCCGATCGGAACGCCGGCGAGCGTGAGCACGATGAAGAGCACGAAGATCGCGACGTCGATCATCGTCGCGCCCGCCCTGCGGTCAGTGCGCGGCCGGCGTGCGCAGGAGCCGCACGAGGCGCTGCGCCGAGCGTGCTGCAATCAGCAGCGCGAGCACCGGCAGCCACACGGTGTACCACCACTGCGGAACGCCGATGCCAGGCGAGGTCACCTCGTAGCGATAGTCGTCCCACAGCAGCCGCAGCGACAGGCCGAAGAGCATCAGGAAGGCGAGGATCGACGCCACTTCCGAGAACAGCGCGAGCGCACGGCGTCGACGGGCGGATCCGGCGTCGTAGATGAACTCGATCCGGATGTGTCGGTTGCGCGCGCTGGCGGCGGCGCTGGCGACCATCGTCACCACGACCATCAGCGAGATCGAGATCTCCTCGGTCCACGCGAAAGACTGGTTGGTGAAGTAGCGCGCGAGTACGTTGGCGAAGGTGATCAGCGCGAGCAGTGCCATCGCTGCCGCGCCGATCCAGTCTTCGGGGAGGCGCCGCGCGAAGGGCGCGACGCGTGGATCGCTGCCGCTGGCGGGCGCTTCGGTGGAGTCGGTCATCAGCGAAGAGAAAGGGCCGACCGGAGGCGGAAGGCGGCTTCCGTGTCTGGTCGGCCCGTTCGCGCCGGACGCGTGCTCAGGTGCGTGCTCAGGTGCGTGCTCAGGTGCGTGCTCAGGCGGACTTGCTGCGCGAGGCGACGGCGGCCTCGGCCTGCTTCACGAGATCGGGTCCGATCTGCTTCGTCCACTTCTCGTAGACCGGGTGCACGGCGGTTTCGAAGGCCTTCCTCTCGGCATCGGTGAGCTGCGTGACCTTCACGCCGAGCGCCTCAACCTCCTTGACGAGCGACTGGTCGTCTTTCGTCAGGCCCTTGCGAGCGAGCGCGATCTCCTGCTTGCCCGCCTCGAGCGCGGCGGCGCGCACGATGTCGCGGTCGGCCGGCGTCCACGAATTCCAGACGTCGCGGTTGACGACGAAGATCAGCGGGTCGGCGACGTAGTCCCACATCATCACGTACTTCTGGCCGAGCGTGTGCAGCTTGGCGGTGCAGCGGGTTCTCCTGGCCCTCGACGGCGCCGGAGGCGAGCGCCGGCTGCGCATCGGCCCAGCTCATCTGCGTCGGGTTCGCGCCGAGCGCGGTGAAGGTGTCGTTGAAGATCGGCGAGCCGACGACGCGGAACTTCAGCCCTTTCATGTCGGCCGGCGTACGGATCTCATGCCTGGAGTTCGTGAGCTCTCGAAAGCCGTTCTCGCCCCACGCGAGCGGAACGACGCCGGCCTTCTCGACGATCTCCAGGATGCGCTTGCCGACCTCGCCCTGCGTCATCGCGTCGATGCCCGCGTGGTCGCGCGCGAGGAAGGGCAGCGAGAACAGGTTCAGCTGCCGCATCTGCGGCGACCAGTTGATCGTCGAGCCGACGGCCAGATCGATGACGCCCTGGCGGATCGCCGAGAACTCGCGCGTCTGGTCGCCGTTGACGAGCGAGACGCCCGGGTACAGCTTCATGTTGATCCGGCCCCGGGTGCGATCGCGCACGAGGTCGATCCAGATCTGCGCGCCCTGACCCCAGGGGAACGCGGTGCCGACGACGGTCGACACGCGGTATTCGGGACGGTAGTTCTGTGCGTGCGCCGCGCGCGTGATGACGAAAGGCGCGGCGAGCGCAGTCGATGCGGCAGCGGCCTTGAGCAGGGAACGGCGGTCCATCGGGATCTCCTCTGTTTCGTGGTGATCAGGCTCTGCGGGCCGGCGGAACGCAGCTGCAGTGCGAGTGCGACCGGTCGCGACGCCGTGGGGCGCCATTCTAAACCCGCGTCCTGCAGACGTTTCAGTCGGCGGCAGGCAGGTACTGTACCGACAGCACGCCGTCGATGTGCAGGATCGATGCGATCGCTTCGTCCGACACCGCGCTGTCGACGTCGACGATGGTGTAGGCCATGTCGCCGCGCGACTTGTTCAGCATGTTGTTGATGTTCAGGTCGGCGTGCGCCATCGCGGTGGAGATCTGCCCGAGCATGTTGGGCACGTTCGCGTTGGCGATCGCGACGCGGAACGCCGATTCCCGCGGCGCCCAGGTGTCGGGGAAGTTCACCGCGTTACGGATGTTGCCGTTCTCGAGGTAGTCGCGCAGCTGGTCGGCAACCATGCGCGCACAGTTCTCCTCGGCCTCGCGCGTCGACGCGCCCAGGTGCGGAAGGGCGGTTGCGTGCGGGTGCGCAATGACGGCGCTGCTGGGGAAGTCGCACACGTAGCGCAGCAGCCGCTGTTCGTCGAGCGCGGCGAGCACGGCCGGCTCGTCGACGACGCCTTCGCGCGAGAAGTTCAGCAGCACCGTGCCCGGCTGCGCGTTGCGCAGGACCTCGGTGTTGATCAGTCGTCGCGTCGCATCGAGCAGCGGCACGTGCAGCGTGACGAAGCGCGCTGCGCGCAGGGCTTCGCCGACCGAATGCGCCTTTCGCACCTGCGCCGGCAGGCTCCACGCGGCGTCGACGGTGATCTCGGGGTCGTAGCCGATCACGTCCATGCCGAGCCGGATCGCCGCATCGGCGACCAGGCAGCCGATGCGTCCCAGGCCGATGACGGCGAGCGTCTGCCCCGCCAGCTCGAAGCCGGAGAAGGCTTTCTTGCGCTGCTCGACGAGCGTCTCGACGTCGTTCGAACCGGTGTCGATCGAGTCGACGAAGCGCAGTGCTTCGGGCACGTTGCGCGCGGCGAGCAGCATGCCGGTGAGAACGAGCTCCTTCACGGCGTTGGCATTCGCGCCCGGCGCGTTGAACACCGGCACGCCGCGACCGCTCATCGCTGCCACCGGAATGTTGTTGGTGCCGGCGCCGGCACGCGCGATCGCGCGCACCGAGCGCGGGATCGTCATCGAGTGCAGGTCGGCCGAGCGCAGCAGGATCGCGTCGGGGGAGGCGATCTCGGTGCCGACCACGTACGCGGGCTCGGGAAGTCGTGAAAGGCCGCTGTCGGAGATCTGGTTCAGCACCAGCACGCGGATCGGGTCGCGCATTTCGCTCTCCTCAGCCGTGGCTCTTCTCGAACTCGCGCATCCAGTCGACGAGTGCGCGCACGCCTTCGATCGGCATCGCGTTGTAGATCGACGCGCGCATGCCGCCTACCGAGCGGTGGCCCTTGAGCTGCAGCAGGCCGCGCTCCTTCGCTCCCTTCAGGAAGGGGTCGTCGAGCGCCGCGTCGGGCAGCCGGAACGGAATGTTCATTCGCGAACGGTCGGAGCGGTCGACCGGATTCGTGTAGAAGGACGTGGAGTCGAGGTAGTCGTAGAGGAGCTTCGATTTCTCGATGTTGCGCTGCTCGATCGCCGGTACGCCGCCCTGGCGTCCGAGCCACTGGAAGACGAGGCCGGCGATGTACACCGCCCAGGTGGGCGGCGTGTTCAGCATCGAGTCGGCGTCGGCGTGCACCTTGTAGTCGAGCATGGTCGGCATGCCGGCACGTGCGCGGCCGAGCAGCTCCTTGCGCACGATGACGATCGTCAGCCCGGCCGGGCCGATGTTTTTCTGCGCGCCGCCGTAGAGCAGCGCATGTCGCTCGACATCGACCGGGCGCGACAGGAAGTTCGACGAGATGTCCGCGACCAGCGGAACGTCGCCTGCATCCGGCGTGAAGCCGAACTCGACGCCGCCGATCGTCTCGTTTGCGCAGTAGTGCAGGTAGGCGGCGTCGGGCGAGCGTTTCCACGACGACTGCGGCGGAACGTAGGTGAACTGGCGGTCTTCGCCGGACGCGACGACGTTCACCTCGCCGAAACGGCGCGCTTCCTGGATCGCCTTCTTCGACCACTCGCCGGTATGCACGTAGTCGGCGCCCTTGCGCTCGCCGAGCAGGTTCAGCGGAACCATCGAGAACTGCAGCGTCGCGCCGCCCTGCAGGAAGAGCACCGCGTACGAATCGGGAATGCCCATCAGCGCGCGCAGGTCGCGTTCGGCCTGCTCGTGGATGC